>JAKDUK010000147.1 GCA_030457765.1 Marinobacter sp. | reverse complement strand
TTCCTGCAACGGTAGCCAAGCCATTGATGGCAAGCTCCGCCTTTCAGTTGACCGAGTTTGATCGTGATGGAAGCCGTTACATCGCCGCCAGCCTACCCCTATCCATAGCAGATGAGCGTGTTGTTGTAGAGGTGCCCTACGCCGAAGTATACGGAGGGGTCAGTAAAGCCAACACCCTCTCGCTGCTTGTAGGTGGTTTTGTTGCTCTTGTGTTTTTGGGCATCGTGGCGCTTGTAGCTACCCGCATGACACGGCCAATCACAAGAATTACCAACGCGCTGTCTGACATTGCCAAAGGCGGAGGCGATTTAACCCAGGAACTGGTAATCGACAGAAAAGACGAGCTGGGTCAGTTGGCTGATGGCTTTAACCGCTTTGTGGGATCGCAGCGGGAAATGATTCGAGATCTTCTGGCAACCTCCCTTTTACTTAAGCAATTCGTTGAACAAACATCGGATGCAATGGCCACAAACACTCACCGCGCCAAAGAAGGCAGTGAGTTGACGGATTCTGTGGCGACCGCCGTATGCGAAATGGAGGCCACCGTGCAGGAAGTGGCCAAAAGCGCGACGGAGACCGCAAGCCAGCTGGAATATGTTGGCAAGGCTACAAATGATATTCGCGAAGGCATGTCCCGCTCGATAACCCAGGTAGGAGGCATGGCAAACGATATCCGTGAATCGGCTTCTGCCATTCAAAAACTGGCGGTGGAAGTGCAGGACATCGGGCAGGTGATTGATGTAATCAATGCCATATCAGACCAAACCAACCTGCTGGCTTTAAACGCGGCAATAGAAGCTGCGCGCGCCGGGGAGCATGGGCGGGGCTTCTCCGTGGTCGCCGATGAAGTGCGTAGCCTTGCGCAGAAGACGCAAACCTCTACCCAGCAAATCCGAAGCATTATTGAACGACTTCAAGACGGGTCGGAGCGGGCAGTTGAGTCAATGGCGGCCAGCGAAAAGGCAACAGAGGAAACTACCCGCACATCCGAGAGCATGGGTGAAGCCCTGGAAGGAATTGTTGAAAGCGTTGACCGGATTGTGGAAATGGGTCACCAGGTGGCGGCCGCGAACGAAGAACAAAGCGCGGTTAGCGAAGATATCAGTGCCAACGTGCAGACTATTTCCAGTTTGAGCGCGCGCTCAGCTGAAGACATGGTGGCGGCTAGCAGTGGGGTTGAAGAGTTGCGGGCCATGGCCGAGAAACTTGAGGCCCAAATGAAGGCGTTCCGTCTTGACCGTGAGAGTTGAGCACCACCAGGTTTTTCACTTATACAGCGCTACCATGGCGTAGATTTATCGACTGCTATTCAGGAGCAACCAATGAAGCGAATACTCACTTGCATCGCTTTACTTTTTTCATCCTATGCTGCTGCGCAAACCTATACGGTTGGCGTAGAGAAAGATAACTTCATGCCTCACTTTGGTTTTGATGAGCAGGGGCAATACAGCGGTTTTGCTCGCGACGTGCTGGATTTGTTTGCGGAGCATGCCGGTATTGATTTTGTGTATGAGCCGCTTCCAGTGGCCGATCTGGTACCCGCGCTGGCGCAGGACAAGATAGATTTCAAATACCCGGATAACCCCAAGTGGACCCATCCCGAAAGCATTGCTGATGCGATGCATTACAGTCAGCCGGTAGTAGAGTATGTGGATGGTGTTCTGGTTTCACCCAGGCGTAAAGGTCTGGGGCTGGATCATTTGAAGCGGCTTGCTGCAGTAGAGGGGTGGACGCCCCGGGG
>JAKDUK010000024.1 GCA_030457765.1 Marinobacter sp. | reverse complement strand
CCGCACCCAGTGATTTGGCCAGCACACTGATGGCCGCGCCACCATTGGCAAAGTTGGCAATCATCTGGGCGGTAACCGCCTGTGGGTACGCCGAAATCCCTTCTTCGCAAATACCGTGATCGCCCACAAATACGCTGATATGGGTGCGCTCCAGCGTTGGTTTGTCCGTGCCCTGAAGCCCCGCTAACTGAATGGCAACATTCTCCAGCCGGCCCAAAGACCCTGCTGGTTTGGTCAGCGTATTCTGGCGCTGCCTGGCCTGCTCAAAGAAATAGGCATCGGGTTGTTTGGGAGGGACAGTCCAACTACTGGGAAACGACATTTCGCATACCTTTAAACATCCGCAGGCCGTAAAAAAAGCCTGGTTACGGGGTGAAGCTTGGGTTCAGTACAGTATGAGGCGGGATCATACTCCGACTGGGCGAAATCAGGTAGGCTTGACGGCTTCACCTTTTGCCTGGCCCGGAAACTCCTGTGTTGTTATTCGCTCCCTTCATTGTTTGTGTGCTTGCTCTTGCCCTTGATCAGCTGATGGGCGAGCCGCGCCGAATGCACCCGGTTGTCGGCTTTGGGCGAATGGCCGCCGCTATTGAGAGGAGGCTCAACACGGCACCCGAAAATTCACACCGAAGCCTGTCGATTGGGGGGTTAGCGGTGCTTTTGGTAACAGTGCCAGTGCTGATTCTGGCGATTTGGGTGTCTGTAGTATTCGGTGGACTGGCATTGGTGCTGGCTCAGATAGTTGCGCTCTGGCTGGCCATTTCCCTGCGTGGGCTGACAGAACATGGGCGAGCCGTTGCTGAGCCACTGTGTAGCGGCGATCTGGAAGGCGCGCGGGAGCAGGTCAGTTGTATTGTCAGCCGCCAGGCCAGCGCGCTTGATGGGCAGGGCGTGGCTGCTGCGGCAACCGAGTCTATGTTAGAGAATGGCGCAGATGCGGTATTTGCCAGCCTGTTCTGGTTTCTGGTTGCAGGTATTCCGGGGTTGGTGTTGCACAGAATGATAAACACGCTGGATGCCATGTGGGGCTACCGTAACCCGAGGTTTCTGTATTTCGGCCGGGCCGCCGCACGACTGGACGATCTGATGGGATGGGTGCCTGCCCGGCTGACAGCATTCACCTACCTGTTGCTTGGCGACCGCAAACTGGCCTGGTGGTGCTGGCGAAACCAGGCACCAGAATGGGACAGCCCCAATGCAGGCCCTGTTATGGCGGCGGGTGCCGGTGCATTAAATGTACGGTTGGGTGGGCCGTCGCCTTACCCCGCTGGCGTTAAACAACGGCCAATTCTGGGTGATACCCGGGGTGCAAATTCCGCGAGTATCGAGGCTGCAATCAGCCTGGTGCGGCGCGGGGTTTTACTGTGGTTGGGTGTGGTTTTGCTGGCTACAACTCTTATGGTCTGGTGGTGAGCTCATCATGATGCTGGAACACGGAGGGCGGCTGAACCGGGCCGCAGAGCGCTGGGGTATTCCCCGTGCCGAATGGCTTGACCTGTCCACCGGCATTAACCCGGTTGGCTGGCCGGTGCCAGAGATACCCTCAGAGCTATGGCAAAGGCTGCCAGAAGCCGATGACGGGCTGGAACAAATTATTCGCCAGTGGTCAGATGCACCGCCCCCGGCAGCTTGTGTTCCTGTGCCCGGCAGTCAGGCCGCTATTATGGCCTTGCCGACATTACGCAAGTCCTGCCGTGTCGGTATTCCCGTGCCGGGTTACCGTGAGCACGGGCACAGTTGGCGAAACGCAGGCCACACCGTTGTTCCCATAGAGCCTGAGCAAACCCGCTGCGGTACTTCCGGTTGCGATGATCGCTGGCTGGATCATCTGGACGTGCTGGTTTGGATTAATCCCAATAACCCCACCGGAGAGATAATTCCGCCCTCCACTCTGTTGCGTTGGCATCGCCGGCTGCAAAAACGTGGCGGCTGGCTGGTTGTTGATGAGGCGTTTATGGACGCTACGCCAGTATTCAGCCTGTGCCCTCATGCCGGCCGGCCGGGGTTGATCGTTCTGCGCTCGCTGGGAAAGTTTTTCGGTTTGGCAGGGGTACGTGCTGGCGCTGTGCTGGCGGATCCTGCCGTGGCTGACGCTTTAAAAACAGTGCTTGGCCCCTGGCCGCTTGGCGGACCGGCTCGTTTTGTGATGGCGCAGGCATTAAGTGATAAGGGTTGGCAACTTCACGCCCGTGTGCGCCTTCGCCAAAGTGCGAGCAGGCTGCGGGAGGTACTGGAGGTAGCCGGGTTTGAATTGTTGGGTGGCAGCGCGTTATTTCAGACAGTTCGTGCTGACAATCCACAAGCGCTGGCAGATCAGTTGGCTGAGCAGGGGGTATTGGTCAGGGTGTTTGAGCAGCCGGGGATGCTGCGGTTTGGGTTGGCAGCAGATGGGAGCCAGTGGCGAAGGCTTGAAGGGGCGTTGGCTGAAAAGACTTGTGATTAGTCATTGACCAGATATTAACGCATTGTTAGCCTTGCTCCGCGTTTGTAGGTGCTGTTGTCGCGCAATCATCGTCGTCACAACAGTGAAACGGGAAGCCGGTTAAAGTCCGGCACTGCCCCCGCAACGGTAAGTGAGTGATCGGCGAAGAAAGATGCCACTGTGCGCTAGCATGGGAAGGCTTACGCTGATCGACATGACACTCACAAGTCCGGAGACCGGCCTGTAAACACACCGAACGCTGCGGAGGGCAGTTGCGGTGGGTAAACACCGGCCTGTCTTACGGAATTTCCCCACCTTTTTAGCTCTATGCCCTGGCTTATTGCCGGACCTCGCCTCTCTTTGCAGCACCAATAATCAGCCATGCGGGTGCGCGTGGTGCGTCTTTGAGTGCGTTTTATGAATGTTTCCCGAATGCTTGCCAGTAGTTTTTTGATTCCTTTTTCGCTTACACCTCTGTCCTTCGCCATCGCCCAGGAAAATGAGGTTTCGCAATTGGATCCGATTGTTGTCACTGCAACGCTTGGGCCTAAAACGGTGGGCGAGAGCCTGACGTCCGTTACTGTCATCGAAGAAGATGATATTCGCTATCAGCAGCCTAAAGAGTTTCGTGAACTCATCGAATCGCAGCCGGGAGTCAGTGTTACGAGTAATGGTGGTTTTGGTAAAGCAACGAGTGTCTATATGCGTGGGCACTCCTCTGATGCATCTGTACTTTTGGTTGATGGCATCCAACTTCGGTCGGCCACATCGGGTGGTGTCGCTTGGCAGCACCTTCCACCTCAGTTGGTTAATCGTGTTGAAATAGTTCGAGGAAGCCGTAGTAGCTTATACGGTGCAGATGCAACCGGAGGTGTCATACAGGCTTTTACTTTGCCCCAAAGCAAAGGCAAAAGTGGTTGGCTTGAGGCTGGTGCGGGTAATTATGATAGCCAGCAATTTGGGGGCGGGGTGGCGTTCTCAGATGACTCATCAAAACTTAGTTTGGGCGTGAACCGGTTCCAGACTGATGGCACTGCTATTGTTCGTGGAGGGAGTGATCGGGGTTACGATCGCACCTCTGGTGTAGCGAGTGGTAGTCATGAGTTTGATAATGGAGTGCGTGCCGGATTTACATTCCTAAACGCTCAGGGGAATAGCGAGTACGAGGGGTCTGGCTCGATACTCGATAAAGACGCAGATTTTGTTTTTCAGGTAGCTGGGGTAAAACTTGATATTCCAGTTACGCAAAACTTGCGGACATCTTTGCAGCTTTCTGATGCACGAGATGAATCAGAAAACTTTAACAGCGCCGATGGCACCACTATTAGTGTCTTTAACACTCGAACTCGAAATTCTCGTTTAGAAAATTGGTTAACTGTTGGGACTCATGAATTCGTATTTGGTGCAGAATACAGCGTAGACAGCGTTGAAAGCACGGTTAATTACGATGAGAGTAGCCGCTCTAATAGTGCTTTCTTTGGCCAGGCATTATTGAATTTCGATGCTTTAGACTTTCACTTGAGCCTGCGTAGTGACGATAACGAAGCATTTGGCACTGAGGAAACCTGGGGTGCCGGTGTTGGTTACGCAATCGATAGAAGCCATCGGGTACGCGCTAGTGTTGGCACATCGTTTAAAGCGCCTTCATTTAACTCTTTGTATTACCCAAACTTTGGCGATCCCACCCTTCAACCTGAAGAAGCAATAAGCTATGAGCTTGGTATCGAAGGCCGCTATGTAAGTTGGTTTTGGGACGTTGCGTTGTTCCAATCAGACGTTGAAGATCTTTCATTACCGTCTAAAGATTCTGCGGGCAGTGTGCCCGAGGCTCGTTTACGCGGTGCGGAATTTAGCAGTGGCTGGAAAGAAAATGGCTGGAGTTTGAAGGCAACGGCCAGTATTGGCGATTACGAAGATAGCACAACTCAGCAGCCATTGATTCGCAGAGCTGACAAAACGTTTCGCTTAGACTTAGACAAGGAACTAGGTACCTGGAGGGTCGGAACCACTTTCCGTGCAGAAGGCGACCGTGAGGATGAGCTTTATAATATCGGGCGCAAGCGTATTGCTGGTTTCGGTACCTGGGATCTTCGAGCTCAAAAGGTAGTAGCCCCTGGCTGGCTGGCGTCGCTCACGATAGGTAATCTGGCAGACAAGCAATATGCAACGTTGAAGCGTAAAGCTGGAGATTATATTAGCGAAGGTCGTACTGTATTTCTGTCTGTAAAATATGACTTCACTCAGTAATAAACATGGTAGTTAACTTGCGCAGCCCAAGACATCATGCGAGTACAAAAATCGGCAACATGAGCATTTTGACGCTGTTGATATTTTTTTCTCTAACGTTGTTCAACATGGGGGTGGAAGCCGCCCCCTGTGCCCAGGATGACCGGCAGAAAGAAGTATGTTTGAAGCAGGTTGCTAATAGAATCATTGCGCTGTCCCCCGGTGCCACTGAGCTTATGTTTGCTGCGGGTGCTGGTGACAAGGTGGTCGCTGTCGTTAATCACAGCGACTATCCGCCTGCTGCACGTAAGTTGCCTCTGGTCGGTAACCATACCCGAATAGATTTAGAGGCATTGCTCGCCTTAGAGCCGGATTTAGTGATCACATGGATAACTGGAAATCCGCCCGCACAGATAGAAATGTTAAAAGAACTGGGCATTCCTATGTTTGCCATCGAGCCTCGTGATTTCGAGGGCGTTTCGAGTGCTATTGAGCGGCTCTCTGTACTCGCAGGCACGGAACAGGAAGGGTTTGCGGAAGCTGAACGCTTCCGCGTGGGCATAGCCGCGGTCTCTGAGCAGTACCGTAATGCTGTGCCCATCCCGGTTTTCTATCAGGTGTGGGAAACACCGTTGATGACCATCAACAACGAGCATTTGATCGGCAAGGTATTGCAGCTATGCGGTGGCGTAAACGTATTTGGTGATATGCCTCGACTTGTGCCCAGGATCAGTGCGGAAGTTGTGCTGCAGGCAGACCCTCATGTCATTTTGACCGGAAGTGTAGAGGGCGCTAGCGACGACGAACTCGATCACTGGAAGGACTATTCCGGGATGACCGCAGTTGCCAGAGGCAACCTGTTCTTTGTCCCTGCGTCCCCCATTTCGAGGCCCACGCCAAGGCTGCTCGAAGCCAGCAATTCAATCTGCCAAAAGCTGGATATCGCCCGTGAACGTTGATGGTTTGAATAAGAACCTGCGGATTCGCAATTGATGACCCGCTCTCTGCTTTGTCTTGTTGTGGTGTCTTTGGCCGCTGTGTTGCTGGCACTGGCATTGGGCAGTGTGACGATTCCCCCCCGTGGGCTATTGGACGTTATTCAGGGCGAAGGCAGTGCACTGCATCGAACTCTTCTGTGGGACCTGCGTTTGCCCCGTACTCTGGCGGCATTTGCCACCGGCGGTCTCTTGGCAGTTGCGGGCGCCCTTATGCAAGTGTTGCTCCGCAACCCACTGGCCGATCCTTACGTGCTAGGGCTGTCCGGCGGCGCTGCCGTTGGGGCACTGCTGGCCATGCTGACTGGCCTGGGGACGTTACTGATATCAGGCTCTGCGTTTGCCGGCGCAATGTTGGCTACTGTTCTGGTATTCGGTCTTGCCCATGGCACGGGCAGCTGGACGCCATCGCGTCTTGTGTTGACGGGTGTGGTAGTTGCCGCCGGCTGGGGTGCGGTAATTACGCTCATGTTGGCAGTGACTCCTTCGTACAAGCTTCCCGGTATGCTGTACTGGTTAATGGGCGATGTCTCTTACGCCCGCACACCCTGGCCGCCGCTGATCGTTCTGGCCTTATCCCTGGTGGCAATTCTGCCCCTTGCCCGCAATCTGAATGTGCTCGCGCGTGGGCCTATGCAGGCAGCCGCCCTTGGCGTATCTGTTCGGCCTCTGGAATGGACCATTTATCTTCTCGCCAGCTTGCTCACGGCCACGGCTGTTACCACAGCTGGCAGCATCGGGTTTGTGGGCCTTATTGTGCCCCATATGCTTCGGCTTGTGCTGGGGAATGATCAGCGCATTATCCTGCCAGCCTGTGCCCTGGCTGGTGGCACCTTGCTGGTGCTGGCGGACACGCTGGCGCGCACCGTGATTGCACCTGAACAATTGCCGGTTGGCGTGATTACAGCGTTGCTGGGCGTTCCCACGTTCCTGTACCTGCTGCACAGGAGCCGCTGATGAGTACGCTGCATGCTCGTGATGTGATTATTAACGTGCCGGGAAGGCCTGATAGTTATGCTTTGAACATGGACATTGAGCCAGGCCAGACCTGGGGAGTGCTTGGCCCCAACGGTGCGGGCAAAACCACGTTACTTCATACGCTCGCCGGTTTACTGCCCCCTCGTAGCGGTCAGGTAATGCTCAATGCGACATCGCTAACAAAGCTGAAGCGTCGTGATATAGCCAGGCATCTGGGGCTGGTGTTCCAGGAGCGACAGGACAGTTTTCCGGCAACGGTTATAGAAACCGCTCTGATTGGGCGTCATCCCTGGCTGTCAGCCTGGGAAAGTGAGCAGGGTGAAGACCTGGATCGTGCACAACATGCTTTGGCCGCTTTGGATGTTGACCATTTGTCTGACCGGCTGCTTAACACACTGTCTGGCGGTGAGCGACAGCGTGTTGCGATAGCAACGCTGATGACTCAAAACCCGGACGTATTGTTGCTGGATGAGCCCACCAACCATCTGGACTTGCACCATCAGGTCAGAGTGATGAATATTCTGCGGGGTCAGGCAGACGCAGGAAAAACAGTATTCATGTGCCTGCATGATCTGAACCTGGCCGCACGCTGGTGTAGCCATGTTTTGCTGTTATATACCAATGGCGATGCCTGCTGGGGACCAGCGGAATCCATGTTGCAGCCTTCGGCACTCGAGAGACTGTATAACCAGAAACTGGCCACTGTAGAGATCGACGGCGCACCCGTGTTTGTGCCTGTATCCTCCTGACTCAATTTATGAAATAGGTGAATGGATGAGTTTAGCTGTACCGGCAGTGATGATTACCGCTCCCGCCTCCGGGCAGGGGAAATCCATGGTGACGGCAGCACTGGCACGCTTGCACCGCAATGCCGGGCGTGAGGTTCGAGTGTTCAAACATGGCCCGGACTATCTGGATCCGATGGTGCTGGAGGTTGCCTCGGGGAACCCTGTTTACCAGCTCCACCCCTGGATGACCGGCGAAGGTGAGTGTCGGTGGCGATTGGCAGAGGCTGCGAAAACGGCCGACCTTGTTCTGATTGAAGGTGCGATGGGATTGTTCGACGGCGATCCATCAAGCGCCGATCTGGCCAAGCTGATGGGTATTCCGGCGTTGCCGGTGATTGACGCCGGAGGCATGGCACAAACCTTTGGTGCTGTCGCCCTGGGGTTGGCTAACTTTGATCCCGGGCTCGCTGTATATCAAGTTGTTGCGAACAAAATTGGTAGCCCGCGCCACGGCGACATGCTGCGGGACGGGTTGCCTGATGGTATCAGTTTGCTGGGAGCCATTCCCCGTGATGAGGCAATGAGCATTCCTGATAGGCATCTGGGGCTGGTTCAGCCGGCAGAGTTGGAGAATCTTGACCAACAGCTGGATAAAGCCGCCGAAGTCCTCAAGGCTTCAGGCCTTGAAGAGCTACCGAAGACGGTACCTGTCAGGGCGGCCGAGCCGGTCAGGCCGGAAGCATTGCTGTCCGGAGTGCGCATTGCAATTGCCCGGGATGCTGCCTTCAGCTTTATTTACCGTGCAAACACGGAGTTGCTTCGTGTTATGGGCGCCGAACTGCACTATTTCTCGCCCCTCGAAGATGCAGAGATACCATCAGCCGACGCCCTGTGGCTTCCAGGTGGTTATCCCGATCTTCACGGAGGTACTCTTGCAGGGAATGAGTCTATGGGGAAAGCTATCAAAGCGTTTCATAATTCCGGCAAGCCAATACTTGCGGAGTGTGGTGGCTTAATCGCCTGCATGGAGGAATTTACGGATAAAGACGGCATAACCCACCCGCTATTCGGGATCGTGCCGGGGCAGGCAGCTATTGCCAAGCGCCTTCAGGGCATCGGTATGCACAGCCTTGCGACAACACAGGGTGAACTGCGAGGCCATACATTCCATCGGTTTACTCTTGGCACACAATGGGAGGCCGTGGCCCACACAAAAAAACAGGCAGGCACCGGAAGTGAGTTGGTGTTCGGTGACAAAGGCTTGGTCGCCAGCCTGTTTTATAGCTATTTTCCATCAGCACCGGGCGTTGTTGCCGCTATTTTCAAGGGCCAGCCGCTGATATTCCATAATGACGAGGAGGGTACATCATGAAGGAACGCGCAAAAGACCCGGAACGCCACGCCAAGCGCATGGCCGCAAAACAGAAAATCATGCAGGAGCGCATCGCCAATGCCCAGAAAGAGCAGGGCATATTGCTGGTGCTGACTGGCCCAGGCAAAGGCAAAAGCAGCTCTGGCTTTGGCATGGTCGCCCGAGCCCTTGGCCACGGGATGAAGGTTGGTATTGTGCAGTTTATCAAAGGGGCATTCAGCACCGGCGAAGAAGCCTTCTTCCGGGATTTGCCCAATGTGGACTATCACGTAATGGGTCAGGGCTATACCTGGGAAACCCAGAATCGGGAGCAGGATGTGGCATCGGCCAACGCCGCCTGGGACATAGTAGCCGGCATGCTGAAAGATGAAAGCTACGACCTGATTCTGCTGGATGAGCTGAACATTGCGCTGAAGTACGACTACATAGATCTGGACCGGGTACTGGACGATTTGCAGGGCCGCCCCGAGATGCAACATGTGGTGGTTACCGGCCGGAATGCCCCGCAAGAGCTGATTGATATTGCAGATACCGTTACCGAAATGGGTGCGGTGAAACACGCGTTCAAGGATCAGGGCATCAAGGCTCAGAAGGGTGTTGAGCTGTAAATGACCACACTGATGATTCAGGGCACCACCTCCGATGCCGGTAAAACCACTGTTGTCGCAGCCCTGTGTCGTTGGCTGGCGCGCCAGGGCGTGTCAGTAGCGCCATTCAAACCCCAGAACATGGCCCTGAACAGTGCCGTTACGGTGGATGGTGGTGAAATCGGCCGCTCCACGGCGTTGCAAGCCCTGGCCTGCGGCCTCGAGCCCCACAGCGACATGAACCCGGTGCTGCTGAAACCGCAAAGCGACTGCGGCGCCCAGGTGATTCTGCGCGGCCAGGTACACGGCAACATGGAGGCGCTGGACTACCACGCCTACAAAGCGGAGGCGATGAAGGCCGTCATGGAGGCCTGGCGTTCGCTCAGTGAGCGCTACGATGTGATCATTGCCGAGGGTGCCGGCAGCCCGGCCGAGGTGAACCTGCGGGCCAACGACATCGCCAACATGGGTTTTGCCGAAGCGGCGGATTGCCCGGTATTGCTGGTGGGCGACATCGACCGGGGTGGCGTGTTTGCCCAGCTGGTGGGCACGCTGGCGCTGCTCTCCGGGAGCGAACAGCAGCGCACAAAAGGCTTTATCATCAACCGCTTTCGTGGCGACATCAGCCTGTTGGAGCCGGGCCTGGACTGGCTAACCGAGCGCACGGGCAAGCCGGTACTTGGCGTGTTGCCCTACCTTCATGGCCTGATTGTGGATTCTGAAGACAGCATCGGCACCTCTGGCACCAGCGAGGCCGGTGCCCTCAACGTGATTGTTCCCGTTTTACCCCGCATCAGTAACCACAATGATTTTGATCCTTTGCGCCTGCACCCAAGTGTAAACCTACAGTTCATCGGGCCGGATCAGACCATTCCTTCGGCGGATTTAATCATACTTCCCGGCAGTAAAAGTACCCGCACGGATCTGGCCTTTCTGCACAGTCAGGGCTGGCCAAAAGCCATCCGGAAACATCTGCGCTACGGCGGCAAGGTATTTGGTATTTGTGGTGGCTTTCAAATGTTGGGCGAGCAGGTGGATGACCCGAATGGACTGGAAGGCGGTGCCGGTTCTACAAACGGCTTGGGTTTGTTGGAAATGACCACCACCATGGTTGCCGGTAAACAGCTGAGGAATGTAAGTGGCACACTCACCTTTCAAGCGGATATGTCTGGCAGTGACGGTGTGGTTTTCAGCGGTTATGAAATGCATAACGGCGTGAGTGAGGGAGCGGCTCTGGCGCAGCCACTGGGCTGTATGAAAGGCAGTAGCGAAGGCGCAATGAGCACCGACGGCCAAGTCGCCGGAACCTATGTGCATGGAATATTTGACGAGCCCGCCGCTTGTGATGCCCTGCTGCATTGGGCTGGGCTAAACCAATCGGGCTCTGCGGTGGACTATCAGCAACATCGCTTGGCCCAGCTTGACCGGTTGGCTGATCAGGTAGAACAGCATCTGGATACTGCATGGCTACGCGAGCTGCTGAACCTGAACCCGACAGCGATCAACCTGGAGGAGATCAGGCACAGTGAGTAAATCAGATCACAGCTTTAGCGACAGTGAGCGCGCCGGACTCTACCGCGCCATATACGAGCGCCGCGACGTACGCTCGCAGTTTCTGCCCGACCCCATACCCCGACCCGTACTGGCGAGACTCTTGAAAGCCGCGCACCATGCACCCTCGGTGGGTTTTATGCAGCCCTGGGATTTTATCCTCATCGACAGCGCCGAAGTACGCCAGCAAGTGCTGGCAAGTTTTAACGAAGAAAACGCCAAAGCCGCAGACAACTATACCGGTGAGCGCCAACAAACCTACCGCAGCCTGAAATTACAGGGCATTACCGAAAGCCCGATGAATTTGTGCATTACCTGTGATCGCAGCCGTGGCGGCACCCACGTCTTGGGGCGCAATTCCATTGTGGAGATGGATTTGTTCAGCACCTGCCTGGCGGTACAGAATTTATGGCTGGCGGCTCGGGCGGAAGGTATAGGTGTAGGCTGGGTGAGTATCATCGATCAAGGCGAACTGGCGAAGATCCTCAACCTGCCGGATAACGTATATCCGCTGGCTTATCTGTGCCTTGGCTACGTCAGCGAGTTTGCGGACCAGCCCGAGCTGGAAGCCAAAGGCTGGCGCTCGCGTTTGCCATTGGAGGAATTAGTGCACAGTAACGGCTGGGGTGCGCCACTGGATGATGAGGCGCTGCTGGCCAAATTAACAAAGTGAGCGGCTATGAAATTTTCTGATATCCACGAACGCGCCATCGCCCGCAAAGGCGGTTTGGACGAATTAAACGCGTTGCTTCCACAATTGCCGCCTGCGAGCGCGTTGTTAGAGCGCAGCGACGATCGCTACCTTGCAGAAATTACCCGCTGCGTGTTCAAAGCCGGGTTTGTCTGGCGAGTGATTGACAACAAATGGCCAGGCTTTGAGGCGGCCTTTGAGGGTTTTGTGCCCGCCTATTGGCAGCAGGTACCTTCAGAGGTTCTGGAAAAACTGGCCGCTGATGAGCGCATTGTGCGCAACCTGCAGAAAATTCGAACGGTGCCGGAAAACGCCCGTATGATCATGGATGCGGTGCATGAGTACGGCAGCTTCGGTGCCTTTCTGAGCCAGTGGCCGTCGGAAGACCAGGCGGGCTTGTTGTTATGGCTGAAGCGCCATGGTTCACGCCTGGGCGGTAATAGTGCACAGTATTTTCTGCGCATTGTCGGCTGGGACGGGTTTATTTTGTCCCATGATGTAGTGGCCGTGTTGCGCCGGGCCGGCCTGTTGGACGCCTCGCCAACCAGCAAAAAAGGGCTGCAGCAGGCGCAGGCCGCGTTTACCCATTGGCATCAGCAAACCGGATTACCCTACAGTCATTTATCGCGGATTGTGTCTTGTGCTCAGGATAACTGACCCGGTAGTGACGCCCTGTGCAATCAGGGGGCACTGACTATCTAACGGCGAATTCCGAAGCCGGTAAACTCGCCCGTCGCTTCCTGCTCTTCTGCATCAACTGAGTTGACAGCCGCCGCCGGCGGGCCTTTCCGGCACCAGGATTCCAGCTCGCCAAGTTGATTGTCGTTACCTTCAGCAACAATCTCCACACGACCGTCTGCAAGATTTCTGGCGTAGCCGAGAATACCGAGCTCGTTGGCCTGAGCTTCTGCTGAAGCGCGATAAGAAACACCCTGAACACGACCCGAGATAATCAGTTTCCAGCGTTTAACGGTCATATTTTTCCTCGTTCATGTTGGCTCGCACCCCTTCAATAAGCGCATTTTCGGCACACTAAGTTAAGCGCTTTTCCAATTGCGCGACCAAGTTCTGGCGCTCATGATAGAAAGCAAGAACAAGCGCGCGCGGATGGTTTTGTAGGGTGTAAAAAATATAGTGGTGCTGAGATTTCACTACGCGAATAGCTGGTAGATTATCGGAGAACGTCATTCCAACGAGAGTTTGATTACCAATGGCTTCCAGCGTGTGGCGAATAATTTGTCGAAGATCGCTTTCTGCCTCATCCGTGAGGTCGTAGTTGCGCATAGGCTAATGGCCAGCTTCTTTTAGAGTTTCATCAAAGATCTGCTGGAAATGCTTCCTTGTCTTGCGGCAGTCATTCGTGCATTTAGAACTTTCTCTAGTGGGGATAGGTCTTGGATGCTAGAGTCCGGCATGCCTGAAAAGGCTCTCTCAAGCACGTATGCCTTGATGGTTTTTCCTTCCAGCGCAGCGGCTGCTTTAAGGTGTTGATGTTGCTGTGGGCTAAGATCTATAGAGAGCTTCATACCTGTCCCTCCAGTAACGAGACCTGAAAAATTATTCTACGGGAAACAGTGTACCAAAATGAATAAACATTGATCATTGTTTGTTTGGGCGTTTTACCACGGCTGGTCGGCTGATCAACTAACCTAAACCCCCAGCAACAGTACCAGCTCACAAAACACCACGCTCGCCCCCAGCGCATCACCTGTGTAACCGCCTAATTGCCGCTGTAAATACCAGCCCCACAGTAAGGCTACGATGGCTACAGCCGCTAAGGCGCTAAGCCAAAGCCCCGGCAACCAAGCGCTGAATACCAGCGCGATTAGGGCGGTAAACACGCAGCTGACCAGCAAGCGTTGGCGAGAAAAGGCTTCTGCAACTGGCTTGCTTTTGCTTTTATCCGGGTCGGTTACATACGGCATAAAGGCCATTAACAGCAGCGGCGTTAAGCGGCTGATTGCGGGCACCACCAGCAGTGCCAGCCAGATACTTTTCGCATCGACCAGCAGCGCAGCTTTCAGGCCCAGCGCCATCACCAGCGCTACTGTGCCATAGGTGCCTATGCGGCTGTCTTTCATGATCTCCAGGCGCTTCTCAACGGTATATCCCCCGCCCAACGCATCCACACTGTCTGCAAGGCCATCTTCGTGAAAAGCGCCGGTAATAAACAGGTGGAAACACAGTACTACCAGCACGCAGATCAGCGGGCTCCATGCCAGATTCAGTAAGGCGAACAGCCCGGCGTAGAGCGCGCCGAGCAGTAGGCCCACCAGCGGAAAGTACATGCTGCACTGATTCATCAGGCGTTGGGAGTAATCAATGCGCACCAGCATGGGAATGCGGGTAAGAAAGCCAATGGACAGCCAAAAAGCCTGCCATTCATGCTGGATCCGTGACGCACGTTGGGTTTCTTGTACTGTCATGCCGTGCTTTCTTGTGGTGTCGGGCGTCGCCACCCGGTCAGGGCGTCTAACCCGGCAACCAGCAGTGCAGCCGCCCCGGCGCCAGACAGGGTCAGAACAATGCGCGTGAAGGTTGCGTAGCCAGGATCCTGTGTGGACAGGGCACCGGCAATCAGGGCCAGAGCTACCGACAACGCATACTGATACACCATGCTGGGATGTTTTCCGTGCAGCATAAGGTGGCCCAGCCACAAGCCGCCGAGGAAGATCAGCCCCAGTAGTATCGGCAAATGTGAAGAAAAGGTGAACAACCAGAGTATGGTAAGCCCAACGGCACTGCCATAGAAGGTTGCGAGCACACGCTGGTGGGCTTCATAAAACACGGCGTTACGGGTGGGAAAAACCAGCACCATGGCCGCGATGACCGCCATCATCATGTCGGATGGCTCCATGACTGCATACAGCCAGAAGGTGAGGGCCATGAGCACCGTTGCCCGAATAGCAGCGCCCAGGGTGACATTGCCGTCTGTGGGTGCCGGATCATCCACATGCTGTTCGGTGGTTCGGGCGGGGAAGAGGGCATACACAATCGGCCCCAGTACAAGCCCTACCAACGAAGCCTGCACAAAACCATCACGCATGGTTTCCACAGTGGCGGTGCCATGCATGCCCATCACGGACATCAGTACCGCCACGATAATAATCAGCATGCCGGCCTGGGCACCAGACTGCAAAATCATCCGAAAGCCGGCAAAGTAAGTGAGCCACATGGCGCCCACATAAACCAATGGCATAGGGCGCAGGGTTTCCACAAACCACGTCATGATATACACCAGCAGGATCATAACGATGGGGCCGGCAATGGCCTTGCCCGGATTAAACGCTTTGCGTTGTGCCGCAATCAGCCCGACGGGAAGAGCCGCAATAATGGGCGGCAGTGCCGGGTTGATCAGGGGTATGGCGGCATAAGCCAACATACCTGTGACACCCAGGCGCACCGCATAAAGCGGGTCGTCTGCAACACTGGGGCGTGGAGTTATATACATGGCAAGCCCCTCAATACAGGTAGCTGAACCAGGATCTTACACGCTGCAACCCGCGAGCGATTAAGGCAATCGGGTTGCCGGTGCTACCGGCAAATACGACGGCGTGCACTTTTCCACCAACGCGCACTTGCCGTGGCCAGTCATCTTGTGTGCCTTTCAGCTCTATTCTCACTGGAATGCGCCGTGCAGGTTCAAACCAACGGTTATTAGCTTCGTTTACCACCAGGCCGCCTTGCACGTTGCGACCAGGGTTAATGCCCCAGGCAACGCTTTGTACGCGGCCTTCAAAAATGGCGCCGGGTACGGCATCAAACAGTAAGTGGGCTGTGTCGCCTGATTCGATATTTTGTAGCTGGTTTTCTCGCAAATCCACAGTGATCCAGGCGGCCTCGGCGTCAATAAACGTCAGTGCGGGGTTGCCTGCATTGATAAACTGACCTTTGGCCAGCGTCATGTTGGTTACCACACCAAAGTGAGGCGCACGAACCATTGTTGAGGCCAGGTCGTACTGTGCATTTTCCAGTTGTGCTTGCGCGGCCAGAATAGAGGGGTTGTCGGCGCCCTTGGGGCCGAGTTGCTTACGGGCGCTTTCCAGGTTGGCCTCGGCCGTGCGCAGCTGTGCTTTCGCATCTGCTACCTTGGCCCGGGCGGCATCACCCTGGGCAACCGGCACAATGCCGCGTTTTTCCAAACGCAACGTGCGGTCGGCGTCTGTGCGGGCGGTATTCAGGTTTGTTCTGGCTTGCGTAACCCCGGCTTGGGCTGCCACCAGTGACGCCGCTGAGGCATCTATACCCTGAACCGTGCTGGCAAGGTTGGCTTCTGCCTGTTTAACCGCCAGCTCAAAAGGCCGGGCATCAATAGAGAAGAGCGGGTCGCCTGCCTGCACCACCGCATCGTCCTGAACCATAACGTCGGTAATATCGCCAGACACCCGGGGCGCAACCTGCACAACGTGGGCAGAAACAAATCCCCGTGACGAGGACGGTGCTAACCGGTCGCTTAATGCGTAGATAATCGCGAGAATAACAAGAAGCAGAACGACGCCAATGGCGATCGTTTTTGCCGGGTTTGAGCTTGATGTGTTTTCGTCGGCTTCGCTCATTGAGTGGTCTCCTGCAAGTAGGCCGGCACTTGAGTGTGTATTTAAAAGTTATATTGTCGGGCATGGTAGCACTTGGCTAAAACCTGGGCGAGAAGAGGCATGGCAAACGCGTACCCTCCTGTTTGAATGGCTCTGTGGTTCGCTGTGAACTACACTTTTACGATGGCGCGACGTCACGGTCAGGGAGTGGGTGGTTCATGATAAAGCAGTCCGGCAAAATGGAGTCATTTATAGATTCTGATTTCCTTTTTCGAAAGCTGGCTTCGGGTATTCCCGGTATCCTCACCACCTACTGGCTCAGTGCCGATGGCGAATCTCACCGATACCTGTTTGTAAGCGATCAGATTCAAGACATCCTCGGGCTTAATCCTTCTGAGTTGCGGGAAAATGCCGATGCGATATTTTCCACCATTCATCCGGATGATCGCGCTGGCGTGTACGCCAGCATTGCGGAATCTTCTGCAGCGCTCACACCCTGGCGCTTCCAAGCTCGATTAAGGGTTAAAGAGGGGCACTTTGAGTGGTTTGAGGCCCACTCAAAGCCTGAACGCCAAGCCGATGAGAGTACGGTCTGGTATGGCCAAATTTACAATGTTCAGTATTACAAAAATCTTGAGCGCACATTCCGGGAGAACGAGGCAGAGGCTGCTTTTCAGGCAAATTTTCAAAAGCTGATTGCGCGGCAGTCAACGGAGTTCATCAACCTGGGCTTTGGCGCGATTGATGACAGTATTCGCGATTTATTAAAGGCGATCGGAGGTTTTTTTGATGTCGATCGGGCCTACTTGTATGCGTTCTCACCAGACTATCGATTTATGGATAACACTCATGAATGGTGTTCGCCAGGTGTCTCTGCCCTAATCCACAGCCAGCACAATGTTTCGATAGACGGCTTTGAGTGGTGGCACGAAAAAATCTCCGAGATGGTGAACCATAACCGGGTTGTTTTTGTTGAAGACCTTAAGCAAATGAAGCCAGGCCCCGAGCGAGACATGCTGGAGCAACAAGGTATCTGCTCCATGTTCTGCGTGCCGGTTCGAGTCAATGGTGTGGTTTCCGGATTTTTTGGTGTCGACTCTATTCGCCAGCGCTCGTGGCGTGAAGATCAGGCAGACCTTCTGATTATTGTCTCTGGCCTGCTTTCCGGTGCGTTGGAGCGCCATCGACTGGAAAGTGAACTTCTTAACCAATCCATTAGCGACCCATTGACCACGTTGCATAATCGCCGTTACCTGATGCCCAGGTTGAACGAAATGTTGAATCGCTCGAGTCGTTATGGCGAACGTTTCACATTAGCCATGTTCGATCTTGACCGGTTCAAACATATAAACGACTCCATCGGCCACTTGGGGGGAGACTTTTGCTTGCGTGAATTTGCGAATCTTCTTCTGGAACAGACCCGAGACGCAGACGTGGTGGCACGATTTGGCGGCGAGGAATTTGTTGTCGCATTCAGTGATGTAAGCCAGGCAGATGTCAGGCGCACAGTGAATCGAATTATCCACTCGGTGCGTGATCATGATTTTATTTTTGAAGGCCGTTCTGTTCCGCTTACGATCAGCGCGGGTATTGCGGCTATAGGTGAGCTGGGAAATATTCCCTCCACGCCTGATCCACTTATCCAGTTGGCAGATCGTCGGCTATATAGCGCAAAACAGGCGGGGCGAGACTGCCTGGTTGATGCATCAGGGGTATCGCGCATATAAGGAAAGAGAATTTCACCTTATATTCCGTTTTGGTATATCCTTAGAATTAAATGCAGGGCTCTATCCAGACGGGGGTGAATGCCGTGAGTAATCCGAAGGTTCAACACTTTTTTGATGAACCCACTAATACGTTCAGTTATGTGGTTCGTGATCCGGCCAGCCAGGCCTGTGCCATTCTCGATTCTGTGCTCGATTTTGACTACGCAGCAGGCACCACCGATGTGCGCTCTGCGAGTGAGATTATCGAATACGTTCAGTCAAATGATCTGAAAGTTGAGTGGATCCTGGAAACCCACGTTCACGCGGATCATCTCTCGGCCGCACCTTATCTTCACGAAAAGCTTGGTGGCAAAACCGCTATTGGCGTTCATATTCAGGATGTTCAGGAGATTTTTGGCAAGGCGTTTAATGCCGGCACAGATTTCGCCCGTGATGGCAGCCAGTTTGACCGCCTTTTCCGCGACGGCGACACCTTCGCCATTGGTGGCCTTGAGGGCCGTGTAATGCACACCCCTGGCCATACGCCCGCGTGTTTAACGTATATTATTGGTGATGCGGCGTTTGTGGGCGACACGTTGTTTATGCCGGATTATGGAACCGCCCGCTGCGATTTCCCGGGTGGCGATGCCCGGGTGCTGTATCAGTCAATCCGCAAGGTGCTGTCGTTGCCCGCACAAACCCGTATTTTCCTCTGCCATGATTACAAAGCACCAGGGCGGGAAGAGTATGCCCACCAGACAACTGTGGCTGAGCAACGTGCGGCCAATATTCATGTGCACGAAGGCGTAAGTGAAGATGAGTTTGTGCAGATGCGTACCGAACGCGACGCTACCCTCGACATGCCCCGGCTGATTCTGCCATCTGTGCAGGTAAATATGCGGGCGGGAGACATGCCTCCGGCAGAGGAGAACGGCCAGGTATATCTGAAAATACCGGTTAACTTGTTCTGAGTGCCGAATGAACCTTAAGCGCTACTTGCCTGTTCTTCAGTGGGCACCGCAGTACGATCGAAGCCAAGCCACGAGCGACTTAGTGGCCGCGCTTATTGTTACTGTGATGCTGATTCCCCAATCGTTGGCTTACGCGTTGCTGGCCGGTTTGCCGCCGCAAATTGGGTTGTACGCCAGTATTCTGCCTTTGGTGATTTACGCGATTTTTGGCACAAGTCGTACGCTTTCAGTTGGGCCTGTAGCTGTGGCGTCTTTGATGACTGCGGCTGCTCTGGCACCGCTGGCTGAGGCTGGCACTACGGAGTACGTTGCCGGCGCCGTTGTGTTGGCCGTTATGTCTGGGATTATGCTCACGGTGATGGGGGTTTTGCGGCTGGGGTTTCTTGCCAATTTTCTCAGTCATCCGGTTATTTCGGGCTTTATCACGGCTTCTGGCATTGTGATTGCGGCAAGCCAGCTTAAACATATTTTTGGGATACAAGCGTCTGGGCAGAACCTTCTGACGATTGGTCAGTCGTTGATTCAGTCGATGGGAGAGGCCAATATTCCGACTCTGTTCATCGGTACCGGTGCTTTGCTGTTTCTGACCTTTGCCCGAAAGCAGTTGAAACCCTTACTGATTCATTCAGGGGTTGGCGCTCGCTCGGCGGACATAATCACCAAAACCGCACCTATTCTGGCAGTGCTGGTAACCACTTTGGTCGCCTGGCAGCTGCGGTTAGATACTCAGGGCGTTCGTTTAGTGGGTGTTGTGCCCTCCGGGCTGCCCGAACTGACAATGCCCTCGCTGGATTGGGAGCTGTGGCAGCAGCTTGCAGTTAGCGCTTTGTTAATCAGTGTGGTGGGTTTTGTGGAGTCGGTGTCTGTGGGGCAAACTCTCGCGGCAAAACGCCGCCAGCGGATTGACCCGGATCAGGAGCTGATAGGTCTGGGCGCCGCTAACCTGGGTTCAGGTTTTTCAGGAGGTATGCCTGTTACTGGCGGTTTTTCCCGCTCGGTGGTTAACTTTGATGCTGGGGCAGAAACCCCGGCCGCCGGGGCATACACGGCGGTCGGAATTGCACTTGCCACATTATGTCTAACGCCGGCCATTGCCTATTTACCCCAGGCGACTCTTGCCGCGACCATTATTGTTGCCGTGGCTACGCTGATTGATTTGCCTGCACTGGGGCGAACGTGGAGATACTCCCGAACAGATTTTGGCGCCATGCTGGCAACCATTGTGCTTACCCTCGTACATAGCGTGGAAGCTGGCATTGTTGCGGGGGTGGCACTCTCCATAGGGTTGTTTCTTTATCGCACAAGCCGGCCCCATAGCGCGGTTGTTGGCCGGGTACCGGGCACCGAGCACTTTCGCAATGTGCTTCGACACGATGTGGAGTTGTGCCCAAAAGTCATTTTTTTGCGAGTGGATGAAAGCCTTTATTTTGCTAACGCCCGGTTTTTGGAAGAAACCGTGATGGATTTGGCCATTGATGGGCCGGAGCTGAAGCATCTGGTACTTGTATGCCCCGCGGTGAATTTGGTGGATGCGTCGGCGCTGGAGAGCCTGGAGGCCATTAATGTGCGCCTGAAGGATGCGGGCGTACGATTGCATCTTTCCGAAGTGAAGGGCCCGGTTATGGATCGCCTGAAGAGTACGGAGTTCCTGTCACACTTGGGGGGTGAGCTTTTTCTCAGCACCTATGAAGCGTGGCAGACTCTCACCGATCGTAAGGCGCCCCTTGAGGAGCCCGTGTGACTGGTTCATCGCTTTGCTATCGGCTTTTGGATCGCTTGGGTTATTAGCTGTGGGGCAGATAACATAGTTACCATGTAATCTGTTCTGAGTTTCTGCGAGTGATGATCACTATGGGCATGACCGATAATCTGTTATCAACGGGGCAATGGCTGGTAACTTTTGCACTGTTCCTGGTGATTCTGGTGCAGGCAGCTCGCGCCGTGAGATGGCGTGCTCTGCGCTTTGACAACCCGCTGCAACACTCCTTTTTTGGCGCGGCGGTGGTGCTTGGTTTTCTTTGGCAAATGCGGGCGGGTATTTATCCTGGGTTGGCCATTCATATTTTTGGTATGACGGCGGCCACACTGATACTGGGCTGGGGCCTGGCTGTGTTCGCCGGCCTGCTGGCTTTGATGCTTACCGTGGTAACTGGTCGTGAGCCGGTTATCATGTTCGCTGCCAATGGATTGATAACCGTTATGGTTCCGGCCTTGGTTACCCACTTTATAATGCTGTGGGAAAAGCATCAGAATTTCGGTAATTTCTTTGCTTACATCTTTTTCTGTGGCTTTTTCGGGGCAGGTATTTCAGTGGCTGCCTCAGGTTTGCTGATGTGCATAATGCTCTGGCTGAGCGGCGTGTATGAGTTTTCAGAGCTGGTTCACGATTACCTGCGGTACCTTCCTTTGTTTATGCTTCCAGAGGGTTTTGTCAATGGCGTTGTTGTCACCGGTCTGATGGTGTTTCATCCGGACCGGCTGACAACTCTGGACCAGCGACGCTATCACTAACCACTTTATTGCGGGTGGCGCTGGCGACCAGTGAAAGGCGCTCTATCTAATTGCGCCAATGGGAGTGCTTTTGTAGCTTTCGCTGCAAGGTGCGCCGATGCATGTGCAGTGCTCTGGCGGTAGCAGATACGTTACCTTCATGTTCATTTAGCACTCTCTGAATATGCTCCCATTCCATTTCTTCTACCGATGGCGGCTCCGGGCGCAGTTCCGGTGCTGTTGCCAAGGTTTCAAAGCCGCTGATGAGTTGGTGCACGGTAACCGGCTTACACAGATAATTGATCGCACCACGACGCATGGCTTCAACCGCTGTGGCAATGCTACCGTAGCCCGTGAGTACCAGAATCTTCAGGTCAGGCTGTCGGGCTAGCAGTTCAGGTAGGAGTTGAAGGCCGCTTTCGCCCGCAAGATTCAGGTCCAGAACACACTTCGTGAAGTCAATGTCGTCAAGGGCGCTGAGTGCTGTGGCATGGGAGTGGGCACCCGTGGCCGATATTCCCCGGCGAGTCAAGGCCCGTTGAAGTATCTCCAGAAAAGCTGCGTCATCGTCAATCAGTAGCCAGCTTTCGTTTGTGGTCACTTCATACCCCCGATGTCTGCTTTGTTTGGTTCGGCTCTCGGTAAATCAATAATCATGGTAGTGCCATGCTGGTCAACTCTCGCCTTCAGAGTACCGCCTAAGCGCTGAATCGTCGCATTGGAAAGGAAAAGGCCGACACCTAAGCCGTTTTCTGAGCCCACAACGTGCTCACCAAGAGCGGCCTGGTAAACATCGTCCAGCCCATCACCATGATCTTTTACCACTATCTCAATCCGACTGTGTTCTGCGCAGCGCATGCTTACGGCTACCCAGGAGGGGCTGGCGGTCAGGGCGTTAGCAAGAAGATTCAAAATGGCTTGGTCTAACGTGGCATCTACCGCAACCTGACAGTCTGGAACCGCCGCAGACCACTCGATAGGCGCAGCCGGCCACAACAGTGTTGCTGACTCTCTGAGTCGTGCCGCCCAATCCTCAACGCGCAGAGTTTCAAGTTGCGCGGTTTTCGCTTGTATTGCTGCACTGGAAAGTTGCTGCAGGTGTTTGCCGCAAAGCGCAAGCTGCTTTTCCATCACGCGTAGGTCTCCAGCCAGGGCCGGATCCGGAAAAGCAGAACGAATTTCATCGACAAGCAGTGTCATGGTATTTAGAGGCGTGCCCAAGCGATGAGCCACTGAGGCAGCGGACAGGCCCAGTGCAATTACCTGTTCATCCCGCAATCGGGTTTCCCGAATCGTGGATAACTGCGTCTGTTGCTGGTGAATTCGCCGTGCCAGCGCGCCCACTACCAGGAGTAAAATAGCTGCTGTCATAGCAAAAGTAATCCACATGCCTGCCAAGTGCAGCTGAGCCAAATGTGTATCGCCGTGATCTTGGGTAATAGGTGTGTGCCAGATAACCAACCCTGTATAGACAGCGATTCCTGAAAGGGTCAGTGCAATGCTCTGGCGCAGCGGAACCAGAATAATCGCTACGGCGATGGGTAGCAGCAATAAAGAAACCAGAGGGTTGGTGTATCCACCTGTCAGAAATAACCAGCCGCCAATTAAGGCCAGATCAAGGACCAGGCCAGCGCTTACACTGGAAGGGGAGCGTGGTGGCCTGCGGGTAAGCCAGAGCCAGCATAGAGTGGCGAGAACGCCGTAAAGCAAACAAAGCAGGAGTGCTTCCACTCGATGGGCGAGACTAATGACGGTTTCTGCTGCCGCCATGGCCACGAGCTGAAGGCCCACGATGGATAGTCGCATGCCCAGCAGATAGCGGGCAGCCTGTTGAAAACCGGTTTGAGAGTGAGTGAGCCATTCCATGGCCCGGATTCTAGCAGGGAGGGGCCGGCAGTGGTGGGACTTTTTCCGGCCCACCACTGGCCTTTCAAGGGTCCGCCGTAATCAGATAACGCCCATGGAAGCCATGGCACGAGCTACTTTGATGAAGCCTGTAACGTTGGCGCCCAGCACGTAGTTGCCCTCTGCGCCAAACTCCGCCGCTGTTTCATAGCAGCTCTTGTGAATGTCGATCATGATGTCCTCGAGGCGCTTCTGGGTGTAGTTGAAGGACCAAGAGTCGCGGCTGGCATTTTGCTGCATTTCCAGGGCAGACGTCGCTACGCCACCGGCATTGGCTGCTTTGCCAGGGCCATACATTATTTTAGCGTCCTGGAAAATAGCGATACCTTCTGGAGTTGTCGGCATGTTGGCGCCTTCAGCAACCGAGATGCAGCCGTTTTCAACCAGAGTCTTGGCGTCGCTGGCGTTCAGTTCATTTTGGGTAGCGCATGGCAGTGCAATGTCGCATGGAATAGACCAGATGCTGCCACCTTCAACGTATTTTGCGTCTTTGTGGAACTCTGTGTAAGCGCTGATACGACGACGCTCAACTTCCTTGATGCGCTTGACCACGGCCAAATCAATGCCTTTCTCATCCACGATGAATCCGCTGGAGTCGGAGCAAGCAATAACGGTGGCACCCAGCTCATGGGCTTTGGCAATGGCGTAGATGGCCACGTTACCGGAGCCGGAGACAACAATCTTTTTGCCTTCTATCGAGTCGCCACGGGCTTTCAGCATTTCATTGGTAAAGAACACGGTGCCATAGCCAGTTGCTTCGGTACGAGCACGGCTGCCGCCCCAATCAAGGCCTTTGCCGGTAAGCACGCCGGATTCGTAGCGGTTGGTGATGCGCTTGTACTGTCCGAACAGGTAGCCAATTTCGCGGCCGCCTACGCCAATATCACCGGCTGGCACGTCTGTGTATTCGCCAATGTGGCGATACAGCTCGGTCATCAGGCTTTGACAAAAGCGCATGATTTCGTCGTCTGAACGGCCTTTGGGGTCAAAGTCGCTGCCACCTTTACCGCCACCGATGGGCAGGCCGGTCAGAGCGTTCTTGAATATCTGTTCGAAGCCCAGGAATTTAATGATGCCCAGGTAAACCGACGGGTGAAAACGCATGCCGCCTTTGTAAGGCCCTAAAGCGCTGTTGAATTCCACGCGGAAGGCACGGTTGATATGGATCTCACCGCTATCATCCTGCCAGGGCACCCGGAAAATAATTTGGCGTTCGGGCTCGCAGATCCGCTGAATGATTTTTTTCTCAGCAAATTCCGGGTACTTCACCAGAACAGGCCCCAGAGTTTCTAAAACCTCGTGAACAGCTTGGTGGTACTCGTTTTCACCGGGATTGCGGTGCAGAACGTCTTCGTAAATAAGTTCCAGTTTCTCATCAAGTCGGGCGGTCATAGGGTGTTCCTTGTTTCGGTTCTTGCTTATTGCAGGAAAATGAAAAGACTGCGTCGGAAAAAGGGGGCGGTGATTTGACCATATTGCGGCCCGTTTGGCAAGTGAGGCCCTCCAGTGAGGGCTGGGCAGATACCTCCAGAGGGATGCGGCATTGTGTCTCACGCGCGCGGAGGCAAGCCCGTTTATCATCCGTTCAACCTTTTGATTCAGACAGGCCCGCCCACGGGGAAATAGCAGTATGAAGGAACGAGCGTTTGCCAGATATGCACAGATCGCGATGATTGGTTTTGCAGGGGTTCCCGCACTTGTGTCGGCACAGGCTGCCGGGGAAAACGCGGTCATTCGGGTAACTGAGGGGCGGCTCAGTGGTAACGCCCATGCGGTATTGGCAAGTGAGCCGATAAATCGGTTGGCATCCGACCCTTCCGTATCTCTCTCCCGAATGGGAGGGCGTGGCCTGGATCCCGTGGTGCGAGGGCAAAGCCAGGAAAGAGTGGATCTACTGCTGGATGGCATTCGGGTGGAAGGAGCTTGTCCCAGCCGGATGGACCCGCCAACCAGCCGCCTGAGCAGCGCCTTGGCACCGGCTCTGGAAGTACGAACCAATAACCGCACCTTACGCTGGGGCCCTGTTGCTGGTGGGCAGGTGATAGCCACAACCGCTGACCCGCAGTTCAATGGCAACGCAACGACCGGCCAAGTGACGATTGGTGGCTCAGGCAATGGCAACGGAAAACTGGTCAATGCCGTCGCCGCAGTAGGTAGCGAGCAAGCTTGGTTGCGGTTGTCTGGCGGCTACGATGAAGCCAACGATTACGAAGATGGCAATGGCAACAAGGTGCGCAGCGCTTATAAAAATGCCGAAGGCCGGGCCGATGCCGCCTGGACTGCAGAAAATGGCTTTTTCATCAAAGGAATGGTCAGCCGCCAGGAAGAAAGCGATGTGAAATACGCAGGTTCCGGTATGGATGCTCCAAAAACTGACACGGACCTGTACCGGATGGAGTTCGGTGCACCAGTCGCTGATGGCGAGTGGAGCCTGCTGACCTGGCAGGCGGATGTTGACCACATTATGGACAACTTCAGTCTGCGCCCGGTGGGTATGATGAAAATGCAGACGGATTCCACAACACAAACCCGCGGCCTGCGCTTTACCCTTGATCAGAGCCCCAATAGCTCAACCGATTGGGCCGTAGGTGCAGACTTGGAGATGAACGACTGGGATGCCACGCTGTTTAACGTTACTGGCCCTATGCCCATGGCTGCGTCACTCATGTGGCCGGGAGTCGAACGTGAGCGTGTCGGAATGTTTGCTGAGGGTTTCCGGCGTATTGCCAGAGACGTAAAGGTTGGAGCCGGCGTTCGATATGACCGTGTGGAAATGGATGCCACCAGAGCTGGCGAGATGGCTAGCATGGGCATGACTCCAGCCATGCTTTACCAGAGCGCATACGGCACGACGGATGTAGGATCCGAGGACAATAATGTAAGCGGGTTTGTATCCAGTGAATGGCGCTTGCCGCACAATCAGGCGTTAACCCTTACCGTCAGCCGAAGTGTGCGTAGCCCGAGCGTTACTGAGCGCTATCTCGCCCGGAACGCCATGGGAGGTAGCTGGATTGGCAACCCCGATCTGGATACGGAGAAACACCACAAAGCAGAATTGGCCCTGAGTGGCAGTAAAAACCAGTGGAGCTGGAAGCCGGTCGTTTGGGTTGATCAGGTAGATGACTTTGTGCGGCGCTATCAAGAAACATCGGCGGATACCCGTTATGAAAATATTGACGCCCGCCTACTTGGCGTTGAAATGATGGTCGGCTGGACCGACGGCACATGGAGCAGCAACAGCACTTTGGCCTCCGTTCGCGGTGAGAACCGTGATAATGGTCAGGCCCTTGCGCAGATTCCTCCAGTGCAGTTTGTGCAAACGTTGGGCTGGCAACGCATGGGGCACAGCATTGAAGCTCAGTGGCAACTGGCCCGTCGCCAGGATCGCATCGACCCCTTATCTGGGCTGGATGCGGGAGAATCACCGGGATACGGCGTGTTCAACCTGTCTGGCAGCCACCCGTTGATGGAACACCTCACCTTCAACTGGGCTTTGGATAACCTGTTTGATAACACCTGGGCGCCTCACGTGAGCCGCGCAAACACCGATCCGTTCAATCCTGATGCGGTGCGTGTGAACGAGCCGGGGCGCGTGCTGCGAGCGGCACTGACGGCCAGGTGGTAAACCGTGCAATGGCGGTTGCCCGCGGCTCATAGCCAGTGGGTAACATTCTGCCCCGTGCGGGATTAACTCCCCTGCACGGGGTTTTTTTGGCCAGCAGGTTGGCATGAACTTCTGAAAACAAACGTATAATGCTCCAAGGCAGTATTTTTGAGGGCACACGCATGACCACCGGCGAAAAGATGGGGCGAGATTATGACTGAACCCTTGCTGGTTGTTCGGGGCCTGAGCAAACATTTCGCCAGTGGCAACGAAACCGTATCGGTTGTCGAAGCGCTGTCGTTTACCCTCGGCCAAGGCCAGTCGTTAGCACTGACTGGCCGCTCCGGTTCCGGCAAAAGCACTCTGTTGAATCTGCTGTGTGGCTTGGAACTGCCGGATGCCGGCACGATCGCGCTGCGTGATCAGGTTTTTGATGCTGATGGTGCCACAGCACGGCGAAAGGCAGCAGGCTGGTCGGCGTTGCGCCGGCGGCATATTGGCGTGGTGTTTCAGGAGGCGAACCTGATGCCCGCCCTGACGCTGCTGGATAATGTGCGGCTGCGGGCCCAGCTTGCTGGCCGTGATCCGGCAAACAGTGAAGATTGGCTAACTCGCTTGGATATCGGTGAACTGGCCCGGCGCTATCCGGATCAGGTATCCGGTGGCCAGCGTCAGCGGGCAGCTCTGGCCATGGTGTTTGCCATGGAGCCCGCTCTGATTCTGGCGGACGAGCCCACCGGAAGCCTTGATCGACATACGGCTGATGAGGTTACCAGGGTCTTGTTTGATCTACAGGCCCGCCACGGCTGCGGCCTGATTCTGGCCACCCACGATGCAGAGCTGGCCGCCGGTTGCCAGCAGCACCTGGATCTCGGCCACCAGAGCGACGTATGAACGGCTCTCTGTCTCGCCTCTTGCCTCCTTACCCTTCTCTCTTCATGCCTAAGGCTCTACTCAGCCACTACCGACGTCATCCTCTGCAACTGCTTGCTCTCGCGGTCATGATTCTTCTCGCTACCATGCTGTGGACGGGCGTTAGCCATCTTACCAGCCAAGCCCGTGTGAGCCTGGCTCAAAGTGAGAGTGCTGTGGCGGAGCGCCAGCAAGTGGTGCGGGACGACGGCCAGGCTCTGGCAGTTGAAGACTTCGTTTCACTTCGGCTTGCCGGCGTCTGTGTCATGCCCTGGCTGGAGGTGACCCCAGAAGAGAGTGGTAATCGCCTTGTGGGAATCGACCCATTGGCTGCCCACTGTTTCGGGGCCGATGCATCCCAGGCGGTGGATCAGCCGCTGGATGGCAAGCCGTTTGTGGATGTTCACTTTGCTGCCGGTACCCGTGCCCGCGAAAGCCGGTTGTATTTGCTGGTGTCTGACACCACGAAAGCCGCTGAGCTGCCGCCTGATTACGATCTGACGACCTTTTCAGCCAGCCCGGACACCGGCGAGCTCGGGGCCAGTTTTCTGCTCAATCTTGAAGCGCTGGGGGTGCTGGTATTGCTGATCACCGCTCTGCTGTTGCGCAGTGTTTACCTGCTGGGATTAGCGCAGCGCCGTGACAGTTTTGCCCTTTTGCAGCGTTTTGGTGTGTCGCCCATGCAAGTTCAGGGTTGGCTGGTGCTGGAAATTCTTGTGTTGGCGCTGGTGTGTGTGGTGCCCGGCGTATGGCTGGGCCGATGGCTGGCGGCAGCGCTGGGTAGCGGGTTTGGGCAGGCTCTGGATGGGCTGTTTGATATACCCCTTTATGCGGGACAAGGGCAGGGCTGGTTAACGCCGGTACTGGTTATGCTGGCGGTGGTGGTGATTGCCTGCTTAGGGGATCTGCTTTTGCGCAGGTTCCGTGGGCGATTGTCTTTGCCGCTGCCCGTTCGGGCCGGCTTGGCCGCAGTTCTGTTGGCAGTTGGGCTGGTTATGGGGTGGCTGGCGCCCTCGCTGCTCTGGGTGTTTATTGCGGTGGCTCTGGTGTTTGCCGGAGCCGGTTGGCTAACGCCCGCCGCCGTCGTGCAGTTGGCTCACTGGCGTGCAAACCACTCGAAAGCACCGCTTGCCCTGTGGCGCTACCGGGAGCTTGCTGTTCTGGTTCGCCGGCTGACCTTGCCGCTGGTTGCACTGCAGTTTGCGCTGGCTATGGTGCTTGCGGTTCAGGCTCTGGTTACCACCTTTGAGAGTACCTTTGATCGCTGGCTGGCGCAGCGATTGGAGGCGGCGTATTACATTGAAGTGCCGGCCGGGGCCAATAGCCCCCAGGCAACCGAATGGCTCACCAGCCAGCAGGCAAGGGTTACAGGTTTGCAGTGGCATCGAGTGATTCGAGGTAGCGCCCAGCTGGCAGCTGCGGGTGATGCACGCGAACAGAGCGTAGATGTATTTGCGCTCACTCCCGTAAGCTCCCTGATACGCGGATGGACATTGCTGGAAGCAGCAGATCGCCCCTGGGAAGCCTTGGCGGCTGGTGAAGGAATCATGATCAACGAGCAGCTGGCGCGCAGGGAGAAGGTGGCCGTGGGCGACCGCTTGCAGCTAATTCTCGGTGACCAGCCACGAGCTCTATCCGTGTTGGGCGTTTATCCAGATTATGGTCGGCCTGTCGGTGAAGTCCTGTTGAACGGCGAAACCCTACCGGACACCTTTAACATTCGTTTCGAGAGCCTATCCGTTACGCCCGGAGAGCCCGGAATTGCGCCCATTACTGATGCACTTGAGAAAGTCTGGGGCGTGCAAACAGTAGCCTTGAGGGACAACGACACTGTCCGCGCGCTGGCCACCGGCGTGTTTGATCAAACCTTTGCACTCACTCGCGCTATGACGCTACTCACCCTGACTCTGGCGGCCTCGGCGTTGCTGATGATGGGTTGGGTGTTTTTCTCTACAAGAGCCTGGTACTTCCGGTTGTTGGTGGTTTGGGGTTTGCCGCAACGGGAGGCCGCAGCTCAGTTGTTGCGGCTTGCATTATTGCTGACCGGCGGTATCGCCGCATTGGCTTTGCCTTTGGGCATCTGGCTCACCTGGGTGCTGGTGCACCGGATTAACCCGCTGGCGTTTGGCTGGTCTCTGCCTATGGCGGTTTATCCGGCATTCTGGCTGGAACTCGCTCTTCTCAGCTTGGTTATCGGCTTGAGCATCGCCGCGCTGATGCGCCGTCAGCTTGGCAAACCTGCCATTGCGCCGTTATCCGCCAATGCTCTAACGGGAGGTGAGCGATGATCCGGCACTTTAGTTTGGCATTGGCTCTTTTGTTGTTGGCCGGCTGTTCCGGAGATGCCGGGGATGAAGGCTTCGCTGGTTTGGCCGGGCTTGAGAAAAGCCGTACAGGGAACACCAACACGAATACGCCGTATTTGCAGCCAGGCCCGGGCGATCGACTGACGTTTCCCGCCGACTTCGGCCCGCATCCACAGCACCGTATTGAGTGGTGGTACCTCACCGCGAATCTTGAAACTGCGGCGGGCGATCCCTTGGGGGTGCAGTGGACGCAGTTCCGGCAGGCACGCCAACCCAGAGCCGTTGCCGAGCCTGCGCCGGCTGCAACAGGCTGGCCCCTGCAAGCCGCCTGGATGGCCCATGGGGCGGTGAGCTGGAAGGGCCAGCACTACTTTTCAGAAAAGCTTGCCCGTGGGGATGTGGGCAATGCGGGTGCTACAGCCGTTCCGTTTCAGGTGTGGCTGGACAACTGGCGGCTGACCGGCAATGCCGATAACACTCTCTGGAGACTGCAAGCTACCGGTGAGGGCTGGAGCTATGATCTGACTTTAAGTATTGATGGCGCCCCCGTGGCCCACGGTGACGAAGGGTTCAGCGCCAAATCCGCCAACGGTGAAGGCTCTATGTACTTCAGCCTGGTGGACATTGCCATTACCGGCCGGGTAACACTGGATGGCGAAGTGTTGACGGTTAGAGGTAAAGGTTGGTTTGACCGGGAATGGAGCAGTCAGCTACTGAAAACCGGGCAGAAGGGCTGGGACTGGTTTGCACTGCATCTGGATAGCGGCGACAAACTGATGGCTTTCCGTTTGCGGGATGATAGCGGCAGTTTCTACTCGGGAACCTGGATTCCCGCAGAGGGTGATCCTGTTCCTTTGAGCTCTGAAGAACTGAACTTGCAGGCGCTGGATCAGCGTAAAGGTGTACCCGTGCGCTGGCGGCTAAGCGTGCCGGCCTATCAAGTGGATCTGGAACTGATTGCTCCGCCTGGTGATTATCTCAATCGGGGGCTTTACCCCTATTGGGAAAGTCCGGTGAGTGTGTCTGGAAGCCATCAGGGAGAGGGTTATATGGAGTTGACTGGGTATGTTGACTGAGCGCTGATTTGTCTGGGCTCCTGTTTGCCACGAGTTCCGTTTACCAGGTAATACTGTTCGCATCCGGTTCTGAACGTGAACCCAAACCTGGGTTAACGGGGCCGATATCGATGATGGCCTCGCGCTTACTGGTATCTTTCTCAATCAATTCTCGGAGCCGCATGCCTTGTTCTTTCATCGGGTCAGACAGGTCGATAATGATTTCTACGCGCCGATTTTTTGCGCGGTTTTCGGTAGAGCTGTTTTCCACTCGGGGTTCTGTATCTGCCAACCCTTTGACGGCCAAACGGGTGGGTTCAACATCGCCGGTGGCCAGCAGCACGTTGGCAACGGCGGCTGAGCGGGCGGCAGACAGATCCCAGTTACTGTAAAACCGGGACGTTCTGATGGGAATGTCATCTGTATGCCCTTCTACCGTTAACTTACCGGGCATATCTGCCAGTACTTGCGCCATCTCAAAAAGCAGGCTTTCGAATTCCCAGGTAAGCTCTGATGAACCAGAAGGGAAGGAGCCCTTTTCCTCTATTCGAATGACGATGCGGTGCTGATCGTGGTCTTGTTCTACAGTAATGCGACCATCTTCAATGGCTTCCGCAAGAACGTCTTGAATGCGGGAGGCGCTACTCTCTAGGGATTCTTTTGCTGCGGCTTCGAGAGCTTCTTCCGTTGGGCTTTTCAGAGTTTGCAGCTCTGGCTGCTGATCGGTTGTGGTCTGTTTTATCTCGTTAACCAGCGTAGGTTCAGGTGGTGCTGGCGAGAACTTGTCGAAAATTGGGCTGGTACCTTGGGGAATCTCTAGCGCCGGTACCTCTCGCTGAACGCCGAAGGCTTTTGAAAGTTCACCGGCAATTTGCTTGAACTTCATGGCGTCGATTTCAGAAAACGACAGCAGGAGCACAAAGAAACACATCAGCAGCGACATTAAGTCGGCAAAGGTAACAACCCAGGCGGGAATGCCCGGTTTTTCCTCTTCTGGCAGCTCGTCCATGGGGCTTATCCGTTGGCGGCCTCCGCCTCAGGCGCTTTGTCACGCTGGTTTGGTGGCAGATAGCTGGAGAGCATCTGTTCGATAACGCGCGGGTTTGTGCCTTGTTGAATAGCCACCAATGCGTCGGTATAGAGCATTTGCAGACGAGCCTCTTCGGTCATCCGAAGGGACAGTTTGTCGGCAATAGGGGTGGCGATCATGGTCGCAATCATCGCACCGTAAAGCGTGGTAAGCAGAGCGACCGCCATGGCTGGGCCGATGGATTTCGGGTCTTCCATATTGGAGAGCATCTGCACCAAACCAATCAAAGTACCGATCATTCCCATAGCTGGGGCGACATCGGCCATGGCGGTGAATACTTTGGCGCCAGACCGGTTGTGATCAAGCGTCATCAGGCGCTCTTTGTCCAGGAGCAGTTTGATGGTGTCACCGTTCTGGCCGTCTACCAGCATCTGGATACCGCTGCTCAGAAACGGCGAGCCGACCTCCCGACCTTCGAGCCCTAGAACGCCTTCTTTGCGGGCGACATTGGCTACGCCTACCAATTCTTCAATGCTTTCCTGGGTTTCTGGGAGCTTGAACTTGAAAGCCCGGGCAGCGGCTTTAAAGGCGCCAAGAAACTGTGGGATGCTGAATTTGGCCAGCACCACCAGCAGAGTTCCCCCAACAACGATCAACAGCGATGCCGAGTTGAGAAAAACATCGGGGGACACGCCAAGAACAACAGCCGATGCGATGAGTATAAGGGCGCCAACAAGGCCGATCAGGGTGGCAAAATCCACGAGCTCTCCGGGGGATTTAACGGTTTGAAATGTCAGGCGGTGAGGTTACCGGCTGTTCATTATGTAATCAATTTGCTTGTGTCGCTTGTTCGGATTCTTCCCTGTGCTCTTTCCAGGCTGCGTATTGGTGCAGGTCGGATTCCACCAGTTTCAGGCAAAGAGCTACTACGCCTACATCGTCTACGAACCCGATCCCAAGGATCAGATCAGGAATGAAGTCGAGTGGGTTCATAACATACAAAAGAGCGCCCACAATCGCGGCAATGCTTTTCCACGGAACGTCGCGGTAATTGCCTTTCCAGTAATCCTGAATCATCGAGAACATCAGCTTGATATCGGCGCTGAACCGGTTCAGCTTGCCACTACTCTTAACTTTTTCTTCTATGGCTCGCTGTCGCTCTAATAGAGCTTCCAAGTCAGCACGATTTACTTTCTCGGCTTCGGCATCTAACTGCGATTGTGCGTTCTTCTCGCTGAACAGCGCCATAAACAAGTGTCCTCTTTTGAGTAAGGGTAGCCAACCGTAATAATGTCACGAAAGGTATCAGTCTGCCGCATCAACTACGTGCAATCCAAGAGCCTAGTTGGCAGATTCGCCTTGTCGTGCTGGCAAGCCTGCGCCGTTGTTCAATGTTACAGTAGCCTTCATCAGGCCGATAAAGGCCGTGCCAACCCGGATTGTAGGAGACCCAAGATGATTAAATCCCGTGCCGCAGTGGCTTTTGAGGCCAACAAACCGCTGGAGATCGTAGAAGTGGATGTTGCACCGCCCCAGGCTGGTGAAGTTCTCGTTCGCATCGTGGCCACGGGAGTGTGCCATACCGATGCGTTTACCCTCTCTGGCGCCGATCCTGAAGGCCTGTTTCCCACGGTTTTGGGCCACGAAGGCGGTGGCATTGTGGAAGCTTTGGGTGACGGTGTGACCGGCTTGGAAATCGGCGATCACGTGATCCCGCTTTATACCGCAGAGTGCGGCAAGTGCAAATTCTGCACCTCTGGTAAAACCAACCTGTGCGGCTCTGTGCGTGAAACCCAGGGTAAGGGTGTAATGCCAGATGGCACTTCGCGGTTCTCGTACAAAGGTGAACCTCTGTATCACTACATGGGCTGCTCAACCTTCTCTGAATACACAGTTCTGCCGGAAGTGTCTTTGGCCAAAATTCCTAAAGAAGCACCTCTGGACAAAGTGTGCTTGCTGGGTTGTGGTGTAACCACGGGCATTGGCGCAGTCATGAACACCGCAAAGGTGGAAGAAGGCGCAACCGTTGCAATCTTTGGCTTGGGTGGCATTGGTCTGGCGGCGATTATCGGCGCCAAAATGGCGAAAGCTGGCCGCATTATCGCGGTAGATATCAACCCGGGTAAATTCGAGATTGCACAGCAGCTTGGCGCTACGGATGTGGTTAACCCGAAAGACCACGACAAGCCGATTCAGGAAGTGATTGTTGAAATGACCGACGGCGGCGTGGATTACTCGTTCGAGTGTGTGGGCAACGTTGAATTGATGCGATCAGCGCTGGAGTGTTGCCACAAGGGCTGGGGTGAATCCATCATCATCGGCGTTGCCGGTGCAGGCCAGGAAATCAGCACCCGCCCATTCCAGTTGGTGACCGGTCGAGTTTGGAAAGGCTCTGCGTTCGGTGGCGTAAAAGGCCGTACAGAACTGCCGGGCTATGTGGAAAAAGCGGAGAAGGGCGAGATTCCCTTGGATGTGTTTATTACCCACGAAATGCCGCTGGAAGACATCAACAAGGCGTTTGATTTGATGCATGAAGGCAAGAGCATCCGCACGGTGATTCACTTCTAAAGCTGTTTATTAACGCCCCTGGAGCATGAAGGTTTCATACTCCAGGCGGTCGAACTTGCGAGACAGCAAGGCCAGCCCGATAACATACGATATGAACGTGGCCCCGGCGTAGCCATAACCGTAAAAGCTGGCGCCGAGCTCTATCGTCACGAACGTAAAAATCAGGTTGCTGGCGAAAAAGATCACGCATAGAGATACGTTGATGTGGCGGGAGTCGAGGTAAAACAGCACGTTCTGAATGGCTAGAAGTATAAGCTGCAAGCTCACGGATACCAGATCGATATAGAACATCGGCAGGTACAGTGTGGATATCCCAATGGCTGACAACAAATCCTCGCCCCAAATAAACAGGATAATCAGCGTAAAGCTCTGAACCTTACAGATTTCATAAATGCCGTTACGTGCAACGCGCACCATCTCATCACGAAATTCGTTGATACGGGCCAGGGTGTCGCCCTCCCGCACCGCCGTGTAAAAGCGGTCGTAAGCTTCGGAAAAATCTGTGACCGGCGGGTAAAGTCGAAACCCACGGGGCTGTCGCTGGGGTATTGCCGGACAATGGTGAACAGGAAACTGAACAACAGCAGGCCGTTGCTGGAAATTCTGCAAACCGCGTTTAACCAGGCCGGTATTCCTACCATGGTTTCAGAGCATATTCGCTATGAGTTATGGCGAAAGTTGGTGATCAATAATGGTGTTAACCCACTCTCGGCGCTTACCGGGCTGGATACCCAAAGCCTGACCCATCACCCGGAATTCAGCCTCATTGTGTATGGCATGATGGCGGAGGCGGCGGCAGCTTCGAAGGCCGATGGCCTGGATCTTGGCAAGGAAGATGTCGACGAAATGTTTGGGCTGATCAGCAGCTTTAAGGCGATCAAAACGTCCATGTTGGTTGATAAGGAAAAGGGTCGCCCCCTGGAGCTGGATAGCATTGCAGGGGCCGTACTTCGTCGGTCAAGAATGCTGGGCATTGGCGCCCCTTATACGGCTACGGTGAGCGCCCTTCTGGAACACGGACTAGGTTAGCGATCCGTAAGTTTTATTTCGATGCGCCGGTTGGCCTGTAGCGCTTTCGAGGTTGTGCCTTCCGCAACCGGGGAAAACTCGCCAAATCCCGCCGCTGCCATGCGTTTTTGTGGCACACTCTGGCCGGCCAAGTAGCGCACAACTGCCACGGCGCGGGCTGTGGAAAGCTCCCAGTTGGAAGGGAACTGCGGCGTATTGATGGGGATCAGGTCGGTGTGGCCGTCAATGCGCAGGATCCAATCAAGATCTGCGGGGATAGTTTCCACCACATCAAGCAGAACCCCGGCCAGCTTGTTGAGTTCGCGCTTGCCCTCGGCGCCTAGCTGGGCGGATCCTGAAGCGAACAGTAGCTCGGAGGGCAGCAGAAAACGGTCACCCACAATTCGGATGTTCTCATTGGCCGCGAGAATATTACGCAGCCGCGAGAAGAACTCAGATTGGTACTGTTCCAGCTGGTTCACCCGTTCAGCCAGTAGCGTATTCAAGCGCTTACTGACATTCTCCAGCTCGCCTTCTTTGTCTGCTGTCATTTCTTTTTGCAGGTCTAGAGCTGCGGCTATCTGCCGTAGCTGTTCCTGAAGCGATGCAATCCGGTTTGATAACCGCAAAATCATGTTTTGCTGGCTGGTGGAAAGCTCGTCTTTGTCATCCAGCTCCTGGTTCATGTTCGCCAGCCTTTCAGTTCTGGCTTCGGCATCGGCTGTCTGTCGCATTAACTGGTTGCGGGAGGCGTCTAGCCGAACTTGCAAATCTTCGTTCTGAGCCAAACTGTCGCTGAGATTGTCCTGAACAGAGAGCATCTGCTGCTCCAGAGCTTCTGTTTTGCCCTGCTCCAGGCCCAGTAATTCCGATATTTCGTTTAGTCGTTGATTCAGGCTAGCCAACTCTGAATTGCGATCAGACAGCGTTTGCGAAAGATAAAGCTGGCTCACTACATAAACCAGCAACATGAAAATCACCAGCATCAGCAAGGCGGAGAGGGCGTCGACATACCCTGGCCAAACATTGATGCTGCTGCGGTTTCGGCGTCTGGATCCGCTCATGGTTGAGGGGCGTCGTTGTTGAATGGATCCACCAGGGTGGTAACACCCGTAAGCCACTCTTCCAGGCCGTCATAAAACCGATTCTGGGCATGGCCGGCTTGGATATCCAAAAAGCCCAATATGAGCGAGCCACCAAGGCCGAACAGTGACGAGCTGAATGCCGTGCCCATGCCCTGCAAAGGCGTTAGCAGGCCGGCTTGGAGATCGGCAAATACTTTGCCGAAATCCCCCTGGCCCATATCCAGGTTGGTAATCACCGCGCCAACCGCATTGATGGTGCCCAGCAAACCCCAAAAGGTGCCCAGCAGGCCAAGAAAAACCAGCAGGCTGATGAAGTAGCGGGTGATCTCCCGCTGCTCATCCATCCGTGAGTGAATGCCGTCAAGTACCGTGCGCAGCGACAAGGTTGAGAGTTTGAAGCGGTCTCGCTTGGACTCTTCGCCCAGCTGTCGGGCCAAGGGTTTCAGCAGGCGGGGTTCCTGTACCACGGAAAGGCCAGAGTGACCGGTGCGAAACTGAGCAATCCAGCGCATCTCCGGAAACAGAACGAACACCTGGCGATAGGCAAGGCCGACACCCACGATCAGCACGCCAACAATCATTAGGTTGAAAACCCAGTTGGCCATAAAAGCCGACATGAGGGGCTTGTGGATCAATACGCCAACAATTGCGACAACCGCGAGAAAGAAGGTCATCCAGAAAAGGGTGTGTTTTGGGTTACTCATGAAAAAGCCAGCCTTTTGAGATGTTCTTCAAAACGTTAGCACAGACTGGCGAATCTTGATGCCTAATTGGCAGGAGATAATGTGAGAGAGTTCCCCGGCAAGGCAGTCTGCCAAGCCGGAGCAGACATGACAAATTTCAGTTTTGCTGAAGCGCCTGAATCACCGCCTTGGCGGCCCCCTCAGATGAGGCTGGATTTTGGCCGGTAATCAGCTTGCCATCCACAACAATGTGTGGTGCCCAGTCGTCACCTTTGGAGTAGGTTGCGGTGTTTTCCTTTAGCATGTCCTCAAGCAGGAAGGGTACGACCGTTGCGAGACCAGCCGCTTCCTCTTCACTGTTACTGAAACCTGTGACTTGGCGGCCGCCAACCAGATTTTGGCCTGGCTTGATTTCAACATTTTTGAACACAGCGGGCGCGTGGCAGACAGCACCAATGACCTTGTCCTGCTCGTAGGCGACTTTGATCAGAGCCACAGATTTGTCGTCGTTAACTAGATCCCATAGCGGGCCATGGCCGCCCGGGTAGAAAATGGCGTCAAACCCATTCATATCAACATCGCCCAACTTTTTTGTGCTGGCGAGGGCTTCTTTGGCGTGGGCATCTGCTTGAAAGCGATGAGTTGTTTCCGTAAGGGCCTCTTCGGCTTCACTGTTAGGATCGACGGGTGGCTTTCCACCCTTTGGCGATGCGATGGTAACGTCTGCACCCGCGTCGCGGAATACGTAGTAGGGGGCGGTGAATTCTTCCAGCCAG
>JAKDUK010000023.1 GCA_030457765.1 Marinobacter sp. | reverse complement strand
TGCGGAGCCATGGATGGCGGAGCCGAGCGTACACGGACGTATTCACAGCGTGTTTCAGAAGCGGATGCCGCCTCGCGGGAGGGCGGGCTCAGACAAAACGGGAAAGCACTATATTTAGAGGATATGGAAGAAAACATCATGGCAAGATCCTTTGGCTGCACGATTCAATAAGGCCTAGCCATTTCAACAACCCGAAAAGGAATGCCCGTGGCAGAATCCAACATTCCGCCCACCAAAAGTGATGAATTATGACAACACCGCAAGCTAACCTTGTTCTTACCGCCCCCCGTGTTTAAATAGACTCACATAACCCACGGACAGCAGCCAAAACCATGAAAAAACACCTGGCCCTGATAGAGGACGAACCCGCCATACGCGACAACTACCGCGCAGCCTTCGAGCGCCGCGGCTATCGCGTATCCACCTACAGTGACCGTTCCTCCGCCTGGCAAGTGCTGCGCCAAAACCTGCCCGACCTTGCCATTATTGACGTTGGCCTGGGGGACGAGCCCGAAGGCGGCTTTACCCTGTGCCAGGACCTACGCTCCCAGTCTGGAACATTGCCTATCATCTTCCTGACCGCCCGAGACAGCGATATAGACTCCGTACACGGCCTGCGCCTGGGCGCAGACGACTACGTCACCAAAGACATGAGCATGGAACACCTGCTGGCACGAGTAACCGCCCTGTTACGCCGGGCAGACGCCTGGGCAGAAGCTCTACAAAAGCCAGATGAAGTCGTAAACCGTGGTCGCCTCAGCCTCAATGTGGATCGCATGACAGTAGCCTGGGACCAATCCGCAATAGACCTCACCGTGACGGAATTCTGGATGCTGCACTCACTGGTGCAACACCCCGGCCACGTGCGTAACCGGGAGCAGCTCATGGATGCCGCCAGCACGGTTTTGGATGACAATACCGTGACCTCTCATATCAAACGTATCCGCAGCAAATTCCTGCAGCTTGATGGCACCTTTGATGGCATCCAGACCGCCTACGGCATGGGCTATCGCTGGAATGCCCGTGAGCTCTGATTCGTGACTCTAAAGCGCCAACTCTTTGTTGCGAGTCTATTAATGCTACTGATTCCTTGGGCCGGCCTGCAGTTTGTGCTGGAACTGGATCAAGCTCTGCGACAGCAGGCACTCCAGCAACTGCAAGATCAGGCCGGACGGTTGGCACAGACGGCCGGCGACCTCAGCCTTGGCTTGCCCACGGTTACAGCTCATACGCCCGCTATTTATGCTAAAAACCTGGATAACCCCCTCAACCTAGACGGCTATGGCTCCGACTGGCCGGGTTACGATGAAGAGCAACAGCTGCAACGCTGGCAGCCTATCGAACCGCTAGATCAGCCGCTGGAAAACACAAACAGCCCTTCCATGCGCTGGCAAGCCGCCATCGATCAACGCCATCTGTACTTATTGATACGCATTCATAATCGCCAACCCGTATTTTTTAATCCTGGCGCACCAGAGCAAGGCCATGATCAACTCAGGCTATGGCTATCGCCAGCGAACGGAAACCTGGGCGCTGATCTTAAGGCTGAATCCTGGCTCATCCGCACACCTGCCCCGGGCAAGGTTCACGCCACTATCTACACATTCGGGGCTACCTCCAGCACTGAAGAGAAAGCGGACTATCGCGTTCACGGCGCATGGCAGAGTGTTGGTGACGGCTGGCAACTTGAACTGGAATTGCCCAAGCCACCCCGAGGTAGCCGTTTGGGGTTTTCAGCCCAGCGAACGGGCAGCAAAGACATGGCGCAAATCTCAACATCTACAAACCCGTTACCGGTTCTGGTGGCTCGCAAGCCTGAACTGGAAAGACAGCTCACTGCGGGCATGAGCAGGGGGCAAAACGCCCGGGTAGCAGAGCCAGCAGGCTGGGTGATTGCGCAACAGGCAACGCCCTCCCGACAAGCACAGCCAGAATTTGAAACCCTCAGCCCTTTACAGATCATTGAGCATATCAGCCTCAACGCATTGCGGGCGTTGGTACAGCTCTATCAACCAAAGCCTGTCACTCTGGCCGCTAACACCAACCGGCTAGATGTGGACGAGCTGCCTGGCGAAGGTCTTGTTCGCCATGAAGACAACAGTACCTGGTTGATGACAACCAGGCCCGTATTCGGCGACCGCACTCTAATACTTGAACAATCCCTTGATCAGCTGCTTACGCTTTCAGGCTCTACCCTTGGCTCTGTCATTGCCCGCAGTATGCTTATTATTATCAGCCTGATGCTGGTGTTACTGGGCTACGCGAGCTGGCTATCCTGGCGCATTGCCCGCTTACAAAGGTCTGTCAGCGCCAGCATCGACCAGGACGGCCGAATTACTGGCACGGTGCCAGTTTCACGCGCCCATGATGAACTGGGACAACTACAGAATTATTTTGCCCAGATGGCTGACAGGCTACATGGCTACAACCGATATTTAGAGAGCTTTTCACAACGCCTGTCCCACGAACTCAAAACCCCCGTGGCCGTGGTGCGCTCATCGCTGGAGAACCTTTCTCACAGCGAATCAGAAGAAGAACGCTGTCAGTACATCAGTCGTGCGACAGCTGCGACTGAACGTTTACGAAAAATCCTTAATGGCATGAGCGAAGCCACCCGACTGGAACAGAGCTTTGATCACGCCGACAAAGAAGTATTTGATTTGGCAGATGTGATCGGCCAGGCAACAGCGGCCTACCGGGCTTTAGACAAGCACCACCAATTTGAGTACGCGGGGCCAGAATCAGGCGTAAGCCTGATGGGCTCCCCCGAACTGATGGTGCAACTGCTCGAGAAACTGGTTGATAACGCCAGAGATTTCACGCCACAAGGTGGTCGAATCCAGATCGGTCTTGAACAAGCGGAGGGAGACACCTGCCTGTTTGTATTCAACGAAGGCTCAGTACTGCCGAACAACGCAGATACCAGCATCTTCAGCCCTTTCGTCTCTGTGCGAAAAGGCCGGGAAGAAGGCCACCTTGGCCAGGGCTTGCTCATTGTTCAGCTGATTGCTGATTTTCACAGTGGCCGTATTGAAGCGGGAAATGAAACGCGGAACGCCAGCGCGGGTGTTTGCTTTCGGGTTAGGGTTCCGGCGGCCCATGTTTAAACACACACAGTTCATTTTGAAGCCGAGAGGCTTTAACCAAAACTTTGATCGCCGGCAAATTGTCGATAAAACTGCTGCGCTGTGCGGCCATTGCGCACACCCTTGGAAGTGGCAAACCGGATGGCTTCAAGGTGCAAGGCTTCCCGATTGGATACGCTGGGGAACAGTGCATCCACGGCCTGCAGATAAACCTCTTGAGAAAACGCATAAAAAGAAAGCTGCAGACCAAATCGGTCAGCCAGCGAAACCTGCTCTTCTATAGCCTCGGCAGGGTGAATCTCCCCATCTATGGTTTTACTATTGAGGTTGTCGGACATGAATTCCGGCATCAAATGGCGGCGGTTAGAGGTAGCGTACACACGTACGTTCTCGGGGGGCATTTCAAGAGACCCCTCAAGCACACTCTTCAAAGCTTTGTAGCCAGATTCGCCCACATCAAACGACATGTCATCACAAAATATAATGAAGCGGTACGGCAGGTCGCAAATGTCGTCCACAATTTCCGGCAGGTTGACCAAATCGTCTTTATCCACCTCTATAACACGCAGGCCCTTGCCTTGATAACGGTTGACCATGGCTTTTATAAGGGAGGATTTACCGGTACCCCGAGCGCCCCAGAGCAACACATTGTTTGAAGGCTCGCCGGCAAGAAAGCGCTCGGTATTACGTGCAAGTGCCTGCTGCTGGCGATCAATCCCCGTCAAGGAGTCCCACTGAACCGGGTCCAGTCTCCGCACTGCGCGCAAACCCGCTCGATAGCGGCGCCACACAGCAGCGGGTGTTGATGACCAGTTAAAGGGTTCATGTCCAGACATACGCGCTCTTCCTGTTCGGCGGGTTACAGATAGGTGTTCCAGTTTATTGCCGCAGCATAGGTTACCAGTATATCTATGCGAGCTGCAGGGGCGCTATTGGGTAGGGTATAGACAAAAAAACGGCACGGAGACTGTGCCTCTGCGCCGTTTGGGGGTCAGACCAGCATCGATCAGAACTGGAATTTGAGACCAACCTGGGCGGTGTCAAAATCTGGATTGTCGTTGCTCAGGTTGTTATGGAAATCTTTCTTATCAATGTCAACGTTATAACGATTGTACTCCAGGAACGTGGTCAGGTGCTCTGTGATCCGGAAATCGACACCGGCACCAACAACGGGACTTACGTCATCGTAAGTCTCGTCTTCATTAAACGCATCCACATCAAGGGCGGCTGCGAAGGCGCCGGCTTTAGCGTACACACCAAAGCTGTTTGTTACCGGCAAGCGACCTATGGCGACGAGGGAGCCACCTTTAAGTTTGGCGCTGGTATCGTCTTTACCGAAGTTGCCAAAATCTACGTAAGCTGCTTCCAGAGCAAAGAACTCGTTGAACTGGTAACCGAGGCCAGCACCATAAAGATCGTTCGAGTCATCAAACTCTCCACCATGGGCCTTATAACCACCATAACTACCTTTGATGTATGGACCGGCTTCATCACGATCGGTGGAGCCTTGAGCGAACGCTGTGGGCGCTGCGAATACGCTGGCAGACAAAACGGTTGCACAAGCAATGCGAGCTTTATAGTTCATAGCGTTTCTTCCTCACTGGTTAAAATCCATTCGTCACTGCATTCTTGGGGTGGCTGAACCGAACCGCTCAACGCCCTGAATTGCATGAATCTACCCTAGTGGCTAAACGCATTGATTTGGGTTACTACTGCACTAAACTCTGTTCATTGTTTTTTAATGTTTTTTTGAAAAAAATAAAATAAACGAAAAAAATCATTATCTTATAAAATTACGAATGACATAAAATAATAAATTGAGACATCGGACTTATACGGGGTTTCCACCACAAAAAACTGGGGCTGAAAGATTATTCTGTGGTGTTTTTTGAGGCTGAGGCTTCGCTTTGCTCATTCAAATCGTTCATTTTGGACGAGGCAGTAGAGTCAGCAGGCTGACGCATCATCGCCATACCGCCTTGAAGCAGCAATTCTTTTAAGCGTGGATCACTCTGCTCTGCCACGCCGGCTGCAAACGCCAGTGCCGCCGACTCCATCGGGTTATGAATAATAAGCGAGCGCAACTTAGCCACCGGTGATTCAGAGCCTTTGGCTGGCTCGCCGGATTTACTTTCCTGAGCCTTTCGAAACGATCTGGCGGAGCGGGTCATGCGGAAGAAAAACAGGCCAAGCAAACACAAGCATGCCAGCCCGGTAATTGCCATAGCTCCTGACTCACCCACGTGGGGAGTCAGGGCCAAAGTCGCTGCGCCAACCAACAGATAAAAGCCGGTGATCAGCAGCGCCGTAAGCAGCACCATCGCCAGCATCACTCCAATGATAGCTGCAACAGCTTTGCGAATAGCGTCTTTGATAGCTACAGAGTCAGGCAACATCAGCGATCCAGCAGCTTGCCCACAACAATACCTGCCAGAAACATGAGGATAATACTAAGAAACGGCCTTTCCTCAATTTTATGCTCTACACTTTCCACACTCTTCGACCCGGCCTCGGTGGCGCGATTAAGTGCGTCATCACCACGCTTGCGCAACTGATCCAACACAGAGCGGGTTTCGCGACTGATTTCGTCTTTCAAGTTATTGGCGCGATCCCTCTGACCGTCGGCGACCGTTTTGCTCAACGCCGCGATATCGTCGCGCAGCACCTGAAGATCCTCTTTAACGTTAGCATAGTCACCTTGTGCTGTTTGTTTATCCATGGACTGTCTCCTGAGCGAACGATTGTTTTAGTTAAACGGCCGCGAAGGGCCGCTTATGGTTACAACCAAGAAGGCTGCTCATAAATGACTCTAGCACAGGTTTGAAAATCCGTAATTGTAAATGGATGCCGTAGGCAGCCCGGTTGCTGCATCAGCGAATCGGTCCCGGTGATTCCGGTTCGTCGTTTCGCACTCGCAAAAAACTTGCGAAGCGTGGCAGGCCAGTTGCCGTATAACCGGAGTATTTAAACGTTATGCGCGTTCCCAGCGCGGGCGGCCTGGCACGCAGTTCATCGCTAAACCCGGTACCTATACGGAAACGACGACCGCTCGGAAGCTCCACTCGCAAGGCCCCCATCATGCCCTGAAGGCGGCCTTTGCCTGCCAGATGTTCCACCACCACAGCTTCTGCATCGGCAAAGGTTTTTACCTTCAAAAGGTCGTCGGAGCGGCCCGCCTTGTATCGGCTGTCCTTGTGCTTGAGCATTAATCCTTCACCTCCCTCAGCAACCAACTCGTCCAACCGAGCCATCAGCCTAATGTGAGAGGTAGCTTGCTTTTGCTCCACAAGCCTCAAATAACGGGAGCCCGTTTTTTGCACCAGGGCTTTCAGCCGTTCGTACCGATTGTGAAACAACCCCGAAGCTGGTAAATCGAAGACATGAAACTGAATGTCGCGCCACTGGCGATCTACCGGTATCTGTTTACGCACCGCTCCGGAAAGCTCAGCAAAGCGCTGCCGCCCCATCCACAGTTCCCCATCCAGGGGAACATTGGGAAATCCTGCAACAAACCAGTCCGGCGCTTGGTATACATTGCCATTACGAGATAAAAACCTCTGGCCATCCCAGTAAGCTCTTACACCATCAAGCTTCTCGCTAACCCAGTAATCCTCAAGCGTAATCCCATCCTGGTAGATGTTGGCAAGTGGCACCGGGGGCGGGCTGGCCAGCCCTGCCCGGGCTATGGTTAAAAGCAGTCCCAGCAGTAAAAGCCGAAAAGCAGTATCTACAGGCTTGACCGGCATTCATTTTCTCCTACGTGCGGACTCAGATTTGCCATAGACTCATCTGGCCCGCCTCTATCAAATCATCTGTTCAGTACAAACTGCGGGGAATCTGGAACCCTGATAGCAGTTGTTGAGTGAACGGGTTGGTATTGCTTGCCGCGTGCAGGCGATACCGCATCTCGCCATCATCCACCTGAAAACGCACATCCACCGCACTGCCACTGACGCCAGTTATGTCGGCTTTGTCGAGCAAGCGGAACAAGGCCCAGGGGCCACTCTGGGAAATGCTGCGCGGCGAGCGGTTCACCTGAACTGGCACCAGAGTAATCCGGCTTTCCACCGTGTCTCTCAAGGTGTTGGGCCACACCAATGGGATGCTCTGACGGGGGCCATGGCTGAATTCCACCAGTTGGCCATCCAGATTCACAACACTGCGGCGTTTGTTGGAGGATAAATTTAGAGGCTCCAGGGCAAACTCGACATCCAGGGTACCGCTGCGCGTGAAGTAAGCGCTGCGGATTTTATCGGCGTTACCCAAGGCCGCCAGTACACCCCGGCGCACCAACCCGGCCCGGCGCGCATCACCTACTTGTTCCGGGTGGTCTTCCAGGAACAGTTTCAGGTTGTCTTTATAGAACGTGTCCAATATGCCGCCAGGCGCAAAAAATCGCTCAAAATCCTGCAAGGCGACATCTCGACCGGCATTGGCGTTAAACGGATAATGCCTGGCCAGGTTTTGCTGAAAAGGCTGATAAACCTCCCTGTACCACTCCCGCTCAAGCTGAGCTACAGCTTGATCCAGCAATACCCGCCAGCTTTCCGTTGCTAATCGGTTGAGCAATCGATTAACCGGCTCGGGCTGGTGGCCTGCCATTCGCTGTAGAGTGAAAATCGGATCGGCGCCTTGCAATCCCATTCTGGCACGGGCGGCATTGAGAGCAGCCTTGCCCTTATCTGGCGCTTCCTGGATATTGCGCATGTATTCATGCAGGTCGTTTACCACCAGCATAACTTGTTCCAATCCGGTGGGCTGGTCTTCGTGCTTGCGAGTAAGCTGGTTGAGATCGGTAAACTGACGTTCGATATTCTGCAGCATGCGGAAGTGAGTCGATTGCTCGAGCAGCTCGCGCGCTGCTGCACTGTCACCGTCAGCCCCAGGTATTAATTGCGTATTTCGGCGCACCTGCCCAAGTAGCTGGGCAAGCGGTTGGTGGCCACCGGTAAGGCTTTCCAGTACCCGAACCCCATGGTTCAAATCGTTAAACCGTTGAATATCAACCCGGCTTAACGCTGTGCGCCAGGCGTTGGCATAGTGCTCGGCATAGAGATTCTGCAAGCTGGCCTGAAGCTCTGCTTCATCGGCTTTGCTGAAGTCCACATTGTCCCTGCGCCCCAGCACCCAGGCGTCTATCAGGGCCAGCTCTGTAACCGTGGCAGATTTACGCAGGAACCACTTTTCCAGGCCATCCCGTGTCAGCAGTGCGGGAATGCTCAAAGGATCTGGTGCGGATTCCTGCACCGGCTCAGCGCTCCCCTCCCCTGCGTGTTCGCCGGCCGGCTCGCCATATTGGTCCACGCGTACAAAGACATTGCTGAACGCAGGGCCAGAGGTACGGGCCAGATTGGTTGGTTGACGGAACTCTCTGCCTGCCTCAATTTCCAAATCCCGGTACACACGATCGGGCGTCGACATGCGCCCCAGTTCGTGTTGCGACCACTGCACGCTACTTTTGAAAGGCGCAAGCGCCATATCTGCGGTAACATCACCATTACTTGCTTGCTCGGCCAAATCGGTATGGCTCATGGCATAATCAAGATGCGCCAAAAGCCTTTGCTGGACATCACGGCGGCCAGGGAAAGCTCGCTGCCAGTATTCACTCATATAGGTGGTTACGATATCGTTTCGGCGGCCACTGGCATCGTAGAGCATTCGCAGCACGCGCAGATGTTCAAGCCGTTCCGGGCTGTTATCTGGCGCCCGGCTCATTTCACCCATAACACCGAACATAAGCGCAGGCAGATATTGATACGCCAGCATATCCAGGTAAGACGCTTCCACTTCAGGCCCCACCTTATGGCCCTGATACAACCCCATATCACTGACTAGCAGCCATTGTTTGCGATGGTCTCCAAAAGCCAGCGTTGCCTGGCGCAACTGATCCAGTGGCGCAAGCAAATTGCGGCCGGTGGTATCTGGCTCAAAGCCTACCGGCTGCCAGTTATCGATAAAGCGCTGCACTCTTGTTTCAACCGAGGCGGCGGCCTCAGCGTTCTTGATGAAATAATGCTGCCAGCCTGAGGTTATGCCAGCACCCGCACACACGGCGACAACAGCTGCGATGGCCACCCGGCGCTGGCGCTTGCGTACAACCCGGCGGTTGTCCCCGGCTAGCCCGGCTTCAGGGTAGATAATCCCGGGGAACAGCGACTGGGTAAACAGGCTTACAGACTGACCAGTACGCTGAGCCGGCTGAATCGGGCCAGACACCTGATAATGGCTTGCCGCTGCAGAAACAAAAGCATCTTCTGGCACACCTTCTTGTACCACAGAGGTGAAATAAGTACCCCGAACCAGAGCGGGCGTTGAGAAGGCATCTGCCGACAAAAGGCTAGCCAGAAACGTTTCAAGTGCTGGCTTCATGCCTGCCAACTGGCGGGTAAACGAATAGGCAGCCGCTCTGTCTTCCGCGTCCCGGGTACTGGCAAGTACATCGGGTAAACGCTGGTTTAGCCGGGCAACCATCTCACTGAAGCGTTCTGAGAATTCATTCAGCCAATCGTCATTATCTACCTGACCTTCCAGCCGAAACGTAAACCCCAGAGCCTGCTCTTTCTCTTGCTTACTAAGAGAGCGGACAAATGGCCCAAAGCCATAAAGGAGATCCATTTTGGTAAATGACACATACACCGGCAAACGCGAGCCTATCTGTTCCATCAGCTCTCTTAAACGCGTTCGCAGCAGTATGGCATGAGCCTCACGCTGCTCTGCACTGGCTGTGCTTAGCTTTGCCAGATCCACCGCCAGCACCACGCCATTCAGCGGGCGTTGCGAGCGATTGCGCTCAAGCCAATGGATAAAATGCGCCCACAGTCGCTGCTGAATTTCACCGGTGGCCCCTTGGTTTTGGCTTAGTAGCTCGCCATCCGGATCTATTAGTACGCCGTTATCGCCAATCCACCAATCAAACCCGAGCGGATTACGATCCGCGCGGTTATTGCGAGTAACGTTGGTTAGAGTATAAGTCTGCCCGGAACGCTGGATAAGGCTGGATTTTCCGGCATCCTCCAGGCCCATTAGAAGATACCAGGGCAAGCGATAAACGCCCCGACGGCCAGGTAAATTGCTTTTCAGGGCCGCAAGTTGTCGATCCAGCAGCCGCTGCTGCCGGCGCTCCATAGGCAAAACCGGGTCTTCTTGCTCTTGCTGCTCTTCGGCTTTGGACGCATTAACCTTGCCTAAACGCCGAGCAAGCACCGTGCCCCAGATCATGGCAACCAGCAATATCACACCCAGAGTAATCATCGCCCGCATCTGCCAGGCCGCCAGCGGGAATTCTCCGCCTATTTCCCATTTTGGCCCAAGCCACCAGGTAGCAACCAGCAACGCAATGACACCCAAAGTCAGGGCAAGGGGCGCAGCGTTTCGAGCGTATGGCAGTAGCCAGCGACCGATGAGTAAAGCTTTTCTCCACATGGTATCCATTCCTGCTGTTTATCCGTAATCAGATAAGTAGGCCTTTAGGCCAATCGTTCGAGTTGCTTGAGTAGAGCCGGCTCCCAGTCTTCAATAGCCAGCCCACCCACCTGCTGTTGTAGATCCTGAACCTGTCGGGTAGCCAGACTAACCAAGCCGGCCTCTTTCATCAGCTGTGCCGATGCCAGGCGCCAGTAAAACTGCTCCCGCGGCTCCCGGGCCTGCGCCAGCCCCTCCTCCAGCAGTTGCATGGCAGGTGCCAAACCTTTCTGGGCGGCCAGTTCCCGTGCTTTGTCATAGGCCTGTTCCCAGGGGCTGGCGCTGCCATTGGATTGCTTCGACGCTGGCGCCGACCAAAGCCAATCCTGCGCGTCTGGGGATAAAAACGGGGTCCCGTTGTTAAAGGTCAGCTCCGCAAGCTGGGGCAGCTTTTCAACAAACTCACCGGCGGCGGCACGAATGGCGTCTGCACAGCTGTCACAACCCAGAGCAGAAGCCACGCTGGCACTGAGCCAATGCCCATCCAACCAGAACGGGCTTACCGACAGGCTTTGCTCAACCCGCTGCCACAGTGCCTGATCCGGCGATTTCTCCAAGGCTTCGCGGTATTCCGCCACTCGATCCGCACTCACGGCCGCCAGATCAGAGCGTTTGCCATCCCGGGTTGGTGGTATGGATGTAATATTCTGCCAAATGGCGTATCGGCGGACCTGATAGCCCAGCGGGCGTTCCGGTTCAGTTTCGGTCAGCATATCTGCCACTTTCAGCAGGCTCTGACGGGTAGCTCGCTCATTGCTTGGGTCTAGTGTCAGGGCGCCGAGCGACGGGTTGACTGTTGTGGCAGAAGGCGTTGTACTTGCTTTGGCGCTATCGCCCACAGTGTCGGAAGAACTGGCAGATGCCGCGCCCGAGCCTTTTTCAGAGCTGGCAGCGGCCTGCTGGGGCTGAGCCAGTTTTGCAACCGCGCGCTTCAGATCGGCTAGCGCGTCGTCGGGCAACCCTCTTTGCTGTGCCTGCGTTTCCAGTTTTGCCAATACCTCCAGGCAAAAGCTGCGACCATCGCCCACGCTGACATCAAAAGAGATACCCTGCACCCCTTTACTTGCGCGTTGTAGCATTTGGGTGAACATCATCTTCCGAGCCCGCTTGCCTTTATCACCCGGATAAGGCCAGCCTTCTTCCCACCAGGCGTCCAACACGCCATTTAGCAGGTATAACGACAGCGCAAAGCGCTCACCATCACCACCGCGCTGCAAGGCAATCAAGAGAAACCCTAAAACCTTCAAGTCTTTGCTGCGAGCAGATAAAATTTTCAGAGACTCGCTCTCAACTTTGCTCCAATCAATGTCGGCATGGGCAAGCGAGCCAATTTTCATGATTTCGTCTTCAAGAAACCCGAGGGCGTCGTCTTCTCCCAATGCTTTACCTGCGGCGGCCTCTCCTTCCAGTGGCGTAACCACTTGCTCAACGTACGGATGCTGTTCGATAACCTGCATATTTTTATCCTTGCTTGCCTGTTGCCTAGTTACCAACCGCAACTCTCGCGAAGCGGACGGATGGCACGGTGAAAACCCGTTAAGTCGAATAGCAAACCATCGATGCGGTTGTTTTCAGAATAAACACGGATATCCGTTTTCGACCCTATGTCTTTGATCGCTCGGATAGCGGGCAAACCACGACCAATGCTGAGCACATAGCCACTATCACGCACTCTCCAGGCGTTTTGGCCCGTAGTTTGACTGCCAAGCCCCAGGCTTACCCGTTCGGCATCCAGGGGTTTTGGCAATAGCAAGGTGAGTTCGGTGATGTTGTTGTGGCATTGCAGGGCCAGCAAAGGCCGGGGTGGCTGTGCACCCAATGCCGGTACTGTGACCAAAAGGCCAGCGGCCTGCCCGGTGTTGCCATAACTGACATCGCCGGCAACCGACGCGGCGTCTGCCTGCGCATATGCTTCACGCCAACGTTCGGAACGATTGATTCCGGCTGAGCCTGAGCCCGGCCGCGTGCTGGCTTCAGTCTCCGCCAACGGCGTGCCAAACACCTCATCAAAACACGCCAGCCGCTCCAGGCGCTGGGTTTCAACGGTGCATCGGCGTGCGCCCTCCAATAACCCGGCCTGGGCTGGCATACTCGCAATAGCTGGGCCCAGGGCGCCCAAGGCGAATGCCAGAACACGGTTAAGAATGCCTATACTCAGATACCTCATGCTTCGGTTACCTGATACTTCAAACACTTATGAGCTAACGTGCGCTTCGGCAAACCAAGGCTTTCGGCCGCCTGAGCGCGGTTGCCACCGTACTGCTGCAAACGATCACGGATTACCGCAGCTTCAAATGCCTGGGCAGCGGCTTTTAGATCGCGGATATCGCATGCCTCGGGCGCAATGGCGGCACCTAGCCCCTCTGGCTCAATAGCAGGCACGTTTAAGTCGCCCTGCTCTGAAAAAAAATCAGTGAGCCTGAGGGCTTCTGGTTGAATGTCATCTCCCGCAGGGGTCTGCAGGCAGGCTAACTCGATGATGTTGCGCAACTCCCGGGCATTGCCAGGAAAGTCATAAGTTAAGAACGCCTGCAGAGCATGGCTGCTAATGCCCAGTGGCCCGGTGCCTTCGCGGTCGGTATACAAGCGAATGAAGTGGCGGCTGAGGGGTTCAAGGTCGTCCAAGCGTTCACGAAGAGGCGTAACATGCAGTGGAAACTGGCTCAGGCGGTAGTATAAATCCTGACGAAAGCTGCGGTCTTTGATGCCCCTTTGAAGAGGCTGGTGAGTGGCCGCAACCAACCGGAAATCAGAACGCTGTTCTTTGCTGGCGCCAAGGGGGCGAAACTCGCGGCTTTCCAGAACCCGCAACAATTTGGACTGCAGGGCCAGGGGCATGTCGCCGATTTCATCCAAAAAGAGCGTGCCGCCATCAGCTTGAGCCAAAAGCCCTTCTTTGGCTTGATCGGCGCCAGAAAACGCGCCTTTGGTATGGCCGAAAAGTTCACTTTCCAGCAGGCTGTCGGGAATGGCGGCGCAGTTAACCACGACCATGGGGCCATTGGCACGATCCGATAGCTCGTGAATGCCTCGGGCAACCACATCTTTGCCACACCCGGTTTCGCCCTGAACCAGCACCGATAGCTGGCTGCCGGCGGCACGAACAATCTGAGCACGCAGTTTGGTCATGGCTTCTGAGGGGCCGACGAGGGTTTGAGCCAGTATTTCACAGCGTTTACGCAGGGTTTCTGCATCGTGCAGGTTGTCCAGTGAGCGCTTGAGTAAGCGGCGCTGCCAAACCTGATCCCGGCTTTGCAGTTGCGATACCCATTGATGCGTGAGCAGTTGTAGCAGGCCAATATACAAGGGCTGGGCGGTGATACCATTCCAGTCAGATTCGTCGCGGCAAAGTACGAGTATGCCGAGGGTTCGGCCGTCGTCGCCACGCAATGGTTCCAGCCACAGGGAATTTGGGCGGTTACTGGCTTCGATGAGGCTTTGGAAGCCGGGGTGATCGAGGCGGTAGCTGGCGGCCCGGGTGAGTTCGCGGGCTTTGCCTGTTTGCAGCAGGTGAGCGAAGGGGTGGCTGAAGTCGCCGCAGTCGAACTCGCCGGGTTCGGGCAGGTCGCTGCAGTGCAGCGTGCGGCCACTGAGGTCGAGTTCGAGTGCCCAGCAGCGGGTCAGGCCGAAGGTATTTTCGAGCTGTGTTGTGGCGGTTTTCAGCAAATCCGGCAGTGTTGTTTGCTGGGTCAGTGCGACCGCAAGCTCAATGCCGGTGTGCAGTTCCATCTGCATCCGTCCCATTTTTCTTTCCCTTATGTTCCTGTTATCCGGCTCTGTACTGACCCGGTCGCACAGCGTGGGGTTTGGCTTTCCAAAACACGCCGTGGATACGTCCCTGTAGGCTCCGCTCCGCCATCCATGGCTACGCAGGGTTTTGGAAAGCCAAACCCCACGCTGCGCTAGATCGATGTAGCCCTATGCTACGGTGCCTGAAAAACTGTTTTCGGAAAGGCCCAGGGTTACCTGCTTAACCGGCTCTTTCGCGGCCAGCTTTTCCAGCAACGCCAGCGAAATCGGTGGCAACAATTCGCCTTCGATGATCGACTCCAGCATTCGCGCTCCGTTTTCGCTGCGCGTTGCCCGGCCTCGGATGGCTTCAACCAGGCCATCCTCCATGACTACTTCTGCGTGGTAACGGTCGCGAATCTGGTCGGCCAGGCGTTCCAGTTTGTCGCCGACGATGCGGTTTAGGATGTCTTCGCCCAGTGGCAGGTAGGGCACCACTTCCATTCGGGCCAGCAGGGCTGGCTTGAAGAAATCAGCCAGTTCCGGGTACAGAGCTTCTTCGATGTTCTCCGGTTGCTCGGCGTGGTGAACAATGGTCTGGTAGCCGAGGTTGGAGGTGAGGAAGAAGACCACGTTTTTGCAGTCGATCAACCGGCCTTCGCCGTCTGCCAGTTCGCCTTTGTCGAAGGCCTGGTAGAACAGGTTGAGCACTTCCGGGTGGGCTTTTTCTACTTCGTCGAGCAGTACCACGGAATAGGGTTTCTGGCGGATGGCTTCCGTTAAAATGCCGCCTTCGCCGTAGCCAACGTAACCCGGCGGTGAACCGATCAAGCGGGAGACGGTGTGCTTTTCCTGGTATTCGGACATATTAATGGTGGTGAGGAACTGGCGACCGCCGTAGAGGAGTTCGGCCAGTTGTACCACGGTTTCGGTTTTGCCTACGCCGCTGGGGCCGACCAATAAAAATGCACCCATGGGGCGGCCGGGGCGGCGGAGGTCTGCACGGGCGGTGAGCAGGTGCTGGTGCAGGCAGTCGATGGCGGCGTTCTGGCCTTTGATGTGAGCTTGCAGGTACGCCGGCAGGTGGGTGATTTTTTCCAGTTCGTCGGTGGTCATGCTGTTAACGGGGATGCCTGTCCAATCAGCGATAACTTCTGCAATCTGGCGGCCATCTACCCGGGCGTGTACCAACGGCTCGTCGGCCTGCAGCTCGGTCAGTTCCTGCTCGATGGCAGCGGCTTCGTTTTGTAAGTCTGGATGCTCTTCCAGGCCAAACTCTTCTGTCGCGCTTTCGGCCATCGTATCTTCGTTCTCTACAGGGTTCAGCAGCTGCTCCCGAACCTCAACCAGACGCGCAACCAGATCACGCTGGGCGCTCCAGCTCTGTTCCAGCTCCGCTGCCTGTTCGTTCAATTCGGCGATGCGCTGTTGTAATTCGTTTTCCCGGTCAGCATCGACGCTCTGGCCAAGGACGTGTTCGCGGCTGAGCAATTCCTGCTCCATGGAGAGCTGGTGCAGTTCGCTACGCACGTGGCTAAGCTGGCGCGGTGGCGTGCTCAGGTTAAGGCTCACTCGGGCACAAGCTGTGTCCAGTACGTCGATAGCTTTATCCGGAAGCTGCCGGCCAGCCAGATAGCGGGCAGACATCTCGGAGGCGGCTTTCAGAGCGCTGTCGGCGATGAGTACCTGATGGGCTTTCTCATATACTGTGCGCAGGCCACGCAGAATGTGCACAGCCTGTGCCTGGCTGGGTTCGTCCAGGGCTACTGGTTGGAAGCGGCGGCTGAGGGCCGGGTCTTTTTCGAAGTATTTTTTGTACTCACGCCAGGTTGTAGCGGCAATGGTACGAAGCTCGCCGCGGGCCAGCGCGGGCTTGAGCAGGTTGGCGGCGTCTGAGCCGCCTTCGCTGTTGCCAGCACCAATCAAGGTGTGAGCTTCGTCGATGAATAGAATAACAGGCGTGGCTGAGCCTTTTACCGCTTCTATCACGCCTTTAAGGCGCTTTTCGAACTCGCCTTTCACCGAAGCACCGGCCTGCAGAGCGCCCATGTCCAGCGTCCAGAGTTCAACCTTTTGCAGGCGCTCGGGCACCTCGCCGTTGACGATGCGCAGGGCCAGGCCTTCCACGATAGCGCTTTTGCCAACGCCGGCATCACCAACCACGATGGGATTGTTCTTGCGGCGACGGCACAATATATCAATCATCTGATCGATTTCAGCATCGCGGCATACTACCGGGTCGAGTTTTCCGGAACGGGCTCGGGCGGTATAGTCGGTGGCGTAGCGTTTGAGCGGATCCATATCCGTCTCGGCGTGGGGCGCACCCACCTCGCCCTGCTCCATTTCCGGTCGCTCGGCAGAGCCGGTGGTCATGGCGTCGAACTGGCGGCGCAGTTGCTCGCGGTTGATGTCCCGAAGCGGCTGGCTAACCTGTGGCATCAGGTAACGGTCGGCATTCATCAACAATGCCAGGAACACCGAGCCGGAGCGCAAATTGCGGTGATCTAGCTCGGTTGAAGCCAGCAGCCAGGCGTCTTGCAGCAGATCAATCAACAGCGGCGAAAAAGACGGATAGGCCTCAGCCGTTTGCGGTTCGCCGTTGAGGCTTTCGCCCACAACCTGCTGGAACGTTTGATAATTAATTCCCGCTTGCTCCAATATCTGTCGCACGTCGGAAAACGGCGTTTCCAGCAATTTGAATAGCATATGGGCAGGTGTAATTTCTGCGCCCTGGCGGCTGATGCATAGTGCCGCGGAGGCTTCCAGCCCGTTGCGGCAAATATCGTTGAGGCGCCCGATAAGCGCCGGCAGTTCTACCCGAATCACAGTGATATCCTTATTTCGGTAGTTGTTCCAATACGCTGAGCACATCCCGGATGCGTTCTTGCAGCGCCATGTTGTAAAGACTGTAAATTCCCGCCATGGCCACCACAAACAACCCGGCTATACCCCAGATCGGCAGGCCGCTGCGCAACCGGTTACGGGCCGGTGTTACATTAATTTTCGCATCTGCCAAGGGTTCTTGGTCTTGCGCCTCTCTCAGCGATTGAAGCTGCTCATGAAGCCCACGCAGAATCTGCTCATATTCGTCGCGGCCGTTTTCCATCACTTTGTAACGGCCTTCAAATCCCAGGCACAGGCACAGATAAATAAACGCCAGCATGTCCTTATAACGTGTTGGTTCCTGCTCCATGCGCGCGAGGATGGCAAAGACCTTTTCTCCACCCCAGGTTTCATTATGAAAACGTGACAACAGCGAGTGTTGCGACCATATGCTGTGAGCACCCCAATCTGTACCCAGCACGGCTTCATCAATAAAAGCGCAAAGCACATAGCGGTAGGCCACCACCGTAGGACGTTCATAGCCCTGTTCGATCAACTCGCGATCTATAGCGGCCACTTCATCCACCACCTGGTGGTAAAGGCTTTCAACCGTTCTGAAATCCGCCAGCCGGCGAATACGTATCACCAGCCCAAGCAAAGGTGTGGCGGCGTCGGTCAAGCGGTTGTCTTCCAGCCCTCGCAGCTGAAATTGCCCATTACCAAAGTCGCTATCGGAAACCCCCTCTTGGGTCGGTTCATCAGCAAACAACAAGTCACTGAATGCACTGCCGCCGGAATGCCTGCTGCCGTTGGGTAAATCCATTACCGGTGCATCTGTCATGATTTAGCTCCTGATTGCCCAGAACTGCATTTCCAGCCCTGGGAAACTGCCCGCTACGTGGAAGGCAAAACCACTGGCATTGTCGAGCATTTGCCAGGCCTGGCTTTGATCGTCCAACTGGAAGTACACAAATCCGGCGTGATACGGCAACTGCCGCGGAGCCACCGGCAAAGCCGATAGTGGAATGCCCGGCAGTTGCAGACTGATGAGATCGCGGATCTTTTCTACCGAGGCCACTTTGCACTGCTGGGTGAACTGCCTGCGCAGATCGTCCAGCGGCATGTCGGCTTTCACCGCCAGAATAAATTCCGCGCCCTGAACCAGCTGGCCGTCCTGAACCGGAGCTACCGTCAGCCCGTATTGGCGCTCCTGCAGCTGAATGGCCAAGGCACGCGGCTCCAGAACCGTGCTGAGCGATTGTCGCAACACCTGCATTAATGGCGTAAAACAATCTTCTGGCAGATCGTGATCGTAAGCTGTGTACTCCCGAGGTAGCCGGCCTTCGTCGGTGAAGGTCACCAACTCTCCGCAAAGTTCAAGCAGGGCTTCATACAAACGCTCGGGGTGCAGCTGACGAAGGCGAGCCAAGTGCATAAACCTGGGGTGCGCTCGGTTGAGCATCTGTAGCAGCATAAAATCTGCCACATCCGCAACACCGCCCTGCCCCGGAGCACCAACACGTTCCGCAATATTGCGGGCACGTTCGCGCATCAGACCCGCCATTTCGCCGACAAAACGCTGCAACCTGGGGGCCGAGCGAACGCTGAGCATGGTTGGCATAAAGTTGGGATCCATCACCAGGCTGCCGTCCGGACGCTTCTCCAGAATCCGGCCAATAGCCAGAGCGGCGTAAGCACTACGGTCATCCCGCTCCAGCATCAGGCGCGGCGCCACACGGGCCACGTCGATAGTGTGGGCATCGCCATCAATGGAGTGCAGATCACGGATTTCCTCACTCTGGGCGCGAAATCTTCCAGCCATAGGGGCGTCTGGCCACTCAACCTCGGCCAAGCTGTCGCTCCCCAAAGGCAGAGCCAGGTACACAACCTGGTTGGCCACCGACGCATCGGTAATTTCCAGCGGCTCAGGCATAACGTCGTCTTGGGGCAAATTAAAGCGGGTGCCATCAGGAAACAGACCACTGGCCCGCACCAGCCCAACCCGCCCGAAGCTTAAATACTCCGCGTTCAGCTCCAGGTCGCTGAAGCCATAAAGATAATCTGAAACCGCAAGCGACCGTTCATTGATTTGGTGCTCCAGATACCGCTGCTGCTGTTGGAAGTGTTGAGGTTTGATAAACAACCCATCACTCCAGACCACTCTGTTTGTTACTGCCATCAGGTTTCTTCCGACCGTTTTAGTTGCACTTCTCTATCCCGCAAATTCACCAGCAAATGGTAACGACCGCCAACCGGGTCCACCCGCACCACTTTCTTCCACTGCGACATGTTCGGGTAGGCGTAGAACGCAATCACACCGATAAACCGGGTGTCTTTACTAATCTCAAACGGTTCCACAAACTTGAATTGATCAGGCACAAGAGTGTAATCACTGTGGTCGATGTAATTACGACCCAGCGAATCCTCCAGGTTGTTCAATAACTGGTCGAAATCACCCGCCATCAGCAATGAACTGTCACGCATTTCGATAATCTGAAAAGCAATGGGCGTGGGTGCCAATGACTCGTTTGGGTTCACACCCGGCTCGGCAACCATGGTTAAATCCACCCGACTGGGAAGATCTTCGGCGTAGCCCACGGGAATATCCGGATCCCAAAGCACTTTCGCGGTTTTGGTCACGGCGTTATAGGGCGTGCTGCATCCTGCAAGCACAAGTACCATCACCAGCACCGTAGTCAGCGCATTCCATTTGCAGATGTTCACAACACGTTCTCCCTTTGTAGTTGGCGCAAATGCTGGTCGTAAGCCTGGTTGAACACCTCTTGAAACAGGCGCTCAAAACCCTGCTGACGACTCGATTTCAATTCTCGGTAATAGTGCTGGTACATATCCCAGGCCCAGCGGCCCTCGTCTTCATGCTGCTGCAAACCTCGGCGGTAACCATGAAAGCGACGGAGTAATGCGTCTGGTGAAAACGCATGCAGGATGGCTTCCAGTGCTTCGCTGATCGCCTCTCGGGTGGCTCGTTGATGATGATTCAGGCTCTGCAGGCTTTCCTGCACAGCAGCCGGCGCCGACAAGTGCACCGGGCTGCGCTGGCTGGCGAACAGGGTTTGAACGGTTTCTTCGTAGTTGCCGCCAAGGCGCAAGGGGTTGTCTTCGATGGGCTGCAACCGGGTGCGCAAGGCCTGATGCCGGCTGTCTTCACTTTGGTGCAGCGCCAGCAGCCCGTCTATTGCCGCTTTAAGCGTTTGCCCGGCTTCTTCCAGAAACAACTGCATGCCATCACTGTCTGCAAAGTTAAGCCCGGCTTCCATGCCCTGCATCAGCGGGGCGGCACTGATATGCTTGCGGCTTTGGTCGCCCGAGTGGTCATTTTTCCTGCCCGACTCTTGAACCGGTCCGCCGGTACTGGTTTGTGACATCCTGTCTCTCGCTCCTTTTCTTAACGGAAGGCCCATCGCAACATCGCGATTTTCCCGGTATTCATCTGTCACGTTGGTTTCAGCGGCAAACCAGGCTCTCTCACTTGCCATCAGCGTACGTTCCTCCTGATCAACGCGGGCTGGCTCATCCTGCCAGTGCAACATGGGATCACTGCTGACGGTTTCCGCCATGGCTGGCGCCAGCCCTTCCAGGGGTTCGGCTACCTGTAAATCGTTTTCCCCGCCAGCGCCCCGGGTCAGCTGGCCTTCGGCCATATCCACCAGCTGGCTATCTTCGGCGGCCTCCGGGTGTTCCAGTTCCGGATCTGCAAGCGTGTCTGACAGCGCTTCTGCAGATAACTCTGCCCTTAGGCGGTAACGGCCAATGCTAACCGTATCGCCTTGGTTCAACCGGGCCCGGCGGCCACGACCGACAGGTTGGGTGGCGCTGTTAATATAAGTTCGGCCGCTACGATCAATCAGGCAAAAACCGCCATCAAGAAGCCGGATTTCCGCGTGGCCCGGAACGGCACCCGTGCGATGTGCCGCCAGCTGCCAGGTATCATTCCCGGCAGTACCTATAGAGCCGCCTTGCGGGCCAAAGCTGTGCTCAATGCTGGCGCCACTGCGCGTGGTGCCTGGGTTGGTTACCGTCAGCTTCAGCTTGTTTACCTGCCGCTCTTCCATGATGTTGTTCCTTTTTATGTTAACGGCGTATCTGAATTCGCACAGCCGGCCGCTGCGGAGATTTTTCTGGCGTGACAAACGAGTTCCAGCCCAAACGCACATCTCCGCCCATCTTCATCGGGCGAATATCCTGTGACCGCATTTGCAGCTCCAGGTCGTAGGCCAGCTGCTCGCGGGTGGCAAATTCAACCAGTTTTACCAAGCGCTGATGATCCTGCCCGTTGGGTAGAAAATCCGCGAAACGCTGGCGACTCAGGTTGCGAATCCGCAAGATAAATTTGCCACTGCGATCACGAACCTGAGAGCCAATCAACGTATCACTGCCCAACGTAGCGTTATCCTGACCAAGGCGTGTCTGTTGATCAGCGCCAATCGCCACTTTGCGCAAGACCCACTGCTCAATGCTGACATCGTCGAGGTCGAAACAATGGCCGACAATGCCACTGACCACTTCTGGAGAGCGGCTACGACCGGCCATCAACCCGGAATAAGCCAGCATCTTTGACCAGTTAACCGGCGTGGCGTCGCGCAGCCGGCTATCGCCAAGGCCTACAAGGGCATAAATAAGATCAGAGAAACCATCTGAAGCGCCGGGGCGAAATCGCACGTAATAGCGATATTTGCGCCATGACCGGTGAAACAAAGTAACCAGCCGGTGATTGAAAAAATCCAGAAAGTGCCGACGAATACCCAGATCCTGACCAGCTTCCCAAGCCAGGTCTTCGAGGTAGTAGCCGGGCAGTGGTGACTGCGAACCGTGCAAACCCAAAAAACTGACTTCCATCTGATAGGGTGCATGCTCATGCTCTGGCGACAACGCCGACACCACATCGCTGCCGGGAAACCCCAGCCCCGCAGACGCAGAAAAGCGAATACGCTCCTGGCGTGGCTGATCGTCCCCACCCTGCTCCAGATCATCACCGTGGTGTCGGTGAATCAGATCTACCAGTTGAAAAAAACTGTACCGCCGCGCATTGCCCAGAACGGGTTGCAGGCCGGCTACATCAGCGGCTGCTGACCTTGCTGTAACGTCCATGTATACCGTTCCTGGTTGTCTGTATTCACCACTTCCAGTTGGTGAAATGCGTTGATACTGGCATAAAGTGCAAAGAACTGGCTGAGTACAGTGCCGAACAGGTACAAATCCCCTTCCGACGCAAAGGCTTGCTGGTCGAGCTTCATTACCGACCGAATGCCCCGCACCGGCAAGCCCCGGATCATTTTATCAACCGGGTTGGTTTCAATACCGCTGATACCCGCAAGACGCTTCTGAGAAACCCGCTCAGCCTGGCGGTCCACCAGCGCACGAAAGTCATACACCCGCAATACTGTGCGCAGAGCATCCACATCCAGCATAGAGAGGTAGTTCAAGGAGAGATTGGAGATCAGCGTCCACAACAAACTGCCATCAAGGGTCGGTCGCAACGTAGCCGTAGGGCGGGTAATGTTGCTGAACGACGCAAATGCCGGCGTGCTCTCCGTGGCCATGCACACTTCCCCGACGGCCAGCTGCTGCGGCAGTTGTCGATTGGTGCAGGTCATCGTCAGAGAAATAGCCTCCTGACGATCCATACAATCAGACTCGTCACCACGAACGAATGACATGTAATGATCAAAGCCATCGCCTCGCACGCTATCCCGGGCCCGCACTCGGTAATACAACGCGGTGCGGCCGCGGTCTCGCTCAACTTCGTGCTGAAAGCTCTCAAATGCCGTATAAATCCGGCGCTCACCCCGCCCCGAACGGCCTTCCAGCCAGCCTTCGACCTGCTCAATACTGAACACTTCAAAATGATCTGGCGACCGGCTGGATGCTAAAACCCGGTATTCCGTTTGACGCCCATTAAGATCAACCGGCTCACCCTCATGGGTAAACAAATTCACCGCCGGCGTGCAGTAAAGCTGCATATTCTCAGCCCGAACCCGGGCATCTGGTGGCAAGATTCGACTAAAATGAAAGCGTAAACTGATCTCATCCGCCTGAACCGCCGGCAAGCGATTTTTGAGGCCAGAAATATCCACAAAACGGAACGCCTCGGGAAAACTCAGGTATTCCTGCAAAATCCGATATCCGGGATACGCATTCTTGGGATAAGGCAACAGAGCTTCATCGTTGGCAAACCCAACCGGTTGGAGCATGGAGGTCGGCAAGCTATACACCGACCCCCCGACAACCAACTCTATACGGCTAAGATAATGGTTCAACCAGAGGTAAAGCGTTTCCGCCGTGTGATTATCTCCACCCAAATAGAAACGGAAGTTGTCCAGCCCAAGAGCGTTCAGCGGCTGGTCTGTATGCAACGCCAGATCCACTGTCATGGAAGACACTTCCCGTGAGTGTTCCGCAAAAGCATTCGCCACGCTGACCGGAAACACATCTACCGCCCGGCAAGTGCGAAACCGGCACTGGGTCTGCCGGGTGGCATCCCCCAGCGGACGGCTCTTGATCTCGGTATGTCGCTCCACCGTCTGCCTTTCACTGATGGCGTGCAGTTGCGGATCAAAGCGCATAATGGTGCAACTGGGCACCGGGCGCAGGTAGTTGGGCCAGAGCATGTTAAGCAGCGAGTGCGTCAGCTCGGGGAATTGATCTTCCACTTTTTCACGGAGCTTTCCGGTCAGAAAAGCAAAGCCTTCCAGCAAACGCTCCACATCCGGATCTGTGCTTTGTTCCGACAAAAATCGCGTTAGCTGCGGATGGGCATCCGCAAATTCTCGCCCCTGCAATCGCAGAAAGCTCAGTTCGTCCCTGTAAAACCGATTCAACTTCATACAGCTACTGCTTCCTTGGGAGTATGATCCGGTCGGTATGCTTTTCTTCCGGGAAAAAACAACTCGCTGCGCTCAGACTTTTTTCCCCTGCAGAAAAGCATCCCCACCGGCTCCTGCCATCCTTGGTGATTGCTGATCTTTTCGTTACATCACTCGGTAGTAACGTTTGTCATCCAGTAATAGATCTATGGTTGTTTTGTCGTCTTTTGAACCTACGTTCAGGTATACCGTTACCTGGAAACGCAGCTGCAATGGGTCCGGCCCCTGAGGTAGCGCAACCACATCTACCCGCTTAACTCTGGGCTCATATTTTTCAATACACTGCCGAATCGCACTTCGGATCTGGATACTCAGGTCGTGGGTACCCAGAGTCGCATCGTTGAAATCCAGCAGCCCGAGTTCCGGCGCACAAGCACTGTTGCCAGGATGTGCATTAAGCAGGCGAACCAGGTGGCGCTTGATGGAACGCACCACATGGGTTTCTTCGCCCATGCTCTGACCTTCCGGAGCGGCAGCCTGCTCCAATCGCTCGAACAGGCTGCCCCCCATGGGTTGTGCATCACTACTGAACACGGATTAATCCTTGTCCAGACGGCCTACCAGCGACAGCTCGAAGTTGGCCCCCATGTATTTGAAGTGCGGACGCACGGCCAGGGACACCTGGTACCAGCCCGGATCGCCTTCTACATCGGAAACCGTTACCTGAGCGGCGCGCAGTGGTCGACGGCTGCGGACTTCAGCAGGCGGGTTTTCCTGGTCGGCTACATATTGGCGAATCCAGGTATTTAGCTCACGCTCCAGGTCCTGGCGCTCTTTCCAGGAGCCGATCTGCTCACGCTGCAGCACTTTAATGTAGTGGGCCAAGCGGTTAACAATCATCATGTAAGGCAGCTGGGTGCCCAACTTGTAGTTGGTCTCAGCCTCTTTGCCTTCCTTGGTGTTCGGGAACTGTTTGGGCTTTTGCACCGAGTTGGCAGAGAAGAAAGCGGCGTTGTCACTGCCTTTACGCATGGTGAGTGAGATAAAACCTTCGTCTGCCATTTCGTATTCGCGACGGTCAGTGATCAGCACCTCGGTCGGAATCTTGGCCTCTAACTGGCCGAAAGAGTCGAACAGGTGAACCGGCAGGTCTTCAACCGCACCACCACTTTGTGGGCCGATAATATTCGGGCACCAGCGGTATTTGGCAAAGCTTTCCGTTAAACGGGTAGCGAGCAGATAGGCGGTGTTACCCCACAGGTAGTGCTCGTGGTCGCCCGATACTTCTTCTTTGTAGTTAAAGCTGCTTATCGGGTTCTCGGTAGGATCGTAAGGCACCCGTAGCAGGAAACGCGGCGACGCAAGGCCCAGATATCGAGCGTCTTCGGATTCGCGCAGAGAGCGCCACTTGGCGTATTTCGGGCCTTCAAAAACGGCTTTCAGCTCCTTGATGGCCGGCAGTTCCTGGTAACTGTCTACGCCAAAGAACGACGGCGCAACAGAAGACAAGAAGGGTGCGTGGGCCATAGCTCCCACAGATGAAACATACTGCAGCAGTTTCATATCCGGGGTAGACGGTGTGAAGGCGTAGTTGCCTATAACGGCACCCACAGGCTCACCGCCAAACTGGCCATATTCGGTAGAGTAAATGTGTTTGTAGAAACCGGTTTGGGTAACGTCGGGAGCAAACTCGAAGTCTTCCAGCAGTTCGGTTTTGGTAGCGTGCAGGATATCCACCTTAATGTTCTCGCGGAAGTCCGTGCGGTCGACCATCAGCTTGAGGCCGCGCCAGGATGACTCCAGCTCCTGCAGTTTGGGTGCGTGCAGAATCTCATCCATTTGGGCGCTAATTTTGCGATCCAGTTCGACCACCATCTGGTCGACCAGCGCCTTATTGACCGGCTGGCCTTTCTCTTCACTTTTCAGCAGATTGGAGATAAACGTTGCAACGCCTTTGCGGGCAACATCGTAGCCCTCGTCAGCCGGCGCCATACGGCTATTGGCCATAACCTGGTCGAGCAACGAGCCTTCCATTGCAGATTCGGAGACAGCAGATTGCTGCTCAGCAGTATCAGACATACCACATCCCTTCAGTACGTGATTGATATTGGGTATTTTGCACCGCGCTCAGGCGGCGATTTTGATTACTCGCCTTCTGTAGCTAATTCCAGCTCAGACAATAGAGTTTCCCGGGCGTTGTCGTTGTCCAACAGTTCCTGCAGCTTGGAGCGGAACGAAGGCACATTACCCAGTGGCCCTTTAAGGGCAACAAGCGCTTCGCGCAGTTCGATCAGTTTGTTCAGCTCGGGAACCTGACGAGCAATGCTGTCGGGCGAGAAATCATCCAGCGACTGGAGTTCGAGGTTTACCGGCAATTCGTCGGCCTGCTCTTCCAGCTGGTTAGATACGGTGGTGGAAAGTGTGAGTTCAGCTTCTTTCATGACAGAACGGAAGTTGTTCTTGTCGACAGAAATAGCCTTGCGTTCTTCGATAGGGGTTTCTTCAGCGTGCCCTTTGAAATCACCCACGACAAACATCTTCAGCGGTAGCTCGGATTCGGCTTGCTGGTCTCCGGTGGCGGGGACATATTTGATATTAATGCGCTCTTTTGGCGCGACAGAACCGTCTTTGGACGACATGGCTTGCTCCCTGTGCAAATCATTTGCAGTTGTTCAATCCTTGGCGCATACCTTCCTGGTACGCAACGGCAAAAACTGTACACAGAAAGACCTGGTTTCTCAAGCAAAAAGTGGCCAGCCGGTTGTCAAAATGTGCGATCAGGCAAACTTTTGCCAAGCCACCCCAGCTTGGCGCGCATCTATACCTTACGAGCCGCTGTAACCGAAGAATCGGTCAATGACGACGAGCATCGCCGTGGCTATACTCCAGCGAACCCTAGTAAAACTGCGCAGCAATATCACAGCAACCAAGGAGGATATTAATATGAGTGACTTAAAGGCCAGGTTCGACGAAGCGGTAAACTACATCAAAACAGCAGAAGGTGATTTCCAGCCCTCCAATGAGATGAAGCTTGAATTCTACGCTCTGTATAAACAGGGAACAGAAGGCGATGTGTCAGGCAAGCGCCCGGGGATGATGGATTTTGTTGGTCGCGCCAAGTACGACGCCTGGGAAAAGTACAAAGGCACGTCTAAAGACGAAGCTATGCAGCAGTACATCGACAAGCTCGCAGCCCTTAAGTAAAACGCCATGTGACCCGATCCCGGATATAGACTGCCGGGATCACCCGCCCTGTGTTGTTCTGTCATAGCAATTTGATTGATCCCCAGGTGACAGGTAGCCTATGACCCTCTACTGTTACCATACTGTAAGGTTCAATCGAACGACGAGCAGAAAAGACAAGTCGTCCTTCCAACGTGAGCCGCTTACCGAAACAGATGTCCGATCAAAGGCGACGTCAATGCAAGATGACAAGCAAAATGTGAAGATTAGGGTTCGTAACCTGAGCAAGGTTTTCGGCAATCAGCCCAAACAAGCACTAGAGCTTCGTAATCAGGGGCTCAAACGCCCCGAAATACTTGAGAAAACAGGCCAGACACTGGGCCTTTCCAACATCGACTTTGATGTCTACGAAGGCGAGTTACTGGTGATTATGGGCCTGTCCGGCTCCGGAAAATCCACCCTGATTCGCTGCCTCAACCGTCTGATTGAGCCTACCGAAGGCGAAATTGTCATTGATGGCGAGGACATCCCAAGCCTCAACGCCAAAGACCTGCTGGAAGCGCGGCGACGGCATTTTTCTATGGTGTTCCAGAATTTCGCTCTCTTCCCGCATCGTACCGTACGGCAAAACACCGAATTCGGCCTTGAGATCCGCGGCGTGAAGAAGCAGCAGCGAAAAGAGACGTCGATGAAGATCCTCAAGCAAGTGGGGCTGGATGGTTGGGAAGATGCCTACCCCCATCAACTCTCCGGTGGCATGCAGCAACGGGTAGGTCTGGCCCGGGCACTGGCCAACGACGGCACGGTGCTGTTGATGGACGAAGCCTTCTCGGCACTGGATCCGCTGATTCGTGGCGATATGCAGCAGGAGCTGCAGGAACTGCAACACCATACGCAAAAAACTACGGTGTTCATTACTCACGATCTCGATGAAGCCATCAATATTGGCGATCGTATCGTGCTGCTTAAAGACGGTGAGGTGGTCCAAATTGGCACCCCCGAAGAGATTCTCACCAAGCCTGCCGACGATTACGTAAGGCGCTTCGTCGAAGGCGTGGACATGTCCCGGATACTAACCGCCGAGCACGCCATGCGCCCCGTGCGCGCAACGGCCCGCGAAGAAGACGGCCCACGCACCACCTTGCGCAAGATGAGCGAGAACGGCATTGATTCCATCTATGTCACCTCACGCAACCGTACACTGCTCGGCCTGGTCGAAATCGACACTCTTGAGCACGCTGCCGCAGAAGGCAAAGATGACATTCATCACATCATGACTCAGGATTTTCGCAGCGTGAGCCGCGATGAACCGCTGCAGAACCTGTTTGCCATGTTCACCGAAAAGAGCTTCCCGATCGCCGTGGTAGATGACGACAAGCGCCTGCTCGGCGTGGTGGTCAAAGGAGCGGTACTGGATGAGCTGGCGCTGGCACAATCAGGAGAAAGCAACTAATGGCTACCGAATTCCCCCGCGTCCCACTGGGCGGTTGGATCGAAAACGGTCTGGACTGGCTAACCACCGAGTTTTCCAGTGTCACTCGCGGCATTGCAAATTTTACCGTGTCTGGCATCGACGGCCTCAATGACGCACTGATGTGGCTGCCCGAGTGGGCACTTTTGGCGATCATAGCCGGCTTGTGCTGGACAATGTCGGGCATCCGCCTGGCCATTGGCTCGGTGGCGGGCCTGGCACTGATCTGGAACATGGGTCTTTGGATACCAATGATCGAGACCCTGACGCTAGTGGTGATCGCCACCCTGATGGCTGTAGTCATCGCCCTGCCCGTGGGCATAGCAGCAGCGCTGTCTGAACGGCTCTATAAACTCATCATGCCGGTTCTTGATTTCATGCAGACGATGCCGGCCTTCGTTTATCTGATTCCAGCGATTCCCTTCTTCGGCATAGGTGCGATGTCAGCGATCTTCGCCACAGTAATCTTCTCCATGCCGCCGGCCATTCGCTTCACCACCCTGGGGATTCGCCAGGTGCCGGTGGAGCTGATTGAAGCCGCCGACGCTTACGGCGCCACCCGCAGCCAAAAGCTGTTCAAAGTGCAACTGCCCATGTCCCTACCCACGCTAATGGCTGGCATCAACCAGACCATTATGCTGGCGCTATCCATGGTGGTGATCGCCGCGATGATCGGCGCTGACGGCCTGGGTAGTGAAGTATGGCGCGCCATCCAGCGCCTGCGCCCTGGCGACGGCTTTGAGGCCGGTATCGCGGTGGTTATCTTGGCCATGCTGCTGGATCGAATGACTCAGTCCATAGGCAAAAGCCGTAAGTCATAATTGACTACAGAACTTGAAAACACAGCGGGATACCACCACTGTGTTAGGGTAAACCTACAAATAAAGGGGAAATCGATGAAGAAGCACATTCTAAATCGTCGTATCCGTCTCGCTAGCGTGGCACTTGCCGCCAGCGTTGCGTTTACCGTCGGAAGCGCTCAGGCTCAGGACAAAGGCACGGTTCATCTTTCCTATGTCGAGTGGGCTTCCACCGTTGCATCAACCAACGTCATGAAGGTTGTGCTGGAAAATGCCGGTTTCGATGTCAAAACCTCATCACTGTCGGCAGCCGCCATGTGGCAGTCTGTTGCAACAGGCGACACTGACGGCTTCCTGGCTGGCTGGCTACCGATCACCCACGAAGACTATTACGCCAAGCTCAAAGATCAAGTGGTTGACGCTGGCGCCAGCCTCCAGGGCGCCAAACTCGGCATGGTAGTTCCCGCCTACACAGAAGCGGACTCCATTGCCGACATGAACGATTACGTCGATAGCTTCGACGGCAAAATCACCGGCATCGACCCGGGCGCCGGGGTTATGCGATTGACTGAAAAAGTAATCGAAGATTACGATCTGGATTATGACCTGGTAAGCGGTAGCGGTGCCACCATGACCGCGGCCCTGAAAACGGCCATCAACAACGAAGAAGATATTGCCGTCACCGGCTGGGCGCCACACTGGATGCTTGCACGCTGGGACCTCAAGTTCCTTGATGATCCCAAGGGAACCTACGGCGGCGACGAAGGAATCCACACCATCGTGCGCAAAGGACTCAAGGAAGACATGCCAGAGGCCTATGCTATTCTGGATGCCTTTGAATGGAACAACGAACAAATGGGCGAAGTCATGCTCATGCAAGAACAAGGCGATGACCCTTACGAGGAAGCCAAGAAGTGGGTCGAGGACAATCAGGACATCGTTCAGGAGTGGCTGCCAGAGAGTTGATACTATCACGACTTTCGTGACACCTATGCAGACCCAAAGGGGGGGAGTGGCCACGTGCCCTCCCCCTTTTTTATCAGCTCATGTCCCAGCTTTTGGGAATGGAGCAGATCAACGCCCCGTCATGTCAATGTTGAGGGCCTCGTAAGACCGGTTCTCTGGTAGTCTGATCACGTAATTATTGCTGTGCGTCTGTCCGGGAACGGACTTGGGGGTGCTGAAGCGAAACTCTACGGGGATTTCTGAGCGGCCCAAGTCTGTACGGCCATCACCCGGTTGCAGCGCCAAAGGGTCCAGATAAAAATCATCGTTACCCGCCGGTTGTACAGGAACGCCCTTCGCCGGAGCCGCCAAGCCGCCTTCAATTACCGTCTCCGACAGATCGTCTTCGGCTATGGACGGGAATGATATGGTCTGCAGCGTTGAACGCTGCTCAACCTCGAACACTGGCTCCTCGCCAGGGCTGTTCTGAGCACTGGCAGATCCTGCGACCATAAGAAGAACAGCTACTGCAGTAAACCTAAGGCCTATTAATTCAGATGATCGGGCAATACGATGCAAGATATTCATGGCGTCCATCCTGATCTGGAACACGCTTTCTCCGAAAGGTGTCAATTTTTGATCAGTCTATCGCCAACGCCGGCACAATTCTCTGTCGATTGACCATTTTGTGACATCCTTCAATAGTATGAACGAACAACCACTGATCACAGGCCCCAAACTTTAAAGTCGCGCAAGCTGTAATTCACCCTTTTTGCAATAACAGGAGCAGCCTTGAAAACACCTCTTATTACCAGGCAGGGCTACAATGACCTGCAAAAAGAACATGATGAACTCTGGCGATTTGAACGCCCGGAAGTCACAAAAAAGGTGACCTGGGCCGCCAGCCTTGGCGATCGCAGTGAGAACGCAGATTACCAATACAACAAAAAGCGTCTTCGGGAAATCGATCGCCGGGTGCGCTACCTGAGGAAATGCCTGGACAGCCTGAAAGTGGTCGAGTATCACCCTGACCAGGAGGGAAAGGTCTTTTTTGGTGCTTGGGTAGAAGTCGAGAACGATGAAGAGAAAACCCTGACATTCAGAATTGTTGGCTACGACGAAATATTCAACCGCAACGACTACATATCTATCGACTCTCCAATGGCCCGGGCATTATTGAAAAAAGAAGTGGGCGACGACGCCGAGGTGCGGACCGAAGCCGGAACAATTACCTGGTATATCAACACTATTAAGTACGTTAAATAATATTGTTCAGGCATAAAAAAACCCCGTAAAAACGGGGTAAGGCTAGCGCTGTGCTTGGAGGTAGAGGCAAGCGGCTGTATATGCTTGCTCCTATCTACAGTACCTATTATCCACACTTTGTGTTACCGCGCCCTTGCCGATGAATTACCTTTTAGTCAGGGTGAACGGCAAAACTTGGGCCGTAATTAGGTTGTACACTCTAGGAAACGCCGATAGCGTCCATATATCAATCCTTGTATCCGTTCCCAGCTATGGAGATAGCAGAATGAACACACAAAAATTCCTGAATATGGCTCTTGAAGGCGTTGATGCCGTAGGTTATCGGCTTGACCAAATGGGCATTACAGGCAAGCTAAACCGCCACAACATTGCAGCGTTCCTGATGGCGGAGCAAAAGCATCTTGAAGGCGAGTGGGACAGCCTTCAGGTTCGTATGAACCTTCGGCGCTCCCAGTTTGAGCAGGTGACTCAGCAGATTGAAACCCGCGCAGCTGAGCTGATTGCGCCGGCGCTGTCCCAGGTAAACCGATTCCGCCAAAGCCACTAAACTCAAATGCCGCCGGTTTCTGTAGGAGCTTGGGTAGCTCCATTTGCCGGCTCGGACTGTTCAGCATGAATGGCCTTAACTCGTTTTCCTAACCGAGTGAGAACGGGCATGCGCACAGCAACTGTCAGGCCTGGCGGCTGCTCTTCTTCGTAGGTATCGCTAAGCACAATCTGCCCCTTATGAATCTCGGCAACAGCGCTCACCAAGCTCAAACCCAAGCCATTGCCGGGGAGAGAACGACTTTTACCAACCCGGTAGAAGCGCTGGAACACTTGGCTTTTCTCTTCATCAGGAATACCGATACCACTGTCTCTTACCTCAAAAACAGCCTCTTCGCCCTCTGTACGAACCGCCACACCAATGGTGCCGTGCTCCGGCGTGTACTTGATTGCATTATCAATCAGGTTACTGATCATCTGAAATAACAGATCCCGGTCACCCTCAATGACTACGCCCGCCTCAAGAGACTGCTCAAACGTCTGCTCTTTATCTTCCGACAGCGCCTCATAAAGTTCACATGCATCGGATACCAATTCGTCCAATGGCACCCGCTTCATATCAGAAGAGCTACCCTTGGTCTCCAAGCGCGCGATGCGCAATAACGCATTAAACGTTGCCAGCAGTTGATCCGCTTCTGCAACGGCCCGACCTGCCTGCTCGCGAGCTTCGTCGTTGTCGACCGACATCAACGTATTTTCAAGCTGGTTTCGCAATCGCGTAAGGGGTGTGCGGAGGTCATGGGCAATACTGTCAGACACATGACGAATACCTTCCATCAGGTACACAATTCGGTCCAACATCTGGTTAAGGTTTTCTGCCAGTTGGTCAAAATCATCCTCAGTACCACGAGTGGGTATGCGCAGGGAGAGATGCCCGTTCATGATTCGCCGAGAAGTGGTGTTGATGATTTCGATTCGGCGGGTTGTACTTCGACTCATTAAAAAACCGCCAAGCAGCGCCAGCGCAAGGGTTATCCCCATGCCCCAGTTGATGGCTGTTTCAATAACGCGTTTAAGAGACGTAAGCTCGTCAACGTCTCTGCCAACAAGCAGTCTCAAGCCACCCTGAACTTCAAAAATACGGGCGCGGGCAAGGCGCTCTGGGCCGGTCCAGCCCACAGCCGAGCTGAGAGTAAAGTTTATCCAGCCACTTTCTGAACGGGAGCCTTCTGGCCAGGTTTCGATATTACCGGCCAATTTGAGAAAATCTTCGGTGGTCAGCAGATAAATGGTTTTTGCGTTAGGATCGCGGGCCACCCGCTCACGGATAATCGTGATCAGGCCGTTTACGCCTCGCCCCCGGTACTGCTCCGCTAGCCCGGCGATTTCCGCTTCGATGGTTTCGTCGGTCTGAGCGGTCATAAAACCCGCTGTACGCCAGTAAATAAAGGCCAGTAATAAAAATACCGAGGTGGCAAACACCACCATATACAGCAGGGCGAGCTGGAAGGACGATGTCCTGAGCTGGCTAAGCAGTTTCACGTAGCATGTACCCGGCACCACGTATGGTTTGCAGCAAGGGGGTCTCGAATTCCTTATCGATCTTTGCCCTTAAACGACTAATATGCACGTCGATTACGTTGGTTTGGGGGTCAAAATGATAATCCCAAACTTTTTCCAGCAGCATGGTTCGAGTAACCACTTGGCCGGCATTGCGCATCAGGTATTCCAGCAAACGGAACTCACGGGGCTGAACATCAATGTTCTGACCAGAACGTTTTACTGTTCGGGCTAGCAAATCCATTTCCAGATCGGCTACCCGCAGCACGGTTTCGGTTTCTGCAGACTGACGAGTCCGGCGCACCAGCGATTCGATCCGTGCGAGCAACTCGGTGAAGGAGAAAGGCTTGGTCAGGTAATCATCACCGCCGCCCCGCAGGCCTTCAACGCGATCGTCCACATCACCCAGGGCGCTTAGAATGAGCACTGGCACCTGGTTTCCTGTGGCGCGAACCGTTTTGATAATAGATAATCCGTCCATACCTGGAAGCATACGATCAACAATCATGATGTCGTATTCTTCACTGGCAGCCATCATCATGCCATCTTTGCCGTCGGCAGCATGGTCGACCACGAAATCTGACTCTTTCAACCCTTTGACAAGGTAGTTTGCTACGTCCTGATCGTCTTCGATTACCAGTGCTTTCACCGGATCCCCTCCCAATAACGGATTACATTAACCACAGAGTACGAATAACTCGCCACAGCGGCCAGTTACGATCTTGTAAGAGGGTGTCGCAAACAGCGACGGTCAGCCATAAACAAAAACGCCACCAACCTGAAAGGTAGTGGCGTTTGAAGACTTCCCAATCAGCAGGTTGTCAGGCAGCTTCTGCCATCTGAAGCCGGATTTTCTTCATTGCATTCTTCTCTAGCTGGCGGATACGCTCAGCAGAGACACCATACTTGTCCGCCAACTGGTGGAGGGTTGCTTTACTTTCAGACAACCAGCGCGCACGCAGAATATCCTGGCTACGCTCATCCAGCATTTCCAGCGCCTGCATCAAAAGGCCGTTGGAATTTTCTGTCCAGTTGGCATTTTCCAGCTGAACAGCCGGGTCGTTGCGATGATCTTCCAGATAATACGCCGGCGCCTTATAGGCGGCATCGTCGTCGTCATCCATCGGGCCATCAAAGGCAGCGTCATGGGAGGACAGGCGCCCTTCCATCTCCCGCACAACCTTTGGTTCGACACCTAAATCTTCCGCGACAGCGCTGAGCTCGTCATGGCTCAACCATGCCAGCTTTTTCTTCTGGCTTCGCAAATTAAAGAACAATTTACGCTGGGACTTGGTAGTTGCCACTTTCACAATGCGCCAGTTACGCAAAATAAACTCGTGAATCTCCGCCTTAATCCAATGCACGGCAAACGATACCAGCCGCACACCGTATTCCGGGTTAAAGCGTTTAACTGCTTTCATCAGGCCCACGTTGCCTTCTTGAATCAGGTCGGCCTGCGCCAGACCATAGCCTGAGTAACTGCGGGCAATATGGATAACAAAACGCAGGTGAGACAGCACCAACTGGCGGGCCGCCTCTACGTTTTCTTCGTAGTGAAGGCGTTCGGCCAGTTCTCGTTCTTCATCCGCGGTCAATACCGGAATGCGGCTTGCAGACTGTATATAAGCCTCAAGATTGGCGCCCGGAACCAGTTTTTCAATGAGCTGTAAACTCGTACCCATGCTTTAACCTCCGAACTTAGCAGCCGCATAATATAGCGGATAAGAATTAGACTGCCAAGAACCTGTAAAGTTCCAAAACTCTCCAGTAAAACGTTCTAAATCAACAAAATGGAAAGTTCACTCTGACTTTTTCTATTTAAGAAGCTACTTAAAGATAACGCTATCTTCAATACGGTTTTACCGCAATCCGGATCATTAGCCGCCGGCAATTTCTCCCGGCTCAATATCATCCAGGTGGCGCTTTACAGCCACCCAAGCGCCCAGCCAGCCTAGCAGCATCGCGACAATAATCAATGCAAAGGCACCGTCAAGACTCAGCCCATTGAGCGCAAAGTCACTGCGGTATAGTTCTGCAAGGCGCTCTACCGGCCCACTTAACCAAAACAACGAGAACTGCAGTAATACCCAGGCAACCACGCCGCCGCCCAGGCCAAACCAGGCGCCTGTGTACAAAAATGGCCGACGCACAAAACCATCGGTACCACCTACCAGCTTGGCCACCAGAATCTCATCGCGACGATTTTCAATAGACAGCCTTACGGTGTTACCAATAACCAGCACTACAGCCGCGGCCAGCAATGTCGCCAGCGCCCACACAGCCCGTGCAAGCAGGTCGGTCATGGCATTTAAACGCTGCAACCAGCCGAGATCTACCTGAACCCGCTCAACACCATCCATGCCCTCAATGAATGTGACCAACGCCGCCACGCCTTCTGCAGATCGGGCGTTCTCTTCAGGAGTTACCAGTAACGTGTGCGGCAGAGGGTTTTCTTCCAGGTAATCCAATGCCTCATCCAGCCCTGAGGAAGCTCGAAACTCGATCAATGCCTGATCACGATCAATCAACTCAAGCGCTATTACGCGGCCGTCGGCCTTAATTTCACCGGCCAGGTCACGGGCCTGCTCCAGGCTGGTACCCAAGCTCATGTACGCTGTCACTCGGGCGCTGCTCTCCCAGCCGGCGCTCACGCCCTGAAGGCTGGTTAATAACAGCAATAATGCAACGGGCAGTGCCAGGGCCACTCCCATCACCGTCCAGGTCATCAGGCTGGCCACAGGTGTTCGCCACAAGCGGCCGGCGCTGTCGCGGGCAACTTTCCGATGATGGATGAAGTAGGATTCGGCCTGCTCACGCCAGGGCGACTGTGCAACCTTAGCGCCCCGTGCAGGGTCCGGCTTACGGGTCCTGGAGGATGAATCAGCGGCCACGAGCGCCTCCCTGAAGCGGCGTACCACCGGCAATCAAATTACCGTGATCCAGCGTCAGTGTGCGCCGATCCATTTCGTTAATCAGCGCAAGGTCGTGACTGGCAATTAGCACAGTCACACCTACTTGGCTGAACTGCGCAAACAGATTCATAATGTCTGCAGACAGCTCAGGGTCCAGATTACCCGTAGGCTCATCTGCCAACAGCAGTGGTGGCTTATTCACCACCGCGCGGGCAATGCCCACCCGTTGTTGTTCACCACCAGAGAGCTGCAGCGGGTTCATTTTTTCCTTTTTGAGCAAACCAACTTTGTCCAACGCCGCGCGAACCCGCCGCCCCACATCGCGGGGAGAGGTGCCCATGACTTCCAGCGGCATGGCAATATTATCGAAAACGGTACGGTCAAACAGCAGCTGGTGATTTTGAAACACCACGCCGACATGCCGGCGAATGTACGGAATCTGGCGCCTTGGCAGGCTATTAAGAACCTGGCCGCCAACAATCACTTCACCAGCACTAGGGCGCTCCATTACCATGACCAGCTTCAGCAAAGTACTTTTGCCCGCACCAGAATGACCAGTGAGAAAAGCCAACTCACCGCGTCCCATATGAAAATTCACCTGGCGCAATGCGGTGTGGTCACTGTCATACCGCTTGGTAACCTGACGAAATTCGATCATGACGAGTGACTGCTCCACAAGGTCGGATTATTCAGCAAACAGCGCATCCACAAAGGTTTCGGCGTCAAAAGTACGCAGATCATCAACCTGCTCGCCCACACCAATAAAGCGAATAGGAAGCTGTAATTGGCGCGCAATTGCGAACACGATACCGCCTTTGGCCGTACCATCCAGTTTCGTTAAGGCAATACCGCTTACGCCAACGGCCTGCTGGAATACCTGGGCCTGATTCAGGGCGTTTTGCCCCGTGCCTGCATCCAGCACCAGCATCACCTCATGGGGTGCAGTGTCGTCCAGCTTTTTCATGACCCGAACCACTTTTTCGAGCTCGCCCATCAGGTTATCTTTATTCTGTAATCGGCCTGCAGTATCCGCAATCACCACATCGACACCGCGAGACTTGCCCGACTGGATCGCATCAAAGATTACCGAGGCACTGTCTGCGCCTGTGTGCTGGGCCACAACCGGAACGTTATTGCGCTCACCCCAAACTTGCAGTTGCTCGACCGCCGCCGCACGAAAAGTGTCGCCAGCCGCCAGCATTACAGACTTACCTTCACTCTGGAACTTCTTGGTAAGCTTGCCAATGGTGGTGGTTTTGCCCACGCCATTTACGCCAACCATCAAAATCACATAGGGCTCTGCTTTGGTATCAACAACCAGAGGTTTGGTGGACTCCTTGAGCAGGCCACGCAGTTCGTCACGCAAAGCGTTACGCAAAGCTTCGCCATCTTTGAGCTGATTGCGCTCAAGCTTGCCGGTAAGAGAGTCAATGATTTCAGACGTTGCAGTTACACCCACATCCGCCATCAGCAGCGTGGTTTCGATTTCTTCCAGCAAGTCTTCATCAATTTTCTTACCGACGGAGAATAGATCCGCCATGCCGCCAGTCAGGCTCGCACGGGTTTTACCCAGGCCCTGCTTGATGCGTTCGAAAACGCTAATCTGGGCGGCGGGCTCTGGCTCTGGCTCTGGCTCTGGCTCTGGCTCTGGCTCTGGCTCTGGCTCTG
>JAKDUK010000022.1 GCA_030457765.1 Marinobacter sp. | reverse complement strand
CCACGCAGATTCTGGGTGCCGGGTCGGTCAGCGAGCGCTCATCTTCTTCCATCAAACGCTGCAGTATCGCTTTGGCTTTGTCGATGTCATCACCATAGCGAATGCCGAACGTCATATCGCAACGACGAGTGTTGTAGATGCTCACGTTCACCAGGGTTGCGTTGGATAAGCTGCCGTTCGGAATAACAATTCTGCGGTTATCGAAGGTGTTCACGATGGTGTAGAGAATACTGATCTCATCTACAGCACCCAGGAAACCTTGTGCCTCTATGGTGTCGCCGACCTTGAACGGCTTGAAGATCAAAATCAGCACGCCGCCGGCGAAATTGGCAAGGCTACCCTGCAGGGCCAGGCCAACAGCCAGGCCGGCAGCACCAATAAGAGCTACGAAGGATGTGGTTGCAATGCCCACCATGGAGGCGACGGATACCAGCAGAAGCACCTTGAGAACAACACCGATCAATCCGCATAAAAACTTGTTCAGCGTCGGGTCTTTTTTGCCCAGTTTTGAGTCCAGCAGGTTCACAAGGCGGTTAATCAGCCACAAACCGATAATCAGCGTGATAATGGCCAGCAAGACCTTCGGCGCGTAGGTCATGACTAGCGAAATAGCCTGGTCAATGTATTCCGAGGCGCGTCCGTCGGCGCTGAATAAGTCTTCCATAGGGACTCCTTGTGATTTCTATTTTTTAAACGTTCAATTCGTCGGCATAAAACCGAAATGGCCGGATGTGTTCAGTGCTTTGTATAGCAGACATACCCGTCAAGGTACATTCAAATGGTGGCGGGAACGCCTGAAGTTTACACAGAGGTGTTCTTTTTGGCCCACTCCATAAGGACATTCGGGCCGCCGTGAACATGTATTTCCCCTTGCTTTTTCCCGAGCTGGTAATCGTACATTGGGTCGCAGTAGTTCTGAAGGAGTGGTTGAATCCAGGCATCGTGGCCATTAACACTACCGGTGTTTTCCTGTTTTGCCAGAGCTTGCTCCATAAAACCGCGCAATTGGCTGTACCGATCGCCGCCCAAGCGTTTGCTGATGCGTTCAAGTGCCTCAAGAAGATAGTTTCGAAAGTTCAGCCAGCCGGCTTCCTCGCCATCACGGCTCATATAGTCGGCAGACATGTTTTCCACGTAGTCTTCGCGGATAATCTGTATGCGGTCTTCCAGCGACCGCTCGAGAACAAGTAGCGGTGCCTGTGCTATGCGCTCTTTGAGAGAATCCGGTATGGCGCAGCGGCCAACCAGACGGCTTTCATCCTCCAGGTACACAGGGCCGCCGACTAAATGATGGGCCTTTAACATGGCAACCGCTAAACGGTTTTCGAAATCTATCTGTGATGGTTGCGGTGTTACCTGGCGCCCGAAGCTCGAGCCTCTGTGGTTTGCCAGGTCTTCAAGGTCTACCGGGTTTGGGAGTTGTTTTAGTACTCGGGTTTTGCCTGTTCCCGTGCGCCCGCTGACGATATAAAAAAGATCCGACTCAACAAGATTTTCCAGGCTATCGATAAGAAACCGGCGCAAGGCCTTGTAACCACCTTGAACGAGGGGGTAATCAATGCCTGCCTCTTTCATCCACTGCTGAGTCAGCTTGGATCGCAAGCCGCCGCGAAAGCAAAACAAGTAGCCCTCTGGATGGCGCGAAACAAACTGTTTCCAGGCTTCAATGCGCTGAGTCTTGATGCTGCCCGCCACCAACTGGTGGCCGAGCCGGATGGCTTCGTCCTGACCCTTTTCTTTGTAACAGATGCCTACCTGGTGTCGTTCTTCGTCATTCATTAACGGTGCGTTTTCAGCACCAGGGAAGCTGCCTTTGGTGAATTCCACCGGTGCCCGCACATCCATTAATGGAGTGTCGTTCAGGAACAGGGAAAGAAGGTTGTCGGTATCGGGTCTGCTTGCCATTTCAGGGTTCAACCGCTTGCTATAATGAGGCGGCAGTATAGCGGATATGGGGTTTTCCTGCTTTGTGATCCGGGTGCTTTAAGGGGTGTGGCGGTAAATTCGGGATAAAAAAAGGGCCGCCCTTGGGCTGCCCTTTAACGGAACAGGTCGGCGCATCCTTGCGCTGAGTGCAACAGCCGTGTTGCGATTCCTTTAGCCACTCCGTGGTGCCGGCGTCCTAGCCAGCTATCCGAATAGTTATCCCTTAAGCTTGGTGTCCTTGTATCCTTGCTTCTCCCTGCATTCCTTGCCGGGGTGCATCCAGTGCATCGTCCGTTTCCCTGTCATCCTTGACAACATCACTATAGCAACTGAATACATGAAAACCTGTGACCTCTGAATACTTCTGCGGCATGTCTGGTCTCTTTTGTATTGACGAGCTATACATATCAATAGCTTGGAGGTTTTTTTAATAGTGCTGGCAACAGCCGCGTACGTAAATTAACAGTAAATTCTCACATGCTTGTGCGAAATATCTCACAAGACCTTGGGCGAATTTCTCAGGTTTGTTTTGTAGGATTTGCGTATTCCAGGCCAAGGTAGGAGCCCGGCCAGTATCCCGATGCCGTCGGCAGCTAAATCTGCAAAGGAGAAGTCCCGGTAAGGCAGATTGGCTTGAACAGCTTCAATGCTCAGCCCGAAGCTCAGCAATGCTGGCGCATACCAGAGAATACGAAGATGCGGCCAGGCCAGTCGGGTAACAATGGTGAGTTCAAAAAAGGCCATAAAGTGATTCACTTTGTCGCTGGGCGCCGAGGGGACCGGGTAATCGCTGCTTGTGGTCGCCAGAAAGCCAATGACTATCACGGAGAGCATAAGAATCAGGCGCCACAGCGGCTGAAAATGAAGCAGGGTCAGGAACTGTTGTTTTAGTGTTGCCATTGGTGAAATCCGTCAGAGTTCTCTGGCTGTGTGAAGGTTTTCAACATGATATGCTTTGCGCCCCGTCACTGTCATCGAAGCGGAGGGCTATTCAGTAATGCTCAGAGGTAATTTTTTTCGTGGGCTGGGCTATCTGGGTGAGGGCTTCCGCCTGATACGCCAGCCCGGCTTGCGACTATTTGTAGTGATTCCACTTGTAATCAACATCCTCCTTTTCGGGTTGCTATTCTATTTTTTGGGTGAAATTTTCAGCGCCTTGATTGCGACGGCCATGGGGTGGCTGCCTGATTGGGCCTGGCTACAATCTCTGGATTGGCTTTTCTGGATTCTATACGGAGCCGTCATCCTTCTTATGCTGGCTTATGGCTTTGTGATACTTGCTAACCTTATTGGTTCCCCGTTTTATGGTTATCTTGCGGAGCTCACTGAAAAACAACTCACCGGGCAGGAGGTCAGCCCCGATGACGGTTGGGCGGCTATTATAAAAGACATTCCCCGGGCGCTCTGGCGCGAAGTGCATAAAATTGTCTATTACTTGCCGCGAGCCATCGGCCTGTTTGTCATAGGGCTAATCCCGGTGGTCAATCTGATTGCTGCCGTGCTGTGGTTTTTATTTAACAGCTGGATGATGGCACTGCAGTATGTCGATTATCCCGCAGACAACCACAAAGTAAGCTTTAAGGCTTTGAGACAGCTGCTTGGTGATACTCGGCTGTCTGCATTGGGTTTCGGGCTGCCGGTTGCCTTGTTGGCCATGGTGCCTGTTTTGAATTTGATCGTGGTTCCCGCAGCCGTCTGCGGAGCAACTGCCTATTGGGTGCGCGAAAACGGCGCAACACGACATTAAAGAGTTTGGAGGTTTTTTGGACGCATCGGAATTTGTGGTTGGTCAGCGCTGGGTGAGCCACAGTGATACAGCGCTTGGTTTGGGCATAGTGACAGATATTTCCGGTCGACGGGTTACCCTGGGGTTTCCGGCCGCTGATGAAGAGCGCACTTACGCCATTGATAACGCACCGCTCTCACGCATTGTGTACCAGATTGGTGAGGCAATAGAGACGTTCGAAGGCGGCAAATACATTGTGCGTGCGGTAGAGGACCTTGGTGGTGTGTTGCTGTATCACGCGGAGGCCGATAGTGACGAAGAGCTTGATGAAAACATCGAGCAGATATCTGAAGTAAAGCTTGCCGGGTCGGTGAATTTCTCTGCGCCTCATCAGCGCCTGTTTGCTGGTCAATTTGATCGGAACGGGGCCTTCCGCCTGCGTTTTGCAACCATTCAACACATGGATCGATTGCGCGCCTCACCGGCCAGGGGGCTGATTGGTGCGCGCACACAACACTTGCAGCACCAGATTTATATTGCTCACGAAGTCGCAAAGCGTCACGCGCCGCGAGTGCTTCTGGCCGATGAGGTTGGCCTGGGTAAAACCATTGAGGCCGGTCTTATTCTGCATTACCAGTTGCAGACAGGTCGCGCCCGCCGCGCTCTGATTGTAGTGCCTGATTCATTGATTCACCAATGGCTGGTGGAAATGCTTCGGCGTTTTAATCTGCGTTTCTCTATTGTGGACCAGAGTCGCTACGACGCGCTGAAAGATGACGAAGACGACGTCGACGCTCTGATGAATCATATATTCGGTGACGAAGCTGCTGCCAATCCTTTTGAAAGCGATCAGTTGGTGTTGTGCAGTCTCGATTTTCTGGTGAATAGTAAAAAAGCCCAGAAAGACGCTTTAAAGGCCGACTGGGATTTAATGATTGTGGATGAGGCCCACCACCTCGCCTGGAGTCCTGAAAGTGTCAGCCCTGAATACCAGGTGGTAGAAGAGCTGTCTGCAGCCAGTGAAGGCTTGTTGCTGCTGACTGCTACGCCAGAGCAGGTAGGTATTGCCAGCCATTTTGCCCGGCTGCGACTGCTCGACCCGGCGCGTTTTCACGATTTACAGGCGTTTCAGGAAGAAGAGCAGCAATACGAAGCGATAAACAGCGTGGTGCGGCGCTTGCAGGAAGAGAATGCAGATATCCATGCGGACGACCAGAAAGCGCTGGAAACCTGGCTGGGCGACGACCTGCAAAAGCTGCTGGAGGGCGAGTCGCCGCGCCAGTCCATTATTGATGCACTGCTCGATCGCCACGGCACAGGGCGGGTTTTATTTCGCAATACCCGTGCGGCCATTCAGGGCTTTCCCGAGCGCCGTGTGAATGCTGTGCCGCTTGAACTTCCGGCTATGTATCAGGGTCAGGAATTTGGTTATCCAGGACTGGCGCCAGAGCACTCGGTGCCAGAAGAACAGTGGTTGGCAGATGATCCGAGAGTCGCCTGGCTGGAGAAAAAGCTTGCAGGGTTGCGTCCGGCTAAAGTGGTGGTTATCTGTGCCATGGCTGAAACCGCTATAGCCCTGGAGCATTATCTTCAGTTGCGGGCCGGCATTCGCAGTGCCGCATTCCACGAGCACCTGAGCCTTGTAGAGCGTGACCGTGCCGCCGCCTATTTTTCCGATGACGAGCAAGGCGCCCAGGCGCTGATTTGCTCAGAGATTGGCAGTGAAGGTCGTAACTTTCAGTTTGCTCACCATCTGGTGCTGTTTGATCTGCCTGCCAATCCGGATCTGCTTGAGCAACGCATTGGCCGCCTTGATCGTATTGGCCAAACCGAGACCATCGATATCCACATTCCCTACCTTCAAGGCACTTCTCAGGAGGTTCAGTACCGCTGGTTCCATGAAGGCCTGAACGCATTTGCCGAAAGCTGCGCCGTTGGCGTGGCGGTGCAGGAAAAGGTAGACGAACAGTGGCAGAGTGCGATTGCGGGCGAGCTCTCCGAGTTGGATGGTTTGGTTGAAACATCCGCGGCTGAGGCAGCTGAGCTTAAAACGCTCCTGCAGAATGGCCGGGATGCGCTGATTGAGCTTAACTCCTGCCGTGGTGATATAGCAGACACGCTGATTGCTGGCATCGAAGAGGAAGAGGGCTCGGCTCAGGTACGTGACTACATGGTTGAGGCGTTTGACATTCTTGGAGTGGATATAGAGGACCACTCAGAGCATGCTGACATTCTGCGCCCGGGCGAGCAGTACCAGGCAGGGCATGTAGCCGAGTTGCCGGAAGATGGCGTAACGGTTACCTGGGATCGCCAGCATGCGTTGGAGCGCGAAGACTTAGGTTTCATGAGCTGGGAGCACCCTATGGTAACCGGCGTAATGGATTCGGTTACCAGCTCAGGGCTGGGAAAGGCAGCTTTGGCCAGTTTGTCAGTGAAGGCACTGCCTGCGGGTACGCTGCTGATGGAAGCATTAATGACCGTGCATTGCCCGGCGCCAGAAGCCTTGCAGCTGACCCGCTATCTGCCGGTTTCGCCTTTACGCTTGCTGGTGGATGTGAACGGTAAAGAGCTGTCAACAGCACTGCCCCATGATCGGCTGAACGACCTGTGTTCAAACATTCGCCGGCGTACCGCTCAGGCAATTGTGCCGCAGATTCGTCCGCAAGTAGAAACTATGGTGGATCATGTGGAGCGGCTGTCCGAACCGCACCTGGAGCCAGTGAAACAAAAAGCGCTGGAGCAGTTGGCAGCGAATATTGAGCCGGAGATTCGCCGGCTGGAAGCGTTGAAAAAAGTGAACCCGGCCATCCGGGAAGAGGAAATTGATTATTTTCGCAACCAGCTGAGCGCCGCCCGTGAAGCAATCGGGCATGCGAGCCTGGCTTTGGAAGGTATCCGGGTTATTGTGACTGCGTGAGTATTATGCGATGCCGTTAACCGTTGGAGCCTGCGCCAGCTGCTGACCGACGATAATCTGGTACGATGCTGTAAACGTAATAGTTTTAGTCTTTAACCATGGATGACAGAGAGAACCTATGATGACTTTCATTCTGTTTGTAGTGGCGCTGGCGGGCCTTTTGGTGGTCATGCGTCGCGAAGCCGGTGCTAAATCGGCTATTGGTGTAATGGTTGTGGTTGGCGTTTTATCGATGCTGTTTGCTTCCGGTTGGCTGGCCTTCATCCTGTTTGTCGGCGCAGCTGTAACTGCCGCTGCAGGGCTACCTGCTTTTCGCCAGAGCTGGCTGACACCGCGCATTTTTGCCATGTTCAAAAAGGTTGCCCCGAAGGTATCCGACACTGAAAAGGTTGCCCTCGAGGCCGGCACCGTAGGTTGGGATGGCGAGCTGTTTACTGGCCAGCCAGATTGGCACAACCTGCTGATCAACCGCCACACCGGGTTAAGCGACGAAGAACAGGCGTTTGTGGACGACCAGTGCGTTCAGGCTATTTCCATGTGTGATGCCTGGGATATAGCTGTAGAGCGGGCCGACCTGCCGAAAGAGTTGTGGGATTTCCTCAAGAAAGAGAAATTCTTTGGAATGATTATTCCCAAAGAGTACGGCGGGCTGGGGTTCTCTGCCAAAGCGCAAACGGCCGTTCTACAAAAGATTGCTGCCAATGAAACACTGATGGTCTCTGTGGGCGTACCTAACTCCCTCGGGCCTGGCGAACTGTTGCTCAAGTACGGTACTGATGAACAGAAAGGCCACTACTTGCCACGCTTGGCCGATGGCCGGGAAATTCCCTGCTTTGGCCTGACCGGCCCTCGCGCTGGCTCGGATGCCACATCGCTGCCGGATGCAGGTATTGTGTGCAAGCAGAAAGTTGACGGCAAAGAAGTCGTGGGCATTAAACTGAATTTTGAAAAGCGCTGGATCACCCTCGCACCTATCGCGACGGTTGTCGGCCTTGCATTTCGTATGTTCGACCCGGATGGGCTGCTCGGCGAAACCAAAGACTATGGCATTACCTGCGCATTGATTCCCCGGGATACCGAGGGTATGGAAATCGGTCGCCGCCATTGCCCTATTGGCAGTCCTTTCCTGAACGGTCCGATTATTGGTAAGGATGTTTTCATCCCGCTGGATTACATTATTGGCGGTATGGAAATGGCCGGTCAGGGTTGGCGCATGTTGGTCGAGTGCCTCTCTGTGGGTCGCTGCATTACATTGCCCTCTGGCGCCGCCGGTGGGGCAGCCGCCGCGGTAGGTACTGCGGGTGGCTTTACGCGTATTCGTCGTCAGTTCAATACACCTGTGGCAGACATGGAAGGTGTGCAGGAGCCTCTGGCGCGAATTGCTGCCAAAACCTATATTGCCCAGTCGGCCGTTAATCATACAGCCAACATGATTGATAAAGGCGAAAAGCCGGCCGTACCGTCTGCCATCCTTAAATATCACCTGACGGAATACCAGCGCGAGGTTCTGACGGATGCCATGGATGTGCACGGTGGCAAAACCGTGACCCTTGGGCCGCGCAACTACCTTGGCATTGGTTACAGTGGCGCTGCAGTGTCTATTACGGTGGAAGGCGCCAATATTATGACTCGCAGCCTGATGATCTTTGGTCAGGGAGCGATTCGTTGTCATCCTTATGTGCTCAAAGAGCTGGCGGCTAAAGATAACGACGATATCAATGCGTTTGATGATGCCTTCTTTGGCCATGCGGGCCTGATCTTCGGCAACACCGCCCGAGCTTTCACTCAAGCGCTTGGCCTTGGCCGTGCAGATGTGCCATTCGACAGTGCCAGTCGGAAATATGCGCAAGCTGTATCGCGCTTCAGTGCTGCCTTTGGCTTGTGCTCTGATGCAGCCATGACAACTCTGGGCAGCGATCTTAAAATGCGCGAGCTGATTTCCGCACGTCTTGGCGACATGCTGTCCAATCTATACCTGGCTTCCATGGTTCTTAAAAACTGGCACGAAACCCAGCCGGTGGAAGGCGAAAAAGAAGTGATGCAGTACAGTCTTGGGTTTCTGTTGCACCGTACTGAAGAAGCTTTGGAAGGGTTTCTCCAGAACCTTCCCAGCCGCGCAGTTGCGGTGGCTTTGCGCAGCATTACGTTGCCGCTGGGACGGCGCTGGGGTAATCCCCATGATGACCAGGCACGCAAGCTGGCCCGGTATATCTCTACCGACACGCCCGTCCGCACCAAGCTGCTTGCCAGTACCTGGACCACCGAAGGTGCAGGTTCGGTTCAAAACCCCGTGGCCACGTACAACAGTCTGTTGAAAGACTACGACAAAGCCGAGCAGCTGTACCGTAAGGCCGGTAAGGCGTACGCCAAAGGCGAGTTGCCTATGACGGCACTGCATCCAGAGCAGCGTTTTGAGGCTGCTTTAGAGGCGGGTGTCTATACTCAAGAAGAAGCTGACTTTATGGCCAAGTATGAAGCGGTGGTTCTGGAAATGCTCACAGTGGATGACTTCCCGTTTGACGAGTTTGCCCACAACAAGGACACCGTGATTGACCATAACCCAGCGTAATAGAGCGAGAAGCCATAATGTGGTTGTCGTTCGCCGCCGTTAGTGTTGGCGCCGTTATCGGCGCCAACCTGCGATGGTTGCTAGGCTTGTGGCTAAACGCCAGCTACCATTCCATTCCTCTGGGAACCCTTGTGGCCAACCTCAGTGGCGGGTGGCTGATAGGCATGCTGATTGGCTACTTTAGCCAAGCCGCTACGCTGGCGCCAGAGTGGCGCCTGTTTGCCATTACCGGGTTGTGCGGCGCGCTAACAACATTTTCGACGTTTTCCCTGGAAATGCTTGCCGCGATTCAGGATGGCAAATGGCCGATGGCGATAACAGGTATCCTGCTTCATGTGGTTGGCTCCGTCCTGATGACTGCGTTGGGTCTTTACACATTTACCCTGGTAAAAGGTTAATCCGTAACACTACGCACATAAATTGTTGCAAATCTACTTGGCAAACCCGTGATGCTGGAGTAGAGTCGGTTTTGTAGGAAAGATTCAGCAAAGCATTTCATGAATAAGACGTACTCCGCAGTTAGTAGTGACCGTCCTGTTTTTGATACCGCGAGTTCTGTATTTCCATAAAACGCTGACCTGACACATTCAGTGAATGGCAGCAGATAATATGATTGATTTCAGGAAGTTTAAGTATGTCTACTACTACCGGTACTGTTAAGTTCTTCAACGAAGCTAAAGGCTTTGGCTTTATCACTCGTGAAGGCGGCCCGGACGTTTTTGTTCACTACAGCGCTATTCAGGGCAGCGGTTTCAAAACTCTGGCAGAAGGCCAGCAAGTTGAGTTTACCGTTACTCAGGGCCAAAAAGGTCCTCAGGCGGAGAACGTTACTGCTCTCTAATCCCGTTCGGATAGAGCAATAACCGCCAAAAAGGCAGCTTCGGCTGCCTTTTTTTGTTGTTAAAGCCCTGTTATTTTCCTGTGCCGGGGTGGTGATGTGGTACATTTTCAACCACACACCGAGTATGACTGGGTTTTACAACCGGAGAGTTTATGAAGCTGATTGGATCAACTACCTCGCCCTATGTTCGGCGAATCCGCATTCTGCTGGACGAAGAGCGTTACGAGTTTGTTAATCTGGATATCTACGGTGAAGATCGTGATGAAATACGGCGCAGCAACCCGACACTGAAAATTCCAGTACTGGAAAGTGATGGTCAGGAAATCTACGACTCCCGGATTATCGCTCGATACATCAGCTCTGCGCAGGGGCGAGACCCTCTTACCTGGGACCAACAAAACCAGCTTACCCTCATTGATGGTGCCAACGATTCTGCCGTCACCTTACTGCTATCTAAACGGTCCGGTCTGGATGTAGACACGCCAGGGGTGCTGTTTTTTGATCTGCAGCGTGAACGCATTATGACAACCTTGCGTACCCTTACCGCACAGGTTGAAGACGGGCAATTCGAGGAGTGGAACTACCCGGCAATCTGCCTTTATTGCCTGGTGGACTGGTTAGACTTTCGCACCCTTGTGGATTTCTCTGGCATTGAAAGCCTGCTCGCCTTTCGAGACAGCAGAAAAGGCACGCCCTGGGTTGCTGAAACAGACCCGCGCCAGTCTTAAACTCTAAGTAGTTCTGATTGCCGCCCAGCGATCAGGGCAGGCCTCGCGTGATCAAAGCGGGATCACCGCGGCCTTCCACGGCTGCCAGTTCGGCACTGGATAGCCATTCCCCGGGCGGCTTGTTTAGTACGTAAGCGCAGGCCACCAGAGTGTGGCCCCAAGAACAGCCGTTGGCAAACAACATGCCTGCTTCGTTCAGGGTGCCGCCCTGGTTGGTATAGCCCAGCACTCGGCTGTGGCCAGGGTCTGGGAATAGTGTGTGCATATGCCCCCGGAACACTTCAGGGCGCATGTGGGTTAGCGCAATTCTTCGGTGCAGCCGGCCCGGTAACAGTTTTTCCCGCTCAAGCTCTGAAAGACAGCTTGCCGCCTCTATAGTATCCCTCGGCACGCGGAAACGTCCTGGTTCCTGCATATACACCAAGCGGAAGGAAGTACCGGTTTCGCGCAAGCGTTCGCAGGCACGAATGGCTTCCGATAGCTGATAGGCACCGTTGGCGATCAGCAGTATCGGCTCACCTCCGGACGTATCTTCGTCCACGACCAGCGCGCCATTGCGAGCGAGGGTTTCGGCTTCGCTGCTATCGAAAATACAGGGCCTGTCCCGCTTTGGAATGACCATGCAGCTGATAGTTCCCCGGTTGTTGAAAACCGATGGCAGTACCGCAAGGGCGCTGTTGTAATCAGCGGGAAAGATAACCCGGGACACATCGCTCATTTCACCCAGCAGGCTTTCACAGAACGTGGTGTCTTGGTGAGACTGTTCGTTTTTGCCGTTCTCCCAGGTGTGAGAGGTGGCAATAATCGGCAAACCAAGCCAGTGGGCGGGGCGGCCCACGGTTTTTTGATGCCGGGCGAAAATCAGTTCCTGTCGAATGGCGCCGAGCATTTTCACGCAAAAGGCTTCGTAGCTCGCAACCAGATTAAGCCCTGCTTTGTTCGCCAGGCAGGCAGACACTACCGCCTCTTCGTTCAGTACTGTGATGATCTTCCCGTGTACCGATTCAGAGGAGCTTTCTGGATCGTTTACTCTGTGTTTCAGGTCTTCCAGGACACCCTTCAAACGGTTACTGGCGAGTTCGTCTGGGTTTCCTACTCTGGGCCTGAGGTCAGGGTTTTGCTTAACAAGCGCCCGGAAGAAATCGTCTACTGCCAGCATGGGTGAGACCTGGTCGTGGCGACTGGTAACAGCCGGAATGACAAGGTCTGGCGGATTACGCGTAGCCAGGGAATGATCACGCTCTAAAGGTCGGTCTTGCTGATCGTGCTCTGCCAGTCGCAGTGTGCTTTTTGCCAGTTCGTTTGGTGCTACCCACAAAAGTGAGGCGTGTTTGTTGAATAACTCCCGGGCGTGGATATCCAATCGGGGGTTGTCTGGTAGCGGGAGGTTGTGAGCCGGGTTGAGACCTGCGCCATAGAAGCCAAAGCCTTTTGTCGTTTCGGCGATGCCGTAAGGAATACAAACCGGATAGTTCAGCTCGCCGGTTAGTGCACGACTGCCGCGACCCTGCAGGGAGTGCTCCATCTCCGCCAGGGCACAAACAAACGCAGCCGGATCACGGCCGTCAAAGCGGAAGGGTTCAAAGCCCCTGGCAGAAAGGTGTGCCTCAAATCGCTCAAGTCCTTCGCGGGTGCCCAGTTCAGTACGTTGTTCAATGCGACGACCGTTGGCAATCATAATGGGTGTTACCAGGCCGCAGTCTTTTGCCCGCCACCAACGGGGTATCCAATCACTGCCTCGTTGTTCTTCAGCTGCGCCGTCGGAAAGAAAAGCCACCAGTGATTCCCCGGGAAGTGGCATGTGTGCGTACTGAAGTTCCGCAAAGCCCAGATAGCCACCTTCCATAATGCCGCCGGCTGTGTAAGAGTTTACGTGGCTCCCCAGAGGCGCCGCCGTGCTGCCGTCGGGTTTTTGCTGATAACTATAAAAATCCGCTACCATTCGTGACAACCCGTCTTTTCCGGTGTAGCGTTCACGCTGTTCCGGGTGTAGGTTGCCGGTGAGTACGTTCAGCGCATCTACCGCCGCCACGCAGTGCCCTTGGCCCATCAGCCAGCTTCGCGTTTGCCCGGTTAGGTTATTCAGGGCCAGATAGCCGGCATACGCTGGCACCATATTCAGAGCCCCACCGGTATGGCCTTCTGGGTGGCACTTGAAATCCTTTGCGACCAGCGGCGCACCAGAGGCATCAACCCGATTGGCGTAGGTCATGTGTACAACTAGCCAGAGGCCGGCGCTGGTTAATCGATCGAGATCTGCCAGTTTACGATAAACCGTTGCGGTATCCGGCTGATGGCCAGCCGTAACAAGCCGGGAGGCGAGTTTTTGCACGCGGTCACAGGTAGTTGCGGTATGCTTGAGCACGCCGTAGCCGCGACGCCAGAGCTCATACTCGGGGCAGTCGGCTGCTGGCGGAATGGTTAGTGACATGACGTGCCTCCACGGCGCAATTATTTTAAAATGATTGTAAGACAAGGCTGCAGCCCGCCATTTGATGCAGGTCAGTCTGGCAGGCTTATGATAACAACTGTGGTTTGTGGATACTTTTGAGGAGAGACTGATGACTGATGATAAGCGCCGCCGTTATTCCGCCCCCGTGGTAGACGGCATCGGCAAGTCTGCCAGCCGGGCCATGCTTCGGGCGGTTGGTTTTACCGATGAAGATTTTCGCAAACCTCAGGTCGGCATCGCGTCTACCTGGAGTAATCTGACCCCCTGCAATATGCACATTCATGAGCTGGCAGAGGCCTCCTCGGCGGGTGCTGACGCGGCTGGCGGTAAATCGCTCATATTTAACACCATCACGGTGTCCGATGGCATTGCCAATGGCACCCTGGGCATGAAGTATTCTCTGGTTTCCCGGGAGGTTATCGCCGATTCTATTGAAACCGTAGCGGGTTGCGAGGGGTTTGACGGGCTGGTTGCCATTGGCGGCTGCGACAAGAATATGCCCGGTTGTTTGATGGGTTTGGCTCGACTGAACCGGCCATCGGTGTTTGTGTATGGCGGCACGATTCTGCCCGGTGAAAACCACACGGATATTGTGTCGGTATTTGAGGCAGTAGGTGCCCATGCCCGGGGCGATCTCGATCTGATCGAAGTAAAACAGATTGAGGAAACCGCTATTCCCGGCCCGGGTTCCTGTGGCGGCATGTACACCGCGAACACCATGGCATCGGCGATCGAAGCCATGGGCATGAGTTTGCCCGGCAGTTCGGCGCAGAACGCGGTTTCCAATAACAAGCTGGAAGACTGCAGTGCCGCTGGTGCCGCGGTTATGAAACTGCTTGAAAAAGACATTAAACCTTCAGATATTATGACCCGTGAGGCATTTGAAAACGCTATTACGGTCATTATTGCCCTTGGCGGCTCAACCAACGCAGTGTTGCACCTGCTCGCAATGGCCAGCACCGTGGATGTTGAGCTAAGTCTTGAAGACTTCGTTGAGATTGGCAAACGCGTGCCTGTGCTGGCGGATCTGCGCCCAAGTGGGCATTACATGATGTCGGAACTGGTGGCCATTGGCGGCATTCAGCCGTTGATGAAAATGCTTCTGGAGCGTGGGCTGTTGCACGGCAACTGCCTGACCGTAACCGGGCATACGTTGGCCGAAAACCTGGCATCTGTTGAGCCGTATCCCGAGGCTCAAGGCATCATTCAAGCGTTTGATAACCCCGTTAAAGCAGACAGTCATTTGCGTATTCTTTACGGCAATCTGGCGCCTGAAGGCTCGGTGGCCAAGATTACCGGTAAGGAGGGCACGCACTTCTCCGGCCGTGCTCGGGTTTTCCACTCGGAAGAGGAAGCCCAAGAGCGGATTATCGACGGCACTGTTGTTGCTGGTGATGTTCTGGTTATCCGCTACGAAGGCCCTAAAGGTGGCCCGGGCATGCGTGAAATGCTGACGCCTACTTCAGCGATTATGGGCAAGGGCTTGGGCAACGACGTAGCGCTGATTACCGATGGGCGTTTTTCTGGCGGTAGCCATGGGTTTGTGGTTGGGCACATTGCACCCGAAGCCGCAGAGGGTGGCCCTATTGCGCTGGTTGAGGATGGCGATACAATTACCATTGATGCCGTTGCCAATAGTATGGAATTGGATGTAACTGAGGAAGAGCTGGAGCGTCGCCGCAAAGCCTGGGTAGCCCCGCAGCCACGCTCGACCCGGGGTGTGCTGGCAAAATATGCTCGCACCGTAAGTTCCGCATCTACTGGCGCGGTTACGGATCTGCCCTAGGGCTTCATAACAGCAAAGATAGAGTTTAATAGATGCACAGAATGAACATGGCGCGCATGATGTTGTGGCTGGTGCTTTGCCTGCCACTGACAGCGCACGCGCATCAGAATGGTTCTAATGCGGATGCACCTGGCCCGAACCTGGCGTCGGTTAATGCAGCGGTGGCCGTGGCTGGTAGCAATGACTTGGTGTTTGCAAAAAATGCCGACCGTTCTGTGCCCATTGCTTCGGTTACCAAGGTAATGACGGCATTGGTGGTGTTGGAGTCTGGTGTCTCGCTGGACGAATGGCTGGTGTTTCAAAGGCGCCATACTCCAGCGGCAGCCAACGCATACACTCGCATTCGCATTGATTCGCAAATGCGCCGGTCTGATGTATTGCGTATTGCCCTTATGTCGTCCGAAAACTTTGCCGCCTACACCCTTGCCCGAAGCCACCCGGGAGGGTTTGAGGCGTTTATAGACGCCATGAATGCCAAGGCGAAAGAGCTTGGCATGACAGGCACTCGGTTTGTGGATCCTACAGGTTTGTCGGTAGAGAACCTCTCAACGGCTGGAGACCTGGTGCGGTTGGTTAATGCCGCTGCAAAGTACCCGGAGATTCGTGAGTATTCTACAACTGATTATTTCCGTGGTCAGTTCCGGCAGCCCCGCTACAGTTTGTCGTTCGGCAATACCAACGCGTTAGTGCATCGTGAAAGTTGGGGTGTGGGGTTGAGCAAAACCGGCTACCTGTCTGATGCAGGGCGATGCCTGGTTATGATTTCCAATATGAATGGCAAGCGTGTAGTGACGGTGCTTTTGGACTCACTTGGCACCCGGTCACCCATGGGAGACGCCGGGCGTATTAAGCGTTGGCTGGATACGGGTGCCAAAGGGCAGGTGGCAAAAGCAGCGCGGGAATACTCGCAGGAAAAAAATGCGGCCTATAACTCGCTGGTCCACAGCACCACGGCAGCCTTGAAATAAAGTTGTGTACAACCCCATGCGTAAAAAGTTAAACAGGGCAACAGCTTGATGATCCAGATTTTCACCACTGGCGGCACCATCGACAAGATATATTTTGATGCCAACAGTGAGTTTGAAATCAGCGAATCGCTGGTACCGGAGCTGCTGGCGGAATCTAATATTCACCAAGGGTACCGCCTGCAGGGGCTGTTACGTAAAGACAGCCTGGAAATGACCGACGAAGATCGCGTGTTGGTGCATGACGCGATTGCCGCTTGCGATAGTAACCGCATACTGATTACCCATGGCACCGACACCATGGCCGAAACGGCCCAGGCACTGTCGCCTCTGAGCGACAAAACCATTGTGCTTACGGGTGCCATGCAGCCAGCGCGGATGCGCCGCAGTGATGCGGTATTCAACATAGGGTATGCTTGGGCTGCGTTGCAGCTTTTACCGCCCGGCGTATATATTGCTATGAATGGAGAAGTGTTTGAGGCAGGCGCTGTACGCAAAAATTTGAAAGCCCAGCGCTTCGAGCGCACCTGAGCGCTTTCCAATTTAACCTATCGAAGCAATTTCCTTTTCTGACAACTCTCGGTAGTCGCCAGGCTGCAACGCCGAGTCGAGCACAATGCCGCCAATGCTGTGTCTGTGCAAAGCCTCCACATGGTTGCCTGCCGCTGCCAGCATGCGTTTCACCTGATGGTAGCGCCCTTCTGAGATAGTGAGTTCAATTAATTGTGGTTCCAGAACCTTTACCTGGGCGGGCTTTGTGGGCTTTGGGTCCTGGTGAAGCACCACGCCCGCCTCAAGGGCATTGATGGTTGAATCTAAAACAGGTGTGCTCAGGTTCACCCGATAGGTTTTCGGGCATTCTCGTTTGGGCGAGGTTACCTTATGGGACCATTTGCCATCAGTTGTCAGCAACAGCAAGCCTGTGGTGTCGGCGTCTAACCGCCCAGCGATATGAAGATTGCGGGCTACTTCTGTTAGCTCCGCTGGCAGAAGATCCAAGGCAATTGGGTGCTCGCTGTCCTGGGTTGCGCTCACAATTCCTGCAGGCTTGTTGAGCATAAGGTAACGCTCACCCTGCAAGATCAGCTGCTCGCCTTCCAGCAGAACCTGAGCATTGGCCGGGAGGTGCTTGCCTGTCTCTTTCCAGAACTCGCCATTTACCTCGACTTTGCCTGCATGTATAGCGCGCTTCGCTTCTTTGCGTGAAAGGGGTGAAGTGGTGGCAATAAACTGATCAAGACGCATGGTTTAGCATTCCTCTCCGGGGGGCGGCGTTGTAAGACTGGAAAGGCACAGAACCGGAATGGCGCCGGTTGTGCGGGCCCATAACAACGGCAGTGCGCCGGTATTCATAGCGGGCTGTGGCACTCGCTCGCCATCAGCGGGTGTAAGGGTACCATCTTGCTCCTGAGCCAGCACAAAAGACCAGCCGAGATACGCAGTGGACAGTAGCAAACCTGTCGCTATGACGCGCAAAGCTGGAGGGCGCAACAGAAAGACAAGGCAGCCGGCAAGTGAGGCGCCAAGGGCAGCCTGTGTGATTGAGTCCATGAATTCCGAATGTGTCTAAAAGTGGTGATGAGTATTATGCGCGGATTGGCGGTTCAGATCACGGAGAGTAGGAATTCATAAAATGCAGGTGTTAAAAAAGCTGACACCCCAAGAGCAATGAAAGAGCGGGGTGTCAGCTTTGCGTTACATGGACGGCAGGCTGTCTTTCGACAGTTTGCCTGTCAGCGTGTTAGCGCAATCAGGCTTTGCGGCGACGTGCCATGCCAAGGCCTGCTAGTCCCAGGCCGAGCAGGGCTAGAGTGCCTGGCTCGGGGACGGCTGTGGCGGTGATTTTTGCATTGAGATCGAAGCTTTTAGTCGGGCTGTTAAACCAGCCCCAGTCTTCAGGTGTTGAAACCGTTGTGCCGTCGCCCAATCCTATCAGCTCCAGAGTGTATTCATACCCTCCTAGGCGGAATGGAGAACTGGTTACTTGGCTGCCATCCTGAGTGATGGTGTCGTCGGTCATCCAGCCTGATGGATCTTCGATGGTAAAGTTTAAAAAACCTTGGGAAGAAGCGTTACCGGCAGTGTTGTTGAAAGCAAAGGAAATGTTTAGGTCTGCGCCTGTCAGTTCGCTCAGGCCATTGGTGCCATTAGTGTGAAACAGCTCTCCGAGCTTAAATTCCGAGCCTAAATCAACCGCAAGACCTGGGCTGGTTACGCCGTTTGTGGCAGATTCGAACCTAAGGCGATTGCTTTTAGCGAGGCCCCAGCGCAATTCGTTATTACCATTGCCTTTAACGGTAGCACCCCAAGAGTTATCCGTCCCAGTTATATCAAAGGAGCCGGTAACATCCGATACGTTAATAGAGATTGGACCTGCTGAGACGGCGGCAGCTGCTATAAACAGCAGCGCACCAAAACTGCCTTTTGTTAACATCTTCATGCATTACTCCTAACTTCAATGATGAAATAACAAAGCTGTTATATCGAATTTCATTATGAATGCTAGTTTTATGCCAACTTTTTAGGTCTTTAATTACAACAACTTACAGCTGTTTGTTTTTTGTTCTGTAAATAAACCTGACAGCCTAAGGCATGGCTACCCCAAGCCCATCAAGCAATTCCTGCCCTGGGTACCCATCAGCGATCATGCCTTCATCACGCTGGTACTTTCGGATCGCTGAGCGAGTGGCGGGACCGGTGATGCCGTCTGGCTTGCCGGCATCGTATCCGCGTTCGTTGAGAGCGGTTTGCAGCTCAAGAACCGTGTCTCTTGAGAGGGAAGGCGTGTCTACCGGTGGCGGGTTCTGAAGCGTGCCTGCACCGGCAATACGGTCAGCCAGGTGGCCTACGGCTACAGCGTAAAACTCGGAACGGTTCCAGCCCATGATCACTTTGAAGTTGTGATACGCCAAAAAGGCTGGGCCGCGATGGCCGGCAGGAATAATCAGAGCTGCACGGATATCCTCACGGGCAAGGGGCTTGCCAAACGCATCGGTAATACCTAGCTCCCGCCATTTACTCAGTTCCAGACGCCGACCATCGGCCTGTGAATAATCAAAGCCTTCAGGTAGCAGCACCTCCCGGCCCCAGCGGTAATCTCCGTCCCATTGCATGGACTCGAGGAAACGACCCGCAGACATCAGCGCATCTGGCAGGCTGTGCCAGAGGTCACGGCGGCCGTCGCCGTCTGCGTCTACGGCGTGCTTCAAAAACACCGTGGGCATGAATTGTACGTGGCCCATGGCACCGGCCCAGGATCCTTCCATTTGTTCGACCGGAATGGCGCCTTCGTCAATAATACGCAGCGCCGCAATCAGCTGTTCTGTAAAGAAGGTACTGCGGCGGGCGTCGCAGGCCAGGGTGGTGAGTGAGTCGGGGACTGACATTTTCCCAAAATAGCTGCCGAAGTTGGTTTCTAACCCCCAAAAGGCAACCAGGTAGGGTGCAGGTACACCGGTTGCGTCGGTTACCCGCTCTAGCAGCGCGCTGTGTTCTTTAATCAGTTCGCGCCCTTTGCTTACCCTGTCGTCGTTCACCCGGCGGTTCAGGTAGTCGGCAAAGGTGGTGGTAAACTCGGGTTGTTTGCGATCTAACTCGATTACCCGGTCTAAATGCTTAACCCCTGTCATAACGTTTTGGGCAGTTTTGGCGCTAACCCCGGCCGCAATGGCTTTTTCTTGCAGCTGTAGCTTGCATTTTTCAAAACCATCGGGCGCTTTGGGTAGGGTGGCATTCTCGGCAATGGCAGGCAGTGCGAAAGTGGCCAAAACGGCAGAAACACACAGGCGGCATGCCATATGCCGGTTGGGAAGAATCCTTGCAAGCTTGGTTAGCACGCGAAACCTCGGTCAGGGTGAAAGGTGTGGACGACTCAGCTCATGGTAGCGTGTTTTCCCGTCAGTGGAATACTTTGCAGAGCCACCGGGGGTGACAGTTCTTTAACCTGTCTGTTCTCCTGTTTTCATAGAACTGTATCTGTTTTGGCGTTTGCGTTTGAAGTTTGTGGCTTTTTTGTAGCCTGCGGGTTTCCCGTGCGGGGCTTTGCTCTATAGTTGGGGCACACATTTGCAAGAGTTTAAAGCATGGCAACGCTGAAAGCGCTGGTGGTGGATGACGCCAGTTTTGTAAGGGATCTGGTTAAGCGCACAATACGGCAACGCTTTCCTGTGATAGAAACCACTGATGCTCAGAATGGCCGCAGGGCCCAGTCGCTCATGACTCAGACCACTTTCGACTTGATTTTGTGTGACTGGGAAATGCCGGAAATGTCCGGCATGGAGCTGCTGCAGTGGATGCGTCAGCAGCCCAGGTACGAGAAAGTACCTTTTATCATGATTACCAGCCGGGGAGACAAGGACCATGTGATTGAGGCAGTCAAGGAAGGTGTCTCTGAATATATGGGCAAACCTTTCAGTCCGGAAGGTTTGAGTAAAAAAATTATAAAGGTGATGGGCAATACACTCACGGCTGCTATGGGCAGGAGTGGTAAATCCATGACAGGACCTGCCGATGCGTTCAAAGAGTCGGCCAGTTTGCTTACACAAAAGCGAGAGCCCGCATCCACGGCACCAGGCGCCAGACAGTCTGCCCCAACGCCGACAGCCTCTGCATCGCCACCGCAGGGCCGAAAGGCAGCTATGGCAAAGGGCAGTGTGAGCCTTGCCTCGATACGTTTTGCAGACAACACCCTGAAATCTGCGGTTAAGGATATTAACTTGACGGAAGTACGGGTGATTGCAAAGCGGGACCAGGCGTTTCCGGGCATTCTGGATCAGGCCGTTGTTGATATCGATGTAGGTGACGGACAGATGGCGCGGCTGAACGGCTATGTGCACCAGTTGCAAGCAGTAGACAAGAGCCGGGATACCGACTTTGTAAGCGTTACTATTCGGTTTGTGGATGAAGATCCGAAAAAGCTTGAGGATTTGTCTCGATTTATCGCCCGCTTTCGGGCCGGCAAGCGCTAGGTTTTATTCCACGGGTGAGTGGGACTTTGTTTGTGATCGTTATTCTGGCGCAGCTGAAACCAGCCGTTTCGCCGGGAAATGGCAGATAAAACGACTGCCTTCGCCAACACGGCTGAGTATTTCCAGGTTGCCGTCGTGGTTGATCAGTACGTGCTTAACAATCGCCAGCCCCAGCCCTGTGCCCCCGGTGTCTTTATGCCGGCTTGGGTCGGCACGGTAAAAACGCTCCGTTAGCCGGGGAAGATGAATCTGCTCGATACCGGCGCCCGTGTCTTTTACCGAAAGGTGTCCGCCTTCGCTATTGCTGAACCAGGATACGGTAATCTGGCCCTGTGCCGGTGTGTATTTCACGGCATTAAATACCAGGTTGGAGAAGGCGCTGCGCAGCTGTTTTTCATCGCCTTTAAGTTGCTGCCTGCCGCTGGTGTTGAAGGTTATCTCGTGCTGGTTTTCGCCGCTGAGTGTGCGGGCATCCTGGCAAATTTGCTGCATGAGCCCGTTCACGTTCGTGGTTGTGTCGTTCACTTCTTTTTCGCCGGTTTCAATTCGGGATAGCAGTATGAGGTCGGTAATCAGTGCTTCCATGCGAAAAGACTGGGTTGCCATTGTATTGATGGCCCGCCGCCACTTGGCAGGCAAATCATCGGTATTGTCAACTAATGTTTCCAGGTAGCCGCTAATGACCGTTAGTGGGGTGCGCATTTCGTGAGAAACGTTACTTACAAAATCCCGACGCATCTGTTCTAACTGGTGCAGACGGGTGACATCTTTGGCGACGATAAGACGGCTCTGCTTACCAAACAGGCTGATTTGGATTTGCAGGTGAATATGGGGCTTTGCAGGTGAGTGCAGCTCCAATGGCTCGCGGTAGTTTTTGGCGTCAAAGTAGGCCTTGAAAGCCGGTGTGCGTATCAGGTTACAAATGTATTGCCCCTGATCTGTGTTGTGACGAAATCCTAGCAGATCCTCTGCTGAGCCATTCCACCACTCCATGGCGCCGTGAGCGTCGGTCATGATGACGCCATCACGCATGGCATTGGTGGATTCCTGAATGCGGTCGATTCGTGCCCGCAGACGGTCCCGGGTTTGCAGGTAGTTCTGGTTGAGCTTGTGCAGCTTTTCAAAAAGGTTGCCCCAGATGCCTAGGCTTTGGGGTGTTTCATTCATGGTATTTGGGTCTGCTAGCCATTGCGATAAGCGATAGGTGTGATAAAGCGTCCACAATAGATAGATTCCCAGCCCGGCGGTTAGCCCGTATATCGGGTGTCCAAAATATACGCCAGCAAATGTGGTGCCTGCGAGGCCAATAATGGTGTTGCGCAGATGTTGCGACCAATTTTTCTGCATAACGGGCTAACCTGTATTGGTATAAAGCACGGCTATTAAAAATGAAAATTAAAGGCGAGGGCCAACAATTTCTTCCTGGGATTGCAGCCGCTTTCAGGCCGACTGAGTAGAAAAACGATAACCGGCACCTCTCACGGTCTGAATCAAGTGGTCGTGTCGCTTGCCCAGAGCTTTTCGCAGTCGTCGGATATGAACATCTACGGTTCTTTCCTCAACATATACGTTACCGCCCCACACCTGATCCAATAGCTGTGAGCGCGTATAGACGCGTTCTTGGTGTGTCATAAAAAATTGCAGCAGACGATACTCTGTAGGCCCTATGTTAAGCGCGACATCGTTGTCGGCCACACGGTGGCTTGAAGGGTCTAATATAAGCCCATTTACCTCAATGGCGCTGTCTATGCCGGGCGGTGTTGTCCTGCGAAGTACGGCTTTAAGGCGGGCGATAAGTTCTCTGGGGCTAAAAGGCTTGGTGATATAGTCATCTGCGCCCACTTCCAGGCCGCGAATTTTATTATCTTCCTCAACTTTTGCCGTTAGCATGATGATTGGAATATCTGCGGTGGTTTCTTCTTTTTTCAGGCGCCTTGCTAACTCGATACCACTGGTACTTGGCAGCATCCAGTCAAGAAGAATGATATCTGGCTGTTTGTCGACAATAAGAGCGTGGGCTTCACCGGCGTCTTCAGCCTCCAGGCATTCGTAATCGGCCATTTCCAAAGCAACGGCGATCATTTCCCGGATGGCAGGTTCGTCGTCGACAATCAGGACGGTTTTTCCAGTCATACTCTTCAACCTGTTTTAGATCTTGATGTGTTGCAAGTCCATTACAACGCCCCAGTGTTACAGCAATATGACAGGCTTGCTCACGAGATAATCAGATCAATGATCAGGCCAGTAAAAACGGCAAATCCTGCCCAGTTATTATTCAGGAACGCTTTAAAGCAACCGCCGCGCTCCCGGTCTTTTGCCAGGTACTGTTGATAGATAAACAAACACGCCATGGCAACCAGCCCCAGATAGTAGAAGGCTCCTAGCTCACAGCGGTGGCCTATGATGATCAGAATGAGAACGACCATGGCCTGAAGAATACCAATAATGGCTCGGTCGGCTTCGCCAAAGAGGATGGCTGTGGATTTGATGCCTATTTTCAGGTCGTCGTCGCGATCAACCATGCCATAAAGAGTGTCGTAAGCCACTGTCCACAAAACGTTGGCGGTGAACAGTAGCCAGGTGATCTGGCTTAGCTGATTGGCTTCGGCGGCCCATGCCATGGGGATAGCCCAAGAGAAGGCTAGTCCAAGAAATAACTGGGGCAGATGGGTATAGCGTTTGGTGAAAGGATAGATAAACGCCAACACCGCCCCGCCGAAGGATAAGTAGAGTGTGAGAGTGTTGGTAAACAACACCACCATCAAAAATGAGGCAACACATAGGCCGCCAAATAGAGCAACTGCCTCCCAGGCGTTCACCCGACCGGTCGTCAGTGGGCGGTCTTTGGTGCGTTTTACGTGTTTATCCCAGTCTCGGTCGGCAAAATCGTTGATGGCACAGCCGGCTGCCCGCATGAAAAAGACACCCAGGGTGAAAACAATGATATTGCCAATACTGGGGCTGCCGTTACCGGCTAGCCACAGAGCCCAGTAAGTGGGCCAAAGCAAGAGCAGAGTGCCAATGGGGCGGTTGATGCGCAGCAACTGTGCGTAATCGGTCAGTCGGCTCCGTATGTGTTCTGGCACGGCATCAAGCAACATGGATCTATCCGTTTGGGGTATTTAAAAGGGTGTCTGAACAATGAAAGTGCAGAGATTATAGCCAGTGCCAGGCGCAGGATGAAAGCCGGTTGCTATCTCGGCGGTGTTAGCGGTAAAGAACCGGAAGTAGATATTCGCCCACTAAAAGAGCGTTATTTTTACTACTGAACAGGGAGCGGCGAGCAATTTCGGGCATATCGGATGTTGACGTTCGGTGGTCTTGATGATGACAAAGACCGGTTTCCAGCGGCCCCCGGTGCCAACTCTGGTTACTGAACAAGTACGCACCTAGTGGTTTGTTGCCCAAATGAAGAAGACGTCTGCCTTTCCCCGTCAGGCAGGAAAGAGGAATAACCGTGCGTGCCAGCGCCCAGGGCGTGCCGTCACCGCACAGACGTACTTCCCGAATCCAGGCCCGCTGGCGCATGGGGATCTGAAGGCGTCTGGCTTCTTCCAGGGTTGGTGTGGCAAATCCCTCGCGTTGTACCTCAACATGAAATGAGCTTATACACTGCTTTTGAAGTGCTCGGGTAAAGGAACCTTCCACTTGCAGCCAGTACCGAGCCGGGCCATGAACGCATGAGTTGCGCAGCCCGGCTGCAGCAAGAGACAGGTACCAATCGGTTGGTGGAATAATCAAACCGGGGTTGTTTTCTGAAGTGCTGATATCAGAGACCTTTGACGGCATAAATCCCGGGCGCGTTGCGCCAGTATCCTTTGTAGTCCATGCCGTAGCCAAATAGAAAACGGTCTTCTACTTTAAGGCCGGTGAAATCTGCTTTGAGATCTGGATGAGCCTTACGGTCATGTTGTTTATCGACCAATACGGCTGTCAGCACCTCTTTCGCGCCGTGGGCCCGACAATAATCGGCAATGGCATTCAAAGTGGTGCCTTCATCAAGAATGTCGTCAACAATCAGCACAATGCGATCTTTCATATCGGCGTCAGGCTGGAGCCGCCATTCAAGGATGCCACCGGTTGTTTCCTGTCGGTAGCGCGTTGCGTGAAGGTATTCTGCTTGCACTGGGAATTTGAGCCGTGGCAGTAGCTGACCAGTAAAAATCAGCCCGCCGTTCATCACACAAAACAATAGAGGATTGCGGTGTTCAAGGCGGCCGGTAATGTCGTCGGCCAGGTTTTGGATGGCGGTCTGCACCTGTTGCTCATCAACCAGGCAATCAGCTTCTGCCATCACCTGAGTCATTTCGGCGACGGTATCGCTCATAACGGTCGGTCCTGTCGTAAAACCGGCAATTATACCGGAGCCGAGCGTCAGAGGGGAGGGGGTGCAATACTTACAATTGGCAGAAAAATTCAGATTGCGCGTCTTTGTCGGCATTGGTCAATGCTTTCGTGCCGGGTATCATTACTTCGACGCGTTGATAAATGAAATGCCCGGCAGACATAAATGCTGGTGAGCAAAACGACTTGATTGATGTATTGTTCTACAATTATTATTGCGGCCACACATGTGTGGTGGAGAGAGTAGTTATGAAGAAGTGGCAGTGCGTGGTGTGTGGCCTGGTTTACGATGAGGCAGAAGGCTGGCCTGAAGATGGTATTGAGCCTGGAACCACATGGGAGGATGTGCCCGACGACTGGGAATGCCCCGACTGCGGTGTGGGCAAGGAAGATTTTGAAATGATCGAAATCAGCTAAATCCGAACGGAGCACGGTTATGACAGAGCGCAGCCCCATCGTTATTGTCGGGACAGGTTTGGCGGGCTATTCCCTGGCTCGGGAAATCCGCAAACAGGACAAAGAAACCAGGATTGTCATGGTGACTGCGGATGATGGCGTTAGCTACTCCAAACCCATGTTGTCCACGGGCTTTACCAAAGGCAAAGATGCGGATGGACTGGCTCAGGCCGCCACGGCAACCATGGCCGAGCAGCTAAATCTGGAGCTGCGCACGTACACCACGGTAACCGGCATTGATACAGATGGTCACAGGTTGCTGCTGGGCGACAATAGCTTAACTTACAGCAAGTTGGTACTGGCTTGGGGCGCCGACGTTATTCGCTTGGCCATACCAGGCAACGGCCAGGAATGGATTTTTCCAATTAACGATTTGGGCGATTACCGGGCGTTTCGCAAGGCGCTGAAGCCGGGAAGCCGTGTTGCCATTATGGGTGCCGGGTTGATTGGTTGCGAATTTGCGAACGATCTACGTAATGGCGACTACGAGGTGGAGGTTATTGCCCCTTCTGACGCTGTTATGCCTAGCCTGTTGCCATCAGCCGCTGCTAGTGCGGTACAAACGGAGCTGGAATCGCTGGGTGTTGGTTTTCACCTGGAAACGACGGTTGAACGAATTGAACCGGCAGGAACAGGTGTATCTTTGTTTTTAGCAAATGGCAAAACCCTACAGGCAGATATCGTGATTTCGGCGGTGGGTTTGCGGCCCCGTACGCAGTTGGCACACGCAGCAGGTATTGAAGTAGGTCGGGGTATTACGGTGAACCGAGCGCTCGAAACATCGGCTCAGGATGTGTATGCCCTGGGTGATTGCGCGGAAGTAGACGGCCATGTCCTGCTATATGTTTTGCCGTTGATGGCCTGCGCCCGCGCCCTGGCCAAAAGCCTGACGGGTGATCGAACGGAGGTGAGCTACGGCACTATGCCGGTGATGATTAAGACCCCCTGTTGCCCGGCGGCCGTTTGCCCGCCTCCAGTAGATGCCCAGGGTAGTTGGGAAACCGAACAAGATGGTACTGATGTAAAAAACCTGTTCAAAAACACCGAGGGCGATGTTCTGGGCTTTGCGGTTACGGGTCGGTTTGCTCTGGAAAAGCAGGCGCTGTCCAAGGTTGTGCCGCCCATTCATTCTTGAGAAACCGGCCTCTGGCAGGCACTCTTCGTTGCGAAACCTCTTCGCATACGGTAGAAACCACTTCGTGTGCTAATTAATCAACTGGAGCAGGCATGCTTGAGATTACTAAAAAGCTGGTGGAGCTGCTGTACCTGACTCCCACTGGCGAAGATCACTATCGGGGCGACAGCCAGGATCTTGGGTTTCCTCACGTATTTGGAGGCCAGGTTCTGGGTCAGGCACTGATGGCCGCCAGTCATACGGTTGAAGGTCGCCTCTGCCATTCTATGCATGCCTACTTTCTGCGCCCTGGTAACCAGCATATGCCTATTGATTACGAGGTTCAGCGGGTGCGTGATGGTCGGAGCTTTGCGGTTCGTCGTGTGATTGCCCGTCAGGATGGCAAAGAAATTTTGACGGGTTCCATGTCGTTCCATGCTGCCGAAGATGGCTTCGAGCATCAGCTGGAAATGCCTGGCTCGCCAGACCCTGAAACCCTGCGCTCAGAGCAAGAGTGGGGCAAAATGATGGCATCGCAGGCGCCGGAAAAGCTGCGGGAAATAATGACCCGTGACCGTCCTATCGAGATTCGCCCGGTTAATCCAATGAACCCGTTTCAGCCTGAAAAACGCCCGCCCTATAAGCAAAGCTGGATACGTGCACTTGGGCCGCTACCGGACGATCCGGTTCTACACCGCTGCCTGCTTACCTATGCATCGGATTTTTCGTTTCTGGGGACATCCCTGAACCCCCACGGCGTATCCTTCATGAATCAGGGGTTGCAGATTGCGAGCCTGGATCATGCTATTTGGTTTCATCGGGATTTTCGCATGGAGGACTGGTTGCTTTACGATAAAGACAGTCCAAGTGCCTCGTCGGGCCGCGGCTTCAATCGTGGTAACATTTTCAATCAAAGCGGCACTTTAGTGGCATCTACAACTCAAGAAGCGTTGATCCGACAGCGCTGATCGTGGCCGTTCATCAGGGCGTGTGTTGAGCGGCGGCTGTTGCGCGCCGTTCGGCGAGCCAGTCAAGCATGTCTTTAAACTGTAAGGGCCGGCTTAGCAGGTAGCCTTGAATCATATCGCACCCCATCCCTTTCAGTAGGCTTGCGGTTGCTTCGTCTTCTACGCCCTCGGCTACAACCAGGTAGCCTAGGCTGTGGCACATATCTATGGTGGTTTGGACGATAACCCGGTCTTCTTCCCGAGTAACCAGGTCTGTAATGAGTGAACGGTCGATTTTAATTTCGCTGGCTGGCAACTGCTTAATATAGGACAGCGACGAGTAACCTGACCCAAAGTCATCAATAGAAACCGGAATGCCCGCATTTGCCAACGAGTTCAGCGCTTTCAGGGCGTTAGCCGGATCTTGCATCATTGATGTTTCAGTAACCTCAAAGATAATAGCGCCCTCGTGTTGAGGGTGAGCGCTCATCAGCCTTTTCACAAAAAGCGGAAAATCCGGCTCCCTGAGATTATTGGGTGAGATGTTTACCGATAAAGTGAGCTGATGACCATGCGCAACGAGGCGGTTACGGAGTTGCAAAGATTGCTCCATCACCCAGCGTGTCAGTGGTTTGATCAGCCCTGTCTGTTCGGCAAGCCCGATGATTTCATCTGCACGAACGGAGCGGTCTCTGCCAGGCCAGCGTATGAGTGCTTCCAAGCCGGTGACCTGGTCGCTTTTCAAGTTCAGTTTTGGTTGTAAATAGAGCGTCAACTCGCCATCTGAAAGTGCTTTTTGAAGCTCCGAAACAATCGTAAGCCTGCTTGCACTGTAGGAATCTCTGGAGGGCCTGTAGTACGCGATTCCTCGCTCATGGGCGCGCACAGAACCTTCTGCTATGGAGGCCCGGCGAATCAGTGAGGTGGCGTCGTTACCGTGAACCGGCGACACAGCCACGCCAAGCTGAGCGTTTAGCGGAATTTGCATGCCAAGGTAATCAACCGGGCTGCGAATGGCGTCCAGTGTGCGAACAACGGCCCTGCGAGCATTTTCTGAAATGCTTGAATCCACCACACAAGCAAAGGTTTCGGAGTCGAGCGAAGCTAGGAAAAAGTTATGTCCGTTGTGCTGGCCCTGCGAGATAATCCCCGGGAGCTCACCAATTGTGGCGTTCAGGTTTTTGGAGGCCAGTTCCAGTATGCGGTCGCTGTTCTGATGCCCTAGCGTTTTGGTGACCGATTGCAGGTTGTTCAGACGAATCACCACTATGCCATGCCGGGTGCTTGGGGTTTGGAGAGTCAGATCATTTACCTGCATTTCAAAATTCGCGCGATTGGGCAGGCCGGTAAGGGGATTGTGAAGGGCACTTTCAATTAGCTTTAGCTCGGCTGAGCGCCTGGCAGCCATGGCAGTTAGCTCTGAATCCCGGGCTTTCAGCTTTTCCTGGCGCTCCTGATACAGCCTTGCGGCTAGAGCCAGGGTAAGCAAAATCGCCTCAAACGACGACCCGATTTCCATACCGTAAGTGGTTATAAATTTGTTGGGCAATAGCCCGTATTTGTTGGCCGCGGTAATGGCGCTGCCAAGAGATAACGCGCCCCACGCCAAGGTGTAGTACCCGGCCTGAGGATTACCGCGTACCCATTGTAGCGGGCCGATCAGAGTCAGTAATAAGGTACTTGGAATGGCCAGTGCAACCGCTAGTGGGAGAGCGCTGCTGTAAGCAACGAAGCCGGAGATTATTATCATGGCCGCGTTCATGGCGACAAAAACAAGCACAATGCGGTTAAGGGCAGGTTCGGTTTGTTTGAGCCTGAGAAACGAGCGTGAGAACAATAGCGTAAACATGACGGCGAATGGAACGATGAGTCGTGTTGACCAGCTGTGCCATTCAGGACTCCCTGGCCAAATCAGCTGAAATGCTGTGCCGTTCAGGCTGCCAACCAGTAACAGGTATCCTAGCGTCGAAAGCACGTACAGGAGATAGACTTGCTCGCGTAGTGCGATAAAAACAAACAGGTTAAAAAAAATAACGCTGATCAATAGGCCGTAATAAACGGCGTGAAGCTGTTCTTCAACAGAAGCGTGCTCAAAAAAAGTTTGAGTGTTCCACAGCCTCAGAGGAGCCTGCAGCGTGCCTGTGGTATGAACCTCCAGAAGAATTTGCGGGTTAGCGTTGGTGTCTGCGCTGAACGGGAACAGAAAATGACGGTTAAGAATGGGGCGTTGGGCAAACGGGTAGCTATCCCCGGTAATGGTTGTGTTGGTCAGTTTTCCGTTTTCAATAAGATAAAATGCAACGTAATCCAAATGGGCGTACGCAATTTCAAGTAAATCAATTTGGCGATTGGCGGGAACGTCAAGGCGGAACCACACAGTATCTTGAGTATAGCCAAAGTTAGGGCTGCTGGACTCAAGAGCCTGCCAATCGTTTGAGGCTGCCGCTTCTGCTGGCAAGAGCTGTGTGCCAGGGTCCAGACGAAGGAACTCGATGCCAGGAAAACGGTCCGATTCAGCAGCTTGACAGGTGAATGCCAAGGGCAGAAGCAATATCAGAAATGTCAGAGCGCGAGACCACTGAAGCCTTGTCACGATTCACCGCATATTATCGTTGTTGTCTGAATCAGTATGTTGCGTAGCTATCTACGACACAAGGTTTACTCAAGTTGAGATTGAAGAGGCCCAGTCTCGTACCCAAGGTAAGGCCTCACTTTCAGGCTCCTGGGTTTCTAGTGCATCGATGCACAGGGTATCGCCCACCTTTCGGGCGGCAGTTTCATAAAGCGCTTCTTCCATTAACTCGCCTGCACCGCAAAAGGTATCGCCATAGGAGCTGTCGCCCAGAACAATAACGCCAAAGGGCCGGCCAGGCTGCTGTGGCAGCTGCTCTCGCAAGGCCACATAAAAAGGCAGCAGGTTCCCCGGAACTTCTCCTTGGCCGGTAGTTGAAGTACATACCAGCAGTGGGGTCGTGTTTGACGTAATGTCCTCAAGTACCGGGTTTTCCAGAACGGATACCGAGTAGCCGTCAGTGTCCAGTGTCTGTTTGATGGCTTTGGCTGTCATCAAAGCGCCACCGTAGACGCTGCCTACCAGAATTCGAATGTCTTTCATGAAGATACCTGTTCACCACTAAAGCGTATAACGCAAGTTGCGTACAATACTGAATAATAACGGTCGGAATGGGCGGTCTCAAGCACATGGCTTGTTTTGAGCATCGCCCCCCTGGCTGCGAACTCGAGGCGAAATCCTGTTGCGGCCGGCTTCTTTTGCGCTGTAAAGCTGCGTATCTGCATGTTTAAGCATATTGTCGATAGAATCCATTTGGGCGATGGAGCAGACCCCTGCACTTATGGTTACGGGTAAGCGTTGTCCATGGAAGCTGAACTGATTGTTTGCTACTTCACTACGTAAGCGCTCGGCCAATGTTAGAGCCGGGATTAATGATGTGTCTGGTAGTAATACCAGAAACTCTTCGCCACCCCACCGTGCAGCCACATCCGTTTGGCGTATAACCGACTTTACCAGGTCAGCGAGTTGCTTCAGGGCATCATCGCCTGCGTTGTGGCCATATTGATCGTTGATGTTTTTGAACAAATCCAGGTCGATCAGGGCAATGGAGAAGTGTCGTCCGGAGCGTTGATAGCGTGAAAACTCCTCCGTTAATCGGTTCAGGATATCCCGGCGGTTAGAAAGACCGGTGAGTTCATCGGTTTTGGCTGCGTGCTCATGGGTTTGTGCCAAGCTCAGAAGCTCGTTACGGGCTTTCAGCCGGCTTGCCTCCAAAACAAAGCAAAAAATGGATTCGAAGGACAAAGTGGCGAAGAATCGGATTTTGAAATCACTACTATATTCTGCAAGCACGAAGGGCAGATTGGGGAACTGGAATACAATAATGGCGACCAGATAAACCAGCAGGAGGATCATGGTGCCGGTCTTAAGGTTCGTCAAAAAAAACAGCAGGGGTGGGAATACGTAGAACCAGAGAGGGCCAGTATTGTTTTCGCCGCCATTGGCAATCAGGTAGGTGAAAAGCAAACTGACAATCACCAGGAGCCCGACTTTTTGCACCTCGCGCTTACCCGTTTTTACAAACCAAAGCATGTTCGCCAGCACTGGAGCAATAAATCCCCAAAGAGCCAGGGCGTGATTGGCATGGCCTGAGTACCAAGCTTTCGCGCCAATGCCGAAAAGACATAGCATGGCCGCCAGTGATAGCCAGGTCAGCACGCGTGACACCTGGGCGTCTTCACGTTCGCGTGTGGCTAGGTAGCCCGAGGATGAGTCTCTGGTCATAATGGCTCTATGTGGATATGCAGTGCCCTTGGGTAGCATCTTGGCATTTTAGTTATTATGTATCAGACAATGGTAGGTCTGCATCCATTGCGAGTGTATTGTGTGACTGCATCGAGCAGGTGCGCCTCTGTTTCAATTCCATGGCAAAAAATTTATAGTTGCGCGCATTACATCGGTTCGTTCTCCATTCAGACCAAATGAGACCCCTTCTGTTATGGCCCGTTCAAGCGGATTCCTAGATACCCTTCTTACCAGCAATGCCACAGAGCGATACCGGATCGGGTTCAGCCTGTTGTTTTTGCTGGGAGTCTGGCTGGTTGTAGGCGCCTTTAGTGAGGGCATGCCGAATAGCACATTGCTTATGGCTGCGGCCGTCATTGGCGGCTATATGGCTATTAATATAGGGGCTAATGACGTTGCGAACAACGTAGGCCCTGCTGTTGGCTCAGGAGCTCTGTCTTTAGGGGCCGCTGTTATTGTCGCCGGCGTGTTTGAATCCGCAGGTGCGCTAATTGCTGGCGGTGACGTGGTTTCTACCATCAAAGGGGGCATTATTGACCCCACGAGCCTTGAAGATGGTCGGGCGTTTGTCTGGCTGATGACAGCAGCCCTGCTGGCGGGCGCGCTTTGGCTTAATCTGGCGACCTGGATGGGGGCGCCGGTATCCACCACACATTCGATTGTGGGCGGTGTGCTTGGGGCCGGTATTGCGGCTGGTGGCTGGGGTATCGCCGACTGGGGTGTTATGGCCAAGATTGCCGGAAGCTGGGTTATATCTCCGGTATTAGGTGGCGCCTTAGCGGCCCTGTTTTTGTTTACGATAAACAAGACAGTGTTGTATCGAAAAAATGTAATACCCGCAGCTCGCACCTTTGTGCCCTGGCTTGTGGCCATTATGGCTTGGGCGTTCGGCACTTATTTGATGATTAAGGGCGTCAAAAAAATCATTACGGTAGATTTTCTGGAAGCCTCTCTGGTTGGCCTGGCCGCAGCTGCGGTTGCGTTTTTTGCAGTGCGCACTCTGGCTGCACGCCGAGCGGCCACGATGGAAAACAGCATTGGCGGGGTGAATACCTTGTTTACCTGGCCACTGATATTCGCCGCCGCCCTGCTGAGTTTTGCTCATGGTGCCAACGACGTAGCCAATGCCATCGGCCCGCTTGCAGCTATAAACGATGCAATCTCCAGCGGTGATGTGGTGACTGCCTCCAGTATCCCTTTGTGGGTCATGATGATTGGCGCCCTCGGCCTGACCGTCGGGTTGATGCTGTTCGGCCCGCGACTGATTAAAACCGTGGGCAGCGAAATTACCGAACTGGATAAAACCCGTGCGTTCTGTATTGCGCTTTCGGCGGCCCTTACGGTGATTTTGGCTTCGCAACTGGGCTTGCCTGTGAGTTCTACACACATAGCAATTGGCGGTGTATTCGGCGTTGGTTTTTTGCGTGAGTATCTTAAATCCAATTATGCGACTCAGTTGCACAAGATTATGGAGGAGCGTGACGCCGACGATCAGGAGCTTCTCAAACCTTTTCTCGATGATTTCCGAAATGCATCCGTTGAAGAAATGGAAAAGCTCCTGAAGCGAGCAAAAAAGAAGAAGCACGTGCCGCTGACCAAATCAGATCGCAAGCGACTCAAAAAAATCTATAAAGAAGAAATGGTTAAACGATCGCACCTGGTGCGTATTGCGGCTGCCTGGATTATCACGGTGCCGGCATCAGCTGTTATGGCTGCTATATTGTTTTTCACGTTGCGCGGGCTTTTCGTGTAACGCACTGGCTGGTTGTCATGCGCGGGTTTGGTCATACTGTGTGTCTGCCGTGGCAGCTGCGTGCGCCACATGAATTCGTTTGTCCGGAGGGTGAAATATGAGTACACCGGTTGAAAGTCGTCAGGCCAGAGTGATTGATGAGCTGCGAGTGTTCATTAAGAAAGTGCTAAGCGATCCAACGATCGCGGTTAAGTCTGTAGACATCGCCCGAAAGCATCGCCTAGAGGCCGACGCTAATGAGTTGATCGCGCGGGAAATCAGCGCTAACACAACCATTCGTATTCCGGAGAAGTGGAGCGAGGCGGATCGCATGTTCCTGGAAATTATCGATGAGGTGCTGGACGACGAAGAGGCACTTTACTAAGCAAAATACCTTCGAAAACTTAGGCTAGAGGCTAGCTCAGAGTGAGGGAGGGAGACAGGCACCCAAAACCGTGCGGAGCCATGGATGGCGGAGCCGAGCGTACACGGACGTATTCACAGCGTGTTTTGGGTGTCTGTCTCCCTCCCTTGCGGGTCTTGAAGGGAAGACAGAACATCAGGCCTGCCTTTGACCCTTTTCATGCTGCTTTAACACGGCCTCTGCCATTTGGTGCAGTATTCGGATGTCGTCCTGAATCTCTTCCTCTCCGGAAAGCTCCTTCTGCTCTTCCAGAATGTCTGCCAGGATTGTTGGTGTGGTCAGCGGATTCGCCAGCACCACCCGGAAAACAATGCATGGGAAATTATAGTAGCGGGCAGGCTCCAGGCGTGTCCGTGACACAAACGCCTTGCCCCGTTCCCGCTGCGTTTTCTGGATAAACTTGATGATCGTATTCAGGCAGGCATTGAGCTTTTCAGCCTGCAGCGGGTCGGCCAGTGCCAGAGCCTGCTGCACGTTCTTCGGGCAGTAGCGGTAGGTGAGGATGTTCAGCTCGGGCCGGGTAACCAACTCAAAATCCGCCTGCGCTTCAATCATGTCGGCAAAGGTCACCGCCTTTTCGATGCCCTGGTCAATCAGAATCTCGTAGCCCTCCCGGGCCAGGATTTTCAGGCCTGAATGGATCAGCATCGACATGCCGGGGCGGGAACCCTCCAGTGTAGTGGTGCCCAGGTCCCGGGACCCTTTTCGGATGATATATTGGGCATGGTGTTCAACCGCACTGGCCAGGCTGGGGTCTTTGAACACAACAAGGCCGACACCCATGGGCACATATAACTGCTTGTGGGCATCGAAAGTGACAGAGTCTGCTTTTTCTATGCCGCGCAGCAGGTATCTATAGCTCCGGGAGAACAGCGTTGGCCCGCCCCAGGCGGCATCCACGTGGAAGTGGGCACCGAATTCACGAGCGGTGTCTGCCATGGCATCCAGAGGATCAACGTTACCGGTTTCGGTGGTGCCCGCCACGCCGCAGATGGCCATAATCTTGATTTTTTGTTTCTGCAGTTCCAGGCACTTGTCGCGCAGGGCGTCGGTATCTATCCGGTTGTCGTCGTCGGTATCTACGGCCACTAGCGCATCGCGGCCTAAGCCTAATACATCGGCTGCCTTGCTAAGAGAGTAATGGCCACGGCGGGAGACAACGATAGCCGCGCCTTCGTAACCGTAGTATTTCAGGGCGCGGAACAGGCCTTCCTGATGCAGGCCGCGAAAGCTGCCCTCTGCCGGGAAGGCGCGGTTGCGGGCAACCCAAAGCGCAGTCAGGTTGGCGACGGTACCGCCAGAGCACATGGCGCCAAGGGCGTAGCGAGGGTCGTGCATCCATTTTCGGTAAAAAGCGCCATCTTCCTGGTACACCAGCCGGTGAATCATGCCCAAAACCTGCCGCTCCATGGGCGTAAACGCCTTGGAGGTTTCCGTTTTTACCAGGTTTTGATTCAGGGCAATCATGATTTTAGACAGCGGCAACATAAAATATGGAAGCGCTGAGGTCATGTGTCCGATAAAGGCGGGAGACGCCGTGTGAACTGAGTTGGCCACCAGTTTGTCCAGCAGGAACTGAGTTTGCTCGGACACAAAAACGGGTTTTTCCGGGATGGCGTAGTCGGAGAAGTTTTTCTCGACGTCTGCAAGATCGCGTTCAACCGCAACGATATGGTTCTGAAGAAAACCTGCCAGGTTATTTGAAATGTCCTGATCAATCCGACTTAACGTGGACTCTGGTGCCTCGGGCACAGTGAACACGCGGTACATAGTCTCGACTGAAGCTTGGGCGGATTTTTTCTTGCCGGTCATAAGTACCACACACTAATCAGTGGTTATCCGCAGGGCAGGTTCCGGATGCCCAACGGATACAGCCGGGATCTGGTTCCGGCCTTGGTTGCTTGAAACCTGTCGCTCGCAGGCACACTGGCATCCCTGAGGACGCGTAGTATACGGGCTGCTTTGGCGTTGTGCTACAGGGCTTTGTTAGAGAATTTCTCGATGAATATCGAGTATAGCGGCATCGATTCGTTCTTGAATGGCTTTCTCTATTTGGTCAAGGCGTTGGGTAATTTGCTGCGAGGAGGTGCCTAGCGCAGCGATTGTCCAGGTGGCGCAATCCAGGGCTTCCAGGTCGGCGGTTTCTGCGACGGCCAGGTCGGGTTCTCTGCCCCACACAGCGCGCAGCGGGGTGAAGACTTTGCGCTTGGCTTTGAGGTCTTCGCAGCCGTATAGCTGGAAGTGCAGGGTTAGTACGCCTACGTGCGGTGTAATCGCGGTGTGTTGTTGAGGCGCATTTCCTTCTTTGAGCAGTTTTCTTAGTGCTTCAGACATGGGTGTTCCGGCTTTGGTGCTGGAACCCGCGGGGGAGGCTTTTCCAAAACACGCTCCTTGCGGCACATCCATATGGCGCTTGGGCTCCGCCATCCATGGCTCCGCACAGTTTTGGAAAAGCCTCCCCCGCAGGTTTATGAACAATGCAAGGGGAGTCCGCCAAGTTGTGCTTTTACACCTCAGTGGATATCGACTCTAGCCTACTACAGGTGTCGCGCGCTTGGTAATAGTCGCAGCATCGATGCCAGAGGGCAGGTTGCCGTAGTTCATTCCGCCATTCGATTGCAGGCGGGAGGCGCAGAAGGCGTCTGCAACGGCTTTGTCCCCGTTTCGTAGCAGCAGGGATGCCTGCATAGCCAAGGCCATTCGGTCTACCAGGTTACGAGCTCGGTACTGCACGTCGCTTATGTCAGCGAAGTCGTTTTGCAACTGCGCCAGGAACTGATCAAAGCGGCGGTCGACCCCTTTTGCCTGGGCGGCTTCGCGGAAGAAAGCGTCGAGGGTTTCCGGTTCTTTGTGGATGGCGCGTAGTGTGTCCAGGCACTGTACGTTGCCGCTGCCCTCCCAAATGGCATTGATCGGAGATTCCCGGAACAGGCGGGGCATGATGCAGTCTTCCATTACGCCGCTGCCGCCGATGCATTCCATGGATTCGTAGGCGTGGTTGGGGGTGCGTTTGCAGATCCAGTATTTACCTACAGGCGTGGCCAGGCGCGCAAACAGGCGTTCGTGTTCCTGATCCTGGTTATCCAGGGCGCGGGCGACTCGCATGGTGTAGGCGAGGGCGGCTTCGTTTTCCAGAGTCAGATCGGCCAGCACGTTCTGCATCAAGGGTTGGTCGATGAGGCGGCTGCCAAAGGCGCTGCGGTGGCGGCTGTGGTGTGTGGCCTGGGCCACAGCCTGGCGCATGCCGGCGGAACTGCCAATCATGCAGTCGAAGCGGGTCATGGCGACCATTTCTATGATGGTGGGCACGCCACGGCCTTCTTCACCGATCATCCAGGCTGTTGCGCCGCGTAGTTCTACTTCGCTGGAGGCGTTGGCGACGTTGCCCATTTTGTTTTTTAGTTGCTGCACCTGCCAGGGGTTTTTGCTGCCGTCTGGGCGCCAGCGTGGCATCAGGAAGCAAGACAGCCCGCCTGGGGCCTGGGCCAGTACCAGGAAGGCATCGCACATGGGCGCCGACACGAACCATTTGTGACCGACCAGTTCGTAAGCCTGGCCTGGTCCTGTTTTGCCTGTTGGGTAGGCTAGGGTACTGTTGGCACGCACGTCGCTGCCACCCTGTTTTTCAGTCATGGCCATGCCGATGGATACAGAGCTTTTCTGGCTGTCTGGTATGTTACGAGCGTCGTAGCTGTTAGCCAGAATTCGGGATTCCCAGAGCTCTGCTAATTTCGGTTGTTTGCGGATGGAAGGAATGGCAGCAAAGGTCATGGTGACCGGGCAGCAGTGAGAAGCCTCCACTTGCGAGTGCATGTAGTATTTGGCTGCGCGGGTTACGTGGGCCCCCTTGCCCGGGTTTGCCCAGGGGCTGCTGTGAAGGCCATTTTCAAAGGCAATGCGCATCAGTTCGTGGTACGAAGGATGAAAGTCCACTTCGTCGATGCGATGACCAAAGCGATCGTGGGTGTTGAATGCAGGCTTATTGTTGTTGGCTCGAAAGCCCAGATCGATGGTTGCTGCGTCGCCAGCCAGGGCGCCGAAGGCTGTCAAGTCAGTTTCGGCTTTGCCAGCGCCTTCGCGCTTTACGGCTTCTTGCAGAGCAATGTCTTGTTCATACAGGTTGTAGTTTGCCAGTGCGGGGGGCTGGTTGACGACTTCGTGTGTGACCGCCAGGTAGCGATCACCGGATTTCTCTGGGGGTGTTCCGGCGTTGGGCTGCGGTGCGTTCATAGCTAGCTCCTTGTGCCGGTCAACCCCTGTATGCAAAAGCGGATGATGGTGTCGACCAGCGGGTCGTTGTTGTCAGTTTTAGCTGCGGTTGCCTGCCCGGACTGAGTCGGCGACAAAGGGCCCACCAGACTTTCCGCAATAGCGCCAACCAGGCAGGTACTGCTTTGGCGTGCGTCGTGATCTGGGATGCAGCCTTCGTTGATGCCTTCCAAGATCGCTTGTTCAAATAAGTCGGCATAGGCTTTTCTGTATGCCAACCGTTCTACTTCTACTTTCGGATCTACCGGTTCGGCAATCAGTGACCAAGCCATCACAGGGGCGGTTAGCGCCCGCTTGGCAAACCGCCGCAATGCTTTTTCTAGCCGGTCTGTCGCGCTTCCATCTGAAGCCAGCGTTTCCGCTACTTTGTCTACCTCGCGTTGCGTGGCCAGGCGAAATATTTCGGCAAATAAGTCTTCTTTTGACTCAAAATGACGATAGATCGTTCCTGTGGCTACCCCTGCGAGTTGCGCGATGCGAGTAATTTTTGCATTGCGAAAGCCACCTTCAGCAACGCATTGATAAGTGCATTCAGCGATCTGCTGGCGCGCCGCTGCTTTGCGCAGGCGCATTTTCTCTGTTTCACGATAAGCCATTCCGGCTCTCCAGAACTAGTGAATCATTATTCATTCTTTGTGTCAACGCAGGTTTTTGCGGTCTGTCTCGGTAAAAAATCCCGCCTCGTCTATTATGCTTTATGCAATGCACCTGACTCCTTAAGGTTCGGGGTTGTGTTCAAACCACCGATAGGCCGGATCTGTTCTTTATTATGAAATCTGTTTCCAAGCTCCCTTTTGCCGCACCGGTCATCATAGCAGTTGTGATCGCACCGCAGAGATAAAGGCGGGTAATGTCGACATTTCAGAGGCTGGCCAA
>JAKDUK010000021.1 GCA_030457765.1 Marinobacter sp. | reverse complement strand
TTTATCGATAGCCGGCTGAGAAAACTCGGTTGCATCGATGGTCTTACGCTCTAGCGCCTGGTAAATCTCGCCACCTGGCACCATGGTCACCGAAGCACCGAGTTTTTCCAGTACCTTGCCACCAATGCCGGCAAAGCGGATTTTCAGGCCATCAAAATCTTCGACGCCTTCAATAGGCTCAGCAAACCAGCCCGCACCTTCAGGACCGATGATGCTGCACAGCATGGGATGGATATTACGCTCGGCGTAAATCTCTTCCAGCAGATCCCGGCCATCGCCCTCGTAATACCAGGCAAGGTAAGCCGGTGGCTCCATATTAAACGGCGCACCGGAATAAAGCGGCAGTGCTGGAATAGTGCCCTGATCGTAGCCTACCCAGGTGTAACCTGCTGGGTACTTACCACTGCCTACGGCGTCCATAATTTCAAACGGTGGGACCAGCTCATTAGGCTCGTAATAACGCAACTGGAGATCTCCGCCTGAAATCTTTTTGAGATTTTCTGTCAGGTGTTTAACCGGTGTTGTCAGGCCTACCAAATGTGACGGAAATGCCAGGGGCACCTGCCAGCGAACTTTTTCTGCCGCCAGAGCATTGCTGCTAACCATAGCGCCGGTCATAAAGGCCGCGGCACTGATGCCCAGAGTCAAACTTGAAAGTTTATGCTTGAAAGACATGAAGATGATCCTTCTTGTTGTTGTATATGGCCCGGAGCTCTCTGGCCCGGTAGGCCTAGACTGAAATTCCGCCAGAAAACACAGAAACAAAGATGGCATTGGTAAATCAGGGGTCCTACTTTTGGCGCCAGCCTTTATTTTCTATGTTGTTCTGACGTCCTGCATTTAAGAAAATGCAGAGTCTGTGCCAAAAACTTTTTTTGTTTGTATATCAGTAAGTTGACAGAAAAATAGGCACAGAGGTTAGCTGAATCGTCCGGAATTAAGGACAACTTAATGCTTGAGTCGTAGGTAGTTGTACAGATATCAAGACAGGTGTCCGAAAATCAGGACATTTTTGCCAGCTTCTCATACAGCACTGAGCGAGAAATGCCCAGCAGCTTGGCAGCCTTGGTGCGATTACCCCGGCTTGCCACCAGCGCTTCCTCTACTGCATGAGCCTCAGCTTCAGCCAGTGTTTCAGCCAATGGCCGCACCGGGCGGGATGCTGTCTGGGCATCCGTGCGCGCACCACCGCGAGGTAGCACCTTGAACATGGCATCGGCATCCAGAACTCCGTTGTCCTCACCCATGGTCAACGCCCGCTCCAGCACGTTGCGCAATTCGCGAATATTTCCCGGCCAGCTATAACTGGCCAGAGCCGCCACCCCCGCATCAGTAATCTCGGCGCGCATGTCCTGGCCTTCGCTGATTTCCCACAACAGGGTTTCGCACAGCAACCCCAGATCGGCGAGGCGATCCCGCAATGGCGGTATGGGGATTTCCAATACGTTTAATCGATAATATAAATCGGAGCGAAAGGTACCATCGGCAACCATGGCATCCAGGTTTCGGCTGGTGGCCGCAATAACGCGAACGTCTACCGCCGCAATTTTATTGGAGCCCAAAGGTTCAACTTCGCCCTCCTGCAAGGCCCGCAATAACTTGGCTTGTAACGGCAGGGGCATATCTCCCACTTCATCCAAAAATAATGTACCGCCGTCGGCCAGCTGAAACTTACCTTCTCTCAGTTTTCGATCTGCGCCGGTATAGGCTCCCGGTGCAACACCGAAGAATTCAGCCTCCAGAAGATTGTCGGGAATAGCCGCCACGTTCACCCCTACAAAAGGCTTTTCGGCGCGGTTGGAAACGGAGTGAATGGCCTGGGCAAGCACCTCTTTACCGGTACCGGTTTCACCCAGCACCAGCACGGCCATATCGCGACCGGAAGCAAGCCGCGCACGGCGCTTTACCTCAAGTGCACCTGGGCTTGCGCCGACGAAATCCCCCAGGCTGTAACGAGTACTACGGGCTTTTTTTGCCAACGCTTTGCGGGCCGCCGCAAGATCTTGGTGCAAACGACGGTATTTGCTCACCAGTGGCGTGAGCGGTTGCAGGTCATCGTAGAGTACAAACGCCACAGCGCCTTCAATCTCGCCAGCTTTGTCGTAATAGGGCAGCCGGGTAACGACCAGCTGCTGTTGCTGATATTCCATGATATCCAGTAACAGTGGTTTACCGGTTTCTACCACCTCAGGCATGCGGGTTTCCGGAATTATCTGGCGCACTTGGCGCCCAATGACGGTTGCCGGCTCTTTCAGACCTAACAACTGGGAGTATCGATTGTTTATCCAGGTAATGCGAGATTGTCGATCCACCGCAATCGCGCCTGCGCTGGCTTCTTCAAACATGGGAAACAACGCTTCGATAAGCTCCCGGGTCAACTCGCTTTTATTTTTCTCACCAAACAACTGCGTCATGTAGCGTGTACCGCCGGGTTCAATGCCATTCATAGTAAAAGCCCTGACACCCGGCTGTACCGGGTGCCCTGTCGGAAGTATATGGCCCTCTCCTCAAGGTGAGCAAATAGAAGAGGGCCTGGGACGGCCCAAACGCCGTTAATCAGGTATGCGCAACTCGCTACCAACCAGACGAATAAGGTCTTCCTCCGGTGGCTGTGCTGCCACCGCTGGCAGATTAGCCTGTGTCAGAGGTGTTGCCTCTCCCCGCGGCGTCGCCCGGACAACCTGGCTTGGTGGCAGCTCAGTACCGTTGGTCAGACGCTCCCACACCAGGTCCAGAGCTTGAAAATAGTAGTGATGCAACGGCACGTAACGGGCAGCCACAGCTGGGAAGCCGTTCAAAACATCCAGGTGATGGGCATTAAGCACCTCGTAGTAACGAAGTTCACTGCTGGCTCCCTCCACCTGCTGGTTTAGCCCGAAATAGGGCCGAGAGGTATGGTTGATGGGCAACACCGCGTCCGCCCGCCCAGTCACAAATACCGCTGGCTTACCACCAAGGTTCCCGGTTGCTCTGATACCTTCGATGCCATCAGCGATTGCTTCGGCAAGCTCTGCATCAGCACCAGACAGCGCCTCCCCGGTGATCGCATCACGGCCCAAAGCCAGGCCATGCAGGCACAACAATGCATCAAGGCCATAGTCCGCAAGACCACTGCTGGAGGACGTGCTGGTAGTCAGTAGAGTCGGCTGACCCACTGCTTCGTCATAAATAATTTTGACCCCCGCGGTGGGCGGAATACCGTTGCCGTTTGCAAATACTGCCGCCTCCTCGGCCGGTGTAAGCGGAGTGACCGCCCCGATGCTGTCAGTCGCGGCCAGGCTAAGGCCGCACACCCGGTCCTCAACACCAGCACGACCATAGGCGTTGGCGTAGGTCATGGAAATACTCTGGGCAACGTTGGAGGCAAAATGTATGGGCGCAAGCAGGTTCTGCTCAGGCTGGATTCCAAATTCCTCATTCAGAATACGCAACGCATCGATGGCGCGCTCGTCAGTATTGGTACCTGTAACAAGTCCTTTAAGCCCCAATGAGGTACAAATATTCTCACCGATAGCCGGCGGGTTATACTCTGCATTCAACGGAGCTGTGTCACGAACAGCCGGCGCCTGATTGGCGCAACCCTGGTACACCGCAAGTGCCGTGGTGTATTCAAGCAGGCTACGACTGTGCTCAGTAATCGACGTATCGCTGCCCTGCACAATGGTGAAACTGGTATCCACAGTTGGGTTTACGTTGGGCTCGGATACCGCCACACCGTCAATCAGGCCTTTTGTGTCCTGCTCCACCGCGCGAACAGATGAACCACCGCCATTGGACACGCTCGAGGCAATAACCAGGGTGTTTTCAGGCGTAATAGCGCTGTCGCTGCCAAACTGCTTGTTAAGCGCCCAAAACCCGAATTCAACAGATTGAAGAACATGACGCCCCCAATCAGCTTCCGGATTGGTTTTGGAGTGGGCATGTTTCCAAGCAAAGCGATCGGGCCAATCCGCATTGAAATCATCCCGTTGGGCCTTATCGAGATCCGCCCGGAACTGAACAGGTTCATCGGTGGCCGAAAGCGTACCGTCGATACGCTGCGCCGTATTGGTTTCCAGATTATGGGCGCCGTTGCCACTCCCTTTATCGGTATAAACCACCGCACAGCCCTTTTTCAGCCCCCACTCGCCAGCTGTGCCAATCGCCCCATAAATTCCACGGGAACCGGACGAAGGCGCGGTGATCATGCATGGGTTTTGTACATCAAACCTATCAGGAACCTGAGCCATAACCGTGACAGGCACATCACTGCCCGAAACGGTCATAAACGCCAGGTATTCATGCCCCGGAATCAGCCCTTCAGTTTCATTGCCTACGCCTGGACCGAAAAACTCACCGTAGCCGCCACCCGGAGAGGTATCTACCAGTGCCCGGTAGTTATTGTAGATCGCCAACTGGCGCAGTTCGGCCGAGGTAGGATTGAGCGGGTCAGTAAACGCGGGCGCTGCGGCATTGCCAAGACCAGTGGCCCCGAGACCTGCGGTTAGAAGATCGTCGGTTACGCCGTCATATTGGGTGTGCAGTATGTCACCCTGGATAAATTCGGGAGCTTGGTTTACCGCAGGAGGATTATCGTTTTTGCTGTCGTTGCAGGCACTCAGAGCAAAGCCTGTAGCGCCGATCAGCGTACAGATCATGATACGTTTCATGGGTCGTTCCTTGTTTGTTGTTGTTAAGAACAAGCCGGGTTCAAAGCCCGAAGCAACCAATATGCGCATCCTGTGCCATTATTTTATCTGCATGTTTTAATTGATGTTTTCAAAACTCCAGTAAACGTTGGAAGGGCAGACGTCCCGACCTCCGGACACTAATAGTGGCGCAGGGAACAAACGTAAGGAGGTGAACACTACTGGCGAGCGGCTGCGACAGCCTGAATGTCCTGAAAACAGGACACCGTAGTGAACACCGGACATTCGTAAAAAATTAGCCTATTCGGATGAACGGCAACAGGCTTAAACCAGCAATCGCCAGAATAGCCAGGCAGGCCATCAGCGTACGCAGGGGCTTGTGTCGAAACATATACCAGACACCACCGCCCTCGCCTTTGAGGCGCCATGCCTCATAGGCTTCACGCTGACTTTGCATTCGTTCGCATTGGTAACTCTGCAGTATAATCCTGGCTCTTTCGGCTTCGTCTGTATCGTGCACCCAGAAACCGCCCATGCTGATACCCCAGCGGCTAGGTGGGGTCTCGTAAAAACGCACCTCGTGTTCATCGAACAAAGCCCGGATTTCGTCGGCTTCGTCATCGGGCACATGGCGCAAATTCATCAGGTGGTGGGGCATGAAAGCTCGTTGTCTGGTATCGGACGGGGTAATACCGATATCCTAACATCAAAGATCCATAGACCGAATTCACAACCGGAACCGTTCATGACAGATCATTCCCTCCGCCTGCTGCTGGATTTTGATGCCTGCGCCCAGAGAGACAACGGTCAGGCCCCGGCATTTTTGCACCGGCGGGACCGCAAGTTTGCACTGACCTGCGAACAGCAAGGCGTAGCACCCAGCCCAAAACGCTGGATGGCTCACATGAACCATCTAAGCGGTCCGGGGGCTGGTGCGGACCCTTCCGCGCAAATTTTGGGTTTCTGGAACCGGATCAACAACGGGTTTATGGTTGTGGGTGCTGTGCTTGGTTTACTAGCCATGCTCGGTTTGCTGTTCTACGACGGCGGCCAGCGCATCAACGTAACCGTTATTCTGGCGTTTGTAGCCTTCCAGCTTTTACTCGCTTTGTTAACCACTGCCCAGTCGCTTGTCGGCTGGCAGCCCTGGCGCCCTCTGCTTCGGCGCTTTGGGAAAACCCCCGAATCTGCCGTTTCGGTAAAGCTTCAACCGGTGTTAATGGCACAGGCCGCTCAGCGCGGTGGGCTATGTTTTGCCCTCGCCGGTCTTGTGACATTGCTGGTTATGGTGGTGTTGCAGGATCTCGCCTTTGGCTGGAGCACCACGCTTGAAACCGATGCCAAAAGCTATCACCGCTTGATTTCAACGATTGCTGCCCCCTGGGCCTGGCTATGGCCAGCCGCCGCGCCTGAATTTACACTTGTAGAGGCCACTCGATTCTTTCGTGCCGGCGCAGGCGAAGACGCCACAAACCCGGCACGATGGGGCCAGTGGTGGCCGTTCATTGCGATGTTATGGGCCACCTGGGCATTATTGCCCCGGTTCGTTCTTTGCGTACTGGCGGGCTTTGCAATCCGGCGTAAGGCCCGATATCTCCTGGCCAGCCACCCCGCGAAGCGAGCGCTGATGTATCGCATGGAAACACCGGCTCTTGATACAGGTACCGACCATAATGACGCCGCCGATCAGCCAGACACCGACACTCATTTGAGCCTGAAGCCTCTGCCCGATACCCGGATTGTTTTATGTTGGGCCGGTGCCGGCGACCCGGAATTACCAGATACACTCAGTGCCGGCAAAAGCCTGATCGCCAAAGCAGGCGGCCGAATGACTCTGGCAGAAGATCGGCAAACCCTGAAACAGGTGGCCTCACACCTGACACAAACGCCCACGACCTCTATTCTTCTGGTTACCCGCGGCTGGGAACCACCCACAGGTGAACTGGAGGATTTTCTGACCAGTGCCAGGGAGGCTTGGCCAAAAGGAACTCAGGTTGCTCTAGTGCCCCTGGCAAGCCATATCGAAAAAGAGCCAGATACGCATCAGGTTCAGCAATGGTTGAGATTCGCCCAGCGGGCTGGGCCAGAGTTCATAACGGTTAGCCTTATACCAGCCCACGAGGCCTTGCCCGACATGGACGCGGGAGCTTTGGAATGAGCACAGCACCTACCTTTGCCGTCGTTGGCCACCCTAACAAGGGCAAATCCAGTGTAGTAGCAACCCTGTCGCAGAACGACGCCATTGCCATTGCGCTGGAGCCAGGCACCACGCGCGCACGGCAGGCCTACCCGCTGAGCGTAGACGGCAAAACACTCTATACGCTGGTGGACACACCCGGGTTTCAGCGCCCCAGGCGAGTTCTGGAGTGGCTGGAAGCCCACAGTGTATCGGCTTCAGATCACAGCGAAACGGTTCGAGCCTTTGTGCTTCAACATCAAGGCGACGGCCGTTTTACCGACGAGTGTGAATTGTTAACACCGCTGATTGAAGGTGCGGGCATAATCTATGTGGTGGATGGCTCCGTCCCTTACAGCGCCGAGCACGAGGCCGAGATGACCATCCTGCGCTGGACCGGTCAGCCCAGCCTGGCACTGATCAACAGCATCGGGTCAGACGACCACAGCGCAACCTGGCAAGCAGCTTTGGGACAGTTTTTTCAGGTTGTACGGAATTTCGACGCTGTTCGTGCCCCGTTCGAGCAACATTTAAGCCTTTTACGGGCCTTTGGTCAGCTCGAACCAGACTGGGAGCAGGCACTCGATCAGGCTACCCATCACTTGTCTGCCCAACGCCAGCGGCGCAAAACCCTGGCCGCAGGCATTGTCGCCAACGCTTTGAAAGACATGATGTCATTCCAGGAAAAGCGCACCCTTACACTGGACCAGGTTGCCGGCACCAGCGACAACACCCTTGCTGAACAGCTTCGGCAAAGCTGGTATCAGCACCAACGCCAGCGGGAACAGACTCTGCGAGTGGAAATCGAACACTTGTATCAACACCAGCGTGTTCGCCGGCAGGAAGCCGAACTGGAATGGCACAGCGACCATGACCTTTTTTCGGAGGGCAGCCGAGAACACTGGGCCGTCAGCAAGCGCTACCTGGCCACCGCCGGTTTTGGTGCCGGCGCCGTCAGTGGTGCCGGGCTGGATGCCATCACACTCGGCACATCATTAGGTACCGGCGCTTTGGTAGGCGGCCTGATAGGGGCGGCCGGCAGCTATTTTTACGGTGACAAACTCACCTTGCCAGTATTGAATATAGGCTTGCTCAGAGACGGCCTGAAAACCGCCACCTTCGGCCCGGTGCAAGACAGCCAGTTCGGTTACGTGGTGCTCGGGCGGGCCGTGGATCACTGGTGGCACATCAGCCATCGCAACCACGCCGGCCGAGAACTGCTAGACTTAGAACCGGCAGACCAACATTGGTTGGAGCGTCTCGACAAAAAGAGTCGTCAAACCATCCAGAGAACGCTGGACAAGTGCCGTAAACAGCAGCCTCTGGACGAAAACCAACGGCATAATTTTCACCTTGCCATAGAGCAGTGCATGACGGGTTATGAGGACTGGCGGTTGAACCGAACCTGAAATGGATGTTTATACTGTAAGGCTATGCCATCACAAAACGAGGAATGCTCATGAAAATTGTACGTGTTCAGGACATCATCGGTACCGAGCGTGAAGTACATGGCCCAGGCTGGACGAGCCGTCGCATGCTGTTGAAAAAAGACGGAATGGGTTTCTCTTTCCACGAAACAATTATTCCTGCAGGTGCCGAACTGAACCTGTGGTACAAGCATCACCTGGAAGCGGTTTACTGCGTGGCCGGCAATGGCTCCATTACCGACAAAGCAACCGGTGAGACTCACGAGATCACTGACGGCACTCTTTACGCCCTCGACAAGCATGACCAGCATACCCTGCGTGGCGGTACCGAAGACATGCGTTTGATCTGCTCGTTCAACCCACCCGTTACCGGGCAGGAAGTACACGACGAAGACGGCGCGTATCTGCCGGATACCAGCGAAGACTGATTTTTCTTGTCTGCAACTGAAAACCCGGCAATACCAACACCGCCACCGACAGCGAGCCTGCTGCCGGTGGCGGTGTTACTTTGGCTGGCCGGTGTTTACCTGCGCATTCCCATACTGGTGGCGCCACCGCTGGCACCGTTTATCGGTGACGAACTGGCGCTCTCCCAGGCCGTCTCCGGCGCATTGACAACACTACCCATCCTGATGCTTGCCATAGGCGCCATGCCTGGCTCGCTTTCCATATCCCGCATAGGCCCCCGCAATACCCTCGCACTGGCTATGGTGGTTATGGTTATCGGCTCAGCAGGCCGCAGCCTGGCGCCAGATGCCCTCACACTCATGCTAACCAGCGCCGTTATGGGCCTGGGCGTTGCCATGATGCAGCCCGCCTTACCAGCATTGTTGCCACGCTGGCTGGAATCAAAAAACCTGGCCCTTGGCTCGGCCATCTACATGAACGGCTTGCTAATGGGAGAATTCATCGGTGCCGGCATAACCCTACCGGTACTCATGCCTATCATGGAAAACAGCTGGCGCGCCACACTGCTGGCCTGGTCTTTACCAGCATTACTGGTTACCGCCGCCTTGTTCCTACCCAAACGTGACCTGTCGCCACCCAGCCAACGAGCCGCCTGGCTACCAGACTGGAAAAATCCACTGACCCTGAAACTTGGCCTGCTACTGGGCGTATCCGCTTCCTTATTTTTCGGCGTTAACGCCTACATGGGCGCTTTACTGGAGCAAAGAGGCGAACTTGAAAACCTCACCGAAGCCCTGTTCTGGTACAACTTCGCGCAAGTGTTTGCCTCATTGCTGATGCTGAAAATGGCCCGTTACTGGGTCGGCCGCAAAGCCCCAATGATTGTCATGCTGATATGCAGCCTGCTGGGGACACTCGGCACGCTGGTTTTTACCGGATGGTGGGCCATTGCCAGCGCAACACTCATGAGTTTCACTGCCGGCATTATGCTCATCATGATAGTGGCCCTGCCGCCACTGCTGGTACCCGCTAACGAAACCGGCCGGCTATCTGCAGGCAACTTCCTGATTGGCTACAGCATTGCCTTCGCAATACCCATGCTAGGCGGCTTGGTTTCAGACTGGAGCGGAGATATTCGACACGCTATAGCAGCAATGCTCGCGTACGCAGTGCTGGTATCCCCATTGGCAATCAAATTAAACCTCGAAAGACAGTAAAGCGCCCCACCAATGGCCGAAAGATACCCGCGGTTTGGAATTCAGAGCTAAGAGTTCACACCGCTACAGGGTGCAATGGCTCCGGGGTTGTGGTTCCCGGATCTCGGGGCTCACTATTGTGCTGCAGGTATTCTAGAATCGCGTTTTTCAGGTCACAGCCCTGGCGCAACCCCTGATTACCAAATAAGCGGTTAAACTCCAGTGCGTAGGGGTAACCTTCCACCAACGCAATATCAAAACCGGCATGATCTACACCCAACTCCCGCGCAAGCCGCAGGGCAAGATCGGTCATGACCGCCGGCACAGGGCTGTTGTCAATCCTGCCACCCCTGGACACGTTATTGTAAAAGCCCTGATCAGCCTGGGTACGCCAGTAAGCGGTGACCACTTTATCGCCCACCACCACAATGCGTGCATCGCGATCTAACGGTAGATATTCCTGAGCATACAGCACATCCGTTCGCTCGCAGTAGCTGAGCCAGTCAGCACGGGTTTCAATTAACCACACGCCTTCACCCATACTGGCCTTGGGCAGTTTTGCCACAAAGGGCAGCACCATGGTGCCCCAGATATGCTCACGCTCCTGTGGCCCGTTGGCTTCAATAATTGTCCAGGGAATATGCTCCGGAGCGACCACTTCAAACGCCCGCGTCATTTCCACTTTGTCGTGCCCGATACGGTAGCTGGCCACACTGGGGAAAACCCGACATTTCAAGCCATGCACCAGAGCGTTCAACTGCCAATACTCGGGGAACAGCACCCAGTCTGCCTCACTTAACAACGCCTTGTGGCGCAGGTAGTGCTCCGGCTTAACTACGGTGGTGTCGGGAAAACCGAGGGTTCGAAAAATATCAAAAGAGACAAGGTGCATGGGCGGTATCGCGCAGATTAAGGTGGGCAATTTTTAAGCAGTTTGGCCCTGGACACAAGCTTTTTATGAGCTAATTTGATGTTCGTCATGGCAAGCATTAAACAGATTGATAATCATTCTCATTGTATTAAGCATTCATCAACGACGGAGCCATACCATGACACTTCCTCAACAACTTACTGCCATTGCCGCCTCACTACTGATTGCCACACCCGTGTTCGCAAGCGATCCCGCTCACTTCAAGGGCCAGCCCGCCAACACTCTGGAAAAAGCCGTTGCTAACTTCTCCGAGTACAACAACAAGCTGGACAAAGTGTTGGCCGGCGACCTGACTCCCGAAGCCATGAACACCGTGCACCAGTTCACCTACACGCTGGAAAATGCCTTGCAAAAGCTGGATGACGAAATCGACGAACTGGAAGAGACTCTTGAGAAAGTCCACAAAGCGTCTGAGCATGCTGATCCAGACACTGTACGCTCTGCCGGCGAGCAATACCTCACCAACAGCCGCAAGATCATAAAATAACCGTTGGTGTTATTTCCGTTTAACACCCTGCTGGGCAACGGCATTAAGTGGATCTTCTGGCCAGGGGTGCTTGGGATAGCGGCCACGGGTGTCTTTGCGAACCTGTGGATACACGTTAGACCAGAAACTGGCCAAGTCTGCCGTAACTGCCAGCGGCCGCCTTGCAGGCGAGAGCATGTGAATCAAAACCGGCACCTGGCCACCCGCAACGGCCGGTGTTTTCGTCCAGCCGAACAACGCCTGCAGCTTGGCTGCCAGAACCGGGCCGTTCTCAGCGGTGTAATCCAGCGCAACGGAACTCCCGGTGGGGATGGTTAAAGCGGTAGGTGCAAGCTCGGCCAGTTGCTGTTGTTGCGGGTATTCCAGCAAACTGTTCAATGCAGTTTGCAGGCTCAACCTGGCCAGTTCCGACCAGCGGGTGACACCCGCTAAAAAAGGCGTCAACCAGTACTCCATAGAGCCTATGAGCGCCTGATCACTGACATCCGGCCATTGACTGGGGAAGTGTTTGGCCAACAGCCTAACCCTTGCCTGCCATTGCCGAGCGCCGGGGGTCCAGGGCAGGCTATCCAGCCCTTTACGTCTTACCGCAGCCAACAAGCCCTGCTGAATCAGCTCGGGCGAGGGTTGTTTTAGAGGTTTTTCTGCAAGAAGCAAAGCGCCCAACCGGCGAGTGTTGCGGGCAACCACCGTGCCGCGTTTATCATCCCATTCTGCCTCATCTTGCTCATAAATGTGAGCCGCCAAATCAGCCTCCAGGGTTGGCAGATCCACGGGCGCAGCCAGATATATTCTTGCCTCTTTGGCCTTGCCGTCCAGATCCGCAGCCACCAGCCATTCATACCGAGCCAGGTTATCTTCTTCTCGCAATAGCGCGCCTTTGCCGTTGCTTAGCTGATAGCGGGGCGTGTCTCCGGGCCGGTGTTTGCCGATGCGATCCGGATAAGCGAGTGCTAACAAGCGCCCCACTTCAGTGGCCGTTGAGTCAGACGCTTTTTCGCTTTGCTTGTTCGCACCTGGCTCGGACAAACGCTTTGCTTGCTGGCGTAGCGCTTGTAGCCGATGGGGGTCTACACGCTGTGAACCACGCTCGTCCCGCAGCACTCTTATGCGCTCATGCATATCCGCGCCGGCACCCGGGCCGAGCAAATCCCGGTCTTCCAGCAACGCGGCCAGTTCTGCCGCCAGCCTGCCCAGCCCAAGCGCCCGCCCCAGTAACACCATGTGCGCCAGCCGAGGATGAATGCCCAATGCTCGGGCAGATTTTCCATGCTCGGTAATCGCGCCTTCGGCGTCCAGCATGTCCAGCCACTGCAGCAGCTCTACCGCCTGTTGCCAATGTGCCGGCGGTGGTGGGTCGATCCACGCCAGTTGATCCGCCGTGCGCGCGCCCCACTGGGCCAATTCAAGCACCAGTGGCGCGAGATCTGCGTCACGAATCTCCGGCGGGGTAAACTCCGCCAGCCCATACTGCTCGGATTCACTCCACAGCCGGTAACACACGCCTGGCTCCATACGGCCGGCGCGGCCTTTGCGTTGTTCTGCCGAAGCTTTTGATACTCGTCCGGTTACCAACCGTGTCATTCCGCTGTTGGCATCAAATACGGCTCGGCGCTGTTGGCCGCTGTCTACCACCACGCGCACGCCTTCGATGGTCAGGCTGGTTTCAGCAATGGCGGTTGCCAGCACCACTTTGCGGGCGCCTTCTGTGACTGGTGCAATAGCCTGGTCCTGCTCTGCAGCTTTAAGGTTGCCAAACAAGGGCGCGATGCACACATTCTGGGCCACTTGCCCGGCCAACGCCTGAGCCACTCGGTGAATCTCACCGGCTCCCGGCAGGAACACCAACACAGAGCCTGGTTGCTGAGCCAACGCCTCGGAAACCACCATCACTACCTGATCGACCAGCCGAGGGCGGCGCTGTGTAGACGGCGAAGGGCGGTAGAACACATTCACCGGAAACGCCCGACCCTCGCTACTTAATACCGGAACGTCGCCAAGCAAGCGAGCTATGGGCGCGGTATCCAGCGTGGCCGACATTACTAACAGCCGAAGATCCTCCCGCAGGGCTTCTTGTGATTCACGCACCAGGGCCAGCCCCAGATCAGCCTGCAACGACCGCTCATGAAACTCATCAAACAGCACGGCGGCGTAGTCTTCCAACATGGGGTCGTTCTGGATCAGCCGGGTAAGAATGCCCTCCGTCACCACTTCTATGCTGGTCGCGCCAGACACTTTGGTATCCAGCCGCGTGCGATAGCCCACGGTTTGCCCGGGCTTTTCGCGCAGTTGCGCTGCCATGTACCTTGCCGCTGATCGGGCAGCCAGCCGCCGTGGCTCCAACATCAGGATTTTTCGACCCTGCCGCCAGGTTGCATCCAGTAACGCGAGAGGCACGCGGGTGGTTTTACCGGCCCCCGGAGGTGCCTGTAACAGGGCGGTGGTTGTCTGCTCCAGAGTGCGTTTAAGCTCTGGGAGAATCTGGTCTATTGGTAGCACGTGTGAATCATTCAGATTGGATTGTTCGCGCATGCCAGGCTTCCGGGCGGGGAACGAAAAAAACAAAAATCAGACCGAAGGCCAGCGCGCCTACACCAATACCAAATGCGGATACCAAGGTACCACCGGCATCCAGCCACTGCTTGGTCAACCAGGGGCCGACCATCTGGGTGAACCCATAGAGGGCGACCATGGCAGCAGAAAGTCGGGGTCCCTGATGTGGATGCAAAGCGCGAGCTATACGTTGGGTGAGCAACACCGTGCCAAGGAAGGTGCTGCCCACCAGTGCGGCGCAGAGCAACAAACCAATGGCACCCGGCCAGAGTACTGCGGCTAATACACCCGCCAGCTGAATCACAAAATTCAGCTTCAGGGCGGGGATATCTCCCATTTTGGTTCCCAGGCGGTTCCATAGCCAAGCGGCCGGGATGGTGCACAAAGCAACAACAACCCAGGCTCCGTCGAGCAACCAATGGTCGGCTTCAAGTTCAAGCTTTGCCAACAGAGGCAGGAAGGTCATGGGAAGAATATAGCCCAGTCCGGCACCACCATAGGACAAAAACAGGGGCACACTGGCACGGTCGAACAAGGGTGATGTGGTCACGGCTTTGCCGTCACTGCCGCGGTCGTCGTCTGGTACATCCAGCTTCGCTAACCGGTATGCGCCCCATATTGCCAACGGAATAGACAGCAGGGCCGCAGGCCACCAACGTCCGGCACCTTCCAGCCAATCAGCACTAACGGTAACCAGCCCGCTGGACACCAACAAACCCAAGCCTACACCAATGTACACAAGGCCACTCATGCTCGATCTGTTACGCAGCACCAGCCATTCAAGAATTAACGCCGGCGCCTGCACAAACACCACGCCGTTGGCGACGCCATTCAGCCAGCGACTGACAGACATTGCTGTGAGGTTGTCAATCTGGGTCGCCAAAAGGGTCGTGGCTACATGCACTGTCAGGAAAGCTGGCAGCATGACGCGGATCTGGCTCACTTTGTGCCAGCGAATGGCCAGAATGGCTCCCATCAGATAACCGAGATAATTCCAGGTGGCAATCGCTGCGCCATCGGATGCGCTGAACAGACCGTCGTCTACCAGATAAGGCAACAAAGGCGTGTATATAAAACGACCAAGCGCATGCACAACCAAAAGCATAATGGCGCCCGCGGCCAGTACGCCGAAGAGCTCTTTCGGAGTGGTGCTTTTCTGCTGTGGCATAATCTTTGGTCCGGCGAGTGAATGTTCAGCCGGGCAGTTTATTCGAGTCTGGCTGTTCTGTCAGTCTGACCTTGGCAGAACAGCCTGTTGCCCCGCTCAGGAGCGGGCGTTCTCACGGTTGGTTTTTGCCCACTCGTAAATGCGCTCAAAGGCGCTTGCCAACTCCTCCGGATGGTGCGGCGGCTGGATCAGCGCCGCCAACTCACCATTCGGATTCAGCAATGCAAAGTGACCGCTGTGGTCAACCAGAAGCTCTCCGTCCACTTGGCGATGGGCAAAAACTGCGCTCAGGTTTTTGGCCAATTCGCGCAGTGTTTCAAGATCTCCGGTCAAACCATGAAAGTTCTCACCAAAAAAGGCGGTGTAGTCTTTAAGCTTTCCAGGGGTGTCGTGTTCCGGATCAGCAGTAATAAGCAAATAATCTGGCTGCGGCAGTTCATCCGACAGCAGCTTGTCGGTTCGCCGCAAGTTAGCCATAGCCGCCGGGCAAACATCCGGGCAATTGGTGTAGCCCACAAATGCAAATGTCCACCGACCCCTAAGGCTCTCCCGGGTAACCGTTTCACCGTTTTCGTTGGTAAGCGTAAATTCGCTAAGGGTCCGCGGCTGGTCGTAAACATAGGTGTTCATCTCGGCAAGATCTGGCGCCGGTTCAGGCTCCACGTTGCCCACTTCAAACACCTGGCGCCCAACCACCAAACCAAAAATCAGAACCACGGCCAAGACTAGAACAACCAACGTTATTTGAACTGAGCGATTCATTGTGACTCCAATTTAGCTTTCTGCGCTTTTTACACAGTGTACAGAGGAGGGGGTGGTGCCTTTTCCTCTGAGAAAAACAACTCGCTGCGCTCAGACATTTTTTCCCGGCAGAAAAGGCACCACCCCCTCCTCTCGCGTATTTCTGAGTTTGCGTCAGAAAAATACATAGTGATCTACGAGAAGTACTACAAATAGGGCCATCAGGTAAGTGATGGAGTATTTGAAGGTGTTTAGGGCTACCCGGCGGTCGTCGCCTTTCAAAAGCCTTATAGCATAGTGGAGAAAGCGTAGGCCTAACACCAGGGCACCAGCCAAATAAATCCAGCCGGACATACCTGTGACGAAAGGCAGCAAACTGACTGCCAGTAACATCAGGGTGTAGAGCAGAATGTGTAGTTCGGTGAATTTATTACCGTGGGTGACCGGCAGCATGGGTATGCCAGCTTTGGCGTACTCTTCCTTGCGGTGAATGGCCAGGGCCCAGAAGTGTGGTGGGGTCCAGGCAAAAATAATCAAAACCAACAGCAGTGCATGGCCTTCTACCTGACCTGTTACCGCCGTCCAGCCTAGTAGGGGCGGCATGGCGCCGGCTAGACCGCCTATGGTTATGTTTTGTGGCGTTGCCCGCTTCAGAAAAAGGGTATAAACCCCGGCATAGCCTACCAGCGAGGCTAAGGTGAGCCATGCTGTCAGGTGGTTTACCTGCCACATCAGCACAAACATGCCCACACTGGCCAGAAGCGTGGCAAAGGTAATCGCTTCTACCGCACAGATTTTGCCTGTGGCAACCGGGCGCTTGCGGGTGCGCGCCATAACAGTATCGATCTTCTGATCGACCACGTGGTTAACCACAGCGGCGGCGCCGGCAAGAAAGGCGATGCCCATGTTGCCCCAAATGAGCACACCCAGGCCAGGTAAACCGGAGGTGGCCAGTAGCATGCCGATGACCGACGTGAGGATCATCAAGGCCACAACGTTGGGCTTGGTTAATTCCAGATAATCCCGCCAGGAAATACCTCGTGCGGATCGCCTGGATACTTGCTCGGCCGGCAGTGCGTCCACTTGCTCACTCATGCCGTAACCTCCTGATGCATTGTTGTTGTGTGTGTTGCTATTGAAGCCTGAGGCTGTGGCAGCAAATGGTGCCGCCAAATCAGATAAATCACCGACAATAGCAACCCTGCGCCCATAGCGTTATGAGCCACTGCAACCGGCAGCGGAATATGGAACAGAACGTTGGCAAGCCCCAGAGTGATCTGCACCACCAATAACGACGCGACCAGAGTTACAGGCCCGTGCAGCTCCCGGCAGTGCCCCCTGCGCCAGATCAAGGTCAGTAAAATGCCAAAATAGCCCAGCGATGCCATGGCACCCATTCTGTGGGTTACGTGTATCGCTACCCGGCCATCAGCGGTGAGCTGGCCACCAAGGTAGTTGGGGCCAACATGTTGAGTAACATCAAAGCCATGCTGAAAATCCATACCGTCTGGCCACCACTGACCCTGACAGGTCGGTAAATCGGTACAGGCAACCGCGGCATAGTTTGCGGCTGTCCAGGCGCCCAGGGCAATCTGCAGGATAATGAGGAGCAAGCCGCCGTATAGCCAGGGGCGAAGCCTGGCCAGACCAGGCGAGGCGGTAGGCCTTGGCTGTGTCTGTGGTGCTGAACCTTCAGTAACATTGGCAGACGCCGCCTGTGCGACTGAGAACTTACGTAGCCGGAGCGTAAGCAAGGTGAGCAGGCTAACCGTAGTAAAACCACCAAGAAGGTGCAGAGCTACAACCTGGGGCCAGAGCTTCAAGGTAACGGTCCACATACCAAAGGCACCCTGAAGCAGAATAAACCCGGCAATAAAAAGTGGCAGTATGAAAGGCACACCGCTGCGGCGCTGTTTCACCGCAGCCGCTGCCAACCCGAATACTACCAGCCCCAGGGTACTGGCGGCGTATCGATGTATCATCTCTGGCCAGCCTTTGGCGACGTCCACTGGCGTATCCGGAAACCGGGCATTGGCGATGGCAATGTGCGTCTCGCTCTGGGGCACGGAAATAAAACCGTAGCACCCGGGCCAGTCCGGGCAACCCAGCCCGGCATCCACCAGCCGTGTCCAGGCGCCAAGCATAATAACCACAAAGGCCAGCACCACTGAGAGTGTTGCCCAGCTCAGCATTACCTTTGCCCTTGGCTGGCTGTCGACAGGCCGATGGTTCAAGAGGACTCCTCCAGGCTGACTCTCAGCCTACCAGTGACAGTTTGAGCAGATGTTTCAAATCTTCGAGCATGTCCTTGCCAGAATTTTCCGGACCGTAATGCATCATTACATTGCCAAATGGGTCGACAAGCATAATGCGCGGTTCTTTTTCCGGATTAATACCTGCAGGCCAGGCCGGCGTGGAGCCAGGAGCGGGCACCAGCCGCTCCATCAATCGGTATTCTGTAGGCCAGCGCGCTGCCAAATCGCCAGTAATGCTGCCCAGCACGGCAGCCCGGGATACCCTGTTGGCGTTTTTACCCAGCGCAATATTGGCTTGCCGAGCCAAATAGAGCAGCTCTTCGCATTGGCTGCCACACGCGCCAGCTGCAACCACCAGCTGCCACTGCGGATCTGCCTGGCCGGCGCTAAAGCGTTCTGCAAACGGCTCACCCGAGAGTGTTTCAAGGTGCAGATCTGCAACCGGTACCGTGGGTTTAATCAACGTACCCTGATTGGTATGCCCGGCCGGATTCAGCCAGCCGGTGTAGAACATTATGGTGGCCAGAATCATCGGCCCAAAGCCAAAGGCGAATAGTAAAAAAACAGTACGCCGGCTCTTACGTGCTTGCTCTGGCGTAGGGCCGCCTGTCTCTTCGCGCTGTGGTGTCCGGCTAGCCATCATCATTGTCATTATTGGATCCTGCCTTTCGATAACTCGCAACTACACTCAATATAGTCAGCACCACGGCAAGCGCAAACCATTGTGTTGCGTATCCGTAGTGAGTTTGCGGGCCCATAAGGTCCGGCTCCCAGTCAGCACGGTAGGCCCCCGGTTGGTCACTGCCCTGAAGCCGGATGATCGCCCTGGGCAGGTCTGCAATTTCGGCTCGTGCTACAGGCGCGGAAAGCTTCTGCACTCGCCTTGGCCAGCCTTCGCCCGTGCCGCTTTCGCCAGACAGAACCGGCGGTTCCGGGTATTGATCTATCCGGCCGGTCAGGCTGAACACGTCACCAGGAGCGGTGACGTCTGGTAATTCGTTTCGCATTCTTGGGGCCGCCACCCAGCCCCGGTTAATCAGAACCGGTGGGCCTTGAAGCGGGTAAAAGGCGGTTAGTACCTCATAGCCTGCCATGCCATCGCGGGTTCTGTTATCCAGTAGCCAGCTACGGTTGCCGTATAACCCTGTTACCGTCACAGGTCTGCCGTTATCCAACCCGCCAGCCACCTGTTCCGGCCAGTTCAGGTTCTGTGATTCCTGCTGCCACTGATCGAGCAGAATCTGTTTTTCTTCCGCACGGTTAAGCTGCCAAATACCCAAACACACCAGAAGCGGTAAAAAAGCGCCGGTAAACACCATTAGCCGCCAATCTGTGTGCCATTGCCGAGGGTTTTTTTTTGCTTGTGTCATGGTCTGCTATAGTAAATCTGGCAGCACCCAGAACAAAAACCAAAGAGAGTTTTTATGCTCAAAGCCCTTATCATTATCCTCATGCTTGCCGTTATTTTCAGCCTTTTCAGCGGCCTGTTCTTCCTTATCAAAGATGGCGGCAAAACAAATCGCGTGGTGAACTCTCTGGCGGTTCGGGTCGCGCTAAGTGTACTGCTGCTGATCGTCATTCTGCTGTCGCTATGGCAGGGGGGCCTGACACTGCACCCGACTCCCTGATTAAACATTCTTGCTGCTTCAAATGACATACACAAACACAAACAAACCCAGCCATACCACATCAACAAAGTGCCAGTACCAGGAGGTTGCCTCAAACCCGAAATGGCTGTCTGCGGTGAAATGCCCCTTGTGGATGCGTATCAGCATAATGATCAGCATTAACGTGCCCAACATTACGTGAACACCGTGAAACCCTGTGAGCATGAAAAACGTAGTGCCGTAAATGCCTGATTGAAGCGTTAGATTCAGCTCCTGATACGCGTGCACATACTCTTCTGCCTGAAAAAACAGGAACACAAGCGCCAGCAATATGGTGGCGCCAAGCCATATTTTCGTTTTTTTGCGGTTATCAGCTTTCAGTCCATGATGAGCAACCGTTATGGTAAATGACGAAGTCACCAGGAGTATGGTGTTAACCAGCGGCAGACCCCAGGCGCCAATCACCGATTCCGGCGCCGGAAAGGCCTCAGGATCCGGGTTCGTAATCAAAGGCCAGGTTGCCTGAAACCCCTCCCAGAGCATGTTAGAGCTGCCACGGTCGCCTTCCCCTCCAAGCCAGGGCACAGCAAACACGCGGGCATAAAAAAGCGCGCCAAAAAAGGCGGCAAAAAACATGATTTCCGAGAAAATAAACCAGCTCATCCCCCAACGGAACGAACGATCCATCTGTGGGCTATAAAGGCCACTGCGGCTTTCTTTGATAACGCTGCCAAACCAACCGAACAGCATATAAATCATGATCAAAACGCCAGCTGTGAATATCATCCAGCCGCCATTTGTACTCTCAGCCTGGTTGCTGGCGACCATAATGGTGGCTGCCCCAAACAGGGTAACCCCCAGGCCCACAGTGGCTACAATTGGCCACTTGCTCTGCTCGGGAACGTAATAGGTCTGAAAATCGGCCATAGCACTCTCCGATGGCTTATCCATTATCGTTTATTGTTGTGTTCTTCAACGCAGCCTGCGGCTCGCCCTGATCGTAAAGCGTATAGGACAATGTGAGCTTGGTGATGTAATCAGGAAGATCCGGGTCGACAATAAACACCAGAGGCATTTCCGTGTTCTGACCGGCTGCCAGCGGCTGTTGGTTAAAGCAAAAGCACTCGGTTTTATGAAAATACAAAGTGCCCTCGGATGGCGACAAACTGGGTACTGCCTGCCCCACCATATCCAGGCCGGTTGGATTCTCGGCGTAAAAATTTATGGTGGTAGGCTCACCGGGGTGAACCTCAACGCTGCGATCTACCGGCCGGAAAATCCAAGGCATACCCGGCCCGTTCTGAGCCAGAAATTGCACCTTAATGGTTCGATCCATGTCCGCAGCGGAGATTTCCGTAGATTCATAGCGGCCGCTGGTTTTGCCATTAATGCCGGTAATGTCGCAGAAAACGTCATATAGAGGCACCAATGCAAAACCGAAGGCAAACATTCCGGCTACGCTGCCAAGACACCAGCCTATAACCCGCACATTACTGCGCGGGGCAGCGGATTTATTTACCGGTTTCTCAGCCATGTTCACCTGCCTCCTATTTCACATCCGGTGGCGTGGTAAAGGTGTGATAAGGCGCCGGTGAAGGTATCTCCCACTCTAGCCCTTCTGCGCCTTCCCAAGGCCGGGCGGGTGCTTTTTCACCGCTTCTGGCACACTTTACAACAATGAACAGGAACAGCAGTTGGGTCGAACCAAACATGAACGCACCAATGCTCGATACCATATTGAAATCCGCAAACTGCAGGGCGTAATCCGGAATACGGCGGGGCATGCCGGCAAGACCCAGAAAGTGCATGGGGAAGAACGCCAGGTTCATGCCGATAAATGACAGCCAGAAATGGGTTTTACCCAGAGTTTCGTCGTACATGCGGCCGGTCCATTTCGGCAACCAGTAGTAGGCCGACGCAAAGATGCCAAAAATAGCGCCTGGTACCAGCACATAGTGGAAATGGCCCACCACAAAGTAGGTATCGTGATACTGAAAGTCAGCCGGGGCGATCGCCAGCATCAAACCAGAGAACCCACCGATGCTGAACAAAATCACAAAGGCGATGGCAAACAGCATGGGCGTCTCAAACGTGAGCGACCCCCGGAACATGGTGGCCACCCAATTAAACACCTTTACCCCAGTGGGCACGGCAATCAGCAAAGTGGCGTACATAAAGAACAGCTGGCCGGCAACAGGCACGCCGACCGTAAACATATGGTGTGCCCAGACCAGGAATGAGAGCAGCGCAATCGCACCCACTGCATAAACCATTGAGGAATAGCCGAACAGCTTCTTACGCGCGAATGTCGGGATAATCTGCGATATCGCGCCAAAAGCCGGGAGGATCATAATGTAGACTTCCGGGTGCCCGAAAAACCAGAACACATGCTGGAACAGAACCGGGTCGCCACCGCCGGCGGCGTTAAAGAAGCTGGTGCCAAAGTTGATGTCCATCAGCATCATGGTCAACACGCCCGCCAGCACTGGCATTACGGCGATCAACAGAAAAGCCGTGATCAGCCAGGTCCAGACAAACATGGGCATTTTCATCAGGGTCATGCCCGGCGCCCGCATATTAAGCACCGTGGCGATCACGTTGATCGCACCCATAATTGAAGACACACCCGCGATGTGGATGGCAAAAATAAAGAAAGTCGTACTCGGCGGCCCGTAGGTAGTAGACAGAGGGGCATAAAAGGTCCAACCAAAATTGGGCCCGCCACCAGACATGAACAGCGTCGAAAGCAGAATCAGGAAGGCACAGGGCAGCAACCAGAAGCTCCAGTTGTTCATCCGTGGCAACGCCATATCTGGCGCGCCGATCATCAGCGGTATCATCCAGTTAGCCAGCCCGACAAACGCCGGCATAACGGCGCCGAAGACCATCAGCAGCCCATGCATGGTAGTCATCTGGTTAAAGAATTCCGGCTGGACAATTTGCAGCCCAGGCTGGAATAATTCCGCCCGAATAACCATCGCCATGGACCCGCCAATAAGGAACATGGTGAAACTGAATATCAGGTACATGGTCCCGATATCTTTGTGGTTCGTGGTCAGCAGCCAGCGGCTGAAGCCGCGAGCCGGCCCGTGATGTTGATCCTGTGCGTGGGTACCTGCAACCGCACTCATGAAAACCCCCGTTACCGCCAATGTTTGTGGCTGGTGATAGCTATTATCCGGCGTTGATTACTGTTCGCTCTTGTAATCAAAGATTTCTTTCGGTGTGACCATGTCACCCACATTGTTGCCCCAGGCATTTCGCTCGTAGGTAATAATGGCTGCAAGGTCGGCTTCATTCAGCTGGCTGCCAAAAGCCTGCATTGCTGTACCGGACACGCCATTCACCACAACATCGAGGTGGGCGGCCATGTCTCCGGTCGCAATGGCGCTGCCTTTCAATGCCGGGAAGGCCGGCGGCGCACCACTACCATCAGCCTGGTGACAGGCTGCACAGGTACTGGCATAAGCCTTCTCACCGCGCTCCATCAATTCATCCATGGACCAGTCTTTCTCGGTCAGTTCGCGCTCTTTTTCAGCCGCTGCTTTCTGCTCAGCAACCCAGGTGTTGTATTCCTCTTCCGGCACGGCCTTAACAACCACCGGCATAAATCCGTGATTCTTGCCGCACAACTCAGCGCACTGACCACGATAAATGCCGGGCTCGTCTACACGGGTCCAGGCTTCGTTGATAAAGCCGGGAATGGCATCCTTTTTAAAGCCGAACGCAGGCACCCACCAGGAGTGGATCACGTCGTTGGCTGTAAGCAGGAAGCGGATCTTTTTACCCACAGGAACAATCATCATGTTGTCCACTTCAAGCAAATAATTTTCGCCTTTGGCCTGACGGTTATTAATCTGATCCGGTGGCGTGGTGGTGTTAGAAAAGTAACCGAAATCTTCGTTGATGTATTCGTATTGCCACTTCCACTGATAGCCGGTCACTTTGATGTCTATATCCGACTCGGTGGTGTCGTACATGTCTATCAAGGTCGCGGTGGCGGGAATCGCCATAATGATAAGAATAACCAGTGGTATGAGCGTCCATAAGACCTCAACCATCGTATTCTCATGAAAGTTGGCAGGTTTTACGCCCTTAGACTTGCGGTGGGCGAAGATAGACCAGAACATGATCCCGAATACCACGACACCTATGGCAACGCAGATCCAGAAAATGGTCATGTGAAGGTCGAATATATCGTTACTGGTACCGGTTACCCCGGGCGTCATGTTTACCGTCCAGTCCGCCAGGGACAGGGCGGGGAACGACAGACCGCCTAACAGGGCACCTGCTCGCTGAGCGTGCACACGCATACTGTGTCTCCACAGAGTGTTATTCTTGTCGGATTTTGCGTAATCCCTCTGTTCTCAACCGGTGCTCGCATTCACTGGAAGATCTCAGAGTGAAAGCCTGCTTACAGATACATCACCAACGAGTATAGACACAGATCAACAAAATACTAAAAAACCCATTAAACCCAAAAAGACTAAGTACACACTTTTTATAAGAAGATAGAATATGATACTTAAACTGTCGGTTACAGACCGGCGCTTATGGGCTCTGGCATGGCCCCTGATGCTCACCAACCTCACGGTTCCATTACTGGGCCTGGTAGATACAGCTGTGCTGGGGCATCTGAAAAGCCCGGAATACCTTGGTGCAGTGGCCGTTGGCGCTAACCTGTTTACCATTTTGTACTGGAGCTTCGGCTTTATGCGCATGGGTACAACAGGTCTAGCCGCACAGGCTTGGGGCAAACGCGACAGCTTTAGCCAGGTTGCCCTGCTGCTACGTTCGGTGATGCTGGCGGTGGGCATTGGCCTGTTGCTTATTTTGTGCCATCAGCCTTTGATAAACATAGGGTTGGCTCTAATGAACCCCAGCCCTGGCGTGACTGAGCTTGCCGCCGAATATGCAACTATACGAATCTGGAGCGCCCCCGCTGTACTGTGCCAATACACGCTTGTGGGTTGGCTGATCGGTACTCAGTACGCACGCGGGCCAATGGTAATGCTCATCGTGGCCAACGGCCTGAACATTGTGCTCGATATAGTGTTTGTAACGTTGCTGGGCTGGAACAGTCGGGGCGTGGCCATCGCTACGGTCATCGCGGAATACGGTGCTGCAATCATTGGCTTTGCCATCGTATTGCGCCGCATGCCCGATGGACAAAGGCTTACCCGGGCGCTATTCGGAACCCTTGCAGATTATTTGGCCATTCTGCAGGTAAACCGCTACATCATGGTTCGCACCATAGCCTTGCTGCTGGTGCTGGCATTTTTTACGGCCCAGGGGGCCCGCCAAGGCGACACCATACTGGCGGCCAATGCCGTGCTTATTACTTTTTTGCTTCTAATCTCCAATGCGCTAGACGGCTTTGCCAACGCGGCCGAGGCCCTGATTGGTGAAGCCGTGGGCAGAGACAGCAAGCGCCGCTTCCTTGTGGTGTTCCGCGGCGCGCTGCGCTGGTCTCTTTGGGGCTCGGCGCTGCTGACCATCCTGTTTGTAATCGGTGGCCGTAGCCTGATTGCACTGTTGACCGGTATTGAAGAGGTGCGTACCACCGCCTGGCAATACCTGCCGTGGCTATGGCTGCTGCCTTTTGCCTCGGTTTGGGGTTTTTTGTTTGATGGCGTGTTCATTGGCGCGACACGCACCAAGGATATGCAAAACACCATGCTTTTTTCGGCACTGGGTGTTTTTGCACCCGTGTGGTGGTTAACCACAGGCTGGGGTAACCACGGACTTTGGTTTTCGCTCATTTGCCTTATGCTTGCACGCGCCGCAAGTATGGGCTGGCTATGCTGGTCGCACACTCGCAATGACCGATGGTTTAACACGCGGTAACTCCGGCGCAATCGTTAACAATATCTGACACTCCAACAATCGCAGCCCACTAAATCTCGTCTACACTTGTGAGAAAAGACGGGCGCCTCGTAGTGGTATGTGAATTAAGCCCCTGCGGTTTAATTGCCCAGTTAATTATTGCTTGTTAGAGGAGGCGCCTTGCGACCTCAATTTGTTCAAACACCGGCATGGCCTCACATGACTCCACAGGCAGTCCTAGAGATCATTGACCACGCGCGACGCAAGGAGGCCCGCTCGGGTACTTTTTTGAAACAGCTGCATAAAAAGGCGACTGCGCTGCCCTCTGCTGTCACAATTGAGGGGTACCAGCCTGCTTCTTGTCTGTTTCAGTTCGCCATCGAATACATTGAAATGGCCCCCAGGCTTATAGAGTGCGTGGATGCTTGCGCGCGCGAGGCGGGCACAGCACAGCTATTTGACCCATTTGTGAAGGCTGCAATCGGCTACTTCACTGAGCCATCCACTTTGCTGGTTCGATACGATGGGCTGGATGGACTTTTGATTCGCGCTTATCTTTGCCACCGCCTGATGGAAGAAATGCATGAAAATAACCACTCCATCAGAACCGGCGGGCTTGTCGATATGGAAGCCACTCGCGCTAATCTGCTGGTTCATGAGCTAATTGGCGAACCCTTCGCAAATGAACTGGACGACTCAATCACCGTAACTGTGTCGCAGATCGCAGGCACACCCGACTATTACGAACTGAATCTCGATCCATTCGTTGAACAAGTGAACAACGATGCCTGGAACTGGATGCGGAACTACTGGGAAAACCTGCTGATCCGCAACCACATCCGCTTTTCCCTGGGCTCTGGTCTGGCCTGACCCAGCCTTGTTCTGGAAGGCACCGCGCAATTGAAAGGTCCTCTATCATAATGAGAAAACAGACGGTTTTTCTGCTGGTGGCGTATTCACTGTCAGCCCCGGTGCTTTCGGAAGAGCTAACAGTCAAATTGCAGCTTGCGAACGGCACCGGCCCTTTGACTGACGCGGTGGTGTACCTGAACGATGGTAGCCATCTGCCTCCCGTGCAGGCAGAAATGGTTCAAAAAAACCGCAAATTCCACCCGCACGTGCTCATCTTGCCCGCCGGCTCCAGTGTTAATTTCCCCAATCGGGATAACACCCAGCACCATGTTTATTCCTTCTCGCCAGCAAAGCCTTTTAATCTTGAGCTCTATGCCGGCCAACCCGAGGCTCCCGTCGTATTTAACCAGCCAGGCATTGTGGAGCTTGGCTGCAATATTCACGACCATATGCAGGCTTTCATTGTGCTGGCCAACACCCGTGCCATTGGCCAAACCAATGAGCAGGGGGAGGTAACGCTCGCGCCGGATTTTGGCGTGACTCAAATACCCAATTCGCTAAACCTGAATATCTGGCACCCCCGTCTACCGGATAACACCAAACCAGTGGTTCGACAGATCAGCTCCACCAGCCTGACTAGCACAACAGCCGAAACCATCAATATTGAGCTTGTGCCAGAACCTCGCCATGAAAACTCTATGGACCATCTCCAGAAACGCTTTCGGGAGCTTTGATGGCTCGTTTGGCAAATCGCATAGGGTTTCGCGGCCGCTTGGTCATCGCCATGGTTGCTTTGGTTGCTTTAGTGAGCCTGCTTATTGGCGCGCTTTTGATGGTGTACCTGTTCGAGGATGAAAAGCTCCGAGCGCTGCAGCAACTCAGCATAGCTGAACGCCTTACCAACGAAATAATTGAGCGCCGTACTGACATTGAACTCTCCCGGCTAAACGTGGTTGTTCGCGACTTTGGCTTTCGCTCTGCCATCGCCAGCCGCGATCCGGGCACCCTCAGCAGCGCCCTGGAAAACCACAGTGCGCGTGCAGGGGCAGACTTTGCACTGCTTTTAAACCGCCAAGGCGAATTGCTGGCCTCCACATTAACCCGGACGCTGCCCAGCGTTACCCAGGCGCAACTGGCGAATGCACGTAAAAACGGGGCCGACCGCTCGCTTCTGACCATTGATCACCGTGGTTTTGAGGTGCTTATTGTGCCGGTGGAGGCCCCCGGCTTGCGAGCGTGGTTGGTGGCTGGTTTTGAACTGAATAAGAAGCTTGCAACCGTGATCGCCGAACTTAGCGGTAGCTCGATCATTTTCCGCTCAAACGCGGAAGACTCAGACGGCTTTACCAGCTTTGCTGCATCTGATGATATCGACAGAGCCGCAGAGCCGGCGTTGTTAGACTCTCCAGGCCGCCAAAACTTTATCGAAAGCGCCCGATACTTCACTCGCACGTTAAATCTTGGTACATCCAAGCAGGGTACTTTTGAGGCGCTTTTAATGATCAGCAGAGAAGCCAGCCTGCAAAATTACTACAGCCGTGCCCTGGAAATAGCCCTACTAGTAACAGCTATTATGGTGCTGGCAATATTATTGGCATTGCTTATGGCAAGACACCTTGGCCGACCGGTGCTACAACTTGCCCGCTACGCAAAGGCTGTAGGGCAGGGTGAGAACCCGCGCGCGCCTAAAATCCATACTGGCGGCGAGTTGCGACAGCTCCGCAACACCCTGCGGGATACGCTGGCCCGCCTTACCCGGCGCGAAGCAGAAATCCGTCATGCTGCAACCCATGATGACGTCACAAAACTTGGCAACCGCGGCGCACTGATGCAGACCGCCCTGGAAACCTTTAATGCCGGAATACCCCGCAGCTTGATCGGCTTACAGATAAGCGACCTTTCTGACCTCAATGACACGCTTGGCCTTGAGTTTGGTGACAGGATTCTGATTGCACTCGCAAAGCGATTGCGCGGCGAACTCCCAGACGCCCGCCTGATTGCGCGTACCGGCGGTGACGAGTTTTTGGCCATAGTGGGGGCACACAGCCCTGAAGCGCTGAAGCGCCGGGCTCAAGCCCTACATAAGATGATGGAACTGCCCCTTAGTATCGACAACACTCCCTTTTCGCTGCGCTCCAATCTGATCACGTTGCAGCTACCCAGCGATGCCTGCAACACCAATGAGCTACGGCGCCGAGTCAACCTGACCTTCGAGCGAGCCCTGCAACAAGGCTTAGCAGTTACCCGATACGAGCCTGGGCAAGATGAAAACCACCTGCGGGAACTGAATCTGATCTCCGATCTACACAATGCCATCCGCTACGACGGCCTGCACATGAACTATCAACCCAAACTGGACAGCCACACTGGGCAGTTGCTTCAGGTTGAGGCTCTGGTGCGTTGGATACACCCAGAGCTTGGGTTTATATCACCGGAAGAGTTCATCTTTCTGGCGGAACAGTCGGGGCAAATTCACGAGCTGACGGATCACATTCTGCAACGCGTGGCTAACGACGCCCGAGCCTGGTTCGAAGCTGGCCTCGATGCCGGCGTAGCCATCAACCTTTCTGCAATGGACCTATCTCGCCCAGGGCTGGCGGAACGTATCGCGGGCATTTTTGCCAACTGGCACCACAGCCTGGAGCGCATCACCCTGGAAGTGACAGAAAGCGCCCTGATGGACGACCCGGAGGAAGCCATGGCGACCTTGAACCAGTTGCGAGACCTGGGGGTAACGTTGTCCGTTGACGACTTTGGCACAGGTTATTCCTCACTGTCGCAGCTGCGCAAATTGCCGGTTCAGGAACTGAAAATAGATAAATCGTTTGTACTGAAGCTAAACACCGAGCCTCAGGACCAGCTGATTGTGCAATCCACCATCGATATGGCCCACGGCCTTGGTCTCAAAGTGGTCGCAGAAGGGATCGAGAATCTGGAAGCCTGGAAATTACTGCAGTCCTGGGGCTGCAATCTTGGCCAGGGCTTCTATCTGAGCCGCCCGGTTTCTGCTGACAACCTTGTGCAGACCGCCGCCGCGATTGCCAAGCGCCAGCAGGAGTTGGCCAACACTATGCAGGAGCAGCCTTTATGACTCTTTCCATCAACACGCAGTGGGCCAAAACGGTCGTTCCAGTGCTTGCCTTAGGGCTGTTGGCCACGCCTGCAGCCTTGGCAGATGTTGGTAGCCGTATTTGGGCGACCGGCGGCGTAACAACCATAGAAGGCAGCGCCGGCGGCGGGCTGGTGCCCTGGGCTGTGCTTGGCAGCTACGCCGATGATGAAGAATGGGGCGGCACGGCGGCGCTGAGTCGGGCCGAGGTGGACGACTATACGCTGTCGGTTACCGGCGCCGGTTTAAACTGGAACAACCGGATTGAAGTGACCGTGGCGCGCCAAACTCTGGATCTCGATACGCTAGGCTTCGCATTGCAACAGGATGAACTCAATCAAGACATCTTTGGCGCGAAGGTACGCCTGGCGGGTGATGTTCTCTACAGCCCCTGGGGCCAATGGTCTGCCGGCGTGCTGCACAAACGCCAGCGAGACTTCACTGTGCCAGACACTATCGGCGCCCGGACTGACAGTGGCACCGATGTGTATATCTCCGGCTCCAAGTTATTTTTCGCTGCAGTATTTGGTCGTAACCTGCTGGTAAACGCCACTGCACGCGGCACTCGCGCCAACCAGGGCGGGCTGTTGGGCTTTGGCGGCGACCGGAACAACAGCTATGAAGTGATGGCCGAAGTCGGTGCTGGCGTGTTTATTAACCGACAATGGCTGGTGGGTGCCGAATACCGCCAGAAGCCAGACAATCTGAGTTTTGCCCGCGAAGACGACTGGTGGGATGTGTTTGTGGCCTGGGTGCCCGACCGCCGGCTTGCGATCACAGCAGCGTTCGTTAATCTTGGCGATGTAGCCACGCTAACGGATCAGCAGGGTGTTTACCTGTCTTTGCAGGGGAGTTTTTAATCATGGGCACAACCAACATAAGAGCATTTATCGCCGTAGTCATGATCGCAGCCGGTCTTATTTCAAGCGGGTGCCAAAGCTTGCAAAGCCAGCCGGATAACAGCCTGTATCTGCAACTGGGAGAACGCGCCGGCATCGCCGATGTGGTGGAAGACATGCTATACCTCATCGTGGAGGACGAGCGCATCAATCATCAGTTCAAAGGTATAAACGTGGCACGGTTCCATCGCAACCTGACCGATCAGCTGTGTGAACTCAGTGGTGGCCCCTGCCAGTATAAAGGCCGCGAAATGCGGGAGCTTCACGCCGCCATGAACATCACCAACACCCAGTTTAACGCTCTGGCCGAAAACCTTATTCTGGCCATGGAATCAAACCAGATACCGACCGGCGCGCAGAACCGGCTAATCAAACAACTACTGCCGATGTACTCAGACATTCGCCATCTTTAAAACGACGGGAACAGACACACAATGACTGAAAGCAAAAAAGATATCCGCCCAGGCCGCTACCAGCATTACAAAGGCCAGGATTATGAGGTTATCGGCATAGCCAAGCACAGCGAAACCGAGGAAGAACTGGTGGTTTACCGTTGCCTTTACGGTGATCTCAGCCTGTGGGTGCGTCCGCTCAGTATGTTCCGGGAAAACGTAACCGTAGTGGGAGAACAGGTTCCGCGTTTCGCGCGTATCGACAAAGATTAACAGTTGCACAAGCACTTTGACTCAGCTCGCTAATTCCTGCACATTACCGCATTTTCATGATACCAGCCTTCAAAAGAAGGCTGGATAACGCTAACGCCACACCCGGAGTTTCCCCATGAATGCCGTTGTTGCCGCGGTACTGATCATGCTCGTCATGAGCCTGGCCCGCATCCACGTTGTTGTTGCCCTTATCGTCGGCGCCGTTTCCGGCGGCCTGATTGCAGGGTTATCTCTCGAAACCACCATTGACGCGTTCAACAACGGGCTTGGTGGCGGCGCCACCGTTGCTCTGTCCTACGCCACCCTGGGTGCGTTCGCCGTTGCCATCGGCAAATCCGGCCTTGCCCATGCACTGGCAGACAAAACTCTCGCCATGGTTGGCCAGCAAGAAAACAGCGCTGCGGCCAAGGGTGTGCGTTATATGATCATCGGCGTGTTGGTGTTAATAGCCCTGTCGTCGCAGAACATTTTGCCCATCCACATTGCGTTCATTCCGTTGGTTGTACCGCCCATGTTGTATGTAATGGCCAAACTAAACATGGATCGCCGGCTGGTTGCCTGTGCTCTCACGTTCGGCTTGATCACCCCGTACATGTTCCTGCCCATAGGCTTCGGCGGCATTTACCTGAACGAAATCCTGATGGCTAAAATCAGCGCCAACGGCGGTGCCACTGAAGGCCTGAGCGTGATGAAAGCCATGGCACTGCCAGCCCTGGGCATGCTCTGTGGTCTGCTGGTTGCTATTTTTATCACCTATCGTGGCGACCGTGAGTACGATCTTGAGGCCATTACCCGCACCGAGAGAGTAAATGTGTCCTACAGCCCGGGCACGTTGATCATGGCGTTGGTAGCGATTGTGGTCGCCTTTGTGGTTCAGTTGTGGCTGGGTTCGATGATCCTGGGCGCGCTGGCGGGTTTTCTGCTGTTCAATCTCTCCGGGGTGGTGAAGTGGAAAGAAGCAGACGACCTGTTTACCGAAGGCATGAAAATGCTGGCGATGATCGGTTTCATAATGATCACCGCATCCGGTTTCGCCGAAGTGATGCGCGAAACTGGCGAAATCGCCACACTGGTACAAAGCTCTGTTGACGTGATTGGTAATAACAAGCCTATGGCGGCGCTTCTGATGCTGCTGGTGGGTCTGATGATTACTCTGGGCATCGGCTCGTCTTTCTCGACCATCCCCATCATAGCGGCCCTGTATGTGCCCCTGGCTCTGGAAATGGGCTTCAGCTCCATGGCCATTGTCGCTTTGGTCGGCACCGCCGGCGCATTGGGTGATGCCGGTTCCCCAGCCTCTGACTCCACCCTCGGCCCCACCGCCGGCCTGAACGTAGACGGCCAGCACAACCACATCTGGGATTCTGTGGTGCCCACGTTCTTGCACTATAACCTGCCACTGCTCGGGTTTGGGTGGTTGGCGGCTATGGTTCTTTAAGTTTGGGGACTTTGAAGATCTCGTAGCCTGCTGGTTTTGGGGGCTACGAGGTCACGGGGGGCCCTCTGAGCGAACCGTGCCGATATCGCCGCGGCATCGACCCCAGCAAGCCGGCAGACTACAGTCTTTAATCTTTAGTCCTCAGGCCCAGCCTTAAAGAAAACAACCTGCTTAACCGTATGATCATCCTCGTTATCACGGGTATTAACCCGCGTATCCAGCTCAGGGTTGGTGGGCTGCTCCGCGTCTGAAACAGCATCGGTAAAACCGCAGGCCACACACTCGCGAATCTGCTCATCAGAATCGTCGGTGAACATCATGATTTTGTCCATCTCCGCACAGCGTGGGCAGATGGCACCGGCTATAAAGCGTTTCGGGGTCGCCATAACGTACCTCCAGATTAAAGCCTCCGGCAGCCATAATGGCCACCGGAGAAGGTTGGATCAGGCCGCGTCGTCCGTGATGCCGGTCTGTTTCAGTAAAGCGCCTACTTCAGGCTCGCGGCCACGGAAAGCTTTGAACAACTCCATAGGCTCCTGCGACCCGCCTTTCTCCAGGATGTTCTGCAAGAAGGCCCGCCCGGTTTCTGAATCAAAGATGCCGTTTTCTTCAAACAACGAGAAAGCATCTGCGGCCAACACCTCAGCCCACTTGTAGCTGTAATAGCCCGCGGCATATCCGCCGGCGAAGATGTGGGAGAACGCGTTGGGGAAGCGATTGAACTCCGGACCCTCCACCACGGCAATGTCTTCACGCACTTTGCGGTGCATGGCCAGTGGATTGGTGGGCGCCTCTTCGGTGAATTCCGCATGCAGGCGGAAATCGAACAGGGAGAATTCCAGTTGGCGCACCATCGCCATGCCGGACTGGAAGTTTTTCGCTGCCAGTAGCTTCTGCAACAAATCTTCCGGTAATGGCTCGCCGGTTTCATGGTGGCTGGCAATCAGCGCCAGGGATTCAGGATTCCAGCACCAGTTTTCCAGGAACTGGCTGGGCAGTTCTACTGCATCCCAGGCCACACCGTTGATGCCAGACACTTCCGCCACGTCCACCTGGGTCAGCATGTGGTGCAGCCCGTGGCCGAATTCGTGGAACAACGTGGTTACTTCATCGTGGGTGAGCAGCGACGGCTTGCCGTTCACCGGTGGCGTGAAATTGCAGGTCAGGAAGGCCACGGGCAATTGCAGCGTGCCACGCTGATTGCGCCAGCGCACCCGGCAATCGGCCATCCAGGCACCACCGCGCTTACCTTGACGGGCAAACAGGTCAAAGTAGAACCAGGCGATAGGCTCACCATCGCGGCTGATGCAGTAGGCGGTGGCGTCTTCGTGCCAGGTTTCTACCTCTGGTTTGGCTTCTATCTGCACATTGAACAGCTTTTCGGCAACCCGGAACAGGCCCGGTACCACCTTATTCACAGGGAACCAGGGGCGCAGGGTTTCCGGTGAGATGTCGTAGCGCTGCTGGCGCAGCTTTTCGCTATAGTAGCCTACGTCCCAGGTTTTCAGGTCGTCGAGGCCGTGTTCGTCTTTGGCGAAGGCTTTTAGCTCGGCAAACTCTTTTTCCGCCACCGGCTTGGATTTGGCCGCCAGTTGGTTGAGAAAGCCCAGAACTTCATCGGTATCCCGGGCCATTTTGGTGGCCAGCGAGCTTTGCGCATAATTGTCGAAGCCTAGCAATTTGGCCTGGGCGTGGCGGCGCTTGAGAATCTCGGCCATCACTTGGGTGTTGTCCCAGGTGCCGGCATCCGGGCCTACGTCAGAGGCGCGGGTAACAAACGCCTCGTAAACTTCGTGGCGCAGTTCGCGGTTGTCGCAATAGGTCATCACCGGGAAGAAGCTGGGGAAGTCCAGGGTAATTACATAACCATCCAGTTCTTTCTGGCTAGCCGCCTGCTTTGCGCCTTCGATGGCACTCTCCGGTATGCCGGCCAGCTCTTCCACGTTGGTGATGTGTTTGAACCAGTTTTCAGTGGCGTCCAGTACGTTTTCACTGAAGCTGTTGGTCAATTCTGCCAGCTCACGGGAGAGAGCTGCATACTGCTGCTTCTGCTCGTCGGGCAGGTCGACGCCGCCAAGGTGAAAGTCTCTCAGGGTGTTATCCACAGACTTTCGCTGGGCTTCGCTTAGGTCTTTGAAATCCTCCCGGGCGGCCAGCTTTTTGTAGGCGTCGCACAGGGCGGAGTTTTGGCTGAGTTCAGTGCTGTATTCCGTCAGTTTTTCCAGGCAGTTTTTGTAGACTTTGCGCAGATCGTCGCTGTTCATCACGCCGTTGAGGTGCGAAATAACCGACCAGGCATTGTTGAGCTTGTCTTCCAGCGACTGCATGGGCTGGGCCAGGGTATCCCAGGTAGGGTCTTCGTTCTGGGCCAGGCTGGCGATTTTCACGCGATTCTCGCTGAGAATCTGGTCTATGGCCGTTTCCATGTGCTCGGTGCGCACATGATCAAATTTTGGCAGCAAATCATCAGTCAGTAACGGGTTATTCATGGATGCCCTTCTCAGCTGTTCAAATGTCAGGTAGCTTTATTGATATCAAACTTTGGGGGAAAGGCAGCTATGCAGGAGGTTGTTCCAAAACACGCTCCTTGCGGCACATCCATGTGACGCTTGGGCTCCGCCATTCATGGCTCCGCACAGTTTTGGAACAACCTCCTGCATAGCTGCCCCCGACTCCAGAGTTAATGCAACTAAGGTATATGTAATGACGAATATACGCTCTCACAAGGGTACCACGCCAAGTTTCGGAGAACGCGCTCTGGTGGATGCCAGTGCTGTGGTCATCGGAGATGTTCAAACCGGCGACGATTGCTCCATCTGGCCAATGACGGTGGTGCGTGGCGACATGCACAAAATCCGTATTGGCGATCGCTGCAGCATTCAGGACGGCTCGGTGCTGCATATCACCCATGCCAGCGATTATAACCCCGGAGGCTATCCGCTGATTATTGGCGATGATGTCACTGTCGGGCATAAAGCCCTGTTGCACGGCTGTACTGTGGGTAGTCGGGTGTTGGTAGGTATGGGGTGCATCATTATGGATGGCGCCGTGGTGGAAGATGAGGTAATTGTTGCGGCCGGTTGTCTGGTGCCACCGGGGAAAACCCTGGAATCCGGGCACCTTTATGTGGGTTCGCCGTGTAAGAAGGCACGGGCCTTGTCAGAAAACGAGCGTACGTTTTTCAAATATACAGCGGCCAACTACGTGAAGCTCAAAGACGAATATCTGGCCGAACCGGGCTGATCATAAGGGCAACCAACATGAACCGGGGGGCGCGGGAAATTCAGGGCAGGATTTCTACCGGTAGATCTCCCGTTGAAATAGCATCATCGCACTCGGGGTCGCGTATGGCGATTTCTACCCGGCGGTTCAGGGCCCGGTTTTCAGGGGTGTCGTTTGGGGCGAGGGCGTTGGTTTCGGCGCGGCCGGCAGCAACGACACGCTCTGCGGGCACCTTTCGGTTCAGCACGAGTTCATGCACCACTGATACCGCCCGGGCTGCGGAGAGATCCCAGTTGGAGCGGTATCGGCTGCTGGAAATAGGGCGGTCGTCTGTGTAACCGGAAACCAACACGTCGCCGGTGCAGCCAGCCAACACGCCCACTACTCGTTCAATAATGGGGATCATTTCCGGTTTGATAGACGCCTGGCCAGAACGGAAGGTGGCTTCTTCAGAAAACCGGATCACCACTTTGTTTTGGTCGTAGTTAACACTCAAAGCCCCCGAAGCCACTTCAGTTTCCAGTTCGCTGATCATTCGGCTGGCCAGGTCCAGCACACCGCCAGAGATAACGGTAGTTGCGGTTTCTGGCGCCCGCTCATCGATGAATTCCGGCTCTCGGGTCTGTGTTTCCGTAGGTTCTGGCAGGGAAACTGTGTCTGATTCCACCAGAGTAATCGGTGAGCCACCCACGCTATCATCCAGTACGTTGGCCGAACCAAACGCCACGGACATGGAGTTGGCCATGGCTTTGTACTTTTCGATATCCATTTCCGCAAAAGACAGCAGCAGAATAAAAAACGTAAGCAGCAACGTGGCCAGATCGGCAAAGGTCACGATCCAAGCAGGCGTTTGGTTTTTCTGCCGGGGCTTCCTGTTTGTGCGGATTTGCTGCAAAGCCTCAGCCCTCCCGCTCCGGCGTCAGCCCTGTGCGCTGATCCGGCGTTACAAACGATGAGAGCATTTCGGTCATTACTCGGGGGTTTTCACCGCGCATGATGTTACGGATGGAGGTAACGATCAGTACCTGATTGCGATTTTCGTCCTCGGCTTTTAACTGAAGTTTGTCGGCCAGAGGCAAGGCTATCAACTGGGCAATAAAGGCACCGTACAGCGTTGTTAACAGCGCTACAGCCATAGCCGGGCCGATAGAAGAAGGGTCATCCAGCGAGTTAAGCATCTGTACCAGACCCACCAGGGTGCCCAGCATGCCAATCGCCGGCGCAGACTCGCCAATGCCTCGGAATACCCGCTCAGCGACCTCATAGCGCTCGGTCATCTGCTGAGACTCCTGAGCCAGGGCCTCCTCAACCAATTCAGGCGGATGGCCATCTACACACAGATTAATGGCTTTCTGCAGAAACTCGTTGCTGGTTTGATGGTTTTCCAACCCCAGCACGCCTTCTTTGCGCACCACTAAAGCCAGTGTTCCCGCCTCGCGAATAAGCTCTGTGGGCCGATCGACCTTGTCGGTGAATGCCGAGCTCATGGCCAATCGAAAAGCACTGGTAACGGAAGACACGCGAAACTTTATGAGTGTAACCGCAAAGGTTCCGCCCAGAACAATGGCCAGGCCGGGGAGATTCAGGAAGGTCAAAAGCGAGGCGTTTGCCAGCATCGCCAGAATAACAATCACAATACCGGCGACAAGCCCTACGAGGGTAAGAATATCCATGCATAGCCCTTACTACGGATTGTTGTCTCTGAGACTGGCACGGCTGCACCGCACCTTTTCAGTGATTACGCGTCTCAATCGTTACGCATCGCATCAATAACCGGTGCAGTTTCCGGGCGCACGCCCCGCCATACTCGAAAGGATTCGGCGGCCTGTTCAATCAGCATACCCAAGCCGTCAAATACCCGCACGGCTCCGTTATCCAGAGCCCACTGATTAAATGGCGTTGTGTGTGAAGCGTACATCATGTCGTACAACACTGTGTCTGCCGTGATCACATTTGCGCAAAGGGGGGGTAAATCGCCCTGCAAACTGGCGCTGGTGCCGTTGATAATCAGATCAAACGGCTGGTCCGGCTCTTCAAATCCACAGGCGCTCAATGTGGCGGTGCCGGCCTCATCTGCGAACAATCTAGCCAGTGCCTCGGCTTTGGCCACCGTGCGGTTTGCGATGGTAAGGCTGGCGGGATGCTGTTCAAGCAGCGGGCCTAAAACACCGCGAACGGCGCCACCTGCGCCCAGAACCAATATGCGAGCGCCTTTGAGCTGAACGTCGTGGTTGGCGAGCAGATCACGCACCAGTCCATGGCCGTCAGTGTTGTCAGCAATCAACTGCCCTTCGGGGTTCTGGTACAAGGTATTCGCCGCACCGACCTTTTCAGCTCTCGCGACCCGGCAATCCGCCAGCTCCCATGCTTGTTCTTTAAAAGGTACGGTTACGTTGAGCCCTTTGCCGCCGCCTTCAAAAAACTGGCGAACGGTTGCCGTAAAACCATCCAAGGGCGCCTGGATGGCTATGTACTCAATCGGCTCGCGAGTCTGCTGGGCAAACTGACTGTGGATTTTCGGCGATTTGCTGTGGTTTATCGGGTGGCCTACCACCGCATAAAGCTCATTACTCATAACCTACCTCGTTTACTGCCCGCTGCTGCCTAGCCAATCACGGCCGGTGAGAAAGTGCTCCGTTAGCCGGGCTTCTTCACTGCCAGCCTCCGGTACCCGACTGTAATCCCAGCGCACCAGTGGTGGTAACGACATCAAAATAGACTCTGTGCGCCCGCCAGACTGTAGCCCGAACAACGTGCCACGGTCGTATACCAGGTTGAACTCCACGTAACGGCCACGACGGTAAAGCTGAAAATCCCGTTCGCGCTCACCGTAAGCAAGGTCCATTCGGCGCCGAACAATGGGTTCGTAAGCCTCAATATAGCTGTTGCCCACGGATTTCATCAGCCCGAAATCCTGTTCGAAATCACCCGTATTGTGGTCGTCGAAGAAAAGCCCGCCCACACCTCGCGGTTCGTCCCGGTGCTTCAGGTAAAAATAATCGTCGCACCAATCTTTGTAGCGGCGGTATGTATCCTCACCAAACGGTGCGCAAGCATCCTTGGCGGTCTGGTGCCAGTCGACACAATCTTCATCAAAGCCGTAGTACGGCGTTAGATCATATCCACCACCAAACCAGTAAACCGGTTGGCCATCTTTCGGCGTGGCAATAAAAAATCGGACGTTGGCGTGGGAGGTTGGCACATAAGGGTTGTTCGGGTGAATCACCAGGGAGACGCCCATGGCCTGCCAGGGAGCGCCCGCCAGGTGGGGGCGGTGGGCGGTGGCAGACGCCGGCATGGTGTCGCCCATTACATGGGAGAAATTAACCCCCCCTTTTTCAAACACCCGGCCATCGCTGATCACGCGGCTTACTCCGCCGCCGCCCTCTGGCCTATCCCAGGCATCACGCACAAGCTTTGCGCCACCTTCCAGCGCTTCCAGGCGCTGGCATATGGTGTCTTGCAGGCCAAGCAGGTACTGCTTAACGGCATTACTATCCGGTTGCTGTGGCATGAGTTCTCCTAACGAAGCTGTTTACCGCTAACAATATCAATGATGCGACTGGGTTTCTGGTTGCCGCCAAGCGCACCCGGCACAATTTGATCGAGTTGATCACCAAAATAGTCGACAACCTGCCGTGCATTAAGCGCTGGCTCTTGCCCGGCGGGGTTGCAGGACGTGGAAACCAAAGGCATGCCAGTGGTTTCACACAGCGCCTTGACCACCGGGTGTTCGCTGACTCTGACCGCAATCGTGTTGTGATCACCACGCACCCAATCGGGAATCTGTTTGTTCACATCTGGCAACAGGCAGGTAACAGGGCCGGGCCAATGGCTAAGGGCTTCTTGGTAAAGCTTTTCCGGTAGGAGATCCAGCAGAAAATGAACCTGCGCCACAGACGACGCAACCAAAATCA
>JAKDUK010000083.1 GCA_030457765.1 Marinobacter sp. | reverse complement strand
GGTATGTACAGAAGAACCGAGATTTTGTGGTAGAGACCGTCAATGCTCGCCTGCCCGGCATTCAAACCCAGGCGCCGGAAGGCACTTACCTGATGTGGCTCGACTGCCGAAATCTGGGGCTAAGCGATGCTGCCTTGAAACGGTTTTTTGTAGAGGACGCACGCGTGGGTATGAACCCGGGTATCTCATTCGGTGAGCAGGGCAGTGGATTTATGCGCCTCAACATTGGCTGCCCCAAAGCGGTGCTGGCCGAAGTGCTGACACGCATCGAATCCGTGTTGCCCACCAACCGCTAAATCAATAAGTTGACTCGGAGCAGTGACCTTCTACGCGCTCCCAGAATGGCGGTGTGTTCTTGCCAGGCATGTCGCCATTGGTTTGCTTGACGGCTTTCCACACCTTGCCGCCATGGCTGGCCATATCACCTTCTTCGTAGGTTTTGGCGTAAAGCCACTGTTCGGGCCGCTCGCAGAGCCCTGTGGTGCCTTCATTCGGCGTACTGTTCATGCTTGATGTTGTGTTTGGAGAGATATCTACATCCACAATCTCACTGGGAACCTCCACCTGCGTGGCTTCGTTATTCTGGGCATTCGCCGTAGAACCGAATGCCATAACAATCAGCGCCAGCAATGTTGAAACCAACGTGCGCGGGTGGAATTTAAACGATGGTTTTTTGAACATAATGGGCTCCTTGGGCGGTTGTCAGAACCGTTCGTGGCTGTAAAAACCGGTAGGATACTATTCTCCAGGCACTTTTGCCTCCGTACCTATGTGGTAGGCAGCAAAACCCGCCATAACTACCTGGTCTACCGCCATGCCGATAATTCGGCCATCGCTGCTGGAGTGGATGGGATGCTGGGCATTGGTGATTGGGTCGGCAATATAGCCAAGAACTTGTCCCTCGGACACCTTTGCGCCCAGTTTAACCTCACTGAACAAAATGCCGCCCTGGTTTGCTCTTACCCAGGCTGAGTTGTAATACACCGGCTGGGGGTCGCCCCAGACAAACATTCGGGAAATCATGCCCTGCTTTTCCATCAGGCTGGTCAGGCTGTTTACGCCGGCATCTATCTGGTGCTCCTGGATGCGGTGGGATTCGCCAGCTTCCATTGTAACCGTGCGAATGCCAGCATTGACGGCTGCTGTACGGAGCATGCCTGATGATCCGCTACTGTGTACCACCGCCATGCGATCAAAGCCCCGAGTAAATTCTGCAACCGTGGGGTTGTTCATGTCTGCCCGCAGCTGCGGCAGGTTCGTGCGCTTCAATGAACCGGTGTGAATGTCCACCAGCATGTCGCAGTGCCGGATGACATTTTCAAACAGTGAATACGCGATGCGATCGGCCAGGCTGCCAGTTTCGCTGCCAGGGAAATGGCGATTCAGGTCGCGACGATCTGGCAGGTAGCGGCTACCCTGTTGAAACCCTGGCAGGTTTACAATGGGAATACCTACCACGCTGCCGCTCAGCTTTTCCGGATCCAGGTCGTACATGGTTTGCCGGATAATCTCGATGCCGTTTAACTCGTCGCCGTGAATCGTGCCCGTCAGGCAAAGGTTTGGACCGGCGTTAACGCCGTTAACCACGAGTACCGGAGTGGGTTGTGCCAAACCGGCAATTTGAATGCCGGGTGACCAAGCCAGACGCGTTGATGTGCCGGGCAAAACTTCGCTGCCCAGTAAAACCAGATTATTGGCTGGCTGTGGTTCTTCGGTGTCTGGTTCTGGATCCGCCTCAGAGACCTCCTGTTCCTCACCGGCTGTGTCTTTCGGCGGCTCTGGAACCGGTACTGGCGCTACTTCCTTCAAATCAATATTGGGCGCTACCTTTTTGGGTTTTGGCGTGGGCTTTGGCTTTTCTGCCTCTTTTTCGGGTGCTGGGCCTGTTTCGGGCGCCGGCAGCGTGTTGGCTTGCCGTCGTGGTTCTGAACGTTCTACAACTTCAACGCTTTCATCTTCGGCCAACTCTGCCAGCAAAACCTCTTGAGCGGTGGTGTCCTTTGCCTTTTCGGCAGGTGTGTCTGTCTGCGCCATGGCTGGGCCGGCGAGCATTAACAGGCACGCAGTGGCGATGGTGTTGGTCAGCGTTTGCAGCTTCAAAAACAGCATGATTCCTCACGGGTCATCAACAAGGGCCCAAGGATAAAGGTCGACTAGCCGCCATGAATATGGCAATAACAAAGATTTAATGCCATTTTCATAGTGTTGCCATGAACTTCAGGTGAATTTGGATAAGATTAATAATCTAGCTAGCTTGCAGGGATTGCTAAGGCAAGCATGTTAGTTATATCTAACGAGGGGAGTGAATAATATGGACCTTTTGCGAATCATTATTGCGATTTTGTTACCACCACTGGGTGTCTTTTTGCAGGTAGGCATAGGGAAGCACTTCTGGATCAACATATTGCTGACCATTCTGGGCTATATCCCCGGGATTGTGCACGCGGTTTACATCATCGCAAAAAAATAGAAGCCGGCAAGCGCTGGGTGCATATGCCGGCATAGGCGGGTTCGATGAGCGGCCGCTCAGGTGATAAGTCTTTTAAATGGTTGGCGTAGCCTGCCATAACTCACCGTCTTGGGTGGCCCGGCCATCGGCCTCCAGCTTCAGCAGATGGGCCAGCGCCGATCTGGCCGCAACGCCGTGGATGGCCGTTGGCACATCGCCATAGGCTTTGTGGGTGAGGTCTTTCAGGTTAACCGGCGACAGTTTTTCGAGGGCCTTGGCCACTTTGTGTTCCCGGGTCAGGCGGTGGGTGATCAGGTAGTCGATGATGGCTTCCGGATGCCCCATCAAAAAGCCGTGGGCCGGCGCAATAAAGCGGATAGACTCTGCCAGCAGATCGTACATCGACTCTATATAGGCTTTCATATTGCCATCCGGCGGGTTAATGACCACCGTTGAGCCCTGCATGATGTGATCCCCTGAAAACAACAACGCCTGATCCGTCAGCAAAAAGCACAGGTGGTTGGAAGCGTGCCCCGGGGTGTGCAGCGCCTTGAGTATGCCGGTGTCGGTTTTTATCAAATCGCCGTGTTCAGGTTGTTCATCTGGCGCAAGATTCTGATCTTGTGAGGCGCCTTCCGGCGCTAATCGACCATAAACCCGGCACCCGGTTTTCTCCTTCAGAGCGCGAGTGCCCGGGGAGTGATCCAGGTGGGTGTGAGTAACCACCACCGAATCAATCTTCCCTCCCGTGATCTCCAGGATCCTCTCAATATGCTCAGCATGGCTGGGGCCAGGGTCTAATACTGTAAAACGCTTGTGCCCCAAAATGTAAGTGTTAGTGCCTGGCCCGGTCATCATGCCGGGGTTAGGAGCTGTCAGGCGGATTACGCCGGCTGCCACTTCCACTGGCTCGCCTGGGGTAATCTCAGCTTTGGTGCTGCCTTCGCCCTCGGGGTCTAGCTTACTTGCTTCATCATAGGCCGGTGATCCTGGCTCCAGAATCACCGGCTTGCCGCGCCGGATGGCTGGCCATGGCCGGGTTGGGAAGGGCTCTGGTGGGTTTGCCCAGGCGTAACGCATCAGGTTGTCTGCGTTATCAAAATCTCTCAGTACCCGCAGGGTTCTAAGGGTGGGCAAGGTCATCAGCCGTTGGCCGGAGCGATGTTCTTCAAGAGCCTTTGCGGGGCTAATCCAAACGTGGGCGATGGTTTCGTCGCCATCATGCTTTACTGGTTGGTGTTCCGGTGCCTTGGTGACAAAAAACCGGGTATCAAAACGCCGGGGAGGGCCGGGAGGTGTTACCCAATGGCTTAGGTAGGCCAAACGGTCCAGAGGTATTGTTAGTTGGTGGCGCTGGCAGAGTTCTGCGAGAGATAAGTCGCCGCGGAATACAGCCTCACGATCATTGTGAGCCGCGTGGTCTGCGCCAATTGTGCGTTTGTCTGAATCCACGGCCATCAGCACGCCTGCTTCCTCAAAGCATTCTCGCACGGCGGCTAACATGTAATCTGCGCCGCCTTCGCTCAAGCTCATGGTATGGCTGATTTCGGTGTCGGCAGGGCCGGCGGTGTGGTCGCGCCCATGGATGTCATGCTGATCGACGGCGCCGCCGGGAAACACGTAATAGCCAGGCAAAAATACCGCACCCCAGGTACGCTGCAACAGCAGTATTTCCAGGCCATTTTGAGAATCCCGCACCAGTGCCAGAGTAGCTGCAGGGCGAATTTCCTTCTGGCTTTGATTGTTCAAGCTTTTAACCTCCGGTTACCTCTGAGTCTAGCGCGCAAAGACGCTTAATGAAGATAACTGATTTTTGCCATAAGATCTTGAGGTGAACGCCTCAATCCAACAGCGTATCATCGGCGCCTGCGACCAGGCACTCTCCAATTCACAGGAAAAACAGGTACTTCACGTGGCCCGAATCGAGCTCTCTTTTCCCGATGATGTTTTTTGTTTTGAAACTCGCATGCAGGTTAGAACCACCGACATCAACGGTGCCAACCACCTGGGTAACGATGCCCTGGTGTCCATGCTCTCTGAAGCGCGGGCCCAGTTTCTTTTAAGCTATGGCGTGTCTGAGGGCGACGGCAGCGGCAAGGGGATTATCGTGACCGACTTGGCCACCATGTATCAGTCGGAATCGTTCTTTCCCGAGATGCTGCGTTTTGAGGTGGGGCTGACCGATTTCAACAAGTACGGCGGCGATTTTGTGTTCCGGGTAACCAAGGCTGAAAGTGGCCAACCGGTTGCGCGGGCGAAATACGGGTTTGTATTTTTTGATTACCACCAAAAGAAAGTAGTGCCCATGCCGGAAGGCTTTCGATCACGCTTTGCCTGATGCGCTTTCGCGCTGGCGAAGTTTTTTCATGCCGGTGCGATAAAAACTATATGCCATAGCGCCGGCAAAGAGATTGCCCACCAACGCACCGCTCATCAGGCCATGAATGCCGTTGAGTTGGCTGCCCAGCCATAACAATGGCAAGAAGCATAAAAACAGTCGCAAGGTTGATACCAACAGCGCTCGCATGGCCAGGCCAAGGGCGTTGCACACAGACACCATCAGCATACACACCCCCAGGCCGCTGTAGCTGAGCGGCACCCGCAAAAGGTAGGCGCCGAGTATGTCCTGCACCTGCTGATCACTGGTGAACAGGTTGGAAACAAGGCCAGAGCCGATTAGCCAGAGCAGGCCAATGGCCAGTTGCCATACCACCACAAAGCGCACCGCCAGCCGCACCAGTTTGCGGATTTGCTCAATATCGCCACGGCCCAGCATGAGGCCGATCATCGGTGGCATCGACATGGTTAATGCGAGCACCACCACAATGGAGAAAAACTCCAGGCGGGTGCCGAGCCCCCAGGCTGCAACTGCAGCGGAACCAAAGCCGGCGACCATAGCAGTTGCCAGCATGGCAGAGACCGGGGGCATAAGCTGGCTGACCATGGCCGGAGCCATAATGCTGTTGAGTTGTTTCAGGGCGCGGCCCAATGCAAGTTCGCGAATGTCGAACCTGGCCCAGCCGCGTTTGAATAACTTTGAGTAGATGAATAAGCAACCGATACCGAATGAGGTGGTGGTGGCCCAGGCGGCTCCGGGCAGGCCCCAATCAAATACAAAAATATAAAGTGGGTCTAGCGCGATGTTGGCGAGGCTGGTGGCGATCATCATGTAGCCTGGCAGCTTGGTATCGCCATGGGAGCGGCAAATGCTATAGCCAAAATAAAGCAGTGCGCCGATCCAGGCGGAGAGTAACCAGGGCACCCAATAGCTGCGCACCAGAGGGAGCAAGGTGTCGTCGGCACCCAGCGCTCCCATGATCAGGCTTTGTAGCAGCCATAAGCTGATGCACAACACGAACACCAGTGTGCTGCCCACCGTTATAACCAATCCGCCCAAGCGAAAGGCTCGAATCTCGTCACCCGCACCCAGGGTTCGTGAAATGATGGCCGTGGTTGCGATACCCAGGCCCACCTGCAAACCAATAATAAGTTGCTGCATAGGAAGGGTGAAGCCAAGCGCTGCCAGCGGGTCACGGCCTAACTGGCCGATGAAGGCGCTGTCTACAAGCTGGAAGGTCATTAGCGAAAGTGCGCCAAATAGCATGGGCCAGGTCATGTTGTAGAGCTGGCGGGGGAGGCTGACGTTTTGGGAGGTGTTGCTCACGGGTTGGGGGTAGTGCCTTCGTCTTGGGTTGGGTGTGGGAGTTTAACAGGTTTTGGAGTTAGCCCTGCAGGCGAATCAGCCTCCCCAGACACGCCGTGAACCCGTCCTTGGGGGCTTGGCATTGCCGTCCTTGGCAATGCACAGTCTGGGGAGGTTGATTCGCCCGCAAGGCTTCGGCCTGGGTTATCAGCCGCTTTAGCCTTAGAGAGCCTTCAGGGCTGCATCGTAGTCTGGCTCGTCTTTGATTTCGTTAACGAGTTGGCTATGAATCACCTTGTTGTCTTCATCCAGAACCACAACCGAGCGGCTGCAAAGTCCGGCCAGCGGGCCGTCTTGCATGGCTACGCCATAGTCTTTCTGGAAGCTTGGGTTGCGGAAGGTGGAAAGCGTGATCACGTTATCCAAACCTTCTGCGCCGCAGAATCTGGCGGCTGCGAAAGGCAGGTCGGCTGAGATAACCAGCACCACGGTGTTGTCCAGCGCGCCGGCTTTTTCGTTGAATTTGCGAGTAGATGCCGCGCACACGCCGGTGTCGATGCTGGGGATGATGTTCAGGATTTTGCGCTTTCCTGCCCAGTTGTCGAGTTTTACGTCTTCCAGGCCGCTGTTAGTCAGGGTAAAGGCCGGTGCGGTGTCGCCGTTTTGTGGAAACTTGCCGCTCACTTCAACAGGATTGCCGTCTAGGGTAACTTTGCTCATGGTTTGCTCCTTGTTATCGGTAAATATTCAAAACCAGCATACTCTTTTTAGTCCCTTTTTATGAGGTTTCAACCGGTCTGTGGTTCGAAACCCACAGCCGGGTGGCGCTGGACCAGCAACAGGTAGCTGGCCAGCGAGCAAATAGCGCAGATAGCAATGATGGAGGCCATGACCAGTGAGGTGCCGTCGTGTAGGTAACCCACGAGCATACCGGCGGAGGCTGCGATGGCCATTTGAGCAAAGCCGAACAGCGCCGAAGCCGAGCCGGCCATGCGTGGGAAGTTAGCCATGGCGCCTGCCATGGTTTGGGGCAGAACCATGCCAATGCCTACCATAAACAGTGCCTGGGGCAGGATAACAGCCCACACGCTAAACACTTCTGCGAGTGCCAGACCCACCATCAGGGCGCCTGCAGCCACGGCAATGATCAGCCCGCGCACGAGAATCTGATCTGGCACCAGGCGGCTGCCAAGGCGAATGGCTGAGAGGTTGCCGGCTACATAGCCGACGACGATGCCGGAGAAATACAGGCCAAATTTTTCCGGCGGTACGTGTAGGAAATCAATCAGCACGAACGAGGAACCGGACAAAAACGCGAACAGACCTGAGAATATCAAGGCGTTGGTCAAGGTATAGCCGAGAAAGCTGATGTCGGTGCCTATGGCGCGGTAGTTTCGCGATAAGCTGCAGAGCTTCAGGGTTTGGCGGTATTCCGGGCGCATGGGTTCCGGCATACCGAAGGCAACCACTGCTGTCATGATCAGGGCATAACCAGCCAGCACGAGAAAAATAGAATGCCAGCCCAGGCTAGCGACCATTACGCCACCCAGGGTGGGTGCGACGGCCGGCGCCAAAGCCATGATGCTGGCGAGAATGGCCATGATTTTTGCCGCTTCACGGGGCGTATAGATATCGCGAATCGCCGCCCGGCCCAAAACCGGGCCTGCGGACCCACCCAGCGCTTGCAAAAAGCGGCACAAAATCAGGGTTTCGATGTTACTGGCAAGTGCGCAGCCAATGCTGGCCGCAGCAAACACTACAAAGCCGCCGATCATGATGGGTTTGCGACCAAATCGGTCAGCCAGAGGGCCGCACACCAGTTGCGCGATGGCAAAGCCAGCCATGTACAGGCTCAGGGTGAGCTGAACCTGGCTGGTGCCGCTGCCAAAATCACTGCCTATCTGTGGCAGTGCCGGCAGGTACATATCTGTGGCCAGCGGCCCCAGTGCAACGGCGGCGGCGAGCAGTATGGTTGTCCATATACTGGTGAGTGCGAGCATGTATTGTCCATATATACATTAGGGGAAGCAGGTGCGGTCAACGTTGGAGTGGATTCTATGGGCTATTGGGTTAAAAAATAACGGCGGTGCCGCTCATAGGATATATGAGCAAAATAGATAGGTTACTCGTTGAGACCGTTCATGGTGGCTGCAACGGCATTTACCTGGTTACGTAACCAGCGGTGTGCGGAGTCGTTTTGGTTGCGACGGTGCCACACCATCAGCAGGGTAAACGGCTTGAAAGTGAAAGGTAAGGGCACCCAGGAAAAATCTCTAAGTAAGTGTTTGCTCATGCGCTCAGGCGCGGTAACCAGCATGTCTGTACCCCGGAGGAATTCCGGTAGACCGGAGAAGTTAGAAACCGTGATAACGTTTCGGCGGGTGAGTCCGCTGGCGGAAAGACTGGCTTCAAGGGCAGGCTCTTCACCACGGGCAAACACTAAGGCGATGTGATCTGCTTCCAGATAATCGGGTACGCTTTCTGGTGCCTTGCGTTGGCCAGAATCGTAGAAAACCACCATGCGATCCGCCATCAGGCCCCGTTGCATCACATCGGTGGCTTCTGGCGCGTGGGGGGAAATAATCAAGTCACACACATTTTTACGCAGCATGTCGGCGGTGGGAATGCCGGATGGAATTACCTGTAACAGCACACCAGGGGCTTGTTGGCGCAAGCGCTGCATGAGCGGCGGTAACAGAAGATCTCGCTCATAATCGTTGGCGGCAACGGTGAAGGTGAGTTCCGTGGTTTCCGGCACGAAGGGCGGGCCAGATGCCAATGAGTGCATGTCGTCCAGGATTTGGCGTATGTGTGGCCCGGCCTGAAGGGCGTAACGGGTGGGCGCAATGCCCCGCCCGGATTTCACGAACAGTGGGTCACCCAGAGCATTGCGCAAACGCTCAAGTGTGTGACTAACCGCTGACTGGCTAACCCCAAGCTTGATGGCCGCGCGGGAAACGCTGCCTTCGTCGAGAACGGTTATGAAGGTGTGGAGCGCGCGAATATCAAGATTGAATGTATCAATAAGGTTCATGGATAGCAGTGTAATCGAGAACGGCCATTCCCGGAACCTGGCTTCACTTTAATCTGAACGCTGAGCCAGCCACTCTGCAATTTCCAGCCAACTTTCCCGGGGTGCTTTGCTGCCGGCCAGAATACCCATGTGGCCGCCGTGGATTACGCGAAAGGTTTTGTCCTTCAAGCTAACATGATCCATCAGCCGCTTTGCTGAGCCGGGTGTAACCATTGTGTCCTCACTGCCCGCAATGGCAAAAATATTCGCGTTAATATTGTTAAGTTGTACTTTGTCGTTACCAATTTGCACAGTGCCCCGGGACAGTTCGTTGTCTAGCCAGATTCGTACCACGGTGTCCTGAACAATGCCGCCGGGGTAAGCCACCATGCGGTCAAGGAAGGCGGCGGTGGTGGCATGGTTTGTGACAAACTCACGATCGCCCAAGCGAATAAGCAGCTCCCAATAACCCATCACACTGCCGATGGGGTTGGTCAGTTTGAAACCGACGGTATTGGCCCAGCCAGGGCTGTGGAACCAGTGTGGCCGGAGGTCGTGCATTTGCAGGCCGGTATGTTTGTGAACAAAATTTGCGGCGCCGCCCAGGCCCTGGCTCAAAAGGCCCAGTATGCCGGATGCATGGCTGTCGATGGGCGCCCCTAAAATAATCGCGTTACGAATGTTCGAGTTTTTGCCCAAAGCGGAATAAAAAAGCGTGAACATGCCGCCCAGGCTCCAGCCGTGTAGTGTTAGCTCTTTCTCACCACTGTGTTCCCGCACCCGGTCGAGACAGGCAGGCAACAGGTCTGACAGGTAGGTATGAAAATTATAATGGCTGTGTGCCCTGGTTGGCGTACCCCAATTAATGAGATACACCTCAAAACCCTTGGCGCGTAGAAAACGCACCAGACTGCGTTGGGGGAAGAGGTCATAAATCAGCATGTTTACGGCCAGAGGCGGCACAATAACCACAGGTGTGCGATGGCTTTTGCGCTCAACCGCAATGGTGATGCCATCGAGTTCAATGAAATCTTCTTGCAGTGGTGGATAATAGCGGAGGCTGATCAGCTCGCCTGAGTGAAGCGTTTCGAACGGCGTCTGCCCTGCTTGTACCAAGCTGGCTGCACGGAAAACCCGGTCGAAGGCATTGCCTGCATAGAGAGTTGTCTGTCGGGCCAGCCCTGCAGCTTTTTTTGTAGCAGCTTTTATAAAATCAGGCATATAACAGTCCATGGTAAAAAAATGAGGCTATCTTGCGCCGCCCGGTTGCACTATGGCAAGACTGTCATTTTGGGATGGCGTTAAGGTCACAAATGGACACTGCCCATCGCCTGTGCTGATTGGTATGATTGCCAACCACTGACCAAATAATCACAACAGGAATCGCATGCTCAGCTTCCTACCTGCTCCCGTTATCGGCTTACTCAGCTCTATCTTGCTGGGAATCAATACACTTTTTTGGTGTTTGTTGCTCTACATTCCAGCGTTACTGAAACTTGTTATTCCCCACAAGGGCTTTCGGGTCTTGTGTACCCGGGTAATTATCTGGATCTCGGAATCCTGGGTTGCCTGTAATACTGGCTGGATGAAGCTCACCCATGGCACGCAATGGCATATTACAGGTGCCGAAAATCTTCGCCGGGAAAGCTGGTACCTGGTGCTTAGTAACCATCAGAGCTGGGTGGATATCTTTGCCATGCAGCGAGTATTTAACCGCCGGGCACCGTTCTTGAAGTTTTTTCTGAAGCAGCAACTTATTTGGGTGCCGATCATTGGGCTTGCTTGGTGGGGGCTGGATTTCCCGTTTATGAAGCGCTACACGCGGGAGTACCTGGTGAAGCATCCCGAGAAGCGCGGGGAGGACTTGAAAGCGACCCGTCGGGCCTGTGATAAATTTCGCTTCACGCCAGTCAGCGTGATGAATTTTGTTGAAGGTACCCGTTTTACCCAGGCCAAGCACGATAA
>JAKDUK010000082.1 GCA_030457765.1 Marinobacter sp. | reverse complement strand
GTCGGGCTCATAACCCGAAGGTCGTTGGTTCGAATCCAGCCCCCGCTACCATATAATCAATTAAACCAGTCACTTACGGCTGGTTTTTTTGTTTATGCACCTACCTACCTATCAACCTTAAAGTTATGTCATGTTCCGCCTTGTGGCTGGTTCGTACATGCTGGCAAGGTCAGAATAGGCTCATCATCTTTTCAAAAGCCCTATCTGATCTTTCTTTGGCTCCATCTCGCCAGGCTTTGGCGCGGGCCTGATCTTCAATGATCGTTTCAGCATTCCAGTAGCCGGTTACCGGGCGCGGGTAGTGTCCGAACTTTGGAACCTCGCAAGCCTGATCCCTCATGATCGTTTCACTTTTCACCAGCAACTGATCTTCCATCAGTTGCAGTGTCCTCGATGTGTTCCGAACATTGCCGCCTGCCATCAGCACAACATCAGCCGCGCAATACGGTGGCGGGCCATACTCGATGAAATTATCTCCATCGTGCAGCCCGCGCAGGGCTTCCAGAATCTGGCGTTTGTTTTCAGTCATTCTCATGGGTGAGCGCCACGGTGGTTGTCATTAAGGATTATCGCTATCAGGGTGCGTAAAAGTTTTACGGGGCTTTCGTAAAAGGTCGGACACTACAATATTTTTGTAGTGGTCTGATTTTCAGCGGCGGTCTGCTCTGGCCAGGCTCGGAGTCGAACCCCAACAACAACCCTATAAGTTCCTAAAAACTCTCGAAATCCGCGATTCCGCGCCCCCGTACAGTTTTTTTCGTTCAGGAGTACCTTTTGATTTTTTTGTGTCGCTGAAAAAATTCGAGGTGGGAAATTTAGAATTGAAAAGTGGGCACCTTGCCGCCAGCTTTCGCAAACCCCTCACCCAAACCAAGGGCTGGCGTCCGGTGGTGCCCGTGCTCAATAGGTTAACCGCCCCATTGAGCCCGGAGAACTCTAATCAGATAAGTGCAGCAGCTCGGCGCAACACTTCCGGGTTCGGTTCGTCAGGCCGGTCATAGTCTCTGTTTGGTATCCAATGGGAGCGAATCAAAGCAATGACATCATCACGACACTGTTCAACCTGAGTCTCTGCCTTCAGTGCCTTGGCTCGTGCCTTCAGTACAGCTTCACCGGGGTTGCTCGTCCGTGTTGCCTTCAGCTTGTCCAGGGCGCTATCCAGGCTGCTTATTGCTTTGTTCAGCTTTATGGCAGCAGCCTTGTATTCATCGTAAGTGGCGTGCTCGCTCATGCCTCACCCCCGCGAACAATACCAATGCGGCCTGTTACTACCGGGCCAATGTCTGCTCTTACCTTCAGGCGCAACCCGTCATAGCTTATGTCCTTCGGGGCGGGCTCAACATCAATGGGGCTCCGGTTGCGGTCAACAGCGGATGATCCAGGTTGCAGAATCATTCGGTGGATAACAGGCGATACTTCAGGGTCAGCCATCAGATACCATCGGCCATCTTTGATGTAGGGGCTGGCAACGATCTCAAGGCCAGCATCGTGATCCTTGTTCAACCCCTTTGCGATGATCTCAAGGTCAGGAGACACAACCAGGAACCGGGCCTTGTTGTTCGCTGGCTCCCCTCTTAGCAAGGGCTGGCGGCGTAGCATACCGGTTGCACTGGCGAGGCTGGCAGCGGTCAACGGGTCAATGGTTATATTGCCCAGGTCAGCATGAAACAGCGGGGCGCTGTCCTGCATGTTGGGGTTAGCTTCCAGGCTTTCGAATACCAGGCGATTCTCAACCCGGGCGGCAGATGATCCAAATTGAGCAAATAGATTATTTACCAGTTGGATATCGTCGGAGACGATCAGGTGACGGCTTATGTTAATAACGTGGCCGTAAGTCTGTAGGCGTGAACTGACCGGCCCGTAACTGACAAGGCTGCTTGACGTGTACTCGCCACCCTCGCCAATTAGCTCAAGGTCTTGCTCGGCCATCACATCCGGAAATTCCACGGGATCAAAGTCGCGAACCGGTAAGGGTGCGCACAACGGCAGGTGGTCGGCAAACTCAGAATATCGACGGCTGGCCAGGTGGCGAAAAGATCCGCCCAGGATCATGCCAAAGTCAGAACGGGATAAACCCAGGCCCATCACGGCACGCTCACTGCTCGGGCGTCTGCCTTGCTCAATGATTGTCATCTCACCGGCATATTCCGCCAGCTGTGCAAAGGTTCTATCCGCCAGCTGCTCCGCCAGTGGGTGGGGGTTATCGGGACAGATACCGGCTTTCATCAAAACAGCGTCAGCCATTGCGGCCATGGCTTCGCGTGGGTTTGCAATGTTCATAGGTGGATTCCTTCAGACATGGTGTATTCCTCATATTCAGGGATCAATCGAACTACAACGGTTTCCGCTCCTGAATCAGTCGCGGTCGTTGCATGGCCTATAAGCGGTTCAGAGGAAGCCTGCGTTACAATTGCTTGGCCGTTGCTGGTATCCCAATAGACGTTTGCCCCTTCGGTAAACGTATCAGCGGGACGCTTGGGCAGGTTGAATACTCCAGCGCATTGGGCGCTGAAGGATCGTCCGGCGGTTTCGGTGCTCAGCGCGATGATAAAAAGGTCGCCAAACATATAGCCGTTGCCAGCGGTGACACCACCAGGCGGGGCGGTGAAGTCTAGGACGTTGCCTTTTTGGATGTAATTTCTTGCCATATCAGTTAACTCGTTTTCTGGGTGTGATTTCAGACTACAAGCCAACAATTGACGACGATGGAATAACTCGTCAGCGGATCAATTCATACAAGCGGCGGGCGGATCGTAGGGGGCGTGCGCCACTGGTAAACGCTCGGAATAACGCTGCGTCGATGGGTGGCAGATCTGGGTCGGTTTCATAGCGGATTTTTGGCCAAATCCTGCTTTCAAATCGAGCGATAGCCTTTTGCAGCAATACAGCCCGGTGCCATTGGCTGTCAGTCGCCCCCAGGCTCTCAGCAGCGGCCATGAGCGCATGATTCCGGGCTTTCGTTCGGTTGGCGGGCGTGAGTGCCAGGGCGGACTCTAACGGCTCCCCTCTCACGTGTCGGATCAATCCATTGAGAAGCCAGTCAGCTGATAAATCTGGCAGCGGCTTACCATCCGCCAGCGAGTGCAGCACAGTCCTGAAATGCTCCACGGGTGTCATCAGGCGGGCTCCTTAAGGCTGGCGGCTATGGTTTTGACTTGCTCCCAGTGATCTAACAGCAGCCTGCGGGCGCGGTGCTGGCAATACCCCAGTGAGTGCCGGGAACAGTTCAGGTGTGTCAGCAGTTCAAGTGCCTGTTTGTGGTCGCTGTCGCGGATATGCAGATACTCGTCAGGGCTTAGGGTGCAATCGGCCTCGATCAGCTCGGCCTGCCTGCCAGCCGTGAGCATAGTGGCGTAATCAATGCCTGCCTGGTGTTTGGTCTTGCCGGGCCAATGGGCGGGATAGGACGCTTCCAGCATGGCGCAGACAAGGCCGTCTGGCTGATCCTTCAACACTGTGTCCGCCTGGACTGGGGCCGGCGCTCGTGTGCCCATACCCACGGCGGCAAACCCAACACTACCCCGCACAATAGCGTTACCCGTTGCCATACCCAGGCAGCGAGCAACAACCAGGTGCCCGGCTTCATGGTGGGCCAGATGTCCATAGCCAGCCAGTGGCCATGCAATAGGAACTCGAACCCGCATCATCGCTTTTTCTTCCTCCATCGCTTCATCTTGTAGCAAAGGGGCGGCGCGTAATCGTAAGTTTTTATTCGGTATTTCTGCATGAATTGCAGGCGCTGGCGGTGCCAGCCTCGGCAAACGCTGGCGAGTGTTTCGGGCGTTGCCGTAACGGGGTCGCCATACAGTTGACCGCCTTTGCACAAAATCCGGCCTTTTCCGGTTTTGCTCAGGAATACATAACCAGAATTACTCGTGGCTGCGGGTATCGAAAAATAAACCGTTCCGTGGTTTTGGGTTTCAATGGTGTGCGTGATCGGTGTCATGGCGCTGGCACCTCATAGGCGGATAGATACGCTTGCCGGTGCTTTTGTCCCGTTGCGCAGTAGTGCCCCTGTGGCGCACGGCAGGCGGTACAGCCCATTACATGATCTATGAACAACTCGTGGGCGGCTTTCCATGCTTTATTCCATTCAGCGCGACTGTGGGCGCTCTGGCGACGGCGTTTGGCATCCTTGCTTTCCATCTTCCTGATTGTGTGGTCCAGGTCGGTTAGGGCGTGGCCGTCCTTCTCCATAAGCCTGAAGTAATCCACCAACAGTTCCCGGGTGTATTCACCCTCAGTAATAGCCTGCATATCATCAGCGGAAAGCAGGCGGCGTAGCATATGCGGGGTTGCCCTCAGCTCCTTAGCCAGCTCTGCCAGCGCTTGCCTTGGGGCGATCTCTGCGCGGTGCCTGTTCTTGTCCGTATCGGTCTGCGGATATTGCGGGTTTGCGGAAAACTCCCGTGAACCCTTTGTTTCCGGGGCTTTGCTGATTTTTGGTGTTTGCGGATACTTGCGGGTAGTTGCGGAAAATTCTTCACCTTGGTCTTTATCCGCATCCTTCCGCAAACCTTCCGCAAGCTCTCCGGCCTGTGGTTGTGGGCTTTCCGCAGTTTCCGCAGAATCCGCAACGGGTGGCGGCTGTACTTTCTGCCGTTGACGTATGGCCTCCATCAGATCAAACATTGTCCGGGGCCTCCCTCAGTTTCCAGGCGCGAGCCTTCCCGTTGGGGCCACTAACCGAAACCACGGCGTGGCCATAGTCCACCAACAGAGCCATCAGGCCGCGGGCCTTCTTTGCTTTCCGGTAGGCAGCGGGCAGCTTGTTAAAGTTATCCGCGCTCAGTTCTCCCCCGTTCTGCCCGATCCAGTCCGCCAGCTCCCGGGCCTCATGTTCGACTGTGCTGTTTGCAGCCTCCTGTGTTCTCTGGGTCATGGTTTGCAGGTAGAACTGCATCAGTTCAGCAGCCCGGTTAATGTGCTCGGACGTTGGAGCGGACCGGGTTTCTATGTAGGCAAGCACGGCGGCGATCCGGGCGGCGTTGTCCGCTGCTTTGGCGGCGAACTCCCGGATTACAGAAAGCTCTCCGTGAGGTGATAGCTGTTCTTCTATTGCATCATGTAGTGTTACCCAGGCATCAAAGGCCGCCCCGGTGATAGGCAGGGTTTCCGGCTCCAACTCTCCGGCGTCATTGGTAGGCAAAGGCTGGCGGATAATTTCCCCCAGGGCATCCCAGAACGAGATTACGGCCGGGTCACTGGCGGCGCTTTCGTCTTGGTGCCGGTCTGATAAGAACCGGCTGCCAACAAGAGAGCGATCACTGCAAACTAGGAAGCGAGCAAGAAAGCCTTGCCCCATCATTAGGCGATCGGATAGAACCTTGTCAGCGATCACCGGCTGTACCATCAGGTGGGCAGCCAGGCGGCGGCCCGCCAATACTCCAGACTCTCCGGCACCGGCTCTGGTGCGAGTAATGGCCTTGCCATCCCATAGCTGTGAGAGCATGGTAATGATTCGCCCCTTTGCCTCGTCGGCCATGCCGTGGCCGCTGAAGAATGCTCCGCCCTCATCTGAGAACAGGCCGGCGGTCGCGAGTGCATCAAGAAAATGCTTATAGATGCCTTCCGCTGTGGGTTCTTCCATCAGCAGATGGGGGCGTGGTGGTGATTGTGGTTGGCTCTTTTCCAGTTCCGCCAGATCGGCAGCCAGGGCTTGCTGATCGTCGTGGCTGAGAAGCTTGGGTTTCTTGCCGCTCCCTTTGTAGCTGGCCACAATGCTTTTATGACGTAGTTCGTGAGCCTCAAGGTCTGCCCGATATTCTGCCAGCAAGGTTTCATACTCAGCCCGACGCTCTGCCTGGTACTCGTAGACCGGCTTCATAGCTTGGCCATCAAGCGAGCTTTTCCGCTCCCCGCTGGCGGCAATGGTCAGGCAGTACAAGGTTGTGGGGCTGGTGCCTACGTTCCCCTTTTGCACGTTTGCGTGTCCCTGAACAGCCAGTGAGGCAGCAGCCAGCACCGATTGCGCGGCCATGCCCAGCGGCGTCTGAACGTAATAGGCCAGGGCCTTTGCCGCGTTGCCCAGCAACTCCCCCAAAGCATCCACTGGGTAGGGTGGCGGCGGTGTCCGGCCTGCCAGTGGTAACGGGTTTGTATCGATACCAGGAAGTGGTGCATTCAACCCAGTTCGGGGGTCAATGACATTGATCGATGGGCGGGCACTCATAGTTTCCCCCGCTGCCAGCTGGCCAGATCGTTGAAGTCTGATAGGTGTTCTGGAGCTCCCTCTGGCCATTCAGGAAGAGCAAAACGGCAGTGGGCGGCAATAGCGGCATTGCGGGCGGCGGTAGCGCCGGGGTTGCCTTCGGTCTGGCGGTCGTCGTCACCACAAATAACCAGGTCCATCTCTGGCCAGTTCTTACGTGCAGCTTTGGCCACGGTTGCAAGGTTTCCGGCGTCAATTGCAGCCAGAACCAAGCATTCCGGCATTTGTTCGGCCAATGTGCAGCCGGTAGCCCAGCCTTCACAGATCAAAATCCGTTTTGGGTAGTCAACGGGTCTTACGACGATGAAGTGCCCGGCCTTTTTTCCGCCAGCCAGTAGCAGCTTTTTACCCTGGGGGTTGATCGTTTGCAGGCTCCATAGCTTGCCGGTGAAGTCGATCAACGGGAGTACCAGGCAATCATTAATCTGGCGGGCGGTGTTTGCACTGATACCCTTGCTTACCAGATATTCGTGATCGGCACTGGCGGGCGCGGCTTTGTGCCACATTGCCTTGGCATGAAGCGCGGCATCTTCATGTTTTCGGTGTTCTTGCTCTTCCCGCTCACGGCGGGCTTTCTGAATCCGGATTTTGAGCTGGCGGCGCTCGGCGGCGGTCATGGTGTCGCCGGTGCTGGCTACCCACTTCATGTCTGAGCCTGTGCCCCAGTCTCCGGCGATCACAACAACCGGCACGCCCTGGTCAAAGTGGGCAACGATCCAGCCATTACGTTTGCCGGGCTTGCTGGCGGTCTTGAATCGTATCAGGCGGCCATCGACCAGCTGCCCCACAACCTGATCAATATTCAGTGGTACAACGTCTGCATCCAGCAGGGCGCTTTTCAGTTCGGAGTATCCGCCAGCAGGGGCGGTGCTATACTGGTCTTGGGTATGGCGCTTTACTGCTTCGGTGGTGGGCGCTTTTTTCATTTCTGGCCCGCCTTTTCGTTAATTTCATTGGCCAGGTCATCGCTGGTTGCCGCTGTGCTTTCTGCCAGAACGTGGATGGCGCGCTCAAGTCCGCCAAGAGTGAACCCAGTGATATACTTCGGGGCGTCTGAGTTGGCTTCAAAGTCCCCCCTCATGTCTTCGTAAAGCTCGGTTATAGCCATCATAGCGCCGGTGTTTGCCCGCAACTTCTCAGCCAAGTGCTGTAGGTTTTTCACTTTGCACCCCGCTTGATTGGAGCTGGAGGCACATCAACCAGGTGGCGAAGCCCGACATCCAAATCGGCATTCAAGCCGTCTAGCAGTTCCGCCATAAGCTTGGTGGCGGATTTCAGGGCGCCAATGCTGCCAGCGGTTATGTAGGCCGGGCAGTCATCACTAACTTCCTTCTCAAGCTCCATCTCATTGACCAGCTCCATCAGGTAGTTAAGCTCTACGGCTTTCAGCGTGGCGGCGCTTGCGAGGCTTTGCAGGCTGTCCAGAGTGGCGCTCATACCGTCACCTCCTGCTTTGCTTCCCATGCTTCAATGTCCGCCAGCTTCCAGCGGGTACAGTTAGGGCTTAGCTTTACCGGGGCGGGGAACACGCCAGCCTGAACCCAACGCCAAGGGGTGGCACGGGCAACGCCATATCGTTTTGCCAGGTCTTTATCGGATAGGTATTTTGAGGTTTCTTGCTGTGTCATTTCTCATTACTCCGTGTGATTTGCTGTAACACGGGGCAATGATGCTGGCGGGGCGCTTAGGTGGGTTACTCGATAGCTTTTGAGAAAAGGTGATAGCTATTGAGCATTTGAGATTAGTTCTCGCGGGCTTCCTTCAGCCAACGGGTCAGGGTGGCTTGTCCAGGTTCATTAAGTCCGGCCTCTACCATGATATTCAACGCCATTGAGCGCGCACCAGGACCGGAGTCATAGGCAACGGCCAGTCGTGCAGCCGCTTGGTGTAAATCCATTTCCCGTGTCCTTGGGTTCGGCAATGTTTCGGAGAGAGCAAGCCTGCATTCCGTTTGAACTTGCAGTGCACTGTTCCAAGCTTCACTGATCCGAGTGGCCATGGCGTCAAACTGGTCAAGGCCAAGCTGTAATCCTCTGTGCAGCGGGGCTAGGGCTTCAACGGCTGCATCGGCCTTTTTGATTGCAGTTTCCAGCTTCTCTTTGAGCTCGTCGCGCTTGTTTTGTACCTGGCCAGATGAAAGCTCGCGGCCTTTAGTGAAGTTGTCACGGGCCTGCTTGTCTCGGATGTAGTCGGCGCATTCTATTACCCAGGCATAGGGGTCTGGTTTAGTCATTTCGGTGCGCACCTCGCCGCCAGCTGGTCGATGTAGTCAGGTCTTACAATCCGTTCGATCTGGCGAACGCTTAACTCATGTTTTCTGGCCAGGTCCTCATGGTTATTCCCCTGGAACTCGTCGCGGATCATTTCGTTACGCATTGCTCTGTTTGGGCCTGGAATGTAAAGCGGCCCACCGCCTACATCGTGACGTATCCCTGCGGTGATCTCGTCCGCCAGCTTTGAGGCTGCTTCCTCATCCATGTTCACGCGCTTGATCAATGTGGAAGCCACAATATGAAAAAGCTCTGAGGCTGTTTCGGTATCAGAGTTGAATAGAGAGCGGATCACGCTTTGCCTCCACCAATGGAAACAACCTTATCGTTTGTGATTTTCTTACCGTGATAGCAATATTTTTCCCAGTCGTTCATCAGCTGGCGGCGCTTCTCTAACAATTCAGAGCGGGCATAGGCTGCGCGGGTGGCGTCACTGTTAACGTGTGCTAGGGCCAATTCTGAAACCTCGTCAGCGTAGCCGGTGAACTCACGCGCCCAGTCTTTGAACGTCGAGCGGAAGCCATGCACAGTGTAGGGGCGCTCCATTCGCTTCATCAGGCTGGTCAAGAAGTTGTTGGAAGCAATCTCACCGCCGGCACCGGGGAATATCAAATCATTGGCGCCACCTTGGCGAACCGATTGCAGCACTTTTACTGCCTGGTCGGTGAGAGGTACACGGTGAACCTTGCCGCCCTTCATTTTATCGGCGGGTATCGTCCAGACCTGTTTACTGAGGTCGATCTCACGCCACAAAACGCCTTGCTTGTTTATAGCCCGGTCACCTATCACCTCGTTTGTTCGGCTGGCTGTGAGAATCAGGAACTCCAGAGCTCTGGCGGCGTTGCCACGGCGTTTCTGTAGGTCGGCAAAGAACTGCGGAATATCAGCACTTGGCATTGCTTCAAAATGAGTCTTCTTCGCAATCTTGGTCGGAGAGGGCAGCACTTTATCAAGATAGCCTTTCCATCGAGCGGGGTTTTCCTCACTCCGGTAGCCGTGAACAGCAGCCCAACCCAGTATGGCTTCAATCCGGGCTCTTACCCGTGTGGCTGTGTCCGTTTTGGTTGTCCATATCGGTTCAAGAACAGCCTTCACCAGTGCCAGGTCAATCTGGCTTACTGGCAATTTGCCGATGGTCGGGCTGGCATAGGTGGCCAGGCTGTTTTCCCAGTGCTTGCGCTGGCGCGGGTTTTTGAACTCCTTGGCCTTCTCCGATATGTACTTGGCCGCTGCATCGTCAAACGTAATCCGGGCCAGCTGGGCTGTAATGAGGTCAAGGCGGGCTTGTTGCCGCTGTTCAATTGGATCAATGCCCGATTTGATCAGCTCCCTGTATTCGCGGGCTATATCGCGGGCTTGTGCAAGGCTCACATCAGGGTAGCCGCCAAGGCCAATGCTGCGGCGTTTTGCGCCTATGGTGGTTCGGTATATCCAGGACTTCGCCCCGGTGGGCGTTACCTGCATCAGCAGGCCAGAAACGCCACCAACTGAGTGAAGGGCGTTATAGGCATTTCCGGATTTGCTAACCGAGTGCGTTAGCCGTTTTATCTCGGCGGCGCTCATTTCCTTGGTTTTTCTTGGCATGCTCTACCGCCCTATGTACCTATCAATAATAAAGTTATTGGACGATACAACAACGCACGGGGAGTTACAAGATATTGGCCTAAGTGTAAGAGTGGAAAGGGCTTTGTTTTAAAAACCCCTTTGGTAACAGTCATTTACGGGCTGATTTTGTAGTAGCCCCCGCTACCATATAAAAGAGAGGCAGATCAGTTAGTTACTGGTCTGCCTTTTTTGTTTGCCCGGCGAAGCCGGCAAACCCGATCACCTGACGAGGTGGGGGCGCAGACTTCTAGAGCGCACAAAGCCCCCTTGTTCTGGAGCCTGCTTTATACGGTGGAGCCATGGCCCCGATTGCCCTGGGCAGTGGCACCTCCACCATAGCCTGAGAGTTCCGGGTGGATGAACTGCGGAAGCAGTACAGAGCAGAAGATCAGGGATTTGGGGTTGAGCAGGTTGGTTGCCAGCCCTCTTTGGAAATCAACCAGATATCCCACTGATAGCAGCGTACCATGGCAAGGCCCCCAGCGACGGCCATGGCGTTTCTGGGGGCCACTGCTCAGGGAGGGTGCGCCTGCTGTTGAAGTTTTTTGCGGACTCGCTGGCGTTGGGTTCGGACATCACCGGGCTGGATGTCCGAGCAAGCTTGGCTTCTTTCAGATCATCCGGCTCAGGGTGCCATCTCCTTGCGCATGATGGTGGAACAGAGCCATGCCTATGTGGCCAATGACCAGAACCGCCAGAGTCCAGGCGAGGATGAAATGGATGCTGCCGATGGCCGATGCCCAGGCAATCTCGTCACCTTTGGCAATCAGTTCCACGTCAAAGGCGGTCAGACCGTAGCCGCCGCCCAGCAGGACCAGAATTCCGGTGATGGGCAGCAATAGCATGGTCGCGTAGAGGAGCCCGTGCCCGATTTTTACCAGGTGTTCCTGGGGGTAGTCATAGCTGGGCCGCTGGCCGCGCTGGCTGAAAGCCCAAACCATGCGTAGCACGATAAATGCGAGCAGTAGCGTTCCGATCGACACGTGCCAGGGCACCAATGTCTCGCCAACCCAATGCTCACCG
>JAKDUK010000081.1 GCA_030457765.1 Marinobacter sp. | reverse complement strand
ATACTATGTTGATTAAAACCTTTGCTGGCGCTCTGGTGCTGGCTTCGACTGTTTTTACTGGCGCTGCTTTTGCCGAACCCGGTACCCGGGAATCCAGCCACCAGATACAGCAGATACGTAATGCCACCATCAAGGTCACCTACGGAGAAACTACTTTTCTGATTGACCCCATGCTGGCGGACCAGGGGGCATACCCGGGCTTTGCGGGCACTTACCGCAGTGAGCTACGTAATCCTTTGGTGGGCTTGCCCATGGCCGCTGAGGATGTGATCGAGGGTACCGATGCGGTGATCGTTACCCATACCCACCTGGATCACTGGGACGATGCTGCCCAGAAGCTGTTGCCGAAAAACATTCCCCTGTTTGTGCAGAACGCGGCGGATGCCGAGACGATCCGTTCACAAGGCTTCAAGGATGTGCGCATCCTGGATGGTCAGGCGGAATTTGGCGGTGTGACACTCCATAAAACCGGAGGACAACACGGCTCCAATACCCTTTATGCCATTCCTGAGCTGGCCAAGGCGCTCGGTGAAATCATGGGCGTGGTTTTTGAGGCAGAAGGGCAGGAAACCACTTATGTGGTAGGCGATACCGTGTGGCGTGATGATGTGGTGCAGTCGCTGGAGCGCTTCCAGCCGGATGTTGTTGTACTGAATGCCGGCGCTGCGGAGTTTACCGGCTTTGAGGGCGACCCGATCATCATGGGCAAAGAAGATACCCTTCGCGTTCACCGCGCTTTGCCAGATGCGGACATTGTCGCCGTGCACATGGATGCGGTGAACCATATGACCCTGAGCCGCGAGGAACTGGCAGAGTTCGTTCAGAACGAGGGAGTTGATGAGAAGGTTTTGATCCCGGCGGATGGTGAGAGTCTTTCTTTCTGACCAGAACACACCTGAAATAAATGACCAAATGAGGAACCGTCTAATGAGTAAACGAGCCGTTATTGTTGTCGATATCCAGAATGAGTATTTTGCCTCCGGCAAACTGCCACTGGTGAATATTGAGCAGGCAGCCGCCAAGGCGGCACAGGTGATCGACGCAGCGCGTCAGAACAAAGACCTGCTGGTGCATGTTCACCACGAGTTTCCGGATCCGAATGGGTCTGTGTTCACACCTGGCTCAGACGGCGTCAACATCCACAAATCTGTGGCACCGAAAGGCGATGAGCCGGTTATTCTCAAGAACTACCCCAACTCATTCCTGAAAACCAACCTGAAAGAGCTGCTGGATTCCAACGACATTGAGGAAGTGGTGGTGATCGGTGCCATGAGCCACATGTGCATCGAGGCTACCAGCCGTGCGGCCTCGGACTTCGGTTACAAGGTCACGGTGCTGGAGGATGCCTGCGCCACGATGGATCTAGAGTTCAATGGTGTGACCGTGCCTGCGGCACAGGTTCATGCCACGGCTATGGCGGCTCTTGGGTTTGCCTATGCGAGTGTACTGTCGACTCGGGAATACCTGTGAGGATAATGCTCTTCGTATCTATAGGGTGGTTGCTTCCGTAAACTGAACTCCGACCGGCAAGAAGCGTTTCTAGCCGGTCATTTCAATGGTATCGATCGACCGGGATTCATTGCTGACTCGCTTAGAACGGATACTGAATGCCTTCTTCCATCACGCTGATCCACTGGCCGGTAGTGAACCCATCTATATTGGCGGGTCCTTAAAAACGACCGCTGTTGTTGAGTGCAGATGTTCCAAAAATCTGAACGTTCGCTTTGCGATCAGGCATCCTCTGAACTCAGCTAAACAAAAGCGAACATTGGTAAGCGCGCTCTGGGCTGGGCTTTTCCATGAAACCACCTACTGGGGTGAAAGTTTTGGGAAATAGACTGGCTCAGCATGCTCCGGAACAGACCAAAAAAGTGGCGAGCGACTATCCTTTGGGTCTGCATCGACCAGCAAGCCTAGATCGCGAAGCTTTTTAAGCAGTCGCCGGGCAGTCCGCTCCTCACGCTCCCCAGTTAATGCCAGGGCATCAGACCTTGAGATCGATCCCTGAATGAACGCCTGATACAGAACCCACGTAGAGGCGGGTTTCAGGTCATCCCTGCTCGCCACAAAGTCTTCGATTCGACGTTTCATAGATTTCAGGTTCAGAAGCTCTGAAATGTAGTTGACTTGGTCAACGGAGGTGTCCAAAACGAAATGACAGAATCGGGCCAGGCCAAGCTCACTGAGCGGGCCTCTGCCATCGGTTTGGCCCTGCTGGACGGCGTCAGCTTGAGCCAAGTTGCTTTTGTACTTCTCGGAATAAATCGCAAGCCCACGGCTCAAACACCAGACGCCCACGCTTTCCAGTCCAGCCGCCCGGAATGCCGCATCTGTCCAAAGACGAACAACTCGGCCATTGCCATCCAGGAATGGATGGATCCAGAGGAATCGATGGTGTGCAGCTGCGATTGCGATCAGACGTCGATCACCTTGGTGTCTGACGCTTTTATATTCGTTGCAGAACTGCGTCATTAGCTGTTCCAGGTGTTTGGCATCAGGCGGTATGTGCCGACCAACCTTTACCCCTCGATCCCTGAACTTTCCACTTTCAACCCAGGCGACTTCCCCCGTTTCATCCAGCTCGACTTTTTTAAGATCGCCAGGCAAGTCCCTGTAAAATCGACGATGCAGCTCTTTGATGAAGTCCACGGAAATAACTTCTTCCAGACTCCGATCCTCAGAAGCTATCCACGCTTGTACGTCGATGTGGGCAAGAGACTCAATCTGTTTGTCCCGAGTAACCGGATTGTCCTCAAAATTTCCCCGCTGGGCCTCGCGGATCTGGTGAGGAAGGGTTCTATTGCCTTCAATCAGATTGCTGTAGTACGAGTTGATGACAGCCATGTGCCGGCGCAACGTATCCGCTGTCTCCGGCTCAAGCTGGCCGGCGATCTGAGCGGCCTTCCTGTTCAGGATGCTGGCCAGATCGAGAAGCCCCTCTTTCGTACAGGATTTCTCGTTTGGCGCAAAAGGCGCGGCACTCATCCAGGATGTCATCTGATACCTTAATTCGTGTAGTGATTCTGAGTTTCTGGCCGGCAGTTTGTCCGGCATTCTGGCCGGTTGTTATCAGCGGAACATCATTCCCGATGATGACAATATATTTGCCTTTTAGCCAGTATGGATAGGCACTGACATCATTTCCAGTTTTTGGAGTTCAGCTTCATCTGGTCATATTTTCTGTTTTCCTGTCCGGTCAAGTGACCGGCAATCTGTCCGGCAAAATTTTGTTTGGCTCTCTTAGCCTTTTATGGAGGGAAAGGTGCTCAACAGTTAAGCCAGAGGGGAGCAGGTCATACCGCCTACCTTCAACATTCGCTTTGCGACCAGTTACGCCAGAAGTAGTTAGCCGGCGTGACTGGAGCAATGTATCGAGATCTCCGTCAGAATTTGTAAATAGCGCTGCCTTGAAGGCGAGTAGCGCGATAAGCGGCGGGTGCGGGATTGAGTTTCATGTACGCCCCATCCAATTATGATTTTGATTGTTTCAGCATGGGTTTGCGAGAACAAGTTGTTTTAGCGCCTCTAAAGTCACCCTCTTCGATTATTGGCCAACAATTCAGCGAATTTTGCTGATCTCTGACAGCTCGCGCCTTTGAGCACGGGCCATTCGCACTTCCTCCTCCCGGCTGTTGGCCAGTACTTCCTGCACATAGCCGATGTGTTCGCTGGCAAAGTGGCGGGCATCGTCGGGGCGTGATTCCATAATGGCGTTAAACAAAGCGCTGTGTTGGTTCACCAACCGTTCGCGGGATTCATCGCGCAGTTCGTACATACCGCCAATGTTGGTCACCACGTTGCGTTTCAGCATATCGAACAGGCCGCGCATGGTGTGCAGCAGCACCATGTTATGGCTGGCTTCAGCAATGGCCATGTGAAAATGCGCATCGGCGGCGCCTTCTTTTATTCGCGCCTCCGGTGTGATCGGGCTGTGATGGTAGCAAGCCTGCAGCTCATCGAAAGCTGCCTGCAAGTGCTGGCGATCCACTTGTGTGGCGCGCATGGCCGCGTAATAGGCGCAGTCTGCTTCCAGCGTATGGCGAAACTCCAGCAAATCCTGGTGAGCTTCGGGCCGGCTTTCCAGCAACCCCAGCAGCGGGTCGGTAAAGCTGGAGCCCAGCCTGTCGCTGACAAAATTACCGCCCCCCTGGCGGCTTATCAGCAGTCCTTTGGCGATCAGCTTCTGCACCGCTTCACGCAGGGAAGGGCGCGACACCCCAAACTGCTCGGCCAGAGCGCGCTCGGCTGGCAGTCGCTCGCCAGGGTTTAATGTGCCTTCCAGAATCATGGTTTCCAGCTGCTCCACAATGGTGTCAGACAGCCGGCGCTGGCGAATGTGTGGTATTTCCATCTTCGATACCTTTGGTAAGACCAATCCTGGAATTTAACCTGTTTATCTCCCCCGGCTCAATACCCCTATGTCACTACGTATACCAAAGTAGGAAAAGTTTTGTTTGACAGCAACCTTGTTGTTTTTCTAACCTGTGCCTACTGGATTGTAAATTGGTATTACCAATTAGAGCAAATCCATCCAATAACAAGTACAGGAGCTCTCTTATGTCGACGGGTTTGTTCGCGTTCTTCGCTTTTGTTCCCATTCTTCTTGCCGGTATCTTGCTGATCGGCCTGCGTTGGCCTGCGCGTCGCGCCATGCCGCTGGTGTATCTGGCCAGTGTTGGCATTGCTCTGTTCGCCTGGGACATGTCTTTCAACCGGGTACTGGCGTCTTCCCTGCAGGGGCTGATCATCACGCTGGGGCTGCTGTGGATTATTTTTGGCGCAATCCTGCTACTGAATACCCTCAAGCATTCCGGCGCCATCATGGTGATTCGCGCCGGTTTCACCACCATCAGCCCGGACCGCCGCATTCAGGCCATCATTATTGCCTGGCTGTTCGGTTGCTTTATTGAAGGCGCGTCGGGGTTTGGTACACCGGCAGCTATTGCCGCGCCTTTGCTGGTGGCCATTGGCTTCCCGGCCATGGCCGCCGTGTTGATGGGTATGCTGGTGCAGAGCACGCCGGTGTCGTTTGGTGCCGTGGGTACGCCGATTATTGTCGGGGTGAATACCGGGTTGGATACCGCCACCATTGGCGCGCAGTTGGCCGCTAACGGTTCCAGCTGGGAGACTTACCTGCAGCTGATTACCAGCCAGGTGGCGTCAATTCACGCCATTGTCGGCACCCTGATGCCGATGGTCATGGTGCTTATGCTGGTGCGCTTTTTTGGCAAAGACAGAAGCTGGCGCTCGGTGTTTGAAGTGCTGCCTTTTGCCCTGTTTGCCGGTGTGTCAGTTACCATTCCTTACGCATTGACCGGTATTATTCTGGGGCCTGAATTCCCGGCACTGATGGGCGGCCTGGTGGGTTTGGCGATTGTTACAACCGCAGCGCGTAAGGGTTTTCTGATTCCAAAAACCACTTGGGATTTTGCCGACCGAAAAGACTGGCCGCAGGAATGGCTGGGCAGCATTGAAATGAAAATGGACGAGCTGACCGCAAGACCCATGAGCAGCTTCCGCGCTTGGTGCCCGTACCTGTTGGTGGCGGTGTTGCTGGTGATCAGCCGGGTGTTCCCGGACGTGACGGCGGCGTTCAAGTCGGTGTCTGTCAGCTTTAGCAATCTGCTGGGCGAAGCCGGTCTTGGCGCAGGTATTCAGCCGCTGTACTTGCCAGGGGGCATTCTGGTGATGGTGGTGCTGGCAACCTTTTTTATTCATCGCATGAAGGTGAAAGAACTGAGCGAGGCAGTCAAAGAATCCAGCGGCGTACTGCTCAGCGCGGGTTTCGTGTTGCTGTTCACCGTGCCCATGGTGCGTATTCTGATTAATTCTGGTGTTAACGCCGGCGATTTGCCCAGCATGCCCATTCTGATGGCGCGCTACGTGGCCGACACCGTTGGCGGTGTTTACCCGCTGGTAGCGCCGAGCATAGGTGCCTTGGGGGCCTTTCTGGCCGGTTCCAACACTGTATCCAATATGATGTTCAGCCAGTTCCAGTTTGGTGTGGCCGCCAACCTTGGTTTGTCTACTGCGTTGATCGTATCGGTTCAGGCCATTGGTGCCGCAGCCGGCAACATGGTGGCGATTCACAACGTGGTGGCCGCCTCGGCAACCGTGGGGCTGCTGGGCCGTGAGGGTACAACCCTGCGCCGCACCGTGTGGCCAACACTGTATTATGTGCTGATGACCGGCATCATTGCGCTGATTGCGGCCTATGTGTTGGGCTTTACCGACCCGCTGATGGCGCACGGATAGGCATGAACTAATATGAGCGCCGTAAGCCGTAAATAGCACCAAGGGTTAATGAATACGTTAAAGGCTCAGTAAACAGGCAGGATAGGCGCCCCGTGTATTCAATCGGGGGCGCCTATCCTGCAACAGCGACAGGACACGCCTGATGATTATCTCTGCTTCTACCGATTACCGCGCCGCCGCCAAGCGCCGGCTGCCGCCTTTCCTGTTTCACTATATCGACGGCGGCTCGTACAACGAGTACACGCTGAAGCGCAATGTGGAAGACCTGTCAGACATCGCCCTGCGCCAGCGGGTGTTGAATGACATGACTCAGCTCGACCTGTCGACCGAGCTTCTTAACGAAACCCTGTCGATGCCGGTGGCGCTGGCGCCGGTGGGCTTGACCGGCATGTACGCCCGCCGCGGCGAAGTGCAGGCCGCCCGCGCAGCGGCCAATCTGGGTGTGCCGTTTACCATGTCGACGGTGTCGGTGTGCCCGATTGAAGAAGTGGCCCCCGCCATCAGCCGGCCCATGTGGTTTCAGTTGTACGTGCTGAAAGACCGCGGCTTCATGCGTAACGCCTTGGAGCGGGCCAAAGCCGCCGGTGTCACCACCTTGGTATTCACCGTGGATATGCCGGTACCGGGGGCCCGTTACCGCGATGCCCATTCCGGTATGAGTGGGCCCTACGCCGCACCGCGTCGCATATTGCAGGCAATGACGCACCCACACTGGGCTCTGAATGTGGGGTTGCTGGGTAAACCCCACGACCTGGGTAATATTTCCACTTATCGCGGCAGCGCCACCGGCCTGGAAGATTACATTGGCTGGCTGGGCGACAACTTTGATCCGTCCATCTGCTGGAAAGATCTGGAGTGGATTCGCGAATTCTGGGATGGCCCCATGGTTATCAAGGGCATACTCGACCCGGATGACGCCCGCGACGCCCGCAGTTTTGGTGCCGATGGCATCATCGTGTCGAATCACGGTGGCCGCCAGCTCGACGGCGTACCCTCAACCTGTCGCGCCTTGCCGGCCATTGCCGATGCCGTTAAGGGCGACATGAAAATCCTGGTGGATTCCGGCATTCGCAACGGCCTGGACGTGGTGCGCATGCTGGCGCTGGGTGCCGATTGCACCATGCTGGGCCGCGCCTATATATACGCGTTGGCAACGGACGGTGAAGCCGGTGTGACCAATTTGCTGAAATTGATTGAAAGCGAAATGAGGGTCGCGATGGTGTTGACCGGTGCGCGAACCGTCGCGGATATCAGCCCTGATTTATTGGTGCGTGAGTTGGCGCGTGAATTGAAACAGGCTGCTCAGTAATCCAGATTCGTGTGTATCAGTCGCCACAGGTTGGCCAGCGAGGAGTTGTCATGAGCTTGCCCACGGAATTCATCAGTGCCGTAAACCAGCTGATACCGCAACAGCGCCGCTTTGACGATCCCCTGTCGGCGCTGGCCTTCGGTACCGACGCCAGCTTCTACCGGCTGATACCCAAACTGGTGGTGCGGGTGAGCGCTGAGCACGAGGTTGTGGCATTGCTGCAGCTGGCGGGCAAGTACCAAGTGCCGGTTACCTTTCGCGCCGCGGGGACCAGCTTGTCGGGCCAGGCCATTAGCGATTCGCTGCTGATTGTTTTGGGCGATGGCTGGAACCGCCGCGACATTCTGGATGACGGTGCCCGCATTCGCCTGCAGCCTGGGGTGATCGGCGCTCAGGCCAATGCGGTGCTGGCGCCATTGGGGCGCAAAATCGGCCCGGATCCTGCGTCTATTAACGCCTGTAAAATTGGCGGTATCGTCGCTAACAACGCCAGCGGCATGTGCTGCGGCACCGCACAAAACAGTTACCAAACCCTGAACGCCATGCGCCTGGTGCTGGCGGATGGCCAGGTGCTGGACAGCGAAAACCCGGCCAGCGTGGCCGCGTTTAAAACCAGCCACAGCGGGTTATTGCAACAACTGGCGCAGCTGGGCCAGGACACCCGTGCCAACAGTGCCCTGGCCGAGCGCATCCGCCACAAATACCGGATGAAAAACACCACCGGCCTGTCGCTGAACGCGCTGGTGGATTTTGACGACCCGCTGGATATTCTGACTCATCTGATGGTGGGCTCCGAAGGCACCCTGGGCTTTATCAGCTCGGTCACCTACAACACCGTGCCCGAGTATCCGCACAAAGCCACAGCCCTGGTGGTATTTGCCAGCGTGGAAGACTGCTGCCGCGCCGTGCCTTTATTGAAACAACAATCGGTGGATGCAGTGGAGCTGCTGGATCGCCGCAGTATGCGTTCGGTGGAAAATCAGCCGGGCCTGCCAGCCTGGGTGAGGCAGCTTTCCGATGGTGCCTGTGCGCTATTGATCGAAACCCGTGCCTCTGGCCAGTCGCTACTGCACAAACAAATAGCGCAAATTCGTGCGGTACTGGCGCCGCTCCACGTGGAGCAACAGGTTGATTTCACCGAAGATGCCACTGTGTCGGGTCAGCTCTGGGCCATCCGCAAAGGCACATTCCCCGCCGTGGGTGCCGTGCGTGCCACCGGCACTACAGTAATTATTGAAGACGTAGCCTTCCCCATCCCGCAGTTGGCCGAAGGCGTCAACCGCCTGATTGAGCTGTTCGAAAAACACAGCTATCACGAAGCCATCCTGTTCGGCCATGCGCTGGAAGGGAACCTGCATTTTGTGTTTACCCAAAGCTTTGACGACCCGGCCCAAGTGGCCCGCTATGAAGCCTTTATGGGCGATGTGGCACAGCTGGTGGCGGTGGAGTTTGGCGGCTCGCTGAAAGCCGAGCACGGCACCGGCCGCAATATGGCGCCGTTTGTGGAGTTGGAGTGGGGCAGCGATGCTTACCAGCTGATGTGGACAATAAAGCGTTTGCTGGATCCGCAAGGCATCTTGAACCCCGATGTAGTGTTGTCGGAAGATTCCGCTATTCACTTGAAAAATCTCAAGCCCCTGCCAGCGGCGAATGAGATTATCGATAAGTGCATTGAATGCGGTTTTTGCGAGCCGGTGTGTCCGTCGAACGGTCTGAGCCTGAGCCCGCGCCAACGCATTGTGATCTGGCGCGATATTCAGGCCAAAGAACGCGCCGGTGTGGATACTCGTGAGTTGGAAGCGGCCTATCAATATCAGGGCATAGACACCTGCGCCGCCACCGGCCTGTGTGCCCAACGCTGCCCGGTGGGAATCAATACCGGAGATCTGATTCGTGAGCTGCGTGCGGATAAAGCCCACGCCCATCGCCGTGCCGACTGGCTGGTGAACAACTTTGCTACCGCTCTAAAAGGCACCCGGCTGATGCTGGCTGCCGCCGACAGCGCCAACCGCCTGCTGGGCGCGCCGCGCTTGCAGCGCTTGACCGAAGCCACCAAAAAGCTCAGCGGCAATCGTATTCCTTCATGGAATGCCGCTACACCACAGCCATTGCGTTGGATGCCGTCGGCAAACGTAGCGGTTACAGTAGACAAACCGCGAGTGGTGTATTTACCCGCTTGTGCGTCACACGCCATGGGGCCGGCACGTTCTGACAGCGAGCAAGCACCGCTGCTGCAAAAAACCCAACAGTTACTGGAAAAAGCAGGCTTTGAAGTGGTCTTTCCGGACGCAATGAACTCGTTGTGCTGCGGCCAGCCCTTTGCGTCAAAAGGTTACCCGCAGCAGGCTGAGCGCAAACGCAATGAGATGCTGGCCGCGATCAAAACCGCCAGCCGCGACGGCGCATATCCAATCTACTGCGACACCAGCCCGTGCACACTGCGCTTGCTGCAAGGCGAGGTTCCGTGCCTGGATATTTACGACCCGGTGCGATTCATTCGCAGCCACCTGTTAGAGCGGTTGGCCTTCACGCCGCAGAGCGAATCGGTCGCGGTGCACGTTACCTGCAGCACCCAGCACCTTGGGGAAGGGCAGGCGCTGATAGACATCGCCCGCAAGTGCAGCAGCAACGTGGTGGTACCGGAGGACATTCACTGCTGCGGCTTTGCCGGCGATAAGGGTTTTACCACGCCGGAACTGAATAAGCATGCGCTGCGAACCCTGCAACCGGTAGTGCAACATTGCAGCGAGGGCGTATCGACCAGCCGAACCTGCGAAATCGGTTTAAGCAGCCACAGTGGCGTGGATTACCACAGCTTGGTGTATCTGGTAGATCGGGTTACCCAACCAATCACTGTTTCACGTTGACCTGAATCCGTGACTTCACGGGGCCCAGAATTACATTTGCCACTGGAGTATGTGGGCCGGCTACCAGAACGCTCTAGATAATCCAGCCGCCAGAATACCTGAAGCAATCGCCAGTAATGGTCTTTTAATCAGTAACATCACAACGGCTGTGCTCGCTAACGCCAGACGGGCTCCATGATCCCCTTCGACTGCCATGGGGGCAATAATAGCCACTAACACGGAACCAGACATGGCATGAAATGAACTGTTTGACTCGAAAGCTGATCGGCACAAAAGACCGCACGTAAACACCGCCCCAGCGGGTGGCCAACGTAACCAATGCCATCGTTAGCACAATAACCAGTACGCCAATGCTGCTGGTTTCAATGTTCATTACGATCCTCCCATACCAACCCGGCAAGGACGCCGCTATAAAGTGGTTTACAATAGTTCCAGTCTGGCGGGCCAGGTTGGGGCCGTGGAGAGTGGCCTTGCGGTCGCGGTGCTGACTCAATGTAGTGCACCTTCCCACCTGGAAGTCCTTGGTAGAGACCATGGCCTGGGCCCGCTGGAGCCAATGGAGGTGTCGGTGTTCCGTAGTCAGGCATCTCAGAATTCCGAGGCGGTAAACCGACTTCACGCGCTATTGGTTAAAACACTCCGCATAGCAAGTCCCTAGCAGCCTGTCGGACTTGCACCTGACAGACCGCGTTTAAAGTGATCTTGTTCGCTTGGCTCCCGACTTTCACCGCAAGTGGCCATC
>JAKDUK010000003.1 GCA_030457765.1 Marinobacter sp. | reverse complement strand
AGCGCAAGGGGCGCCTGGCAATCGCCTGAGCGTTCCGGCAATTGCCGGTCATCGCGCCCCCTTGTCCTTGTCCTTCCAAGGGCCGGGGGATACTCTGGCGTGCTTTAATGGTGATGCGGGAACCGGGATATGCCTTACCGGATAGGCGCTTTTGTTGTATTTGTTTTCACCCTCACGGTGTCCTGGATGCTGGGTGGCTGGGCTGGCTACCGGCAGGTTGAGCAGGACAGCCTGGAGGAGTCTTTCCGTTACCGTCAGCTTGTGGGCAACGAGTTGAACCGATACCTGCCGATACCTGAACTGATGGCGGAGCACCCCCTGTTGGAGGCCGCCTTACTTTCTCCCGACAATCCCGCGATTATCCATCAGGCCAATGAAGAAATGCAGCGCATGGCCACCATTGTTGGCAGCTCTGACGTGTATTTGATGGACACAACCGGCCTGACCATTGCCGCCAATAACTATCAGCAAACCGGCAGTTTTGTGGGGCGCAACTTCAGCTTTCGACCCTACTTCTCCGAAGCCATGGAGAAAGGCGGCTCTGCCATTTACTTTGCTTTGGGGTCTACCTCTAGGGTGCGTGGGCTGTACTTTTCTCATCCTGTGCGTGGCGAGCAAGGGCAGTTGCTGGGGGTGGTGGCGGTGAAAGTGCTTGTGCATGAGCTGGAATCCCAGTGGCACAGGCCTGCTTCTGTGCGTGAGGCAGAAATGGTGGTGTTAGATGAAGCTGGTGTGAGTTTTCTGGCCAGTAAGTCGGATTGGTTGTATCGGGATTTCACCGGCGATGCTGAAGAAGCACCGGGTGAAGCATCGCGGCAGCGTTACCCAGACAGGGACCTCAGGCCTGTGTCTCTGAAATACCTTGATAAACCACCAGGCTTGTCTGATTCATCCAACACTTTGCGTATTCGTGAAAATGGTGGGGGGCGTGAGTATTTGAGTGTGCGCACACCTCTACCTCGGCTGGATTGGACGTTACAGGTCATGGTGAGCACGCGCTCAGTGGTCTGGACACGGCTTGGGTTTGTGGCGGGTGGTATCGCGATATTCATTGGTGTACTGCTGGCATGGCTTTACCTGCGTGAGCGGTATCGCCGCGAAGCAGAACTGGCTTTGAGAGGGGAACAACTTGAGCAGAGCGTTACCGAGCGAACAGCAGATTTGGAGCAATCTAACCGGAAACTGCTGGATGAAATACGTGAGCGCGAGCGCACTCAAAATGAGTTGCGGGAAACCCAGCAAGAATTGATTCAGGCGGCCAAGCTGGCGGTGCTGGGGCAGATGTCTGCCGGCCTTAATCACGAAATGAGCCAGCCTCTCACAGCCATTCAGACCTACGCCAGAAATAGTCGCCGCTTCCTGGAAAAGGGTGCCACCGATATGGTGGACGCAAACCTGGGTGAAATAGTGCTTTTGTGTGACAAAATGGCGGAGCTTACCCGCCAGTTCAAAGTGTTTGCCCGCAAATCCGAAGGCCCGCCAACCATTGTGGATTTCCGCCTTTGTGTGGATGCGTCCTTGAAAATCATTGCCGCACAAAAAAACAGTGCAGACATTGGGATTCGGTGGAACCGTCCTGAACAGCCAATCTGGTGCCACGGCGATCTGATTCGCATTGAGCAGGTGATGGTAAACTTGCTTGCCAATGCTGTGCAGGCGGTGGAAAACCAGGAGCAGCCAACAATCACCATAGATGTGGAAGAGCAGGGAGAAATCTGGCGCTGTTTTGTTCGAGACAACGGCTCTGGGCTGCCCGCAAATTCCGAACAGGTCTTTGAACCCTTCTTTACCACCAAGTCCGTCAAGCAGGGGCTTGGGCTAGGGTTGTCTATCTCAAGGCAGATAGCCGATGCCCTGGGTGGCAGGCTTACCGGGCGCAATCGCATGGATGCGCCGGGTGCAGAGTTTGAATTTACCCTAACAAAGCGTGAGGCGACGGAATGACAGAACCCTCGGTGATTTTTGTGGATGATGAGCCCCACATTCGTCAGGCCATTGCCCAGGCACTCACTCTTGAAGACCTGCCTGTGGCCTGCTTTGCAGATGCTGAATCTGGCCTTGCCGCCATTACGCCAGAATATAACGGCGTGGTGTTGTGCGATTACAATATGCCAGGAATGGACGGGCTTGAGATGCTGTGTGCCATTCAGGCTATGGATGAAACCATCCCCGTTATCATCCTGACTGGCCAAGGCGACATCAGCACCGCTGTGTCTGCCATGCAACAGGGCGCCTACGATTTTATCGAAAAGCCGTTTAACCACGATGAGCTGGTTGAACTGTTACGGCACGCCATAGAAAAACGGCACCTTGCCTTGGAAAACCGCCGGCTTAAGGCCCAACTGCGTCACTTGGCTAAGCCAGGGCCAAGAATTCTTGGTGACACTCCAAGTATGAAAAAGGTGATGGATACCATCACGCCGATTTTGGATATTTCTGCCAACACCTTGTTGTATGGCGAAACAGGCTCTGGCAAGGATGCGCTGGCCCGCTACATTCACGAGAACAGCACGCGGGGAGCCCATAATTTTGTGGCGATTAACTGTGGCGCTGTGCCGGAGAACCTGATTGAGAGTGAGCTTTTTGGCCATGAGGCAGGGGCGTTTACCGGGGCGGACAAGCGCCGCATTGGTAAGGTTGAACATGCTCACCTGGGTACCCTGTTTCTGGATGAAGTGGAAAGCATGCCCATGCCCCTGCAAATCAAGCTGCTTCGGGTGCTTGAAGAGCAAAAGGTGGAGCGTCTGGGTAGTAACCAGGTACAGGATGTGGATGTGCGCATTATTGCCGCCACCAAATCGGATCTCAAAGCACTCAGCGATGAAGGCCGCTTTCGGGCCGATCTGTATTACCGGCTGAACGTGGTAAAAGTGGACATTCCGCCTTTGCGCGAGCGCAAAGAAGATATACCCATGCTGTTTCACCATTTCGTTCTGATTGCTGCTGCTCGTTATGATCGAGAGAGCATTCCTCTGGATGCCAGCCAGGCTGTAAGTTTGATGCACCATAGCTGGCCCGGAAATGTTCGTGAGCTACGCAATCTGGCCGAGCGTTATGTACTGCTTGGCCCGGCTGCTCTGGATGACAGTGAACCTGTGGCCAAGGCTGATGTGAGCGGGCGGCGAACCCTCATGGAAATGATGGATAGCTTTGAGCATTCGGTGTTAACCAGTGCGCTCAATGCCTGCCATGGCAGCATCAAAGACACTATGGTGCAGCTGGGCGTTGCCCGTAAAACCCTGTACGACAAGATGAAGAAACACGGCCTGGATAAGGCTCAGTTTAAGGATTGAAACATGGTGCCGGCACGCTCGTTGGCAATGGTGCGGGTGGTTACACTCTGTATACAAACTACGCAGTACCCTCAATGATAATTTGCGGTAGCACTCTGTATTATCGTGTTCCTGTGCTTCGGGCGGAAGCCTCCGTCACTCCTCTATAATAGATAGAAGACCTACCAGATATGAAAAAACTGACCATTCAAACGCGAGTGCTGTTGTTGGCATTGGTGCCGGTAATCGCACTGACCGTGTTCCTTACTACCTACAACTTGAATCAAGCTCGGAATATTGGTGAAGGGGCTATTGCAAGTTTTTCCGCGGACATGGAAGAGAGTAAGCGCCAGGAGCTAAAAAACTATATTGAGCTGGCGCGCACTTCTATTGCGCATCTCTACAACAAGGCAGGTTCGGCTAACGATCCTGAGGTTCGCAAGCAAGCGTGGGAAATCTTGCGACAGCTGCGCTTCAACGATTCAGGTAGTGCTGGTTATATTTTTGCCTACGATACCAATGGCGTTAATGTGATGCATGGCGTGAATCCAGCACTGGAAGGCCAAACCCTCTGGGATACTCAAGACCCTGATGGTACTTACCTGATCCGTGAACTGGTAAAAGTGGCTCGTGATGGCGGGGGCTATGTTTCCTATGAGTGGCAGAATGAGAACACAGGCGAAATCGCACCAAAACTCGGTTATGCCGTGATGATTCCGGAGTGGGATATCATGATTGGTACGGGCTTTTGGGTAGATGGCCTGGAAAAACAGGTTGTCGCCATGGACAAAAAAGTTGGGGATTCTCTAAGTGGCGCAGTAATCGGCTCTATAACCACCTCACTGATCGCATTGGCTATCATCGTGCTTCTAGCTTTGATTGTCGTGCGCAGCATCATCCGACCGCTTAAATCGGCGGTGTCGGCCATGAATGATATCGCCAGCGGCGATGGAGATCTGACCCGTCGATTGGACGTGAGTGGCAAGGACGAGTTGAGTCAGCTAGCGACGGCCTTCAACAGCTTCGCTGATCAGGTACATGGATTGGTGGAGCGAGTTCTCTCATCTACCCGCACGCTGAACTCGGCTTCTGAGGAGCTGAATCAGGTAATGGGAGAAACAGAACAAGGCGTAGAGCGACAAAAATCTGAGAGTGACCAAGTGGCCACAGCCATGAACGAGATGACGGCTGCGGCGCAAGAGGTGGCCAGTAATGCCAGCGAGGCTTCTGATGCTGCAGATCACGCAAATGCTCAGGTATGCGATGCACAGGGCCTGGTACACCAAACCATTGAGGTAATTGGTGGGTTGTCAGAGCAGGTTGAGCAAGGTGTTCAGGTCATTGAAAAACTGGGTGCAGACTCCCGCCAGATTGACACAGTATTGGAAGTGATCCGCGAGATTGCCGATCAGACTAATCTGTTGGCCCTCAATGCCGCGATTGAAGCCGCTCGTGCTGGAGAAGCTGGCCGGGGATTTGCGGTGGTTGCGGATGAAGTTCGCACACTGGCCAGCCGGACTCAAAAGAGCACTCAGGAAATCCAGGAAACCATAGAGCGGCTGCAAACGGGAGCCGACAATGCAGTGAAGCTGATTGGTTCGATCAGTGAGCGTAGTGAGGCCACCATTGCAGAGACTCAGCAGGTGGACGAAGCCCTGCAGCGGATTAACCAAGCGGTTGGCACCATAAATGATATGAATACCCAAATTGCCAGCGCTGCAGAAGAACAGACAAGCGTCTCGGAAACTATTAACCAGAATGTTCATGAGATTGTGGCGATTACAGAGCAGACGGCTCAGGGAACACACCGGGCTGGAGCAGCAACCCAGCGCCTTAAAGGGTTGGCAAAAGACATGTCAGACCAGGTTAGTCGCTATCGCGTTTAACCTGGAGAACCTAAAAAAACCGAGCTAAGGCTCGGTTTTTTTAGGTCTGTATCAGAGATTAGCCTCTGCAAACTCCGCCAGCAGTGATCGCGGCACGCCTTGCAAATGAATGTGACCGCCGTGTTTGAAGCTTTTGAAGCGCTCTGTCATGTAGGTCAGGCCCGAGCTGAGGGCACTCAGATAGGGCGTATCAATCTGCGCCAGGTTGCCCAGACAGATCACTTTGGAGCCGTTACCTGCACGGGTAATGATGGTTTTGATCTGGTGCGGGGTGAGGTTCTGGGATTCATCAATGATAATCAGGCTGTGCTGGAAGCTGCGGCCTCGAATGTAGTTCATGGATTTAAAGTGCAGAGGCACCTTGCTGAGGATGTAATCCACGCTGGCGGTCATGTTTTCGTCGTCTTCGTGAAGGGCCTCCAGGTTATCCACGATGGCGCCCAGCCAGGGCTCCATTTTCTCCGCTTCGGTGCCAGGTAAAAAGCCGATGTCTTCGTCCAGTCCCTGGGTTGAGCGGGTGGCGATAATTCGCTTGTACAGCTTGCTGGCAACGGTCATTTCGATACAGGCTGCCAGTGCCAGAATGGTTTTACCAGAACCGGCTGAGCCTGTGAGATTAACCAGGTGAATTTCCGGGTCAAGCAGCAGGTTCAGGGCCATGGCCTGATAAATATCCCGTGGTACCAGACCCCAGACTTCTTCGTTCATTAGATCATGCTGGTGCAGGTCCCGGATAACCACTTGGGTGTCGGTGATATTGACTGCTTTACCCACAAATCCTTGCTCATCAAGCACAAACTCGTTGATATTGACCTTTGCTAGCCGCTCTTCGCGCTTGAGGATATGCTCGGTGGCACCGTCTCGTTGTACGGTTTCCACTTTCGCAATCGTGTCCCAAAAGGAGTTTGGGAACTCGTGATAGCCCTTGGGTAGAAGATCAATGTCATCAAGCAGTTGATCGTTTTGGTAATCCTGGGCTTCAACGCCAAAACCACGGGCTTTAAGCCGCATGTTGATGTCTTTGCTCACCAGAATAATATCCCTGGACTTGTGCTGTTCCTGAAGCGCCGCCAGCGAGTTGATGATTTTATTGTCGTTCAGGTGCTCTGGTAGAGAATGATTGCCCGTGTGCTCGGCGCTCATCAAAATAGATAGAGTGCCCAAAGGCTTTGCCATTTTGGCCCGAACAATAGGGACGCCTTTCTCGATATCTTTCGGGCTTGCATCGCCAAGCAGTCTATCAATGGCGCGGATCGCCTGGCGACAATCTGCCGCCACACTCTGCTTGCCGGATTTTAGGCCGTCGAGCTCCTCAAGCACGGTCATCGGAATGATGACATCGTGTTCTTCAAAGTTGAGGAGAGCGTTAGGGTCGTGGATCAGGACGTTGGTGTCGAGGATATACATTGTTCTTCGAGCTTGCTGTGCACTTTCTGGTGTTCTGGGCATAAGGGGCGCTACCTCTGTGATGGATCAGTTGTTGCGGGTGCAGCGTTCTGTAAGCTCCTCATCCGAGACGATTTTAAGCATATCGTAAGTGGTCACAATACCGGTAATTTTTGACTCCCGGGTGACAAAAATTCGATGCAGGTGTTCGCTCATCATTATGTTGGCAATGTCGCGCACCGGTGTGGTTTCGTCAACCGAGAATACGCTGGGTGTCATGATATCCCGAACCTCTACTGGCACTTTGCCCATTTCCTCAAACAATACCATGCGCAGGCGCCGGGCTTCTTGCTGATCTTGCGCTGTGAGTTTTCTGTCGGTATTGGAGCGGGTGGCATTCCAGCGAAATTCTGTAATATCTTTAAGGGTGGCAATACCCACAATCTTGCCAGATTCGTCGGTAACCGGGCTGCCGGTAATTTCGTTGTCGGTCAAAAATCTGGCCAGACGATCCATTGTCCAGGATTGCGGTACCGCCTTGATACTCGGCGTCATTATCTCGTAAGCGCACACGGTCATTGGGTGTTCTCTACCTTGTGGAGTCCTTTGTGTAAAGCTTAGCGTTTCATACACTGCCCGTCACTCATCACCTTCAGGTGTCGGTTGGTTTTCTGACATCAATCAGTTGGCCGTCTTGGTTGTAGATCAATTTGAAGTCTTGATAACGCTCCAGGCCTGATAGTTTTTCCAGCTCTTCCATGGATTTCATGGGTATATCAACCAGAAGTGTATTAACCAGCCAGCCGGGCAAGGAGCCGTTTGGGTCTGTGTGTTGCAGCCATATCATTCGGGTTTTGCCGCCTTCAGGTATAAGGCGGTATAGAGTGCTGGAGCGGTCAACCCTTACGCGATTGCTGTTTTTTGCCCGCTTGCCAGGTGTGGCGCTCATTTTCATAGTGATTTCGCCAGAAGTCTGGTTGCCTTTCGTACGGATGTGCAGAACATAATCTCGATCTGTTACCGGCCAGGGCATGTCGCTTACGGAATAGGCGTAGCGGTCATTAAAATCGCCTTTGCCAACGCCGTAAGATTCGGAACAATTGAGCACCCATTCCATGCAGGATGTCGGATCCACCATAACGGCCATAACGGCTTCGATGGGGGCGTCAAGCAGGGTTTCGGCTTTGAATACCTGAAAGCTGGAGTCGTCTTGGTCCATGGTGTAAATGCGGGTTTCGCCAGATTCTTCACGTAGGCTCCATGCCTTGCTGTCCTCGGCTGGCAATGCAGCACGCGCAGTGCCAACCGCCATAGCAGAAACCAACAAGACGCAAATCACACCGGTGATGACTGAGACCCAGTTTTGAAAACCATGGGCTCCGGTTTTTCTCATAAGCCACACTTCCTCGATGATTGGGAGCAGAGTCTAACATGGGGTGTTAGGCTTTATGGTTCCCGACCACAGGGGATTGTGAGCCAGGTAACCACTTGGTGGAGCAGTTCGTTAAATTGGCCTGATCTGACGAAGAGCATGACCACAAAAAAATTGATTAACGCAAAAGGACACATTACGCCCGGTGTGCTGAGTGAACCGGTAGATCACATAAACTACCAGGATTACGACTTACGAACGGTGATGGATAAGCCGCGCTCCAGGTTTGCCAGACGCTGGCGGTTTAACCAGTTCCAGTTTGTGAGTGCCACCGGGCCGGGTTGGGTGTTTGGTATGGCGCTCGTGGATTTAAAGCTACTCGGAAGTGGTTTTTTCTATCTCTACGATTTCGCATCCGGGCAAATTTTTGAGCACTCCTTTTTCAGCCCCATGGCGCTGGGTACCCGAATTGCGCCATACCCCGAACACGGTCCGGCCTCGTTCAATAAGGGGAATGTTTCTATGCGCATTCAGCCTTTTGACGGCGGCAGGGCAGTCTCTGTAACAGCACCAGGAGGCATTCGCATAGAGCTTACGCTGAGCGAGGACAGCGATCCTCTAAGGCTGGTTTGCCCAGCGGGTTATAATGGCTGGGTGTTCACCCGAAAATCCGCAGGCTTGTCAGTTGAGGGTGAAATACGCTGGGGCCATCGTATCTGGCGATGCGATGGCACTACCCGTGGCGCCATTGATTGGAGTTGCGGCTTTATGCGCCGGGAAACCGCCTGGAACTGGTCGAGCCTGGCTGGCCAACTACACGATGGCCGGTCAGTTGGGCTAAACCTGGCGGCGGGTGTGAATGAAACAGGAATGACAGAGAATGCGCTGTGGCTAGACGGGCAGTGTCAGAAGCTGGGAACGGCTCGCTTTCGCTTTGATCGATATGATGCTGAGGCGGATTGGCACGTAACCACAGAAGATGGCCGGGTTGATTTGCACTTTGTGCCGGCAGCGGCGCGTAAGGAAAAGCTCAATGCGGGAATACTGGCTTCTAACTTCAGGCAGTACGTAGGCAGGTACAATGGAACCATTACAGATGAAAGCGGCGCGAAGATTGTTGTTCAAGACTTGCCGGGGCTAGTGGAGGATCATTTCGCGAGGTGGTAATGAAAAATGCCTGCTCGTTCACGCGGGCAGGCATTCTTGTAGCCAGAGTTGAGCTGGCTCTAGCGTTCGGGCAGGGTAACGTTCAGTTCCAGAACGGAGCAACTGTCGTTGCGGTCCACCTCTACCTGAACCATATCTTCACTGATTTGCACGTATTTTCGAATCACTGCCAGGATTTCCTGCTGCATTTGTGGCAGGTAGTCTGGCTGGTCACGTTGGCCGCGCTCATGAGCCACAATAATTTGTAGACGTTCTTTCGCCACACTGGCGGAGGAACCTGATTTTTTACCTCTGAAATAATCGAGGAAACTCATCCGTCAGCCTCCTTTAAACATCCGTGAGAAAAAACCCTTCTTCTGGGCTGTCATAAAGCGCTGTTCCCGCTCCTCGCCTAGCAGCCGTGCCACTGCGTCGTCGTAAGCCTGGCCGGCATCACTTTGTTCTTCAAGAATAACGGGTAAGCCTTGGTTAGACGCGTTGAGAACAATCTGGCTTTCCGGAATAACGCCCAGTAGAGGCACCGCGAGAATCTCTTCGACATCCGCTACCGAAAGCATTTCGCCCCGCTCAACCCGGTCCGGATTGTATCGGGTCACCAGCAGGTGCTCCTTAGCCGGGTCTTGCCCCATTTCTGCGCGGCGGGATTTGCTTTGCAGAATGCCAAGAATTCGGTCGGAATCTCGTACTGAGGAAACTTCCGGGTTGGTTACAACAATGGCTTCATCTGCGTAATACAGGGCCATCAGTGCCCCGTGCTCTATGCCGGCAGGGGAGTCGCAAATGATGTAGTCGAAGGTTTCAGACAGCTCGTTTATAACCTTTTCAACGCCTTCTTTGGTTAGCGCTTCTTTTTCCCGGGTTTGGGAGGCCGGGAGAATATAAAGTGTATCAACCCGCTTGTCGCGGATCAGAGCCTGGTTCAACGACGCATCGCCCTGTATGACGTTTACAAAGTCATACACCACACGGCGCTCGCAGTTCATAATCAGGTCCAGGTTGCGCAGGCCCACGTCGAAATCTACCACCACGGTTTTATGGCCGCGTCTGGCAAGCCCGGTGCTGATGGAGGCGCTGGTGGTGGTTTTGCCAACGCCGCCCTTTCCTGAGGTAACGACAATTATTCTAGCCAAGGTTTTTTTCCTGTGTCTCGATGGATTCGTCATGTCTGCCGGATAGTGCCCGGTCAAATTATTTTGTTCGATTCCAGTATCAGGCCTTGTCCAGTGGTGTCACCACTAGCAGGTCGTCCCTGAGCTGAATCTGCACAGCGCTTTTCCAGCCATTATCCTGAAGGTCCTCAGAGATTTTATAGTGTCCGGCGATGGACACAAGCTCTGCTTCAAGTGATTGGCAGAAAACTCTTGCAGATTCGGCTCCATGAATACCTGCTAGCGCTCGGCCCCGCAGTGGGCCATATACGTGAATATTGCCTGCCGCCAGTACTTCTGCGCCTGCTTGAACCGGCGCCAGAATGATTAGGTCGCCTTCTGGGGCGTGGACTTGCTGGCCAGACCTGACTGGCTGGCTGATAATTTTGGCTGGCGGTGGCTCCGGTGCTGCTTGGTGTGTGTGTGCAGCAGGTAGTTCTGGTTTTTCGTCAGTGGCTTGGGCTTCGTGGGGCTTATCTCGTTGATTGTTGCCAGGCATCAGGGCCAGGGCGGCTCCCCGGGCAAGGCGCCGCTGATCGTCGTTGCCGCCACGTACCCCTACAACGTGAATTTTATTACGCCGGCAAGCGCCGATGATGTTGAAGAAATCCAGTTCACTGTCGAGGCCTTCGTATTTTTCCAGGCTGATAATAAGGGGGGTGTCCTGAAAAAAGCCAGGCGCCTGGTTTATTTTGTTCCTCAATGTTTCTTCAAATTCGTCGCTGTCGAAATAGTAAAGCTCCAGCGCTGTCATGGATACGCTGGCACTTTTCAGCTGGAATACTTGCTGTACGCCAGAAGTGGCTGTGTCGCTCATGAATGGGTCTCTTCCCTGATGTCTGTCTTGTTCACGCGCATTATTTGTGGTCCTGCTTCGGGCCAGCTTGATATAGAGCTTTCCACTCTTCGTATGGCATGCCGTAAATTTCTTCCCGGGCGGCCGGGTCTGACATTTCGTGGCCTCGTTCGCCCGCTTCCGCTCTATACCATTTGGAAAGACAGTTGCGGCAGAACCCGGCTAAATTCATCAGGTCAATGTTCTGAACGTCGGGGTTTTCCCCCAGGTGTTTAACCAGGCGACGGAAAGCTGCAGCTTCGATTTCAGTGCGTTCAGAGTCTGGAATGGGATTCGACATGGGGCCTCATCATGGTGTTCGGTGGTTGCCTTGGAGATTCCTGACATTCTCAGCATCTTACTTTAAGATACAAGGCTGTATAAATGTACAGAAACCCGACGCGAGCTCAGTGATTATGCCTCAACGCAAGATCATCCATGTGGATTGTGACTGCTTTTATGCAGCCGTTGAGATGCGTGATGACCCCACATTGCGCGGCGTTCCACTGGCGGTTGGTGGTGAGGGCGGCCGGGGCGTGGTGACTACCTGCAACTATAAAGCCCGGGCTTATGGTGTGCGCTCGGCTATGCCCGGTAGCGAAGCCCGGCGGCTATGCCTCGGCTTGGTTACCGTGCCGCCGGATATGGCGCGTTACCGAGTTGCCTCACAAAAAGTGATGAGCATCCTCCGTGAATTGACCGATCTGGTTGAGCCTTTGTCGCTGGATGAAGCCTTTCTGGATGTATCTGATATTACTGATCATCGGGGCAGTGCCACTCTGATGGCGCGCTACCTGCGCGAGCGCGTAGAAAAAGAAGTGGGGATAACCATTTCTGCCGGAGTCGCCCCCAATAAATTTCTCGCCAAGATTGCCAGTGATTGGCAAAAGCCCGACGGGTTGTTTGTGGTAAAACCTGGCGATGTGGACGGCTTTGTTCGCGAGCTTAAAGTGGAAAAGCTGTTCGGCGTTGGCCAGGTGACGGCGGCAAAGCTGCATTCCCTTGGAGTTCAAACCTGTGGAGACTTGCAGGCACTGGGTGTGGATGTGCTGATTGATCGTTTCGGCAAGCAGGGTTATCGCTTGTACGAAATGTCTCATGGCCGGGATGAGCGGTCGGTTGTTGTATCGCGAATCGCTAAATCTGTGAGTGTGGAGCGTACGTTTTCTCAAGACCTGCCGGATATGGCGGCTTGTGAAACGGTGCTGGCATCGCTGGCGTCAGATCTCAATTTACGGCTTACCCGTAAGGTACGTGAAAAGCCCATCCACAAACTGTTTATCAAAATACGCTATAGCGATTTTTCTACCCATACCCTGGAGCGGGTGCGCGAAAATATAAAAGAGCCGGGGTTTGATGATTTCCTGCCATTGCTCACAGAACTGGTGACCAATCGCGAGCGGCCTGTTCGACTACTGGGCTTGGGTGTGCGGTTTCTTAGCGATGATGCCCCGGTTACCCAGCTGCGGTTGTTTGAATGATAAGGTTGCGCCATTAAATGAACCTGGAGGTGATCGATGCAAACGCGAAAACTTGGCAATACAGACATTGATGTCAGCTTGATATGCCTGGGAACCATGACCTGGGGTGAGCAGAATGCCGAGCAGGAAGCTTTTGAACAGCTGGATTACGCCACCTCCCAGGGGGTGAATTTTATTGATGCCGCAGAAATGTACCCTGTGCCACCACGGGCAGAAACCCAGGGCCTGACAGAGACGTACCTGGGCAACTGGCTGGCGAAACGCGGTCGCCGTGACGATCTGGTGATTACCTCAAAAGTTGCCGGGCCGGGGAATGGTCTAAGCTATTTACGTAACGGTCCGCGCCTGACCCGTGACCACATTATTGAAGCCTGTCATGCCAGTTTAAAACGCTTACAGACCGATTACATTGATTTGTACCAGCTACACTGGCCGGATCGTAATGCCAATTTTTTCGGTAAGCTTGGTTATGAGCATGATGCTAAAGAACAGGCAACGCCAATTGAGGAAACGTTAGACGCGCTTAATGAGCTGGTGCAAGCGGGGAAGGTTCGGCATATTGGGGTCTCCAACGAGACGCCTTGGGGCACCATGGAGTACCTGCGACTGGCCAGAGAGAATGGTTGGCCGAGAATTGCCAGTATTCAAAATCCGTATAACCTGCTGAACCGGTCTTTTGAGGTGGGGATGGCGGAAATAGCCCATCGGGAGCAGGTAGGTTTGCTGGCCTATTCGCCGCTGGCTTTCGGCATGCTCTCGGGTAAGTACCTGGGTGGAAAATGGCCTGAAAAGGCGCGCTTAACTTTATTCGAACGGTTTAGCCGGTATACCAGTGAGGCCGGTATGGAAGCAACCCGCGCCTACGCGGAGCTTGCCCGGCAAAACGATTTGTCTCTGGTTCAGATGGCGCTGGCTTATGTGAACACCCGCAGTTTTGTAACCAGCAACATTGTTGGTGCCACCTCGGTAGAGCAGCTTAAGGAAAATCTGGGATCACTTGGGGTAAACCTTAGCCCGGATGTACTCGAAGCCATTGAGGCCATTCACCAGGAATTTACCTACCCTTGTCCTTAGTATGTTGGCGTTAACCAGTAACACCTAACGTATTGAACCAAAAGGAATTGGCTGATTGTTAAGGTGTTATCGGTTACATGTTGATACGTTCAAGAGCATTTGTTGACAAAATATGATTAATTCTGTGACAAAAAAACGGCGCAACTGTGTGCGACTTCATATCTTTTTGGCTCTCAGGGGTTAGACTTTGGCCTAAGGTATCAGTAAACTTCGCTTCCGGTTAAAAGGTTTTCGTAAGTATCATGATTATTCGTATCTTTGTCGCTCTTCTTGTTCTCAATGTCGCTGCGTTTGTGGTTCGCGCCGAAGCGTCTGAGCACCCGCGTAATGAGCTGAGCAAAATCACCACCACTGAAGATGTCTACCAGCTTCAGAGGCAGAGGTCTGGCGATTTTGATGAAGACAGCGCTTATGCTGCTACCGAAATCGGTTCACGGCTATTAAGCCTTTCACTTGTACGCTCAGACGACAGCGGCAAGCACTACGCCTCCCAACCGCCTCAGGCGGATCACGGCGTTGCGCTGTTGAATGAAGGCGCCTGCCTTAATTTGAAGTGGAACTTCTGATTTATTAGCCGGTAAGCCCCTGCACAATGCGCGTACAGCGTTTTCCCGATTTTCCTCTGTAGATGCTGCTCCTGCCCTCTTGTTTTTCTTGACATCCCTTGTTTATCGCCGGATTCATGACCCGATGCATTGTTTGTGCCCATGTGTCATGTGATGATTCTTTTCAGTAATGACATGCTGATTGATCAATGAGGAACCTCGTATGGCGGTAAATGGAAGACAACGCCTGAGTGACGCAGAGCGTTGCGTGGATGAAGTAATCCGCCGGGTTGGTAAAACTATTTCCCTGGGTTTGCCTCTGGGTTTGGGCAAGCCCATCCGCTTTGTGAATGCGTTGTATCAAAGGGCAAAAAACGACCCGGAGATAAATTTGCACATATTCACCGCGTTATCACTGACGGCACCGGTCGGAGGATCTTCGCTTGAACAGCGCTTTATGGGGCCGTTTGCGGAACGCCTTTATGGCGATATTCCTGCTTTGGAATATGCCCGTGATGTTGCGCAAAAACGCTTGCCCCCCAACGTTCAGGTGTCGGAGTTCTTCTTTAAGGCTGGCAGCTATCTGGGCAATCGTGGTCAGCAGCAAAATTATATATCTACCAATTACACCCATGCTGTTCGTGACCTGATGAATTCAGGGGTTAATGTAGTGGCTCAGATGATCTCTCCGGGGGAGTTGCATGGTGCGCCGGGAATGGTAAGCCTGAGCTGCAACCCGGATTTGAGCCTTGACCTGCTGCCTAAACTACGAGAGCGAGAAGCTACAGGAGTGCCAGTAGCCATCGTGGGCGAAATCAATCGACAGTTACCTTGGTTTGGCCGTCATTCAGCCACAGCTGAAGACAAATTTGATGTGGTATTTGAGCATCAGGCTTCAGAGTACCCGTTGTTTTCTGCACCCCAAATGGCCATAACCCCTGCAGATCATTTGATTGGTTTTTTTGCCAGCACGTTATTGAAAGATGGCGGTACGCTACAGGTAGGCATAGGTTCCCTGGGCGCGGCACTTGTACACAGCACTATTGTGCGCCATAAGAATAACGACGCCTGGCGAGCCGTATATGACCATTTGCAAGTTGCGGAACGCTTCCCTCTGGCGGAGACAGAAGGTGGAGTCGAGCCATTTGAGAAAGGTTTGTACGGCTGCAGTGAAATGATGGTCGATGGCTTTCTCTGTCTTATGGAGGCAGGCATTTTGCGGCGTGAGGTGCACGATCATGCTGACCTGCAAACACTGATCAACCGTGGCGAAATTGATGAGCAGATTTCTCTGGCCACCCTGGATGTTCTGCATGACGAAGGGCTTATTGATTCCCCCATGCGGGCCAGGGATGTGGCCTGGCTGAAGCGCCACGGTATTTTGCAGAGTGCGGTGGAGTTTAAGGGTGGTCGGCTGTTGGTTGCAGAGCATTCGCTAACGGCTGATTTGAATGACCCTGAGGCGAGGGAGGCTATGTCAACCTTAGCGTTGGGCGATCGGCTTTCTGGCGGCGTGGTTATGCACGGCGGCTTTTATCTTGGCCCCCAGACGTTCTATCAGTCGCTACGGGCGCTTTCTGATGCAGAGCGCGATCGTATCTGCATGACCAGTGTTAGCTTCATCAACCATCTTTATGATCACCGATTCGGTAACCAACGCCTTAAAGCGGCTCAGCGGGTACACAGCCGATTTATTAATACGGCCATGATGTACACACTCAGTGGCGCTGCGATTTCTGATGGGCTTGAGGATGGCCGGGTAATAAGTGGCGTGGGTGGTCAATATAACTTTGTTTCCATGGCTCATGAGCTGCCTGATGCCCGGTCCATTATTACCTTGCGCAGTACCCGCGAAACCAAGGGTACGGTGGTGTCGAACATTGTGTTCAATTATGGCCATTGCACCATTCCCCGCCATCTGCGGGATGTGGTGATCACCGAATACGGTATTGCAGATTTGCGCGGTCAACCAGATGAACAAGTTTACCTGCGCTTGATCCGTATTGCAGATTCCCGTTTTCAGCAGGGCTTGCTAACCCAGGCTCAGAAGGCCGGTAAGGTTGATGCCAGGTTTCGGTTGCCAGGCAGTTGGCAGAGCAACACGCCAGAGAATATCGCCCGAGCGTTTGCCGAGGCGGGTGGCGACGATTGGTTCCCGGCGTTTCCCTTTGGGCGGGATTTTACAGACCATGAGCTGGTACTGGGCAAAGCCCTGAACAAACTCAAATCTGAAACGGCCACTCGTCGTGGTAAGATACGCACCCTTTTTCACGCTATTCGGGCCAAAGATGAACAGGGCCAGTTTGCAGAGTTGCTGCAACGAATGGGCCTGAGTCAGCCTTCCGGGCTGCGAGAAAAAATAGATCGGCGTCTCGTGATTCACGGCCTGAACTTGACAAAAAATCCACCAGACACAGGAAACTCGAAAGCCTGATGCAAGCTTCCCAAGAAAAACCTGACGTTTTTACGGTTCATTACGTACTGAAAAACAAGATCGGCGAGCTAGTCGATACTTCAGAGGGTAGTGAGCCTTTGCACTTTCTATATGGCAGCCCCGGAGTAATCGAGGGTATTCAAGAGGCGGTAAAAGATCGCAATGCCGGTGATTGTCTGGAGGTGACTGTGCCAGCCGCCATGGCCTACGGCGAACACAGGGCAGACCTGGTGCGCAAGGTTCCCCGTTCAATGTTTGAAGGTGTGGAAAAGCTGCATGTTGGCATGAAGTTTCAGACCAATACTGGCGATAACGCTCAGGTTGTCCAGGTAATGGGAATTGATGGCAACCTCATTAGAATAGATGCCAATCATCCATTGGCCGGTTTTACTCTGTATTTCGATCTGGAGATTATTGAGCGACGCGAAGCAACCGCTGAAGAAATTGAACAGGGCCGGCCACTATCTTGAGCAAGCTGGCGCTGTTGCTGTCTGGGTACTAGAGTTCAGTTATCGTGACCAGCTGTAACAACAGGGCAGTTACATGTATATTTCTGAATAGCATGTACAATTGCTGTTACATTACGTTGCCTGTATCGTCTTGAGCAGGTAAGAAACTGAACCCGGATAAAAATCAGAGATGGACCGCGTGGAACAGACAAACGAAAGTTGGCGAATTCTTATTGTCGAAGATGATGAGCGACTGGCCGAGCTGACCCGTGAATACCTCGAGAGCAACGGCTTGGCTGTGTCACTCGAAACGCATGGAAGCCCAGCCGTAGAACGGATCCGTAATGAGCAGCCGGATCTTGTAGTGCTTGATCTGATGTTACCTGGGGAAGATGGCCTTTCAATTTGCCGCCGTGTACGGCCTTATTATTCTGGCCCCATCATCATGCTCACTGCACGCACTGACGACTTGGATCAGGTGCTTGGGCTGGAAATGGGTGCAGATGATTACATCAGTAAGCCCGTTAAGCCACGCGTGCTGCTTGCCCGTATTCGCGCCATGCTGCGTCGAGTGACGGAGAGTTCGCAAAACGGTGCAGATGAAGAAAGCGGTGAAGAGCCTTCGCGCCTGCAGTTTAACGATCTGATAGTAGACCGCTCCATGCGTGAGGCCTGGCTGAACGACGAAAGCATTGACCTGACCAGTGCGGAGTTCGATCTGCTCTGGCTGCTGGCAAGTAATGCTGGCCGCGTGTTGAGTCGGGAAGAAATTTTTACCGCTTTGCGGGGTATCGAATACGACGGCCAGGATAGATCCATCGATGTTCGCGTTTCCCGGATTCGCCCGAAAATCGGCGACGACCCCGTTCATCCCCGCAGGATCAAAACAGTGCGAAGTAAAGGTTATCTGTTTGTGAAAGAAGCCTGACAATTTGGTTTTATGCGTTGGCACGGGTGGTCCGGTCGACGCGCTTCCCTGCCAGGGTTTGTCGACATGCCCCTGAAGTTTTTCCTCAAGTTATACGCTCGTCTTGCCGGCCTTACAGCGCTAGTAACACTGCTGTGTATTGTTTTGTTTATAGGTGTTAACTCTGTACGTTCACAGTTCTGGCATGAGCGCTTTTCTGAGCCGTTGATGCGGTGGCTGGCCCATTCGCCTGCACCTGAACAGCAATACCACTGGCTTTTTTCTCAGTACGATTTCAGTGTCACGCAGGCTGGCCGAAAACCGCTTTCACCGGTTATTCGAGAGCGCTTGGGTTATGGTCAGGTAGTGGCGGTTGAAGGCCGCTTGGGTTACCGGTTTTTGATAGCCGGGTTTCACGGTGACGCTACGCAGCTTAGGTTATCTCAACCCTATCGGGACATTGCAATCGTATCTGCACAGATCTTGCGCCAACACCTGGACTCGGCTAGTCCGGAAGAGCGCAAAAGAGTAGTAGAGCGGCTTACCGCAGGTTTAGGCGTTGATGTGAAAGAGCATGGCCAAACGGCGTTGCCGCATGATGAGATATTGGAGCGGGTTTATAATCGCGGCCTGGCGTTTTATTTCGACAACGGACAGGGGCAGGTGCTGGTTCAGTTAGCAGACGGCGAACTGGTTCAGGTGGTTTTGCCCGCACCATTTGATCCCTGGGCCTGGCCAGTTGTTCTCCTGTTGTTAATGGTGTCAGGAAGTGTTTTGGCGTTGTCGCTGGTGCTTGCGCTCAGGGGGCTGGACAGAAACCTGCGTAAAGTGGAATCGGTGGCTGTGCGAATTGCCCGGGGTGAAATGGGCGCTCGTGTAGAAGCCAATAAAGGCACGACGGTTTCTCGGTTAGCCGTCGCTTTTAATGGTATGGCGGAACATATACAGCGCTTGGTAAATGTTCAACGCGAAATGATTCATGCGGTATCCCACGAACTGAGAACGCCGGTGGCTCGCATTCGTTTTGGCGTGCAAATGATTGAGGACTGCCAAGGCCAAGAGGCTCTGCAAAAACAACTTGATGGTATTGATGGCGATATACAGGAGTTGGACGAGCTGATTGATGAGATCCTCACCTATGCTCGGCTTGAGCAGGGAGGCCCTGTTTTTGCCCTTGAAGAAGCGTCCGTAACCAACATAGTGAGACAGGTTGTTAGCGAGCAGCAGCGTGTGCGTCCTGCTTTAAGTATTGAGGGTGAGATCGACGAAACCACCGAGAGCTTAGGATTAGCCGATGTGGAGCCACGCTATATTCACCGGGCTATTCAAAACCTTGTGGGAAATGCTGGGCGTTATGCCTCGGGCCGGGTGCTTATCCGTTGCCAAATTGATGAAGATCACTGTCGCGTTGATGTAGAAGATGATGGCCCGGGTATTCCGGAAGACGAATGGGAAAAAGTGTTTACTGCGTTTTCCCGGCTCGACGACAGCCGTACCCGTACCTCTGGTGGCTATGGGCTTGGTTTGTCTATCGTGCGCCGTATTTTGTACTGGCATAACGGGCAGGCTTTTGTAAGCCGAAGCAACGATCTTGGCGGTGCCCGCTTTAGCTTGGTCTGGCCGCGCAAAAAGCCGATAGAGCCGGAACTGTGAGGTGGTGTGAAGCACATCCCAATCCCTCACCTGATGTAACAAAGCGACTACACAAGCACTACTGAAAGACCTGCGGCAGGCGCCGATAATTAAACCTGTAAGAGATGACTTTTCTAGGTTGTGGTTCTTACGAATTTTCCTTGTTTCATTCGTCATTTGAGGGTCGGCTTTCCGGCCCTTTTTTTTCTTTTTTTCGAGCATCCCTGCATTTTCTTCTCTGTATTTCCCTTCTGCCATGTCAACAATACTCTTCTTCCAAAGAACCTGCTGGTAGAATCCGGTAAACGACCGGACACCAGGATTTATGATGACCCGATATCTGCTTGCCATCGACCAGGGAACCACTAGCTCGCGAGCCATTATCTTCAACCAGAATGGCACCAGTGTTGCTACGGACCAACGGGAGTTTTGTCAGTATTTCCCTCAGGATGGATGGGTGGAGCATGATGCTGAGGACATCTGGGAAAGCACCCTGGCTGTTTGTCGCAGTGCTCTTGAGAAAGCATCCATTGAGGCCTCAGAGCTTGCAGGGATCGGCATTACTAACCAGCGAGAAACCACGGTCATCTGGGAGCGGGCCTCAGGCAAACCGATTCATCGAGCCATTGTATGGCAGGACAGGCGCACAGCCTCACTGTGCACCAAGCTGAAAACTGATGGCCATGAGGGAAATGTCGTTGAGCGTACGGGCCTGTTAATTGACCCCTACTTCTCAGCCACCAAGATTGCCTGGTTACTGGATAACGTGGAAGGCGCCCGCGCTCGGGCAGAAGCGGGTGAGCTAGCGTTTGGCACCGTAGACAGCTGGCTGCTTTGGAACTTGACCTGTGGTCGTTCGCATTCCACTGACGCTACCAACGCCTCCCGAACGGCGCTGTTCAATATTCACGAGCAGGTGTGGGACGATGAGTTGCTATCGCTGTTTCGAGTGCCCAAATCTTTGTTGCCGGATGTTCTCGACAGTGCTGCTCACTACGGCCAAACCGATGCCAAATGGCTTGGTGCGCCGGTTACGGTAGCGGGTATTGCGGGTGATCAACAAGCTGCGCTGATTGGCCAGGCCTGTTTTGAGCCGGGCATGGCCAAAAGCACCTACGGCACAGGTTGTTTTTTAATGGTTAATACCGGGCCTAAAGCCGTTCGGTCTGAGAATCGCCTGCTTACAACCGTGGCGTACCGCCTGAATGGCAAACCGTGTTACGCGGTGGAAGGCAGTATTTTTGTGGCAGGAGCAGCCATGCAGTGGTTACGTGACGGTTTAAAACTGATTGAGCATGCCAACGAGTCTGCCGCCCATGCACAAGCCGTAGGGGTGGATAACCCGGTGTACTTAGTACCTGCGTTTACTGGGCTGGGCGCACCTCACTGGGATCCCCATGCCCGTGGCGCCATTATGGGGCTAACGCGGGACACCGGGATCGGCGAAATTGTGACAGCCGGGCTGCAGTCAGTGTGTTATCAGACTAAGGATTTGGTGCGGGCAATCCAGAATGACGGTGCGGCTCTGGCGTCGCTTCGGGTAGACGGCGGCATGGTGGTTAACGACTGGTTGATGCAGTTTTTGGCAGACATTCTGAATGTGACGGTTGACCGCCCCCGGATAACCGAAACAACAGCGCTGGGAGCCGCGTATCTTGCCGGCTTGCAAACCGGTGTTTACAGCAGCTTGGAGCAGATTTCAGAGCTTTGGGAGTGCGAACGACAGTTTCATGCAGACATGCGCCCAGCACTGCGCGAGTCACTTTATGCCGGGTGGTTAGACGCTATCGAGCGTGTCTGCAATAACTGAAGAACCTTTGTTCTGGGCTTTTCAGCTATTGCGTTCAAAGGCAATAAGGTGGTCGGCTTCTACTCTGACCGGTACTGTTTCGCCCAAATTGAAATCCAAATGGCTGCGGAACAGCGTCTCAAATTCTGTGTCTTCAGAGCAACGGAAGCGATAAAGCGTGGAGGTACCTGCAAAGGTTTTTTCAACGACTTTCGGTCGCAAGTCTGAATCCGCATCATAGACAATATCGTCCGGGCGAATGAGTACGTCCACCAGAGTGCCCGGTGGCCAATTATAGGCACGGTTGCCGTGAAGTACGCCCAGCTCGGATTCTATAATATCTGGCCCTACTGCCTTTCCCGGAACAAAGCCGCCTTGTCCAACAAAACTCGCCACAAACCGGTTGGCCGGTTCGTGATACAGGTTGTAGGGCACATCCCATTGTTGGATTTTACCGCTTTGAAGCACTGCAACCTGGTCACACATGGCAAAGGCTTCTTGCTGATCGTGGGTAACCAGAATAGCGCTAATGCCTAACGTTTTCAGGATGTCGCGAACGTCCAGGCTGAGTCTGCGGCGCAGGTCGGCATCCAGATTGGAAAATGGTTCGTCGAGCAGAATCAGTGTTGGCTCTGGTGCAAGGGCCCGTGCCAGAGCCACCCGTTGTTGCTGACCACCAGAGAGTTGGTGCGGGTAGCTGTCTGCCAAATCCTGCAGATGAACCACGTGAAGCAGTTCCATAACCTTGCTGCGCTTCTCGGTTTTGCTCAGCCCCCGTAATCCGAAGCCCACGTTATCGGCAATGCTCAGGTGCGGGAACAGAGCATAATCCTGAAAAACCATACCAATGCGACGTTTTTCGGGAGCAAGTGTGCGGCCGGGCAGGCTGATTTGTTGAGATTGTAAGCTGATCTCTCCTCCCGTCAGGGGAAGAAACCCGGCCAGGGCCCGCAAAATGGTGCTTTTACCGCAACCGCTTGGTCCTAACAAGCAGCCAATATCCCCATAGCTGAGCGCGAAGTTGACATCTTTTACAACGTCAACTCCCCCATAGCCGCACGTTAGGTTGTTGACTTCAAGCAACCAGTTATCAGTGGTCGTTTCGGAGGGGCTCATAAAACTTAGTCCAGGCGGTTCAGTATCAGGAATTCCAGCAGAGCTTTCTGGGCGTGAAGCCGGTTTTCAGCCTCGTCCCAAATGACGGAGTTGGGATGCTCGATCATGTCTGCAGAGATTTCCTCGCCACGGTGAGCGGGCAAACAATGCATGAGTAGTGCGTCTTTATCGGCTACATCCATCAACACTTGGTTGATTTGATAGTTGCTAAAGGCTTTTTCGCGAGCCTTTTGCTCGTCTTCCTGGCCCATGGACGCCCACACATCGGTAACCAGCAAATTGGCATTGCGGGCAGCTTCTGCTGGCTCGCGCATGACTGTTACACAAGAGCTGTGAGCCTTGAGCAGTTCTGCATTCGGCTCGTAGCCTTCAGGCGTGGCTATGTTCAGGTGAAAGCCAAACTGTTGGGCGGCATTGATATAGGAGTGACACATATTATTGCCATCGCCGATCCAGGCAACCGTTGCACCCCGTATGCTGCCGCGATGTTCGCGATAAGTCTGCATGTCTGCCAGCAGTTGGCAGGGGTGAAATTCATCTGTCAGGGCATTGATAACTGGTGCCCTTGAAGCCTTTGCAAATGACTCAACCGTTTCATGGGCAAAGGTGCGGATCATCACCGCATCTACCATGCTGGAGATCACAATGGCGGAGTCTTCTATTGGTTCACCGCGGCCCAGTTGCGTGTCTCTTGGAGAAAGAAACATAGCAGAACCACCAAGCTGGGTCATGCCGGCCTCAAAGGAAACCCGGGTGCGGGTTGAGGACTTCTCAAAAATCATCGCCAGCACCCGGTTTTGCAATGAGTTTCTGGTTGTGCCTTGGCGCCATTCGTTCCGGAGCCTGGTGCCATGATCCACCAAGTCTTCCAGCTCGGTTGTGGTCATGTCATTCAGTGTCAGAAAATGCCTTGCTGCCATAGGGTGGCCCTTACCTTGGTGAAGCCCAGGATGAGTATAATTACCAGTGAAAAAAACGGGGGCGTTAAGTCTAGCCCTTCGCGTCAGTGATGACAACGCTGCGGGCGCAGGCCTTGCCCTGCGTCAAATTGTGAGGTTTGTTGAGCGGCTCGCCCGACGTGTACAATGAGTGTCAGTAAGCATAGTTGCAACAGCGCAAATAAGCGGTTCCTTTTAACCAGAGGTAAATGTTTATGGACATTAACGAAACCATTAAAACTCAATTGTCAGAAAACCCAATCATTCTGTACATGAAAGGGTCGCCCCAAGCACCACAATGTGGCTTTTCTTCTAAAACGTCGCAGGCTCTGATGGCGTGCGGTGAGCGCTTTGCGTTCGTGAACATTCTTGATAACCAAGAGCTGCGCGAGGGTCTGAAAGTCTACTCAAGCTGGCCGACTTACCCGCAGCTCTATGTGAATGGTGAATTGGTTGGTGGTTGCGATATCATCATGGAAATGTCCGAAAATGGCGAACTGGCAACACTTGTAAAAGAAGCTGCCAAGCAAGCCGAGGCCTGATTTTCTTCCCTTGCCGGTTAAAGCCGAGACGGAGCAAACACCAGTTTTACTTCGAAACGGCTTTTGCCACCCTGGTCAGGCGGTGGCTCCGGGTAAGGGCTGGCTGATAACGCAGCTCGGTAGGCTGCGTTATCTATCAGCTCAACACCTGTCGATGTGATTACTCTCACTCTAGTTAGCGCGCCATTCCCCAATAAGTGAAGCTCAAGTTTCATGGTGCTGGTGTCCGTAAGCGTTCTGATCGCCGGTATACGTAGCGTTTCAAGCTGAGCGGCTAGATGCATAGCCAATTTGACTAGGTAGGGATCCTGCTCAGTGGGTGATTGGGTAATTCGTGTGATTTTTTCTGATTTATCTTTCTCTGCAAACTGTGTGTCGTTTGCCGATGTTGATGGCGAGCTTGACGCGCGCGCGGGTGCAGTTGGTTGGGGTTGATCTGTCTTTTTTTGGGTCTCAGGGGTGTGCTGGCCTTTACTGTTTGCTCTTTTTTGCTCCGAATGAGTGGTGGAAAGTGCAGGCTCCATTGATTGAGAGTCATCTGGGTCTGGTGCCACCTCAAATCGTGGATTGCGCTGGGTACTCTTTTCGCCCGAGTGCGGGGCGTATGCAGGTGTTGTGCTGTGGCTGTTTTTAGTGGCAATTAACTCCAGGTTTAACTGTTGCCTGTGTTGCACAGGGGGAGGCTCCACAATGGAAGGAACGCTAGACAGCAGGAGTGTATGAATCAGGAAGGCGGTCGATAAGGCGAGGGCGATCCGATACTTTGCCGGAAGGCTATTGTTGCTGCCATGCTCCAGCATTGATCTTACGTTTCTCCGTTATTACTGGGTGATCGCAGCATTGCCCGGGCCTACAGTTATCTTGTGGCCCGGGCGTACTCAGGCAGTTTTGCTGCGTAGAGAACCGACCACGGCATCCAGTGCCCGATCGATGAATGCCCCTTGCTCAAGCAGTGTTAATCTTCCGCGCCGCATTTCGTGGGCGAGATCTATACGGGTTTTTTCGATAACCTTCAGGCCCATGCGGTTCACAAAGACAAAGCAATCTGCTTCCTCAATGATCGCAGAGAGTTTGCATCGGAAGCTTGCACCGTTCACCAGCCGAAATTCAACCCAGTTGCCTATTTCGATGCTGTCTATCTGTACCATAAATTCGGCAATGGCGGCATCTTCAGGCTGAAGCTCAGCTATGTTTCTGGCTTCATCCGGGTCTTCTTGTTGGGCCTCGGGCTGCTCTGCCATGGTCACACTAGAGCTTGCGCGGAATGCGACTGCCAGTTCATGTTTGACCTGACTCATGGTGTTATCGAGTTTTGTGACGTTATAGGAAACCTCTTCCAGCCCGGCGCGAAGTGATTTAAGCAGGCCTGGGACAACGCGAACCCACTGATCCCTCTCGTCGTCTTCCTCGTGTGGGTGAAGGCACCAGATCAGATCATCAACCACCTTTACACTTTCCTGCCATCGATGTTCAACATCGTCCCGCAAATAGGCCAGAAACATGAACCGGCACCAGCCGTTCACCAGAATGTTATATACAGGTTCAGGAAGCCGGTAACGGGAAACGCGTTCTTGAATGATTCGGTCAACCAGCTCCTGGGCTTTCTGGGATTTTATGCGGCCACGTTCAGATTCGCGGGTACGTTGTTCTACCAGAGATGCTTTGCGATTCTCCCGAGCAAGAAACTCCTCGAACTCATCGTTCAGTGTTTCAAACAGAGTTATGTCACCATCAAATTCACTCAGGATTCTTTGCACAATGCCGTGAATCATTTCGTACAGTTTATCCCGGGTTTTTTCATCACTGTTGCTCCAGCCAATGCCGGCTCTGGCAAGAGCGTTGAGCAGCTTGCGCGCAGGATGAGTGGTCTTGCTGAAAAAACTTTTATCTTTGATCACAACTTTCAGAATCGGTATCTGTAACCGGCTGATCAAAACCTGTACCGGGGCAGACAGGTTGTAGTCGTCAAGGATGAATTCAAAGAGCATGGATACAAGGTTAATCAGATCCTCGTCCATTTCCTTCAGTGCTGGCGTTTTCCCGTCGCTGGGGTTAGTTTGCGCCAAAATTTGTTGAATAGCGCCGCGAAGATCAACCGTAAGCGGTTCACCTTCACTAAGGTTGTTTGTGGCATTGGCCTGGGTGTTAAGGGGCAGCGAGGCTAGCAAGCTGGCCAACTCATTGCCGCCAATAATCCGAATGTTGGGATCGTGTTGCCGTGACGGTATACCCGCGTTGGCTCTTTGGCGCGCCAGTAATTGGTGTATCTGATCAAATACGGGGTTACTGACTGAGCTATTATCTTGTCGGTTTCCACCTGAGGCTGCAGAGCCGTCTTGGCTTTCAGTTTTTGATTGATCTTCAGCGGCGTCATATTGCTGGCCGCTTGAGCCCTGATAACGGAAGTGAGGAATCACGCCCGCCTGAATGAGGATTCGATTTGCTTCATCCAGCAACATGCCCAGATTTGATATTACATAACGATCAAATTGCTTGAGCAAAATCAATCGTTCGCGGATCTGAATTTCTAAAGCTTGAATGGCGTTGGTGAATGCGCTGCAGAGATGTTCCGGCGCCATAGGGTTAACATGCGATTCGTTAGACTCGCCGTGATAGACCTTGTTGAAGCGGGTTTGCAGTTGTAACAGAGGGCCTTGGAAATGGGCTTTGGCTTTGGTAATCATGGCGTTGAGAGCAACCTGCTCTTCCAGATCATCATTACCAACGAGCGCGAGGTTATCGGCATTTGCGTTAGCCCCCAGAGAATCATCGTGCAGATGACTTGTTTGGGGAGGGTTGGCAAAAAACTGCGCAACCGTATTCTGAAATTGGCGTTCTACCCCTTTGCGCTTGATGCGGATTTCCCGCATAGCCTCAAAATAGCGATTCTGTTCATTGTTACTGCGGGCGTTGTTAGCCAATTCGAACAGCGAATCATCAACGGCATCAAAAGCGCCCTGCAGCAAATCTCCCAGCCCGGCGACAACTGTGTCGCGGATGCGGGTAACCTCCGCAGGAATCGGTTTGTTGCCGCCTGCATTCTGGTGTTCACGGAGGTAATGTATGCCGGACTGCTTGTTCATGGCCGACTCCTGTTTACGGCTCAACCGGGTACATGACCGAGCTTGTCTGTCTGTTTTTTGATTATAGATTAAATTTACCGCATTTTTGGCTGCGTTAATATGAATAAAACCCAACTTTGGGCCAAATTGAAAAATAAAGGGCGTTCCGAAAGAACACCCTTTTGCGTTTCACTGGCACCCGCTGCCAACCCTTAATCTTCAGGTTACATATATTGGGCCTACGCCCATACTCCAGATCACCACACTTATTGCAAGTAAGGCGACAAACATGATTAGCCCAACCGTAAGGACTGCCGTGGCGAACATGAACCCGCGGTCTTCCGGAATTTTCATCAAAATAGGCAAGCCTTCATATAACAGGTATACCGCGTAGGCGATGGCAACCAGTCCGGCCAGCATATTTACCCAGATATTAGGGTACACAGCGATCACGCCAATAAGAAAAATGGGTGTGGCGGTATACGCTGCCATCGTAACGCCTCGGGGTGTGCGGTCGACTGCATCGTAGGTGGCAGCAAAAAAATCAATAAATTTTCCGAGAATGAATATGCCTGCCAGCATAGCGGCGTAAAACAGTACCGATAAGCTTAAAGCGCTGCTCACGGACAGGCGCGTGATCTGGCCGTCGCCGATTTGCCAGCCAATTTGAGACGTTCCAAAGAAGCCTGCCAAAGCAGGTATCAGTGCAAGGAGCAGTACGTGGCCGGTGTAAAGGCGGGTAACAGATTCGGATTCTCTTCGGATAGCTTCCCATGTTTGGTCGGGGTTGGTCAGAAGGCCAAAGGTATTTGCCAGGCTCATGGATAAACTCCTACTGATTATTGTTGTGTCGAGCTCATCCATAGTGTTGGCAGAGGATTGATATGGGTCAAGTTGCTGCTTAAACTTTGACCTTCTATCAATGCAGGCGGGCTATAACTCAATCGTATATAGGGCGACAGTTATCCGTGTCAGGCAATGGAGAGTGCCCGCTTTTTGCGCTTTTTAGGGTGTACAATAGCCGCCTTTACGACGTTGTCTTTGATTTGGAGCACCTCAACCCGATGGCCATCTACTTTCAGGCAAACGTTGGTGTCCGGGATATTTTCAAGGGTTTCTGTGATTAGGCCGTTGAGGGTTTTGGGGCCATCTGTAGGTAAGGCCCAGCCCAAAGTTTTATTGATAGTGCGCACGGCAGCTGTGCCATCAATAATGAAAGTGCCGTTTTCTTGCGGGATGATATCAGGGCTGGTGGCTGCATAGTCTGTTGTGAACTCGCCAACAATTTCTTCGAGAATGTCTTCCAGGGTAGCTAGCCCGAGCACATCGCCGTACTCGTCCACCACGATACCGAATCGGTGTTTTTCTTTCTGAAAGTTGATGAGTTGCGTGTTCAGTGGCGTGCTCTCGGGCACGAAGTAGGGTTCTTGGCAAAGCTGCATAATCATCGCTTTGTTTATTTCGTCTTGCTGTAACAATTTGGCTACGCTGCGCATATGCAGAATGCCTTTAATATCGTTTATGTCGCCTTTTAGTACTGGTAAGCGTGTGTGCTGGCTGTTTCTCAGTTGTCGAAGAATTGTGTCTGTGTCGTCTTCCAGGTCGATACCTGAGATTTCGTTTCGCGGCACCATGATGTCATTTACGGTGACCTTTTCCAGATCCAATATACTTACCAACATGTCTTTGTGTTTGGGCGGGATCAGTGCGCCGGCTTCATTAACCAGGGTTCTTAGCTCTTCCCGGCTGAGGTGATCGTGGGCGGCCTCGTCTGCAGAGATTCTGAGGACCCGGAGGATCGCCCCGGTGAACAGATTTACCGCCCACACAATCGGGTAAAGGATTTTGAGCAGTGGCCCTAGTATATAACTTGCCGGAAATGCGATTTTTTCCGGAAACAAGGCTGCCAGGGTTTTTGGCGTTACCTCCGCAAAAATCAGGATAACGATGGTCAGTAGCAACGTAGCAATGGCAATGCCCGCATCGCCCCAGATGCGAATGGCTATAACCGTGGCGATGGATGACGCCAGGATGTTTACAAAGTTGTTTCCTATCAGGATGATACCGATCAGCTGATCGGTGCGTTGCAGTAGCCCCTGTGCGCGTTTCGCGCCTTTGTGGCCGGTTTTCGCCATATGTTTGAGGCGATACCGGTTGAGCGACATCATGCCGGTTTCAGAGCTGGAGAAAAACGCCGACAGCATGATCAGTCCGACCAGAATAATCGACAGCGCAGTAAGCGATGTACCGTCCAAACTAATGGTGTCCTTATGTTGCTTACAAGTAGCGAAAGTAGGTTGTGATCGTGCCTGGTGTCAAGACATTGCGAGCAGCGGGTTAGCCGCCTTTTTGAAATACAAGCTCAAGGGCGAACTTGCTGCCATAGAAGGCCAGCATCAGGAGGGCGCAGCCGGCCAGTGTCCAGCGGCTTGCTGTCATGCCGCGCCAGCCTTTCGTGTAGCGCCCCACAAGTAACGCGACGAATACCAGCAGCGAAAGCAAAGAAAATACGGTTTTGTGGGCCAGGTTCTGGGCGAACAGGTTTTCTATAAAAACGGCGCCGGTCACAATGGCGAGAGTGAGTATAACGACACCGGCCCAGACCATTTCGAAAAGCAGAGATTCCATGGTTTGTAGCGGCGGCAGGTTGCGCACCAGAGCGCTGTTGTAATTTTGTTTTAGTTGGCGATTTTGGAAATAAAGCAGTGTTGCCTGTATGGCCGCCAAGGAAAACAGGCTGTAGGCTGTCACCGATAATGCGATATGGGAGAGTACGCCATAGCTTTCATCAGAGACGACGCGTGAGGGCGTGTGTGTTATTAACGTTGTGATGATAGTAAAAGCGGCCAGCGGGTATACGCCTAAAAATAAGCTTTGAACCGGCTTTTTCAGGTTAAGCCCCAGCAAAAGAAACACAATCAGCCAGGAGATCAGTACAGAGCTTTTGAAGAAACCGAAGTCTACGCCGCCATCGTGGTGTATGGTCTGGGTAATCAAAAGCCCATGGGCGGCGAGAGCCAGCATGCCGATAAGTGTGGTGATCGCAATGTTACTGTGTACGCGTCCACGAAAGTGAAGCGCCTGCAAAGCGGTGCCGACGCTATACAGAAAAAGAGAGGTGACCGCGAGAATCAGCGTTCCCATGACTTCCTTATTAACCGCTGTGCTGGCTGTTGATCGGCAAGTGTATTTGCCGATTTGACCGGGCTGGTCGTTTCAGAACGATAGTCTGGTTATAATGTCACGATTATGCAATAGGAATCGAGGAGCCAAAGCCGGCTCTGAGGATTATGCACTCAATTTATCCGGGGTACGGAAGAGCAACATGTTTGAGAACCTCCAAGACCGACTTTCCGGTAGCCTGCGCAAGATTTCCGGTCAGGCGCGGCTAACCGACGACAATATAAAGGACACGCTTCGGGAAGTGCGCATGGCACTGCTGGAGGCAGATGTCGCCCTGCCGGTAGTAAAGGACTTTGTTGAGGGTGTCCGTAAGCGAGCTATAGGGCAGGAAGTTCAGCGTAGCCTTTCCCCAGGCCAGGTTTTCGTAAAGGTCGTTCAGCAGGAGCTTGAGCGGGTGATGGGTGAGGGTAACGAAACCCTGAATCTTGCCGTTCAGCCACCTGCAGTTATTATGATGGCGGGCCTTCAGGGCGCTGGTAAAACCACCACGGTAGCGAAACTGTCGCGTTTTCTAAAAGAGCGCCAGAAGAAATCTGTCATGGTGGTGAGTGCCGATATATACCGACCGGCAGCGATCAAGCAGTTGGAAACTTTGGCAGGCGAGGTAGGTGTTGAGTTTTTTCCCAGCACCTCTGATCAGGATCCTGCTGCCATCGCCGAGGGTGCTCTTGCTGCCGCCCGAAAAAAGCACATCGATGTTGTAATTCTTGATACTGCGGGTCGTCTGCATGTTGACGAGCAGATGATGGGCGAGATTAGCCGTCTGCATAAAGCAGTTAACCCGGTTGAAACCCTCTTTGTGGTTGATGCCATGACAGGGCAGGACGCCGCGAATACCGCCAAGGCTTTTAATGATGCGCTGCCGCTGACTGGCGTGGTGCTGACTAAAACCGACGGCGATGCCCGGGGTGGTGCCGCGCTTTCTGTAAGGCATATCACTGGCAAGCCCATTAAGTTTTTGGGGGTGGGTGAAAAATCCGACGCCCTGGAGCCGTTCCATCCGGACCGGGTGGCCTCCCGAATTCTCGGTATGGGCGATGTGCTCTCCCTTATAGAAGATGCAGAGCGCAAGCTGGATCAGAAAAAGGCGCAGAAACTCACCAAAAAGATCAAAAAAGGTAAAAACTTTGATCTTGAGGATTTCCGCGACCAACTTCAGCAGATGAAGAGCATGGGCGGTATCGGTGGCCTGATGGATAAGCTGCCGGGAATGGGGCAGATGGCTCAGGTAGCTCAGCAACAGGTTAATGACAAGTCTATGGGACAGCTTGAAGCGATTATCTGCTCGATGACGTCAAAAGAACGCCGTCACCCGGATGTTATTAATAATTCCCGTAAGCGCCGCATTGCAAGTGGTTCAGGAACTCAGATACAAGATGTGAACAAATTGCTTAAGCAGCACAAGCAAATGCAAAAGATGATGAAAAAGTTTGGTAAAAAAGGCGGTATGGCGAATATGATGCGCGGTCTTGGTGGTATGATGCCGCCGGGCGGTGGTGGCGGTGGAATGCCTCCAATGGGCCGTATGTAAAAGGCCTTACATGGAAAACCTGGAATCAGTGGGTTTTCCTGTTTTCTTTGGCGCGTATTTAGCATAGAATAGCGCCCCTTTCGAGTATGGGTCTTCGCGTTAGCCACTCTTGTGGCCGACGTGAAACGTACAAAGTTCGTATAACTGAACAGGATATTGGTTAAATGGTAACAATCCGTTTGGCTCGCGGCGGCTCTAAGAAGCGCCCGTTCTATCATCTAACAGTCACTGACAGCCGCAAATCACGTGACGGCAGCTTCATCGAGCGTGTCGGCTTCTTTAACCCGGTTGCACGGGGTCAGGAAGAGCGTCTACGCGTTGATCGTGATCGTGTAAATTTCTGGATTGGCCGTGGTGCACAAGCCAGTGATCGCGTTGCGCAGCTGCTCAAAGCCGCTGAGTAAGGCTTACTGATCGCCGGGGTTTTTATATGACTCAGAATTCGCAGGAAACTGTGATCGGTCGGATTACCTCGGTATTTGGGGTTAAAGGGTGGTTAAAGGTTTATTCCTTCACCGACCCCAAAGACGGAATACTCAGCTATGCCAACTGGATTTTAAATCTGGATGGTAAGCGTATTCCTGTAAAGCTTGAGGAAGGTCGTCGCCAAGGGCAGGCGATCGTTGTCAGGCTGAAAGATATTAATGATCGTGAACTTGCTCGCACATATTCTGGTGCTGAGGTCAGGGTTCCGACGGCTGAGCTGCCTGAACTCCCTGAGGGAGAGTTTTACTGGCGTCAGCTGCAGGGTCTTGATGTGTTCACTGTTGAGGGTGAGTGTCTCGGTCATGTGGATCATCTGATAGAAACCGGTTCCAATGATGTGCTGGTGGTGCATGCAACGCCAGGCTCTATAGATCAGCGCGAGCGCCTGATTCCCTATCGACCAGACGAAGTTGTCCGGGAGATCAGCCTGGCAGATCACAAGTTGATAGTAGATTGGGATCCGGAGTTCTGACGGATGTGGATTGGCGCAGTCAGTCTGTTTCCAGACATGTTTCAGGCGGTAACGGATTACGGGGTAACGAGCAGGGCAGTGCGTGACGGTCTTTTGACCTTTGGCAGCTGGAACCCTCGCGATTTTACCCATGATCGCCACCGCACCGTCGATGACCGTCCCTACGGGGGTGGCCCCGGTATGCTGATGAAAATTCAGCCGCTCAGGGATGCCATTCACGCGGCACGGCAAGCGTCGCCGGGAAAAGCGTGTGTGGTTTACCTTTCACCCCAAGGTGAGAAGCTGAATCAGGCTGTTGTTGAGTCGCTCGCTGCGGAAGAACGTTTGATTCTGGTAGCGGGTCGTTATGAGGGCGTTGATGAACGCTTGGTAGCGGCAGAAGTCGACCGGGAAATATCACTGGGAGACTTTGTACTCTCTGGTGGCGAAGTGGCAGCTATGGCTGTGATTGATGCGGTTACACGCCTCATCCCCGGAGCGCTGGGTCATGCGCAGTCGGCAGAACAGGATTCTTTTGCTGACGGTTTGCTGGATTGTCCGCACTACACCCGGCCCGAAGTTTACGAAGGTCAGGCGGTGCCGGATATTTTGTTAGGCGGTCACCATGGTCAGATCCGGCGCTGGCGACTAAAGCAGTCGCTGAGGCGAACCCGGGAGCGACGCCCCGATCTGCTGGACAAGCGGGTGCTTACGGACGAAGAGCGTGAGCTGCTGGGTGAGATTTTAAACGAACCGTGTGCCTCTGAATAATCAGGGCATTAAAAGATTAGGTATCAGGAGCATTACGATGAGCGGCAAGAACAACATCATCAATCAACTCGAAACAGAACAGATGGCCAAGGAAATCCCCGCGTTCGCGCCGGGCGACACCGTGACTATCCAGGTTCGCGTAACAGAGGGCGCCCGTGAGCGTTTGCAGGCGTTCGAGGGCGTTGTCATTGGTAAGCGTAACCGTGGCATGAACTCGTCCTTCACCGTACGAAAGATTTCCTACGGTGTAGGCGTTGAGCGTACTTTTCAGACCTTTTCCAAGCTGATCGACAGCATTGCAGTGAAGCGTCGTGGTGATGTTCGCCAGGCGAAGCTTTACTACTTGCGCGAGCTTTCGGGCAAGGCAGCACGCATCAAGGAAAAGCTGGGCTGATCAGCTATCTGCTGAGCAACCTTGAAACAAGAAAGGCAGCCTTAGGGCTGCCTTTCTTGTTTCTGGTGAGCGAGAATACAGCCGTGTGCACAGGGGTTTGTCTGAGGGCGGTGGTTTGAGAGCAGAGGATGAGGCGGTCATTGTTCGTTTTGTTGATGCGGTTTGGCTTGAGGATGGCCTGGGCGAAAAAACCCGTCAGGCATACCGAAGCGATTTGCATCGTTTAGCTGCATGGCTGGAAAATCAGCCCGGTCGACCGCTATTAATTGAAACTCGCCGGTCGGATTTGCTGGCATGGATGGCGAGTGGGCTTGCGCAGGGAGTTAAAACTTCCACAGCAGCGCGCCGCCTTTCGGGTATTCGTCGCTTTTTTCGCTACTTGCTTCGAGAGAAGCTTATTTCTGAAGACCCTTCGTTGCGCATAGAGAGTCCTAAGCTGCCCAGGCGGTTGCCAGATTCCTTAACGGAAGAAGAGGTAGATGCGCTCTTGGCTGAGCCGGATCCCCGTTTACCGATTGAGCAACGAGACAAAGCTATGCTTGAGATTCTTTACGGTTGTGGTTTGCGGGTGTCTGAGCTCACAGGCTTGCGTGTTGATCAGGTGAACCTCCGCCAGGGAGTGATACGGGTCACGGGTAAAGGTGATAAAGAACGGCTGGTGCCCTTGGGAGAAGAGGCAGTAGATTGGTTGCTCCAATACATGAAAGAGGGGCGTTTGGAGTTACTTAAGGGGCAAGCCTGCGATGCGCTGTTTCCCGGCAACCGCGCGACAGCCATGACCCGACAGACGTTCTGGTATCGTATTCGCCATTACGCTACGCGTATTGGTATTCACAAGCACTTGTCGCCGCATACGCTACGGCATGCTTTTGCGACTCACTTGCTCAACCATGGCGCTGATCTTCGGGTCGTTCAGATGTTGCTGGGCCATTCAGATCTTTCCACTACTCAGATCTACACGCATGTGGCGCGTCAGCGTTTGCAGTCGTTGCATAAGGCTCATCATCCCCGTGGTTGAATCCGGGGATTTTAGGTAGAGTGTTGCGTTGAACTTTTGTGGCAGACAAGTGTCGCAGTGTCCTGATGAAATGGCTCGTTTTATGGCTGGTGTGAATAACGTCGCAAGCCCAATAAGTATCTGACTGAAAAGGTGTGATTGCCGGAATGAATGTAAAACGTTTTTTTATGGCGGCCATAGCGGCTGCAGGTGTTCTGGGTTCGCCCTTCAGCGTTGCCGGTGATGTTGAAGATGGCATCAGCGAGCGGCTTTCTAGCTCTGTGCCGGGGCTGAAGATATCGTCTGTGAAGGAATCTGAGGCTGAGGGGCTTTACGAGGTTCAGAGCAATAACGGAGATACTATTTATACCACCTCGGATGGCCAGTATTTGTTAACCGGTGATTTGCTGAAAATAACCAGCAATGGCATCACCAACGTGACAGAGAGTGCAAAAGCCGGCGGCCGGCGCAACACCATGAAAAACCACGGTGACGATGGCGTTATCAGTTACAAAGCAAGCGACGAGCAGGCGGTGATCAGTGTGTTCACTGATATTGACTGCCCGTACTGCCGCAAGCTACACGATGAAGTGCCGCAGCTTAATGATTACGGTATTACTGTGAATTATTATGCCTACCCACGATCCGGCCCAAACACGCCGTCGTTTGTAAAGTATGTGTCGGTTTGGTGTGCAGAGGATCAGCAGGCAGCGATGGATTCAGCAAAAGCCGGTAAAACCGTTGCGCCAGCTACTTGCAAAGACCCTGTTTTAGAGCAGTTTAAACTGGGCCGTCGTATCGGTGTTACGGGTACGCCGGCCATTGTGCTGGAGGATGGCAATATTGTGCGCGGTTATGTTCCAGCTCGAAACCTGGCCGAAGGGCTGGGCCTACTTTAAAGCGTGCATAAGCTGGGGCGCTCCGTGGGTGGCTCGGTTATGTGACAAGCTTTTGGCTCAGGGCTTATTCAGCAGGCCCTGAACCGGTATACTATGCGGCCTTTCAGTGTCGCAACATCGCAATGCTGCAAAACTACAATTCATCAGCACCCCAACGGGATCAGAGGTGAGAGCTTGAAAGACGTCAGTGTCGGAATCTGCGGACTGGGAACCGTTGGCGGCGGTACATTCAACGTAATGACGCGCAACGCAGCACTTATTGCGGGTCGTGCAGGCTGCAATATCCGTATTACCCGGATTGCCAGCCGCCGCAGTCGTGACGATATGGATCTTGGCGATGTAACCTTCAGCACCGAAATTTTCGACGTGGTGAATGACCCAGCTGTCGATGTGGTTGTTGAGCTAATCGGCGGTTACGATACCGCACGTGAACTTGTGCTGGCCGCTATCAAAAATGGCAAGCACGTAGTCACAGCTAACAAGGCGCTGATTGCTGTTCATGGCAACGAGATTTTTGAAGCGGCTGAAAAAGCCAATGTTGTGGTTGCCTATGAAGCAGGTGTGGCTGGCGGCATTCCCGTTATGAAAGCCGTTCGCGAAGGCATGGCCGCAAATCGCATCGATTGGATTGCCGGCATTATCAACGGTACTGGCAACTACATCCTCACCGAAATGCGCGCAGGCCGGCTTTTTGCCGAGGTTCTCAAAGAAGCTCAAGATCTTGGCTATGCCGAAGCCGACCCCACGTTCGACGTTGAGGGTGTTGATGCGGCCCACAAGCTAACCATCCTGGCTTCCGCTGGCTTTGGTGTTCCACTGCAGTTTGAAAAAGCCTTCACCGAAGGGATCTCAACGCTTACGCCCTACGACATCGCGCAAGCGGAGCTGCTCGGTTATCGCATCAAGCACCTGGGCATTGCCCGTCGCCGGGACGATGGCATTGAGCTTCGGGTACACCCCACGTTGGTGCCGCGTAGCCACTTGATTGCTCAGGTTGATGGCGTGCTTAACGCCGTGCTTATGGAAGGCGATGCCGTTGGCCAAACCATGTATTACGGCCCAGGCGCCGGTGATGAAGCCACAGCGTCTGCGGTGATTGCCGATATTGTGGATGTGGCGCGGGTTGTGGCAAGTGAAGGCGCACTGCGAGTGCCTTACCTTGGGTTTGCGCCAGACGCTATGGAAGACCTGAATGTTCTTCCTATGGAAGAGATTCAGTCGGCTTATTATTTGCGCATTACAGCCCTGGACCGCCCAGGCGTGCTGGCGAAAATTGCCTCGATTATCAGTGAGCACGGCATCAATATTGAGTCGATTATGCAGAAGGAATCTGAGCTGAAAGATGGCCGCATTCCGGTGATTATCCTGACTCATACCGTGCAGGAACGGCAAATCAACCGAGCTATTGAAGAGCTGGAATCCCTCTCGGATATTGATGGCAAGGTTATTCGCATTCGCGCCGAAAACTTTAACTGAGAAACTTAAGCGACAGGTACACACGTGAGATATATCAGTACTCGGGGAGAAGCGCCCGCACTGGGTTTTGAAGACGTTCTGCTCACAGGGCTGGCCCCTGATGGTGGCCTTTATGTTCCGGAATCGCTTCCGCATTTCAGCCTGGAAGAGATTCGTAGCTGGCGTGGCCTTCCATATACCGAGCTGGCCTTCAATGTCATGTACCCCTTTGTGGAAGAAGCCATTCCCGAGGCTGATTTCCGGCAAATGCTGGATGACACCTACGGTGTGTTTGCCCATAAGGCCGTAGCGCCGTTGGTTCAGCTTGACACCAACGAGTGGGTGATGGAGTTGTTCCGTGGCCCAACGCTGGCATTCAAAGACTTTGCGTTGCAGTTGTTAGGCCGCTTGCTGGACTATGTGCTCGAAAAGCGCAAAGAGCACGCGGTTATTATGGGCGCCACCTCCGGCGACACCGGTTCTGCGGCTATTGAAGGCTGCCGCCGCTGCGAGCATGTGGATATTTTTATTCTGCATCCGCACGAGCGAGTCTCAGAAGTACAGCGCCGCCAGATGACCACGGTTAAGGGTGACAACATCCATAACCTGGCCATTCGTGGCAACTTTGATGACTGCCAGCGTATGGTTAAAGAGAGCTTTGGTGACCAGTCTTTCCTGGGTGGCAAAACCAAGCTGGCTGCCGTGAACTCGATCAACTGGGCGCGTATTATGGCCCAGATCGTATACTACTTTCACGCGTCTTTGGCCCTTGGTGGCCCGGACCGCAGCATGGCGTTTTCTGTGCCTACTGGTAATTTCGGGGATATCTTCGCCGGCTATCTGGCAAAGAAAATGGGCCTGCCGATTTCACAACTGGTTATCGCCACCAATCGAAATGATATTTTGCATCGCTTCATGAGTGGCAACCAATACGAACAGCACACCCTTGAGCATACGCTCTCGCCGAGCATGGATATTATGGTATCCAGCAACTTTGAGCGTTTGCTGTTTGATCTTCACGGGCGTGATGGCTTGGCAGTTAAGCAGTTGCTGGAAAACGCAGCCAAAGGCCCAGTGAGCATTGAAGACTATCGCTGGAAGCAAGCTCGTAAGCTATTTGACAGTGCGGCGGTTGATGATAAAACCACCTGTGACACCATTCGGGACGTTCACGAGCAAAACGAATATTTGCTGGACCCGCACACCGCTATTGGCGTTCACGCTGCCCGGGCCTGTCGCCGCGATGCCCAGGTGCCGATGATTACCCTGGGAACCGCCCACCCGGCCAAGTTCCCAGACGCCATCAGCGAATCCGGCCTAACGGTAAAACCAGAGCTTCCCGCGCATATGGCGGATCTGTTCGAGCGCGAAGAAAACTATACCGTGCTTGATAACGACCGAGAGGGTGTTCAAGCCTTCATCGCAAAACACTGGAAGAATACCTGACCCGGTATGACACCCAAAAAGATCCTACGTCGCCCCCAACCGAACAATGTTGCGGCCTGGGGGCAAGACTTGCCTCCCTTGCTTCATCGTTTATACGCCGCCCGTGGTGTTACCTCTGACGAGCAGCTGAGTTATACCCTCAGGCACTTGGCCTCACCATTTGAATTGCGCGGTATCGACCGAGCAGTTGAGTTGTTGGCACAGGCTATTACCCAAAAACAGAAGGTGCTTGTACTCGGCGATTTCGATGCGGATGGCGCGACCAGCACTGCAGTCGCTATGCTCGGGCTTTCCATGCTTGGTTTGCAGAGCATTGATTTTCGTGTACCCAGCCGATTTGCCGATGGTTATGGGCTGACCCCCGGTATCATCGAACGCTTGCAGCAAGAAAACGAACTGCCGGATCTTTTGATAACGGTAGACAACGGAATCTCAGCCGTTGAAGGGGTTAAAGCGGCTCGTGATCTAGGTATTAAGGTTGTGGTTACTGATCACCACTTGGCGGGCGAGGTATTGCCTGATGCCGAGGCCATCGTGAACCCTAACCAGCCCGGCTGTGCTTTCCTCAGTAAAAATGCCGCAGGTGTGGGCGTGATGTTCTACGTGCTCACAGCATTGCGCAAAAAGCTCCGTGAAGCCGGCCAACTGCCGCAGCCTGAACCCAACCTGGGTAACCTACTGGATTTGGTGGCGTTGGGTACCGTGGCCGATGTGGTCCCGTTGGATCACAACAACCGCATCTTCGTAGAGCAGGGGTTGCGCCGCATTCGCCGGGGCGAAGCCCGCCCGGGGATCCTCGCATTGCTGGAAGTGGCCGGCCGAGATCACGGGAATATCAGTTCAACCGATCTTGGGTTCGTGGTAGGCCCGCGCCTCAACGCTGCGGGCCGGCTGGATGACATGAGCGTTGGCATTGCCTGTTTATTGGCAGACAGCCCCGACGAAGCAAGGCGACTCGCCCGCGAGCTAGATACCTTCAACCGCGAACGACGCACCATCGAAAAAGACATGAAAGCCCAAGCGCAGGACCTGCTGGCTTCCATGTCTCTTGACCTGGAAGGGTTGCCTTGGGGCTTAGCCTTGTTTGATCAGGACTGGCACCAAGGCGTTATCGGCATTCTCGCAGCGCGCATTCGCGAACAAACGAACAGGCCAACTATTGCGTTTGCCCCTGATGAAAACGGCGTAGACGTAAAAGGCTCCGCGCGTTCCATTCCCGGGCTCCATATTCGTGATGTACTGGCGGTTGTGGATGCTCGCTATCCAGGTGTGATGAAGAAGTTTGGTGGTCACGCCATGGCGGCTGGCATGTCTCTGGCCCACAGTGATTTTGAGACCTTCACCGAAGCCTTTGATTTGGCGGTGAGGGACACCCTGACCGCTGCCGATCTAGAGGCTGCGATTACCACTGATGGCCCATTGAGTTCGGATGAGCTGTCATTGGATACAGCGGCTTTGCTGAAACGCGCCGGCCCATGGGGGCAGCATTTCCCCGAGCCTTTGTTTGATGGTGAGTTTCGGGTGGTTAGTCAGCGTATTGTGGGCGAAAACCATTTGAAGCTGGTTTTGCAGCCTGTTGATGGCAACGGAATCATCGACGGTATTGCGTTTAATACCGGGCCGGAGGTTCCTGATTACACGCGTACTGGGGCTCGGGTGGTTTATAAGCCGGATGCGAATACCTTTCGTGGGCGGACTAATTTGCAGCTTATGGTGGATTATTTGGAGCCGCTTTCTTAGTTGAGCTTTGGGGCTGGCTTTGGGCGTAGAGGCTGGTCCCGAGGCGGGTGCTCTTTTCTTCTGGAAAAAGCAACTCGCTGCGCTCTGACATCTTTTTCCGGCAGAAAAGAGCACCCGCCCCGTGACCGATCGGACTGCACAGATAGATCGGTAGGGTGGGGCCTAGTACCAAAGCTGCAGGCTTATTCCAAAGCTTGGGCCGTTCCTGGCCAGCGCTTCCATCAGAGCAACGGCTGATTTGCAGTCAAAAATCCGGTAGAATCCCGCCACAGATTTACTCACCATTTTATAACGCGAGTAAGGTTTTCATGGAAATTAATCCCATTGTGACGAAGATTAAAGAGCTTCGTGAGCGTACTGAAGCGCTCAGGGGGTATCTTTGACTACGATCAGCGAAGCGAACGGCTGGTCGAAGTAGAGCGAGAGATGGAAATGCCCACCGTGTGGGACGATCCCGAGCGCGCGCAAGCGCTGGGTAAAGAACGCTCCGATCTGGATTTGATAGTAAGCACCATCGACAACCTTACAACTGGCCTGTCTGATGCAGAAGGCCTGTTGGAGATGGCAGTTGAGGAAGACGATCCAGACACAGCCACCGAGATCGAAGCGGATCTTGGGGCGCTGGATGCCGAACTTGAGAAGCTTGAGTTTCGCCGTATGTTTTCCGGTGAAATGGATGCCAATAACGCCTACCTCGAAATTCAGGCGGGCTCAGGCGGCACTGAAGCTCAGGATTGGGCAAATATGCTGCTGCGTATGTATTTGCGCTGGGCTGAGCGTCGCGGTTTCAAGGCCGAGATCGTAGAATTGCAAGAAGGCGATGTGGCTGGTGTGAAGAGCGCTACTGTTCATATTCAGGGCGAGTACGCCTTCGGTTGGTCGCGTACCGAAACCGGCGTTCACCGCCTGGTTCGCAAGTCGCCTTTCGATTCTGGCAATCGACGCCATACGTCTTTTTCTTCGGTGTTTGTATCCCCCGAGGTAGACGACAGTTTTGTGATTGATATTAACCCGGCAGATTTACGGGTAGATGTTTACCGTGCCTCCGGCGCCGGTGGTCAGCACGTTAACCGGACAGAATCGGCGGTGCGTTTGACTCACAACCCAACAGGCATTGTTGTGGCCTGTCAGGCCGGGCGAAGCCAGCATCAGAACAAAGATCAGGCCATGAAACAGCTTAAAGCCAAGCTGTATGAGCATGAGATGCAGGCACGCAACGCTGAGAAGCAAAAAGCAGAAGACGCTAAATCCGATATTGGCTGGGGCAGCCAGATTCGCTCCTACGTGCTGGATGATGGCCGTATCAAGGATTTGCGCACCAAGGTTGAAACCAGTAGCACCCAAACGGTGTTGGATGGTGATATCGACAAGTTTATTGAAGCCAGCCTGAAAATGGCGCTGTAATCAGCGCCATCGCCAAGCCAACCCGAACACCCCCGATTTTCTAGTGAGCCAACATGACTGAACACACCAAGAATGCACCGCCAGAGGACAACAAGCTGATCGCCGAGCGCCGCGCCAAGTTGGCAGAGCTGCGCGAGAACGGTAATGCTTTCCCTAATGATTTCCGTCGCGATGCCACCGCCGCCGAATTGCAGGCTAAATACGGTGACTATAGCAAGGAAGAGCTTGAGTCTATGGACATTAAGGCCGCCGTTGCAGGCCGTATGATGCTAGACCGCAAGGCATTCAAGGTGGTTCAGGACATGACGGGCCGCATTCAGATATACGCCACTAAAGATGTGCAAAAAGACACCAAACACTGGGATTTGGGGGACATTGTGGGTGTGCGGGGTACCTTGTGTAAATCCGGCAAAGGCGACCTTTATGTGACCATGGATGAGTATGTACTGCTCACCAAGTCGCTTCGCCCGCTGCCTGAAAAGCATAAAGGCCTGACGGATACTGAAGCCCGTTACCGTCAGCGGTATGTGGATTTAATGGTGAATGAAGAGAGCCGGCGTGTGTTCCATGCCCGCTCTAAAATCATCACCACCATGCGCCAGTTTTTTGCAGACAGGGAGTTCATTGAAGTTGAAACCCCTATGCTGCAGGTGATTCCTGGTGGCGCCACTGCTCGTCCATTTGTCACCCATCACAATGCGCTGGGTATGGATATGTATCTGCGTATTGCGCCGGAGCTTTATCTTAAGCGATTGGTTGTGGGGGGCTTTGAGCGGGTCTTCGAGATTAACCGTAATTTCCGGAACGAGGGACTTTCTACCCGCCATAATCCGGAATTTACCATGGTGGAGTTCTATCAGGCCTATGCCGATTACAACGACCTGATGGATCTTACCGAGGACATGTTGCGCACTATTGCGGAAAATGTTCTGGGTAGCACTACGGTCGTAAACACGCGCGCATTGGCCGACGGTACTGAAGAGCGGGTCGAGTACGACTTTGGTAAACCCTTCGAGCGCCTGACGGTTGTGGATGCCATTCTGCGCCATGCTCCAGATGTAAAAGCCGAGCAGCTGGCGGACGATGCATCCGCGCGGCAAGTTGCAAGAGATCTTGGCATTCAACTGAAAGACGGTTGGGGGCTGGGCAGGGTGCAGATCGAGATTTTTGAGGCCACGGCAGAGCATCGCTTGATGCAGCCAACCTTCATTACCGAGTACCCAAAAGAAGTTTCGCCGCTGGCTCGCTGCAAAGACAGTAATCCGTTTGTAACTGAGCGTTTTGAGTTCTTTGTGGGTGGCCGTGAGATTGCCAACGGGTTCTCCGAGCTCAACGACGCAGAAGACCAGGCAGAGCGGTTCCAGGCTCAGGTTGCCGAGAAAGATGCCGGCGACGATGAAGCCATGTTCTACGACGAAGACTATGTAGCGGCCCTTGAGTATGGCTTGCCGCCTACGGCCGGCGAGGGTATTGGTATCGACCGCTTGGCCATGCTGCTGACCGATTCGCCATCCATTCGTGATGTGATTCTGTTCCCCGCCATGCGCCCAGAGCACAAAGCTGTGAGCGCAGAGGATGAAAGCCCGGAAGGTAAAGCTTAGCTATGCATCCGGTTGAGGTACTGGCCAGTCATCTCAGGCCCGACCGGGGCTGGACAGAATACCTTGCAGATGAATTCCGTCAGCCCTACATGCAAGCATTGGCGGAATTTCTGGCTGCTGAAGAAAGCGCCGGGAAGGTTCTTTTCCCGGCCAGCTCTCATTGTTTCAATGCTCTTAACAGCACGCCTCTGACTCAGGTGCGTGTTGTGATTCTTGGGCAAGATCCTTATCACGGACCAAATCAGGCTCACGGCCTGTGTTTTTCGGTGACCCCGGAGGTGCCTACGCCACCTTCGCTCGTTAATATGTACAAGGAAATCCAGAGTGATCTGGGTATTACGCCGCCAGATCACGGCTGCTTGCAGCCATGGGCAGAGCAGGGCGTGTTGTTGCTTAATAGTGTGCTTACGGTGGCTCAGGGGCAGGCCGGCGCGCATCAAGGCAAGGGTTGGGAAGCGTTTACAGACAAGGTTATTGAAACTGTAAACCGAGAGCGTAAGGGCGTGGTGTTTATGCTTTGGGGTAATTACGCCAAGAAGAAAGGACGGCACATAGATCGCAGCCAACACCTGGTGCTGGAAGGGCCGCATCCGTCACCGCTTAGTGCGTATCGTGGGTTTTTTGGGTGCAGGCACTTCTCTCAGGCCAACGAGTGGCTCCGGGAGCAAGGGCAGCAGCCGGTAAACTGGCAACTACCCTGCAAAGCAGATCTGCAAGCCAGTTACTGAAGCAGCGCCATTGCCGCTTCCATCTGGGCGTTCAGATCTTCCTCCTCGTTCATATTCGCATTCGGATCAATACCGAGGCGGTCGAACGCTGAAATATCAGACCAGTTCATCTCAGTCCAGCGGTGCTCAGAGCCGGCAACCAGCTGAAGGTGGGCGATCATCACCAGGTCTGCATAATCAGCCCTCGGTACTTCTCTGTGGAAGTTCGCGAATTCCAGTGGAACGGTCTGCAAGTCTTTCGGGAAGTCCCACTTTTTGAGAATGGCGGCGCCAATTCTTGGGTGCAGTTCCTCAATAACGTTATCCAGCATAATGCCGCTGATCTGCACTTCTTCGTCTTCTACGTAGCGAAGGATGGGCAATACGCCGATCAAGTGTACCAGGCCTGCCAATGTGGCCTGATCCGGTTTCAGTTTGGTGTAATGTTGTGCCAATACGTGGCAAATACCAGCCACTTCCGTGCTGGTCTGCCAGGTTTCGCGCAGGCGCTTGTCGATCATGTCTGAGGTTGCCTGAAACATCTGCTGCATGGCCAGGCCCATGGCCAGACTGCTGGTGTAGGCCATGCCGAGTCTGCTTACGGCCATGTTCAGGTTCTCTATTGCGCGGCTGCCCCGAAAAAGTGGACTGTTACATACGCGGATGATACGGGCAGACAGTGCTGTGTCGTTGCTGATCACCTTAACCAGATCGCCAATGGCGGAGTCTTCGGACTCGGCAATCTCGCGTACCTGAAGTGCGGCTTCGGGCAGTGTGGGGAGTACCAGTTTGTCGTTTTCGATGGCGGCTGCAAGGTCCGCTTTAATGGTTTCAACAATATTCGACATGGTTTGGTAAGGGTCCGCTTGTCAGTTCGCAGAGCCTGCTGGCTTATTGGGCGGGCTCTGCGAAGATCAGAATGATGAACTCTATTTATAACAAATTCTGGTGAGTTTGCCTGTCAACTTATGTATCCAATGGTTCGCTGCTTTCCCGTTCGGTAACGGAGTATGGCAAAGGTTTTAGTTGTAATGTAACCCCTGACAAGCCCTCCACGGTCAGTTCTCCTTCGGCGGCATTATGCTTAACAACCGCAAGTAGCTCGCAAGATCCATCGCTGAAGCCGACAGAATTAACCACGTTGCCTACCGAGCGTTCGCCCGCTATTACAGGTACACCGGGTGCGGGTAGAGCCCCGGCTTTTGTTATATGAAAGCGGAACAGGCTTTTTTTGAGTTGCCCGAGAAAATGCATCCGCGCGATCACTTCTTGACCTGTGTAACAGCCCTTTTTGAAATGCACGCCGCCTAAATGTTGCCAGTTCAGCATTTGCGGTACATAAGATTCACTAATTGCTGTGTTTAAGGTGGGTACGCCTGCCGCAATTTCCGAAGCCTGCCAGTCAGCCAGGGTTTTCTCCGGGATATCACTCAGCTCCAGATTGCCTGCGCCGGGTTGCCATAACTCAAAGCGTGGTAGTCCTTCGCCGGTATTCTCTGTTCGGATCAAAAACCCGGAACCCAGTGCCAGTGTGTCCCCAGGGGATGCCAGGCTGTTCAGATCATCTCCGGCAAGGCTCAATGCAGCGTCATTGCCCAGTAGCCCGGTGATGTGGCCATCGGTCTGCTCTGTCATAGAGGTGCCACGAAAGAGCATCATGTATTTGCGTAGGTGGGCCATGATTGGCTCTGCCAGCTCAGACGGCAGGTCTATCAGTATGTCATCGCCATCTCTTACCAGCCGTGTTAAGCAGTATGCTCGGCCTTTGGGAGTGGCTCCTGCTGCGCGGGGTGAGGTGCCCGGCTTAACATCTTCAAGGTTTTGGCTTAATTGGCCTTGAAGGAACTTATCGGTACCCGGGCCTGAAATGCGAACCAATACTCGATTGGTCAGCAGAATACGGCCCGCAGCCGGTGGTGGACTCTCGGCCGAAGTGTAAGCAGGCGCGGCTGAAACAGTTGTTTCTGTACCAGTCATGGGAAAACTCCGAGCAAAAACTATTCAAATGATTGCTGAGCGCGGCCCAACCGGAGCCACATTCTCAGGCGGCGAAACTGATCTTCTGACACGTTACCGGCAACCCGTGTGCCGGAGAGTAACACAACCGGGTATGAAGCAAGTATTGAGGCGGTTGGCTGCAGTTTCAAGAGCACAACCTTTGAGCTGATGCGACTTGAACGGCAGGCGTTCACGGCCATGGTTTGGCCGTTACCCAAACGTGCGTAGAGAATGTTCTGGTCTTGATAAAGCCCCAGAACAGCCGACGGTCCCGTTAGCAATCCATTCAATCGGTATTGGAATATTGCACCTGCCAAAGTGAAAGGGGCCAGCGTATACATCCAGTGTTTGCCAGAGGCACCGGCAATAAGCACGAAGATGCAGGCGATCAGCCAGGGTGCGGCGGCCAGGCAGCCCGCCGCGACGCAGCGCGATAGTGTTAGTTCAATCTGGCTGGACACGGGCAAGGATGATATCAACAATGCCCTGGAGATCCGCATCGTCAGGACGGCTGCGCTGCATGAACCATTCAAACATGTCGGTATCTTCGCAGGTCAGAAGTTTTTCGTAGCGGTCCTGATCTTCTGTATCCAGTTCTTGGTAAACTTCTTCCAAAAACGGAATCAGTAGAACATCTAACTCCAGCATGCCACGGCGGCTATGCCACCAGAGACGATTGAATTCGGAGTTGTCCGCAGGGGCTTTGGAGTCTTGCATAGTTGCTCTCTTGGTTATTCTCTTAACGGCGGTTTTACGGAGATGGCGTTCTGTAAGTAGTTGGCATGAGTAAGGTATCACGGGGCTCATGTTGCAGTCCCGGATAATCCAGCGTGTAATGTAGGCCACGGCTTTCCTTACGCTGCATTGCTGAGCAAATAATCAGGTCAGACACGGTGACCAGATTTCTCAGTTCCAGTAGGTCGTTGGTAACCCGATAATTATTGTAAAATTCACCGATTTCACCTGACAATAGATCGACTCGGTGTTTTGCTCTCTGCAGGCGTTTGGTTGTGCGCACAATACCCACGTAGTCCCACATAAAGTGTCGTAACTCATCCCAGTTGTGAGAAATCACAACGTCTTCATCAGAGTCTCGTACCTGGCTTTCATCCCATGCTGGCGCGTCCGGTGACTGGGGAATATCAGCCTCTCGGCGTGTAATGTCCGCGGCGGCTGCGCGCCCGTACACCAGGCATTCCAGTAGTGAGTTGCTGGCCATGCGGTTGGCGCCGTGCAGTCCGGTAAATCCGGCTTCACCTACTACGTAAAGTTGATTAATATCGGTTCGCGCCCGGTCATCGCTAACAATACCGCCACAGGTATAGTGCGCAGCCGGCACAACAGGAATAGCCTCCCGGGTAATGTCTATGCCAAATTCCAGGCATTTTTCATAAATGGTCGGAAAGTGATGACGGATGAAGTCTGCTGGTTTGTGGCTTATATCCAGTAACAGGTGGTCTGCGCCCAGTCGTTTCATTTCATGGTCAATGGCACGGGCAACTATGTCTCGCGGTGCCAGCTCAGCGCGCTTGTCAAAGCGGTCCATGAAACGGGAGCCGTCTGGCAGCTTTAGTAACCCGCCTTCACCTCGTACTGCCTCGGTAATCAGGAAAGATTTGGCGTGAGGGTGATAAAGGCAAGTTGGGTGGAACTGGTTGAACTCCATGTTGGCAACACGACAGCCGGCACGCCATGCCATGGCAATGCCATCTCCCGAGGCGCCGTCCGGGTTTGTGGTGTAGCGGTAGGCTTTAGAGGCACCGCCGGTCGCAATCACGGTGAAGCGCGCCCGGAACAATTCCACGTGGTTGTCTTCAAGATTCAATATATAAGCGCCAACGCATCGGTTGCCAGGCAATGCCAGCTTGCGATTGGTGATCAAATCGACGGCGACACGGCTGGATCTGAGCTCAATATTTGGTCGTGCCCGAGCTTGGCTTGCCAATGTTGTGGATACGGCGTGCCCGGTGGCATCGGCGGCGTGAATAATGCGCCGGTGGCTGTGACCGCCTTCGCGAGTCAAGTGGAGTTGGGAGTCTGTGTTGCGGGTAAAATCTACGCCGGTCTCAATGAGCCATTCAATACTCTTTTTGCTGTGCTCTACGGTAAATCGCACGGCATCTTCATGGCACAAGCCTCCACCGGCCATAAGCGTGTCTTGTATATGGTTTTCGGAAGAGTCCTGGTCATCCAGAACAGCAGCTATGCCGCCCTGAGCCCAAAGCGTAGCACCGCTGCTGATGTCAGCTTTGCTAACAACGCATATCTTCAGATGTTGCGGAAGATTCAGCGCAACGGTGAGACCGGCAGCGCCGCTGCCGATAATGAGGACATCGTATTCATAGGGCTGTGGCATTGGGTTGTGGTCGCGGGCCATAATGTAGACGCGTATTGAACTAAACTTTACGCTTGCTGTCTATTTGGCCTGACGGATGATTGGCCTTTCAGGTTGAATCGTCTTTTTTACAAACGGGCGCCGGATAGAGAGTATGAACCATCAAAAACTCGTATTGGCCGGAAAGCTGGCCACGAAACCGGAGCGTACCGGCGCAGTGCCCATGGCCCCCAATGACGAAAAACAAACTGAGCAGCCAGATCGCCAGACCGACCTGCAACTTGTTCGCAAGGTTCGCAACGGGGATCGCGCAGCGTTTGATTTGCTGGTTGTTAAATATCAGTCGAGGGTGGCGTCTATTATCAGCCGGTACGTGTATGACAGCCAGGAAGTCATGGATCTCGCCCAGGAAACGTTTATTAAAGCTTACCGGGCTATTGATCGTTTTCGTGGCGACAGCGCCTTTTATACGTGGCTGTACCGGATTGCAGTAAATACGGCTAAAAATCATCTTGAATCCCGCAATCGCAGGCCTCAGGGAAGTGCGGATTCTGCTGAAGCAGAAAATTATGATGACGGCCGGCGCTTACGCGACATTGCTTCGCCCGAGCGACTGCTCCAGCGCGAGCAGCTGCAAAAAGAACTCAGTAACGCGATAGCCTCGTTGCCAGAAGAACTAAGGTCCGCATTTTTGTTGCGAGAGTATGACGGGCTCAGTTATGAAGACATTGCGCGTATTCTGGAGTGTCCCATCGGGACCGTGCGCTCGCGTATTTTTCGGGCCCGAGACGCTGTTGATCGGTACCTGGGGCCCATGCTAAACCATTCTGTGACGTAATTGAGGGTGCATCCTATGGATGATCGTCTCCGAGAAACACTGTCTGCCATGATGGACGACGAAGCCGATGAGCTTTCTGTTCGGCGCTTATTGTCCCGCGAAGACCAGGGTGACGTGCGGGCTCAGTGGCAGAGATGGCAGGGCATCAACGACCTTATGCACAGAGGTCATTCGCCGTTAGATGGAGTGGATATCAGTGTCGCTGTGCGTGAAAGGCTGGATGGCCGTGCACCCATGCCCGCATCTCGTGTTGCTGTTGATCGCAAGGAATCAAAGCAGTGGCGCTGGCCGGCGGTGGCTATGATCTCAACCGCCTTGTTGGTTGGCTTTGGTGCTGGCGCCGGGTGGGAGTCTGGTGAAGCGCCAACGGATGCTTTTGCATCAGCACCGACAGCAGAGCCGTCTGTTGTTACACCTTCAGGCGAGGGCTTGCCAGTTCAAGAGGTGGCCTTGCAGGGGCTTGATAAGGAACAGTGGGAATATATGAACCGCTATCTGCTAGAGCATGCTCAGCATAATAGTGTAGGTGCCGGGCAGGGCTCTGTGGGTTACGCTCGCCTTGTTAGTGCCAGCGGTGGCCACTGATTGAAAATCATGAAGGCATCCATGAGCAAAGTCCGCACCCCCCGTTTTAGCACGGCAAGCCTGTCGTTGCCTGGACTCTTTGTGCTTGCGTTGATTATGGCCGTGCCAGCTTATGGGGTGGAAAAAGAGAACGCAGAAGGGAGAGCCGCCGCTTACTGGCTTGAACGATTGGGGCCTGCCCTTAACATGACGTCCTATCGCGGTGTGTTTGTCTATGCGAGGGGCTCCAGCGTGCATTCCATGCAAATAGCTCATCGGTTTCACAACGGTGTTGTTGAGGAACGCCTGGTTTTGCAGGATGGCGGTAGTGGCGAAATTGTAAGGCGAGGCATGAGCGTAGTGTGTGTTCTGCCTGAGCAGGGCAAGGTGCAGTTGGGGCAGATTATCCCGTCTGGGCCGTTTGCAGAGGCGTTTACCAGTCAACTAATTCCGGTCAGCCGGTGGTACAGTGCCGAACTGCAGGAGGAAGACCGTATTGCCGGTTATGATGTGGTAACGGTTGCGCTGACGGCTAAAGATCCATATAGATACAGTCATCGCCTGTGGCTTGAAAAATCCACGGGGTTGTTGGTGAAAAGCCACGTGCGAGCGTCTAACGGCGACGTACTGGAGCATTTTCAGTTTACTAATCTTGAGATTACCGACGAGATTCCTGACAGCGAATTTAAAATTCAATCAGAGGGGCGTGAGGTTTCCCGCTCCCTGAGCGGCGGCGGGGATCACGATACATTCTCAACGGCTGCGCGGATGCATGGCTGGCACCTGGGCTGGCGCCCGGAAGGTTTTGAGCCGGCTGCTGCGCCCAGCGCGCGGAAGGGGCAGGCCGTCGCCTTTTCAGATGGGCTTGCGGCATTTTCGGTATTTGTTGAGCCCACCGGATCGGTGCGCATGCCCACTGGTGCTTCGCGCATAGGAGCCACCACTATTTATATGCGTCAGCTACAACGCGGGGAAAAGGTATTTCTGGTGACGGTTGTCGGCGAAATCCCACCTGTTTCGGCCCGCAAAGTTGCCGAATCAGTACAAATTGACGAGGCCTTTGCCTTGGGCGGGGATGAACAATGATTACAGAATCAGGAAAAGTGATTGCCGTGACCGGTGCGCATGCCTGGGTTCAGACGATCCGCGCCAGCGCTTGTCAGAGCTGTTCGGCGCGCAACGGCTGTGGGCAAAAAGTGTTGGCCTCGGCAACCGGCGGCCGGGCCAATCAAGTTCGTGTATTCAATTCCGCGAACGCCAATGTTGGTGAAGAAGTCACTCTTGGTATTGAGGAAAGCGCCCTTCTTGGCGCCTCGCTGCTGGTATATGCTTTGCCTCTGCTGCTTATGGTGGTGGCCAGTGTGGCTGGACATCAGCTGTCCAGCGGCAATGATTTTGCAGCTATGCTGGGCGCCGCGGTCGGGCTGACATCGGGTTTTGTGTTAAGTCGACAGTTACAGCGCAGGAACACCGGTAGTTATGAGCCCAGACTGCTCCGGGTAAACCGCATCCCGGCCGGATCAGTTGCCCATCCAGACCTTTTAATATGAAATATAGAGGATTCTGACATGTTGAGAGCGACAACAGCTGTTAGCCAATTTTCCCCGGCACTATTCGCAAAGAATGTGTTGGGTTCATTGCTCGCTATTATACTCGTGGCTTGGAGTCAGGCCGGCCTCGCGGCGGCGCTGCCAGATTTTACAGAGCTGGTTGAAAAAAATGCCGCCGCCGTGGTGAATATAAGTACAACGAGCAATGCGCCCGCTGGCGGAAACAAGCGATTCCACGGCTTGCCTTTTGATGAGCGGCAGCTTGAGCAGTTGCCCGAGTTCTTTCAGGAGTTCTTTCGTGGCCCTCAGTCTCCCTTTGGCCACGGACCGAGTGAGTCCCGGCCCCGCCGCTCCATGGGATCGGGGTTTATTGTGTCTGCTGATGGTTATGTGCTGACTAATAATCATGTAGTTGAAGACGCCGATGAAATTATCGTCAGACTCAATGATCGCCGTGAACTACCGGCAACATTGATTGGCACAGACCCTCGCTCTGATATGGCTGTTTTGAAAATCGAGAACGGGGACGATCTACCCGTCGTAAAAACAGGGCGTTCCAAAGACCTGAAGGTGGGTGAATGGGTGTTTGCTATAGGTTCGCCCTTCGGTTTTGATTACACGGTTACTGCCGGCATTGTCAGTGCTTTAGGCCGTTCTCTGCCGTCTGAAAATTATGTTCCGTTTATCCAGACCGATGTGGCTATTAATCCGGGTAATTCTGGTGGCCCATTGTTCAATCTTAACGGTGAGGTGATCGGTATTAATTCACAGATCTATACCCGTTCTGGTGGTTTCATGGGGGTTTCGTTTGCCATCCCCATTGACGATGCCATGAGTGTGTTCCGCCAGATTCGCGACAAAGGCGTGGTATCCCGCGGTTGGCTGGGTGTTTTGATTCAGGAAGTGAATCGTGATTTGGCAGAGTCCTTTGGTTTGAGACGCCCAAGGGGTGCGCTGATTGCAGAAGTTATGGCAGGCTCTCCGGCCCAGGAAGGCGGCTTGCAGTCTGGCGACATAGTGCTTGAATACGATGGCGAGGATGTTCAGCGCTCGTCCGATTTGCCGCCTATGGTGGGGCGTACACCTGTGGGTGAAACAGCGCGTCTTACCGTTCTTCGTGGCGGTAAAGAAATCGCGGTCGATGTGGAAATTGGCCAGTTGCCAGATGAAAATGGCGTTCAGCAAGCGGCCCCTGCTGAGAGTGGTTCATCCACCTCGCCCTTGGGAATGACGGTAGAGCCATTGCCGTCGGATCTGGCTGATTCTATTGGCGTATCCGGTGGAGTGGTTGTAACAGCGGTAAACCGAGGACCGGCCTACAATGCCGGAATTCGAGCCCGGGATGTGATCACCGAAATCAACAGAGAAACCGTTTCATCGGTTGATGATTTCCAAAAGGCGATCAAGGCACTTCCAGAAGGGCGGGCCGTATCTGTTCGCGTAGTACGCCAGGGCAGGGCAATCTATCTGGTAATGAAGCCCTGATAGCCTGAGCGGGCGTTACATTCGTAGAGTAAGAAAGCCTCCAAGTCTGATGTTGTAAACGACAGGTCTGGGGGCTTTTGCTATACTGCTCGGCATTAATAAAAAGTGCGGCCACGGAATGGACCAAGTTCGATGATGAACAAAAAAAATCTACCTCTCCTGCAACTTTTAAAGCCCCGCAATGCCTGGGTAGCTTGGCTGCTTCTTGTCGTCGCGATCGCTATCACCATTTTGTCTTGGCAATTTTCAATTCGGTTAGTAGATGACCGTACTGAGGCCAGGTTTCGGACCCAATCGCTACAGTTGAAAACCGCTATTGAAGAGCGTTTGCTCAACTATGAACAGGTTCTGGCAGGCAGTGCTGGTCTTTTCGCGGTCGCGGGTGAAGTGTCCCGTGAACAATGGGGTGAGTATGTTCATAAGGTTGATATAAATCGATATTACCCGGGTATACAAGGCATAGGCTATGTTGAGCGTATTGAGGTGCGGGACATGGCCGATCACATTGCGTCGGTGCGCGCCGAGGGGGTGTACAAATATTTGGTCAGGCCGCTAGGGGCTGGACCTTTTTATTACCCTATGGTGTATCTGGAGCCAGGAACCGAAAATAACCGTAAAGCGCTGGGCTACGATGCATTCAGTGACCCGGTCCATCGTAAGGCCATGGAGCGATCCCGGGATGATGCTATTCCAACGGTCACGGCAAAAGTGGTGTTGGTGCAGGAAGAGTTGGCAGAAGGGCAGGCAAGCTTTCTTATGTATTATCCGGTTTATCAGGGGGGAGATGTGCCCGAAGTGCGGTCTGAGCGCCGCATGATGTTGGCGGGCTATGTCTTCAGTGCATTTCGCATGAACAATCTCCTGGACGGCATTGTTGGACTGATCTCTCCTTTTCTTGATGTTCGTATCTACGATAATGGCGTGGTTTCCCGTAAAAACCTGATGTACGGCTCAAACCTTGGCTCGCTGGATAATGATTTCAGTTTTAATATGAGCCAGACCGTAAGTCATGGTGGGCGGGACTGGCTACTGCAAACCCGTTCTACTCCGGCCTTCGATTATCTCGCCTCAGACCCGCGCCCATCTATTGTGTTGGGCAGCGGTACCGCTATAAGTCTGTTGCTTTTTATAGTGGCGTTAGTGCTGATCCGCTCGCGGCTTATGGCGCAGGTTAGTGAGGGCCGCTATCGTGCCATTACTGAGGGAGCAGCCAACGTAACACTGGTTATGAATGAAGCAGGGGTGCCTCTTTACTCCAGCCCGTCCAGTTTTGACATCCTTGGGTTTGACCCAAATGACGTGAAGTCGCTTGCACTGGAAAGCATCGTGCACGAAGACGATTGGCCCCAGCTCAAACAAGGGTTTGATGAGGCGGTTCAGGCGCCAGGAAAACAGATGCCGGTTATCCGGGCGCGCATTCGCGACGCTTCGGATAACTGGCGTGACATGGAAGGCACTTACACCGACATGCTGACGGTACCTGGTGTGCACGGTGTGGTGCTAAGCCTGCGTGATCTAACCCAGCTGAAAGCTGCGCAAGCTGAGCTGCATCGCTTGGCGTTTTATGATCCGCTTACAGGGCTTGCCAATCGCCAGTTATTCCGTGATCGCCTTAACAGTGTAGTGCGTCGCAGCCGCAGAAGCGGCGAGTCTGCCGCCCTGATGTTCCTGGACCTCGATGGCTTTAAACGCATTAACGATACTCTTGGCCATGACGCAGGTGACGAACTTTTACGGCAGGTAGCGCAATGGCTGGAGGGCTGCTTGCGTGAAGAAGATTCTGTGGCAAGACTTGGCGGTGATGAGTTTGTCGTACTACTTCCGAAAATTAGTGGCACAGATGCAGCCGGCAAGGTTGCGGAAAATATTTTGCGCAGGCTGTGCCAGCGAATTCGGCTGAGTGATCATGAGGTCGGTATTACTGTAAGTATCGGTATAACCATGATTCCCCACGATAGCGAAGACCCGGGCGCGCTGATGAAATTTGCCGATCTGGCTATGTATCGAGCTAAAGAAATGGGGCGCAATACCTATCAGTTCTTCACCCCGGCCATGAATATCAAAGCGGCGCGCCGGTTGCTGCAGCAGGAGGAGTTGGCGAGCGCCCTGGATGGCGAGCGTTTTGTTCTGCATTATCAGCCTAAGGTAGACCTGGCCAGTGAACGAGTGATTGGTGTGGAGGCGTTTCTACGCTGGTATCACCCGGAAAAAGGCCTGGTTTCGGCGCAGCAGTTTATTGGTCTGGCAGAAGAAACCGGGTTGATTGTACGTTTGGGCGAGATGGCGCTACGCCAGGCATGTATTCAAGTGCAGGCGTTAGAGCGGGCTGGATTTGAAGCCCTGAAGATGGCCGTTAACCTGTCGGTTAGGCAGGTAACAGATGCTCATTTTCTTGATATGGTTCGGCAAGTGATTACCGAAACGGGCGTGTCTCCTGAGAAGCTGGAACTGGAAATGCCTGTGGAATTATTGAATGAAGACCCGCGCATGCTGCGCGAGCTTCTGGTATCGCTTAATGATCTTGGCGTGTGCCTGATTCTGGATGATTTTGGAGCTGGTGCCTGTTCTCTTGTTGCGTTGCAGCAGCTTCCCCTTGATGTAATAAAAATTGATCACCGTTTTATTCGCGATATTCCGTACAATGTCAGTGCTACCGATGTGGCTTCTGCGGTCATAGCATTGGCACAAAAGTTACATCTGACCGTAGTGGCGGAAGGTGTGGAAACGCCGCAGCAACTGAGCTTCCTGAAATCTGCCGGGTGTACCCAGTGTCAGGGTAATTTGTTTAGCTACCCATTGGATGAAGATGCGTTGATTGGCTTCCTGGTACGGCAGTATGAACGGCCGCTTATTTCCTGATCATAGCAATGGCGGCCGGTAAGCGGTAAAATCACGCGGTTCCCGGATCCTGATAGTGGCCTCTCCGGGCTCAATCCTTTGTCTTTTTATGAGTATTCATTGTCTGTGACTGAACTGAGCCGAATTCGTAACTTCTCCATCATCGCCCATATTGACCACGGAAAATCCACCATTGCAGACCGTTTTATCCAAGTGTGCGGGGGGTTGACCCAGAGGGAAATGGCCGCACAGGTACTAGATTCCATGGATCTGGAGCGTGAGCGGGGCATCACCATCAAGGCCCAAAGCGTTACCCTGAATTACAAAGCCCGGGACGGTCACGAATATAAGCTTAATTTTATCGACACACCTGGCCATGTGGATTTCTCCTACGAGGTGTCCCGCTCCCTGTACGCCTGTGAGGGCGCATTGCTTGTTGTGGATGCTGGCCAGGGCGTTGAAGCCCAGTCGGTTGCGAACTGCTACACCGCCATTGAACAGGGGCTGGAGGTTGTTCCGGTTCTGAACAAGATGGATCTGCCCCAAGCGGAGCCAGAGCGGGTCGCGGCTGAAATAGAAGATATCATCGGTATTGATGCGTCGGATGCAGTACGTTGTTCCGCCAAGAGTGGCATGGGTGTGGAAGATGTTCTGGAAGACCTTATTGAGAAAATTCCAGCGCCCCAGGGGGATCGCACAGCCCCTTTGCAGGCGCTGATCATTGATTCCTGGTTTGATAACTATCTGGGTGTTGTGTCCCTTGTTCGGGTTACCCAGGGCGTTATGAAAAAAGGCGAAAAGATTGTTATAAAATCCACAGGTAGGGCGTGGAGCGCGGATAAAGTAGGGATTTTTAACCCCAAGCCTCAGGACACCAATATACTCGAAGCCGGCGATGTGGGGTTTATCGTTGCAGGCATTAAGGATATTCACGGTGCTCCGGTGGGCGACACGATCGTGCATCAGAAGTTTGCCGAAGATACGCCCATGCTGCCGGGCTTCAAAAAGATTCAGCCGCAGGTCTACGCCGGACTGTTCCCGGTAAGCGCAGACGACTACAACGATTTCCGCGACGCTTTGGAAAAACTCACTCTTAATGACGCCTCCCTGTTTTACGAGCCCGAAAGCTCCGATGCGCTAGGTTTTGGTTTTCGCTGTGGTTTCCTGGGCATGCTGCATATGGAAATTATCCAGGAGCGGCTGGAGCGTGAGTATGATATTGATCTGATTACCACCGCGCCCACGGTGATATACGAAGTGTTGAATCGCCAAGGCGAGACCCTGTCGGTGGATAGCCCCTCAAAGTTGCCGGATATTGGCTCGATTGAGGAGATGCGCGAACCCATTGTTGAAGCGAACATCCTGGTACCTCAGGAGCATTTGGGTGGCGTTATTGCTTTGTGTGAGGAGAAGCGCGGGGTTCAGAAGCACATGCATTTTACGACTAACCAAGTGCAGTTAACCTATGAATTGCCTATGGCCGAGGTGGTGTTGGATTTCTTTGATCGAATCAAATCCGCCAGCCGGGGGTTCGCGTCACTGGATTACCACTTTGTGCGTTTTCAGACGGCAAACCTTGTGCGCCTGGATGTTCTTATAAACGGTGAGCGAGTAGACGCTCTGGCGTTAATCGTTCACAAAGATCAGTCCCACTACAAAGGTCGTCAGCTTATCGAAAAAATGAAAGAGCTGATTCCCAGGCAAATGTTTGATATCGCAATCCAGGCCACTATTGGTAGCCAGGTGGTGTCCAGGGTGACTGTAAAAGCACTGCGTAAGAACGTAACCGCAAAGTGTTACGGCGGCGATGTGAGTCGGAAGAAAAAGCTGCTCCAGAAGCAGAAGGAAGGCAAAAAACGTATGAAGCAGCTCGGCAATGTTGAAGTGCCTCAAGAAGCGTTCCTTGCCGTATTGAAAGTCGATAATTAAAAGGCACCTTGATGGACATTGATTTTCCACTGGTACTGGTGGTTTTGACCTTCGCGTCAGGGCTTATCTGGCTGGCAGACATACTGTTTTTGCGTAAGCGCCGCCTCGCAGCGTCCTCAGGGGATGTTGCTGAGGAAAAAAATGAGCCGAAGGAACCCTACCTGGTTGACCTTAGCCGCTCATTTTTTCCAGTACTGGTTGTGGTGTTGGTTCTCCGGTCGTTTCTGGTGGAGCCATTTCAGATTCCCTCTGGCTCCATGCTGCCAACATTGGAGGTCGGTGATTTTATCCTGGTTAACAAGTACGCCTACGGACTGCGCTTGCCGGTTGTTGGTACCAAGGTTTTCGATATTGGGGATCCAGAACGGGGCGACGTCATGGTGTTTCGCTATCCTGTAGATCGCAAAACCAATTACATCAAACGGGTGATTGGCCTTCCGGGCGATACAGTGCGTTATGACAATAAGCAGCTTTTCATCAACGATAAGTTGATCGAGAACGAGTTCGTTGTGCGCCTGCCACCGGTGGAAGTGCGCAGGGAGCAGCTGGGCACGGTAGAGCATGATATTTTTCTCACCATGGGTCGCTCGGGTGCCGCGGGAGAAGGTGAGTGGACAATCCCCGAAGGCGAGTATTTCATGATGGGCGATAATCGCGATAACAGTAACGACAGCCGTTACTGGGGCACGGTTCCGGATGAGCTGATTGTGGGTAAGGCTTTTGCAATCTGGATGCACTGGGAATCCTTCACCAGTTTGCCTTCGTTCAAGCGTTTTGGCGGTATTGAGTAATTCTGACTATTTTGGAGTTTAGTGGTAATGAAAAAAAATAATCTCTCCGCCATAGGGAGCCAGGGTGGTGCGTCTGCACTTGTTGTCCTGATTATGGTGCTGTTTTTCGGCGGCTTGCTTACCCTGGTTATTAAAGTTGGGCCAGCGTATCTGGACGACCTTACGATTCAGGAGGCAATTGAGAGCCTGGATGGTACTGACGGCTTGTCACAGATGGGTCCGGCGCGGGTTCGCACGTTGATCAACAAGCGTCTGAGCGTTAACAATATTCGTGGTTTTAACGCCAAGGATATTTCCGTCGAGAAAGACGGAGGGCTTGTGGTGATAAATGTAGATTACGAAGTTCGTAATAATTTCATCCGCAACCTGGATACCGTGGTTCACTTTCAGCACCGATACGAGATGAAGGGCAAGTGAGTTCACAACCGGATCTGGATCAATTACAGCGACGCATTGGATATCAATTCAAGGCGCCAGAGCGTTTAATGTTAGCGCTTACTCATCGCAGTTATGGTAACCAGAATAATGAGCGTTTGGAGTTCCTTGGAGACTCTATCGTTAATATGGTTATTGGGGAATATTTGTTCCTGAGTTTCGATAAAGCTCGGGAGGGACATTTAAGCCGCTTGCGGGCCCGAATGGTGAAGGGCGTTACGCTGGCCGAGATTGGTCGCGAGTTTGAATTGGGAAGCTATATGCGGCTGGGCTCTGGCGAGTTGAAAAGCGGTGGTTTTCGCCGCGAGTCCATTCTTGCCGATGCAGTAGAGTCTGTGATTGGCGCTATTTATCTCGACAGTGATTTTTACACCTGCCGGGAACAAGTGCTGCGTTGGTTTGAGCCTCGGTTAACGCAGCTTGATCTGCAAGATACGCAAAAAGATCCTAAAACCCGTTTGCAAGAGTATCTGCAGTCACGGCAGTTTCCATTGCCCAGATACGACGTTATTTCGGTAGATGGAGAAGCGCATAGTCAAACATTTCATGTGTCCTGTGTGTTGTCATCCCTGGATCGAAAAACCAGTGGCGTAGGCAGTAGTCGTCGCGTAGCGGAGCAGGAAGCTGCCCGTAGCGCGCTGAAAAAACTTGGCGTGGAGACACCCTAATGAACGATATTACTCGCCCGGACAACCCCGACAGCCGCTGTGGCTTTGTAGCCATTGTCGGTCGCCCTAATGTGGGTAAGTCGACGCTACTGAACCATATTCTTGGGCAGAAGCTGAGTATTACCTCTCGTAAGCCGCAAACGACACGCCACCAGGTTCTGGGCATCAAAACCGTGGATTTGGTGCAGGCAATTTATGTAGATACGCCGGGCATGCACGAAGAAGAGCCCAGGGCTTTGAACCGACATATGAATAAAGCGGCGACCTCAGCACTGGTTGATGTAGATGTGGTGATATTCGTGGTCGATCAGCTTGCCTGGACCACAGCGGATGAAATGGTTCTGGAAAAGCTGAGCAGTCTCAAATGCCCGGTCATTCTGGCGGTAAACAAGGTAGATCGGATTGAAAACCGGGAAAAGCTGCTGCCGCACCTCGACATGCTTTCCAGGAAGCGGGACTTTGCAGAAATGATCCCCATGTCGGCGCTGAAAGAAAACAACCTCGAACCGCTGGAAGAAGCGGTCGGGCGTTTTCTGCCCGAGAGCATACATTTTTATCCGGACGACCAGATAACCGACCGAAGCGAGCGTTTCATGGCTTCGGAAATTGTTCGTGAGAAAATCACGCGCCAGCTTGGCGATGAATTGCCATATTCCGTAGCTGTAGAGATTGAAGAGTTTAAGCGCGACGGCAAAACGCTGCATATTTCTGCGCTTATTCTGGTGGAGCGAGAAGGACAGAAGAAGATCATAATTGGCGATAAGGGCGAGCGGATGCGGCGTATTGGTCAAGAGGCCCGGATCGATATGGAGCGCTTGTTCGATAGCAAAGTTATGTTGCGGCTCTGGGTGAAGGTAAAGCGTGGTTGGGCAGACAGCGAGCGCGCTCTGAAAAGTCTGGGTATGCACGACAGCTGAGGCTGATATACGCCCTGAGGCGCTATGAGAAAAGACACGCAGGAGCAAGAGCCCGCCTATGTGATACATCGCCGGCCTTGGCGGGAAACCAGTCTTGTGTTAGATCTGTTTTCCCTGAATCATGGCCGCATATCTGCGGTTGCCCGCGGTGCCAATAGCAGCAAAAGTGCGCTGAAAGCACAGCTTCAGCCTTTTCAGCCACTGCTGTTAGGCTGGGTAGGGCGCGGTGACCTGAAAACCCTCACCCAGGTGGATGTACGCGATGGCCCGGCACTGCGCCGTACAGTGTCCCTGTACAGTGGCTTATATCTGAATGAACTGGTTCAGCGGGTACTACCGCCAGCAGATCCCCTCCCCACGCTTTTTGCCGCTTATATTGAAACTCTTGATTTACTCGCACAAACGGCGGATGTAGAGCCAGTGCTACGGAGGTTTGAGCAGGCGTTTGCAGCGGCCCTGGGCTTCGATTTTGCTTGGGATTTGGCGATGGACACTGGTCAGGCGGTCAATGCGGCTGAAAGCTACTGCTATGATCCCGAACAGGGTATTGTCTCGGCAGTGTCCACCGGGGTGCGATTGCGGAACCTTCCAGGCGACACACTTTTGGCCCTGGCCGGCGGTGATTTTGAAGGTGCCGAAAACCGCCGTGTGGCAAAGCGGGTAATGCGCGTGCTTACAGATTATCTGTTGCAGGGGCGTCCATTGAACAGTCGCAGTCTTTTCATTCACCAAAGGGGAGAACGACATGAATCCTAGAGTGTTGCTTGGTATCAATATTGATCACATTGCCACGCTACGTGAAGCCCGGGGAACGCGTTATCCCGATCCGGTGCAGGCGGCCATGGTGGCGGAGGAAGCTGGTGCAGACGGCATTACGATTCACCCCCGGGAAGACCGGCGTCATATCCAGGACCGTGATGTATTGCTGCTCAAAGAAGTGTTGCAGACAAAAATGAATCTAGAGATGGCGGTGACCGAAGCCATGCTGGAATTTGCCGAAAAGGTTCAGCCTGAGTGTGTGTGCCTGGTTCCGGAAAAACGGGAGGAGCTAACCACGGAGGGGGGACTGGATGTTGAAGGTCAGGAAGCACGTGTGGCGAATGCCTGTGAGCGTCTTGCCAGGTTGGGTTCGGAGGTTTCTCTGTTTATAGATCCGGATCCCGCGCAAATTGATGCCGCCGCGCGCTGCGGCGCTCCGGTTATTGAGCTGCATACGGGGGAATATGCTGAGGCCGTTGGTGCTGAAGCTGCAGAGGTGGCGTTCAACGTTCTGGTTGATGCGGTAACCTACGCCCGTAAAAAGGGGCTGATCGTGAACGCTGGTCACGGTTTGAACTACCACAATACGGAGCGTGTTGCCGCAATTCCGGGTATTAATGAACTCAACATTGGCCACGCTGTTATTGCCAGGGCTGTGTTTTGTGGCTTAAAAGAGGCAGTCCGGGATATGGCTTCCATTCTTGATCGGGCTCGTGGCCGAGCCTGATCCACCCCGGCGGGAGCGCCATCAGTTGGTTTTCGATTGCTGATGGTGCTGCCGGAACATCTGCTGCCAATCGGTCTGATCACTCCATATCTGTAGCCTCTCAATGGCCGAGACCAGCTGGTTTTTTTGTAGCTCCATATCGGGTGCTGAGCACTTGAGTGCTGTTTCCAGTCGATTTGCAGCGGATCGCAGCTCTGGAACCCCGCAATAGCGGGTTGCGCCGTGGAGCTTATGCACGCACTCGAGCAAGTCCTCTAAATTGTCCTCGCTCCAGAGTCGCTCAATGGTGTTGAAGTCTGTAGGGAGCTGCTCTAGTAGCATACTGAATAATTCTTCTGCTAAATCTGTTTTGCCCGCAGCCAATTGAATGCTTTCATCTACGCTCACGCAGTCGCGCTGCATTTTCCGGGTGGAGGGGCGCAAAGCTCGTCTTGTATCCCGGACTTCTGGCACAGGAATTCGGCCAGCTTGGCCGGCACTCTGGCATTGATAACCAGTGCACTCGTGTATGGTATTGGCCAACTGCCCACTACTGATAGGCTTGGGCAGATAGCCATCAAACCCCTGCCGGGCCAGGCGGTCCTGCTCATCAGCTAAGGCGTGTGCCGTGAGTGCGATGATAGCCGTTTTGTGATTACTGCTGTCCATTTCACGAAGCCGGCTTGTTGTCTCCACACCATCCATTCCCGGCATTTGAAGGTCCATAAATACAAGATCAAAGGGCTTTTGTCGGGCTTTGCTCAGGGCTTCAAAACCGCTTGACGCGCCTTCGGCTTCTATCTGGTAATCCTGCAGCAAGGTCATAACCAGCTTCAGGTTGGCCTCGTTGTCGTCCACGGCCAGTACCCGGGGTGCATTTGCCGGAGCAGGCAGGCGCCTTTCATAATCTTGCCGCTGGGCGCCCTGCCCAGCGGTATTGATGCCGTGCACTAAAAGCAGCAACTCGTCATAAAGTGCATCACGGCACACCGGTTTTGTGAGGTGGCCGCTTGCGAGCCCGGACAGTGGCGTGTCGTGTAATTCCAGAGTGGGTGTAAGTAGCAGCGTGCGGCAGTCGCGTTCAATCTCCAGATTCCGCACCAGCCCACAGTATTGGCTTGAATTTAGGAGGTGACGGGTAATCCCAATAATGGCTGCGGCATACCCCGACTGACTCTTCTGGGCCTCTTCAATCAGTTCCTGCATTGCGCCAGCCGATGCTGCGCGGTCTACTATCATGCCCCAGTCGCGCAAGACATGTTCAACGGCAAGGCCGCAGGTTTTCTGATGCTCCAAATAAATGACTCGTTCGCCCCTCAAGGCGTCTCTGGGAGCAATGGCTTCACTACTGGAGGACAGTTCCGAAGTTAAGGTGAACCAGAATGTAGAGCCTTTGCCCAACTCGCTTTGTAAGCCAATTTTGCCGCCCATCTCTTCAACCAGGCGTTTGGAAATAGCCAGGCCAAGGCCTGTGCCGCCGTATTGTCGCGCCGTTGAGGCATCGGCCTGACTGAATGCATTAAACAGCGATTGTTGTTGCGCTCGGGAGAGCCCAACGCCGGAATCTGTGATACTTAAGCGCAAGGTTACCCGGTTGTTCTCGTTGTCTTCATCCTCAAGGCTTGCGCGCAGCACTACCTCTCCGGTCTGGGTAAACTTGATGGCGTTGTTGACCAGGTTGGTTATCACCTGCTTAACCCGTAGCGGGTCGCCTATGATGTTATCCGGCACGTCGTTGTACACCAGGGGTACAAGGTCGAGGTTTTTGCTGTGGGCAGCCGGGGCCAGCATGACCATCACTTCTTCCACTATATCTCTGAGCTGGAAAGGCACACGGTCCAGGATGAGTTTGCCAGCTTCAATTTTGGAAAAATCCAGAATATCGTTGATGATGGTGAGCAAAATTTCTGACGATTTGCGAATGGTGCTCAGGTGGTCTCTCTGCTGGCGAGGCAGTGGGCTTTTTAGCAGCAGCTCGGTAAACCCTATAATGCCGTTCAGTGGTGTGCGTATCTCGTGGGACATGTTGGCCAAAAATTCAGATTTTATGCGGCTGGCCTCCAGAGCCTCCTTGCGTGCGAAGTCCAATTCGATGTTCTGGATTTCGATAGTTTCTAACGTCTCTCGCAAGTCTTCGGTTGCCTGGTCAATATTTTGCTGCATTTCAGCCTGGGCTTTGCTCAGTTCTTCAGCCATGGCGTTAAGGCCAGACTCAAGTTGTTCGAACTCGGGGCCGGCCCCCGTATGAATGCGTGTATCAAGTTTGCCTTCTTTGAGTTTTGCTACAGCTTCGTTCAGTTCAAATACAGGCCCGGTGAAGGCACGGCTTAACCGGAGTGCAACGAGAAGGCTAAACATCACCCCACCTATAACCAACAACAAAGAGATCAGCAGTGCCTTGTATGTCTCTTTTTCAGTGCGGGTGTGGGACATCTCAACGGCCACCCAGCCTAAAGGCTTGCGTTGTTGCAAGGCAGACTGCTGGGCATCTGCATCAAGCATGGATTGAATCATCAGGTCCTGAAGAAAAACCGGTGTTACAAAACGGGTGCTGGTTGTTCTGGCAACGCGGCTGGCCTGCTCACTAGCCAGGTTTTCCTGGTCAAATTTGTCTGAGCTACCTGGCCCCGTATGTAGTAAACGCCCCCGGTTGCCGTCGAAAAAAGTTATTGAACGCACATCCTGTTCTTCCAGCAGGGCGTTGGAGAGGCTACTTAGCAGGCTACGGTTTGCAGTGAATAGGCCGTATTCTGAGCCAGCAGCAAGTTGGCGAGAAAGCGATTCGCCGCGGTCTTTTAGCAGGCTTTCGATATTATTAACCCAGCTGTAGGTGAAAAATAGCCCCAGCATCAGGGTTGTGAGAAGGGTGGGAATCAGAGTTACCACCAGCACTTTTTTCCGAATGCCCCAACGTCGCATACGAGATTCCTGAAAAATAACTTATCGCCGCTATTTGATGCGGGTTACGTCCTTGTAATAGTAGGTAGCCCGAGCAAAGATAGCCTTGCTATCAGTATCGGCCAAACTGAGAAATACACTGTTCATATAGCCTTCAGTCATGGTTTTAGCGAGAAGCCGTATTGGGCGACTGGGGCCATAAGGCGTATCATGCCATCGCAAAAGTGTACCACAGGGATTCCATATGCATTTTCCCACGATTGAAGATTATGTCGGGCATACGCCTTTGGTTCGATTACAGCGCCTCCCGGGCGATACCAGTAATGTAATTTTGGCCAAGCTTGAAGGCAACAACCCCGCAGGCTCAGTAAAGGATCGGCCCGCCATGGGGATGATTCAAGAAGCTGAGCGCCGCGGTGAAATAAAACCGGGTGATACCCTGATTGAAGCCACCAGTGGCAATACCGGTATTGCTTTGGCGATGGCTGCGGCTATTAAAGGCTACCGTATGGTGCTCATTATGCCGGCGAACATGAGCGAAGAGCGTCGGGCCTCTATGAGAGCCTATGGTGCAGAAATTATAACGGTGAGTAGCGAGGAGGGCATGGAGGTAGCCCGGGATATGGCGCTGCAGATGGACGCCGAGGGCAAGGGTAAAGTGCTTGATCAGTTCAGCAACGAAGACAACCCGTTATCTCACTACCGCACGACTGGCCCGGAAATATGGGAGCAGACCGAAGGGCGGGTCACTCATTTTGTCAGCTCTATGGGGACCACCGGTACCATTATGGGAGTGTCGCGATACCTTAAAGAGCGTAACCCTGATATCAGTATCATTGGCCTGCAGCCCACAGAGGGTGCCTCTATTCCTGGTATTCGTCGTTGGCCAGAAGCTTATCTTCCCAGCATATATGATGCGGCTCGGGTGGATCAGGTAGTCGATATTGGCCAGCAAGAGGCAGAGGACACTATGCGTGCTTTAGCAGAACAAGAAGGCTTGTTCTGTGGCGTGTCATCTGGGGGCTCTGTTGCAGCGGCGCTTCGTCTATCAGAGCAGGTTGAAAACGCCATCATAGTGGCCATTATTTGTGACCGCGGCGACCGTTATTTATCGACCGGTGTATTCCCCGGCGCCTAAACCTGACGACAGCAAGAGAACAGACTATGAGCAGACGACGCAGGAAGGCACTTCCTACGGAACCCGTACGCTGTGATGTGGAAAGCCTTAGCCATGATGGACGTGGTATAGCTCGTCAGGACGGTAAAGTCCTGTTTGTGGATGGCGGTTTGCCGGGCGAGCAGGTGATAGCCAAGGTGGTATCCACCCGAAGCAAGTTCGATGAACTGCGTACGCTTGAGGTTATAGAGCCGGCACCTGAGCGGCAAGCACCTCCCTGCGAGTTCGCTGATTTGTGTGGCGGTTGTAGCCTTCAGCACATGAGCGCCGATGCGCAGATTCGCTTTAAAGAAAATACCCTGCGTGAGCAGTTTGCACATTTTGGCGGTATAGAGCCTGAAGAGTGGGTGCCACCGATGCGCCCGGAGAGCACGTTAGGGTATCGGCGCAAGGCACGCATGGGCGTGCGTTACGTTAAGGCGCGGGAATCTGTGTTGGTAGGGTTTCGGGAGAAGCGGAACAGTTTCCTTGCGGATATAGACCGCTGCGTTGTGCTGGACCCACGCATTGGCGAGCGTATTGTTCCGTTGCGCGAACTGCTGCACAGCATGGACGCTTATGCCCGTATTCCGCAAGTTGAGGTGGCCTGTGGTGACGATGCCGCCGCAATGGTTTTCCGCAATATGGACGATCTGAGTGCTAGTGATCGGGAAAAGCTGATTACCTTTGGCCAAACTCACGACTTGCACATCTATCTACAGCCCAAGGGCCCAAATACGGTTCACCGTATTTGGCCAGAATCTGCGGGCCGCAATGATGAGCGCCTGAGCTACCGGCTTGATGCCTTTGATCTGACCATGAAATTCCACCCGATGGACTTCACTCAGGTTAATGCAGACATTAACAAGACTATGGTAAACAGGGCAGTGGAGTGGCTGGATGTGCAGCCAGGTGAGCGAGTTCTGGACCTGTTCTGTGGGTTGGGCAACTTCACCTTGCCGCTCGCACGCAAAGGTGGCCAAGTGGTTGGCGTGGAAGGCGACGATGCCATGGTTGTTCGGGGGCGTGAGAATGCGGAACAAAACGGGCTCCAAAATGTATCGTTTCACGGCGCCGATTTGCACGGTGACTTCACGGGGCAGAGTTGGGCACAGGAGGGGTTTGATAAAATTCTTATCGACCCACCGCGCTCTGGTGCCGAGGACATTTGTAAATACCTGACTGCGTTCGGTGCTCGTCGCATTGTGTATGTCTCTTGCAACCCAGCCACTCTTGCCCGAGATGCGGGAGTAATGGCCCGCAACGGTTACCGCCTGGTACGTGCGGGTGTGATGGATATGTTCCCCCACACCACGCATGTGGAGTCTATGGCGCTGTTTGAGCGGGACCCACACTGAATGTTGTGCGCAGCAAGGGATTGCTGCGAAAAACCTAAGGAATACCAAGGCAGATATGGTAAAAGTTCGCGAAAATTACGCAATGACTGGCGATGGTCAGATCGATATCGAAGGCTGGGTGCAGCATATTGCTTCGCAGACCCATCTGGATGATCTGGAGCAGTTTCGTCGAGCCTGTGAAAAAGCCGCCGAAATTGATCTGCAGGCATTTCGGGAAGATCGAATGTGGGTGCCGGGCTCCAGCAGCTTCCGAACCGGCCTTGAAATGGCTCAGGTGCTTGCCGAGTTGCGCCTGGACCAGGTTAGCCTGGTTGCCGCGATCCTCTACCGCGCGGTGCGTGAGGAGCGGGTCGGCCTTGAGGTTATTCGCAAGGAGTTTGGTGACGAGATAGCAGGGTTGATAAATGGCGTTCAGCAGATGGCGGCCATTTCCTCTATCCATCACCCCCTAAAAGGCAATGTGCTTGGGCAAAGCGAAGGCCAGCTGGACAATGTCCGTAAAATGCTGGTTACGATGGTTGATGACGTTCGGGTTGCTCTGATAAAGCTTGCCGAACGTACCTGTGCCATCCGGGGTGTTAAAAATGCGCCGGAAGAAAAGCGCATGCGAGTTGCCCGCGAAGTATTCGATATTTACGCACCGCTGGCTCATCGCCTGGGTATCGGGCATATCAAGTGGGAACTGGAAGACCTCTCGTTCCGTTACTTGCATGAAACCGCATATAAAAAGATTGCCAAGCTCCTGGACGAAAAACGCCTTGACCGGGAGGGCTATATCCGCCGTGTGATAGAGACCCTGCAAGGGGAATTGAAAGCGTCCGGAATAGAGGCCGAGTTGGCTGGGCGGGCCAAGCATATCTACAGCATCTGGCGGAAGATGCGCTTGAAAGGCATAGATTTTTCCCAAGTATACGATATACGGGCTGTGCGGGTGCTGGTACCAGAAGTACGGGATTGCTATGCCGCACTTGGCATCGTGCATACGCACTGGCGGCATATTCCAAACGAGTTCGACGATTACATTGCCAACCCCAAAGAAAACGGCTACCAGTCCCTGCATACGGCGGTGATAGGGCCGGACGGCAAGGTAATGGAAGTGCAGATTCGCACCCATGCCATGCACGAGGATGCAGAGTTGGGTGTGTGTGCTCACTGGCTTTACAAAGGCACAGACAAAAGCAACAAATCGGCTGGCTATGACGCCAAAATCAACTGGTTACGGCAGGTGCTGGAATGGCAGGAGGAGCTGGGTGACCTCTCCGGGCTGACGGACCATCTTAAATCCGATATTGTTTCGGACCGGGTCTACCTTTTTACCCCCGAAGGGCATGTTGTCGATTTGGCCCAAGGTGCTACACCCATTGATTTCGCTTATCGGGTTCATACCGAGGTCGGCCATGCCTGTCGTGGTGCGCGGGTAGACAGTCGAATTGTGCCTCTGACATACCCGTTGAAGACCGGTGAGCAGGTGTTCATTCTTACCTCAAAAAACAACCCCGGGCCCAGCAGGGATTGGTTGAACCCCAGCCTTGGCTATCTTCGCACAACCCGGGCGCGGGCCAAGGTGACCCACTGGTTTAAACAGCAGAATCGCGAGCGCAACATATCAGATGGTCGCGCCATTATTGATGACGAATTCCGGCGCCTGTCTTTGCACGATGTCGGCCTGGGTGAGTTGGCGGCAAAAGTGAACTATCACAGCGCTGATGATATGTTTGCCGCCATTGGTGCGGGTGACCTTCGTCCTGCGCACGTTGCCAATACAGCTCAGCAAATGCTGGAGCCAAAAACCGAGCAACTTGATCTGAAACTTGCGGCCCAGCGGCGCAAGCCTTACGACACGGAATCGGATATTCAGATCGTGGGCGTGGGCAAGCTGAAGACACAAGTGGCCAAGTGCTGTAAGCCACTACCTGGTGATCCTGTTGGCGGGTATATAACAATCGGGCGGGGTGTAACCGTTCACCGCCAGGACTGCCTTACGTTTCTCAATCTGCAGGAAGTTGAACCCAATCGGATTATTGAAGTGAGTTGGGGGAGCGAACAGGTTTCTGTTTATCCGGTGGATATAGAAATTGAGGCTTATGACAGATCCGGTCTGCTGCGGGATATAACCCAGGTACTTTCGTTGTCCAAGAGCGATGTTCTATCCCTCAATACGCTAACGAACCGTGATGACAATATAGCCACCATGATCGTCACGGTGGAGATATCCAGCCTGGAACAGTTAGCACGGTTGCTGGCACAAATCCGCAACCTGCCGAATGTTATTGACGTCAGGCGCAAGCGCTCATGAGTTATTCTATTGACGATTTGAAAGTTCTGATGGCGAGGCTGCGAGATCCGCAAACCGGTTGTCCCTGGGACACCAGACAGACCTTCAGAAGCATTGTTCCGCACACTCTCGAAGAAGCTCACGAGGTGGCAGACGCCATTGAGCGGGAGGATTATACAAACCTGAAGGATGAGCTGGGAGACCTGTTATTTCAGGTCATTTTTTACTCCCGGATAGGTGAGGAAGAGGGTCGTTTCAATTTTGATGCCGTGGTGGATAACCTGGTTCGCAAGCTTGTGCGACGTCATCCCCATGTGTTTCCGGAAGGTACGTTAGATAGCCGCATTGATCCGGATAATCGGCCAGATGAAGCATGGATCAAAGAAAGCTGGGAGCGAATTAAAGCCGAAGAGCGGGCCCAGGCGCAACTAGCAGAAAGCGCCTCCGGCGCAGCGTTGCCCAGCCGGCTTGATGGCATCGCCCGGGCGTTGCCCGGCATGGTACGGGCGGAAAAGTTACAGAAACGAGCCTCAAGGCACGGGTTTGACTGGCCCAACGTAAGCCCGGTGTTCGACAAGCTCCATGAAGAAATCGACGAGTTGAAGGAAGCATGGCAGGCCGCTGAATCCGGCCAGGGTGGGCACGATGCTGTCGAAGACGAACTGGGCGACTTGTTGTTTGTGTGTGTGAATTTGGCGCGCTTCATGAAAGTTAACCCGGAACAAGCAGTTGGGCGCACCAACCACAAGTTTGAAGCGCGTTTTCGGGCCATCGAACAGGTTCTTCAACGTGAGGGTCGCCCGTTCGATGAGCAAACCCTCGAAACGCTCGATGAAATTTGGCAATCTGTTAAGGGTGTGGAAAAGAAGCGTTGACAACCCCTTCTCTCCCCGTAAACGTCGATAGACTTTTCCCGTTAATCCTTAGTATCGTGAGTTTACCTTGTCTCCGTCAATTATAAGGGCGCCAATGTGACCGAGTTACATCCTGACCTGCGTGAAAATGTCCGTATGCTGGGCGAATTACTGGGCGAGAGTATCCAGCGCCACCCAGGGCAAAGCTGCTTTGAGCTTATTGAGGAAATTCGGGCGGCGGCCAAATCCGATCGTCGGCAAGAGAGCGGCTCTGGCCAGCGCCTGGTTAACCTTCTCGGCAAGCTGCGCGATGACGAGCTATTGCCTGTTACCCGAGCGTTTAACCAGTTTCTTAACCTTGCGAACCTGGCCGAGCAATACCACGGGATTCGCCGCAAGCGGGATCATCACTCGGACCTTATGGTTGAGCCGTTGGCCGACGTATTCGATCGCATGAAGAACAGTGGTGTCAGTGCCCAAGCACTGCATCAATGTGTTGCAGATATGCGCGTAGAGTTCGTGCTGACCGCACACCCTACAGAAGTGGCACGCCGCACGTTGATCATGAAGTACGATGAAATGTCGGACTGCCTGGCTAGTTTGGACCACGGTGATCTTTTACCGCATGAGACGGAAGCGATTACCGAACGCTTGTCGCGGCTGGTGGAGGAAGCATGGCATACGGATGAAATTCGTCATGAGCGGCCGACAGCCGTTGATGAGGCTAAGTGGGGTTTTGCGGTTATCGAAAACAGCCTTTGGCAAGCCCTGCCGCGGTTTCTTGGAGAACTGGACGTATCGCTTCAGGACGCGACCGGACAAGGGTTGCCGTTACAGGCCTCGCCGGTGCGTATTGCCTCCTGGATGGGCGGTGACCGTGACGGCAACCCGAATGTTACCCACCAAGTAACCCACAAGGTGTTCTTGCTGGGGCGCTGGATGGCAGCTGATCTGTTTCTTCGTGATATTCAGTCACTAAGAGCAGAGCTTTCCATGTGGCAAGCAAATGACGAACTGCGCGATTTTGCAGGTGAATCCCGGGAGCCGTACCGACATGTGTTGGCAGAGCTGAGGGATAGGTTAATCAAAACCCGAGCCTGGGCCGAAGCCAGGGTAAACGGAGAGCCTGAGAATGCCGCCGGCATTCTTTTTGAGAATGAAGATCTGACGGCCCCACTTGAGCTGTGTTATCGCTCATTGGTTGAGTGCGGGCTTGAGCGCATTGCCAGCGGCGCATTGCTGGATACCATTCGTCGTGCCCATACCTTCGGCCTTCCATTGATTCGTTTGGACATCCGCCAGGAAGCGACCCGTCACACCGAAGCCGTTGCCGAGATGGTGGACTATCTAGGCATGGGCGATTACCTGTCCTGGTCTGAGCAAGAGCGCCAGGCATTTCTGGTGCGAGAGCTTGAGGGGCGGCGCCCGCTGATTCCCCGAAATTGGGAGCCGTCAGCTCCAGTACGTGAGGTGTTAGACACCTGCGAAGTCGTTGCAATGCAAACGCCGGAAGCTCTGGGCTCCTATGTTATTTCAATGGCCAGCAAACCTTCTGATGTGCTTAGCGTAATTCTGCTACTGCGCGAATCGGGCATGAAGCTCCCAATGCGTATCGTGCCGTTGTTTGAAACCCTGGACGACCTGCTTGGCGCGCCAGACAGTATGGCAGCACTGTATGAAGTGGACTGGTATCGGGACTATTGCCAGGGGCGGCAAGAAGTCATGATTGGTTACTCGGATTCCTCCAAAGATGCCGGTCAGCTTATGGCGGCCTGGGCCCAATATCAGGCGCAGGAACAGCTCACCCGGGTGGCGAGTCAGTACGATGTTCACCTGACCTTGTTTCACGGCCGGGGCGGAACCGTTGGTCGTGGCGGTGGCCCAGCCAATCGTGCAATTTTGTCCCAGCCCCCCGGCTCGGTAAACGGCAGTTTCCGCATTACCGAGCAGGGCGAAATGATTCGATTTAAGTTTGGCTTGCCTAAGTTGGCGGTGCAAAGCTTGACGCTTTACACCTCGGCGGTGGTCGAGGCGACCCTGGCACCACCGCCTGAGCCTGAAAATAACTGGCGTGAAACCATGGACTGGCTTTCAAGGTGCTCTCTTGATGCCTACCGTGAAGTGGTTCGAGAAAACACAGATTTTGTACCCTATTTCCGCCAAGTGACCCCTGAACAAGCTTTGGGGAAACTGGCCCTGGGCAGCCGGCCGGCAAGGCGTAAAGCCAGTGGTGGCGTGGAGAGCTTGCGGGCCATTCCCTGGATTTTCGCCTGGACTCAAATGCGGCTGATGCTACCCAGCTGGTTAGGCAGTGATGTGGCATTGGAGGATGCAGCCAGAGAAGGGCGGTTGCCTGTGTTGCGTGAGATGATGCAAGGATGGCCGTTCTTTCGCACCTACGTAGACATGCTTGAAATGGTGCTGGCCAAAGCAGATCTGCGCATTGCAAGCTATTACGAAAAGACCTTGTTGGATGATGATAAACTTAAAGCGCTTGGGGTCAGCCTGGGCAAGCGCTTAGAGGGCTGTGTGCAGCGCCTTTTGGCACTCAAGGAACAAACCGAGTTGCTGGAAGATGAGCCGGTGTTTGCCCATTCCATGCGGGTACGTAACCCGTATACAGACCCGTTGCATTACCTGCAGGCGGAATTGTTGAGGCGCGACCGTGAAAGTGAAGGCAAGGGCGAAGTGCCTGAGCTGGTAGAGCGGGCGCTTAAGGTTACAATGGCGGGCATTTCCGCCGGTATGCGTAATACCGGCTAACATAGTTGATAGCGGATTAGGGGAGGCACACGCCGCCCTGTCATGGATAACAGGAGTATTGGTGTGGCTCTCGCAGCGCGACTGGAGCGGTTTTTAGATCAACAGGGCATAGCTTATCAGGAACGGCCGATCAATCGTGCATCAAGTCTCGATGCGGCTGTCTCAGCTTTGGGGCAAGCTCGTGAGGACGTTATCAAGGCAACCCTGTTGATTGATATCAGTGGCATTGTGATGGTGGTTCACAGGTACGATAGCAGCCTCGATTCAGAAGCCCTCAGACACTTGACTGGCCGTCATCTGCAGCCTCTTACCGGCCGGCAGGCTATGCGTTTGTTTAGTGACTGCGATCCTGGGTTTACGCCGCCAATTGGCAATGCCTATGAACTGTCGGTTTTACTCGACGAGGGTATAACGCAGGCTGAGAAGTTTTTGTTCACCAGTGGCACAGATCATTCGCTTGTCGAAATGGATGGACGCTCTTTGCGCTTGGCCATGGCGGGCTCTCGGGAAGGGCGCCTGGCGATTAGTGGCTATGGGAATGGTGTTACGCGTGACGCACTGACCCTGGCGGAAGTGGCCAGCAAGCTAAAAAAACTGTACCGGCTGCCGCCCATGCCGGCGTTGGCACTGCGTATTTTGAAACTGACGTCCAACACCGAGGCCACGGCCCGCGAACTGGGCGAGCTAATAGAATTTGACCCCAGCCTGACTGCGCAGGTGATGCGCTATGCTCGCTCGGCTCTGTTTAATTACCCTGGCCAGATCAACTCTGTTCAGGAGGCGGTAACCCGCGTACTTGGTTTTGATCGCGTGGCGCACATTGCGCTGGGTATCGCCTCGGTTAGAGCATTCGATGTGCCAAGAACGGGCATACTAGGCATGGATAATTTCTGGCGCCATTCTCTATATTGCGCTTTTCTGTGTCAGCGCCTTGCGCCTCGCTGTGGGGTGGATAAAGGTTTGGCTTATCTGTGCGGCCTACTGCACAACTTTGGTCTGCTACTGGTGGGGCATTTGTTCCCAGCAGAATTCAAAGAGCTGAACAGACTGCGAGAAATCAACCCCAAAACCAGCATGCAGTCGCTTGAGCAACAGGTGTTCGGCCAAAGCGGTGAACAGGAAATTCTTGCCGTTGGGCACGGAGCCATTGGTGGCATTCTGCACCGACTATGGGAGTTGCCTGGCCCTGTTATTAAAGCCGCAGGCGTACACCAGCAGCCCGAGTATCAGGGTGAGCATGAAAACTACGTGATGATGGTTCAGTTGGCCAACGCTCTGCTGAAAGAGCGGGGTATTGGCGATGAGTTTAATCCCGATGATATTCCAGCCTTGTTGCATGGGCTAGAGTTAGAGCCTTTTGTTATGGATGAGCTAATCTCTGAGATCGATCAGGTTGCGCCGGAACTGGATGCTCTGGCATCGTCACTGGCCACTTGACGTCGCGCCTTCGGCGCAGGCGATAGACCCGGTTTTTGAAGATGATACGGAGGTCGACTTTCTCTGAAGTGCGTGACTTCGTATAATGCGCCATCGTCGAATTCGGCTGACGTCTTCTCTTGGGGCAAAGTGGGTGAGAGAGAGGTTGTCGCAAAGGCGCGGGCTTTTGCCACAACTTTTTAAACTATAATGACGAAAACGGGAGCACAGCGGTATGCGAATCATCATGTTAGGCGCACCTGGCGCGGGGAAGGGTACTCAAGCCCAGTTCATAACTGAACGCTTCGGTATTCCCCAGATTTCCACGGGTGACATGCTAAGGGCAGCGGTAAAGGCCGAATCCGAGCTTGGTAAACAGGTTAAAGAGGTAATGGCAACGGGCGGCTTGGTGTCTGATGACATCATTATTGCGCTAATTGAAGAGCGTATTCAGCAGCCAGATTGCAAAAATGGTTACCTGCTTGACGGCTTTCCCCGCACCATTCCCCAGGCTGAAGCTCTGAAAGATCAGGGCATTGTTATCGACTATGTGGTTGAAATCGCCGTAGACGATGAAGAGATTGTCAGTCGCCTGTCGGGCCGGCGTGTACATGAGCCCAGTGGCCGCATCTACCACGTAAAATATGATCCGCCCAACGTTGAAGGCAAGGACAACGAAACCGGTGAGCCGCTGAAACAGCGTGAGGACGACAAGGAAGCAACTGTTCGCAAGCGTCTGGGAATTTATCACGACCAAACTGCACCTTTGATTGGCTACTATCAAAATCTGGCTAAAACACAACCAGAGGCAGCCCCTGAATACGTAAGAGTAGACGGCATTGGCAGTCTCGACAGTATTCGTGAGCAGATTCGCGTTAGCCTCAAGTAACCCACTTATGTCCCGCCGAGGCCTTTTACGCTTGTGAAAATTTTGGCACTGGATACCTCCTCAGAGGGCTGCTCCGCAGCCCTTTTTGTTGACGATCACGTTATCGAGAAGTTCGAAATTGCCCCAAGAGGGCATACTCGGTTACTCATGCCGATGGCTCGGGGGGTGTTGGCAGAACAAGGGTTAAAACCTTCAGATCTCGACGCATTGGCGTTTGCACGTGGCCCTGGGTCGTTTACCGGTGTTCGTATTGCAACGGGTGTGGTTCAGGGGCTGGCGTGGGGGCTAGACTTGCCGGTTGTGCCTGTTTCTTCCCTGGAAACGGTTGCTCTGGGAGCTATTGAAGCCCTGACGGTGGGTGAAGGCGAAGGCATTGCTGTCGCTTTTGATGCTCGCATGAGCGAGCTCTATTGGGGCTGTTTTCGTAACCGCTCTGGCCTGCCTGAATTGCTAGGTGAAGAGCGCGTTTGCTCGCCGTCGAGAGTCTTTCTGGAAACGGACATTGTTCGCTGGTGTGGCGCAGGTCAGGGGTGGGGCTTTCGTGCTGACATGCCCGCAGCGGTCACAGACCAGATTCATGCTGTGGATGAATCGCTTACTCCCCGGGCAAGCTGGGTCGCACGCTTGGCTGCTGTAAAATTCAGCAATGGGCTTTGTGTGTCCGCAGAGCAGGCGCAACCTGTGTATATTCGAGACGAAGTAACTTGGAAAAAACTGCCAGGGCGAAGCTAACCTGATGTCGCAAACCAAAGCTTCGTCCCTCACGTCCGAAGACAATATTATTCCGCTGGCCGTTGCCAGAAGTCCACTTGGCGATGAGTATCAAGCTAAGGCACTCAGTTCAGACCTTTCCTTGCCCTATATTGGCGTTGTACTCCCCAAAGATGTACACCACGTCAGTGCTTTGTTGTTTCTGGACGATAATGGTTTGTGCCTTCAGATAGCAGGGAAGGGCGCGCCCGGGCCGGTTAGGGCTGAGTTTGTGACCGGTAAGATGGGGTACCGCCGCGAGCATGGCGGTGGTGCTGGCCAGCTCGTGGCGCGGGCTGTAGGTTTGCAAAAAACAAAAGCAGGCTTGCATGTTGTGGATGCAACGGCAGGGCTGGGGCAGGATGCCTTCGTGCTTGCCGGCCTTGGTTGTTATGTGAGCCTGTTTGAGCGCAACCCTGTGATTCATGCATTGCTGGCAGACGGATTGGCCAGAGCAGCTTTAAATGTGGACTGTGCCCCTGTGGTTGCGCGCATGACGTTACAGGTGGGCAGCAGTATCGACTGGCTAACTCATGCTTTGCAGGTGGGCGATATTCCGGATGTCGTTTATCTGGACCCTATGTTTCCGCACAGGGACAAATCTGCATTGGCAAAAAAGGAAATGCAGGTTTTCAGGACAATTGTCGGGGATGACGGCGATTCGGAGGCATTACTTGCGGCTGCGTTAGCTGTGGCCAAATATCGGGTCGCGGTAAAGCGACCTCGCAAAGCGCCGGCAATCAACGGCCCGGAGCCGGGCACTCGTATTGAAGGCAAAAGCAGTCGCTACGATATCTACCCTATTCGTGCACTGCCTCTGCGCTAGCGGTCTTCTACCAGCACCAGGCAATATTCAAGGTTCCTTAAACGCCCAGCATAGTTACTTGCTGAATGGCCTGACGCTTCTCCACACTCAGCACCAATCGCGCATCGTCGGCCACTTCATCCAGGCCTTCGCCATAGCGCAGTAGCCCTTCGTCATCTGTAGTGATCACGCGGTTTTTTTGCATATTGGCAATGAAGTTGCGGAACAGTGTTTTATCAAAAAACTCGGGCGCGTTCAGCCCGAACAATATAGACATACGTTCTGCGAGCAGCGTGCTCTGCTCTTCCAGTTCCGCAGCGGTGATCTTGCCCGAGCCATATTTGCGTAGTATGCCTAAAGCAATATGGTAACGTTCCACTGTTTGGATGATGAACCGCGACAGAACCCGCAGGCGCAACATGGCTTCTGTGCCAGCTTCTGGTCGCGCTATCCGTTCGTTGCCCTGAGCTAACAGCAAGCCCTGGTCTACAAGAACATCAATCCATCGATTGATAACTGCCCTGGCTTCGTCGGGCTGATACTTCAGGAATAATTCTGACTGCAGATAGGGGTAGGCCACACTGGCGAGATCGACGATTCTCTCTCTGGCAAGGGAACCTTTGTTCTCGAATAGACTGGCTACTAGTGCTGGCAAGGCGAAAAGGTGCTGAATATTATTCCGATAATAGGTCATTAAAGTGGCGTTGCTGCCTTCCAGCCCAATAATATCTCCCAGTTTTTGGGGCTGGCGTGAGATCAGGCCCATGGACTCGCAGTAAGCGACCCAATCTTTGCCACTACCTTCGGGTAAAGTGACGGTTTCGGCATAGGGAAAGGCCCTTAGCAGATCTGCATATTGATCTGCCAGGCGAATTAGCTGGCTCTCATCCATAGCTAATCTCTCTGTGCCAAGCAGTACTGTTGCGATCATGCCAATCGGGTTAACGGCAACAGATGCATTGATATGGGAGGCAACCCGCCGTGACAACTCGGATACGGCATGGTTTAACCAGGCCGGGCGATACTCAGAGTCGTAAGCCTCGTCACGCCAGCTACTGTGGACATCGTCGAGTACTTCAGACAGGTGTATGGCTTCGCCAAAGTTAAGCGCCACGCGGCCAAAGGAACTGCTGAGTTTACGAGCGGTTTTAGCCAGACCAAATACGCTTTCTTTCTGCTTCTTTTTGCCTCTGAGCTCCCCAAGGTAAGAGCGCCCCTCCATGACCTTTTCATAGCCGATGTATACGGGAATAAACACAATTGGTTTGCGGCTATCACGCAGGAAGCTGCGTACTGTCATGGAAAGCATGCCTGGGCGCGGCTTTAGCATTCGCCCGGTGCGGCTACGGCCACCTTCCACAAAGTACTCCACTGAGTAGCCTCGGGAAAACATCACATGCATGTATTCATTGAAAACCGTTGCGTACAGTGGGTTATCCCGGAAGCTGCGGCGCATAAAAAAAGCCCCGCCCCGGCGCAGGATAGGCCCTAAAATCGGCATGTTCAGGTTGATGCCGGCTGCAATGTGTGGGGGCATCAAGCCGTTTTTGTAGAGCACGTAAGATAGCAGTAGGTAATCAACGTGGGAACGGTGACAGGGTACGTACACCACAGCATTGTCCTGTGCTGTCTTTTTCACCACTTCAATATTGTTAACCGCAATGCCTTTATAAAGGCGGTTCCACAACCAAGCTAGCGCCACCTCAAAGATACGGATGGCGGTAATAGACATGCTAGCGGCAATCTCATCGGCATATTTGTAGGCTCTGGCGCGTGCTTTTTCTGGCGCTATGTCTTCTTTGACTGCTGTTTCTCGGATGGCTTCTTTCACTGCCTGGGTTCTAATCAAGCCTCCTACGAGTGTTCGTCTATGAGACAAGTCCGGGCCCACAACAGCTTGTCTAACCTTACGGAAATGAGTGCGCAAAATACGTGCAACCTTGCGATTGGCGCGCTCTTCGCTGTGACGATATTCATCTATAACCTGCTTTAAGGAAAGCGGCTTGTTGAACTGCACGTAGGTATTGCGACCGTGCACTAATATAATCAAAAACTTCTGTAGCCGGCCTGCTACAGCCCAGGTGTCTGATAGTAATATTTTTACCAGAGATTTTTCTTTATCTGGAGAGCGGCCCCAAAACAGGGACACCGGAACAACCTGCACATCTTGCTCAGGGTTTTCAAGGCCGTAGCGCACCAGCGCTTGGAACTCTGAGGTGGAAACTGGTGTCTGGCGCTTGCGGAATAGCCCGCCAATACGGCGATATAAGAAAAAGAACGAGTGCGCAGGGCCGTTCTTCACCGGGAGCGACGTCGTAGCGCCAGGCAGTTGCGCTCGTATCACTTCCTGCTCAAGAACCAAGCGACTAGACAGCGAACTGTACTGCAGTACATAACAAACCGGTTTGTCGGACGACAGTCCCAAGGCTTCGACGCTGTTGCCGCTGACATCTGTTCTGACCCACAGAAACAGAATCTTCCGAAAAAAGGTCAGGATCAGACTCCGAATACCCTGATAAAGACGCATAAAATGTCGCTCTGATAAAAAAACAGGCGCTAAGTTTACTTGGTTGAGCAGTAGCCGGAAAGCCACGACAGCGTTCTTGATAGGTACCGCTGTATGTTACATTCCTGTTTGGCACGTTTATCACCAAGGTACGATGGCACATGGCGACATCAACGATTCATTGGAGCCCCGGCTGGACAACCAGGGCGCCGGAGCAGGGTGATCTTGTGTTGGCGCTGTCTGGCTCTGGAATTCTCAAGCCTGACAGGGGCTGGCTACAGCCTCTGGAAAGCATTCCTGGCAATGGTGAATGCGCCGGTTTTGTCTCCCTGGGAAGCGCCGATGGGCGCCAGGTTTTTGTAACGCAAGTGCCAGAAGCTTTGATTGTAAACCAAAGCATTGTCCCCCTGCGGGATGCGCTGATGATGATCAGCGACGTGCCAGCGGCCATGCTCAGTACTGGTTTTCAGGTGTGGCAGTGGTTTCAGGACCATAAATACTGCGGTCGGTGCGGTGGCGGAACCGGATTTCACCCGCGGGAGCGGGCAAAGTGGTGCAGTAGCTGCAATATTCCGTGGTACCCACGACTTGCCCCCTGCGTAATTGTGGTTATTCGCAAAGAGGGTCGTTACCTGCTGGCAAAATCATCTCACGCTAAGCGCCATTTCTATAGCTTGATCGCGGGTTTTGTTGAGCCAGGCGAGAGCCTGGAGTCGGCGGTTGCCCGTGAGGTGAAAGAGGAAACCGGTCTGGATGTGGCCAATATTCGCTACCAGGCTTCCCAGCCCTGGCCTTTTCCACATCAGTTAATGGCAGGTTTTTTCGCCGATTATGTTGGCGGAGATTTGGTTCTTCAGGAAGACGAGTTAGCGGATGCCGGCTGGTTTTTGCCAGGCAGCAGACCGCCAATACCACCAGACACGACTATTTCGGGGCGTTTGATACGCGATATGGAAAAAAAGATCGCCGGTGGAGGCGTCGGGTCTTGAGTATTCCTGATGCGCCCAGAATTCTGATTTTTGATTCTGGTGTGGGCGGTCTGAGTGTGGCCGCCTGTGTTCATGAAGCCATGCCGCATGTGTCTATTGTATACCTGGCCGATAATGCGGCTTTTCCCTACGGGGATCAGCCGGACTCTGTAGTGATTGAGCGCTGTTGTACTCTCATTTCGGGGGCACTTGAACAATACCCCTGTGATGCCATTGTGATTGCCTGCAACACTGCTAGCACCATCGCTTTACCGCACTTGCGGGACACAACAGATGTTCCTGTGGTTGGTGTAGTGCCAGCATTGAAGCCCGCGGCCATGAAAACGTTGAACCGCCGAATCGGTCTGCTGGCGACTCCGGCAACTGTACGCCGGCCCTATATAAACCAGCTGATTGAAGAGTTTGCTGCAGGTTGTCAGATTGCACGAGTGGGACACCCAGGACTGGTGCAATGGGCTGAGGGCTTGGCTCGGGGTTTGGCTGTGCCGCAGGCTGAGCTTGATGATGCCGTTGTGGGTCTGCGAGATTCGGCGGTTGATACGGTTGTTCTTGGCTGCACACATTATCCACTTTTACTGGATAGCCTCAAAGCGAGCCTGCCACAGGTAAAATTTTGGGTGGATTCAGGAGAAGCCATTGCACGCCGTGTAGAGTTTCTTCTGGCACAGGCGGGTAAGCCTGTGAAAGCACGTGAACAAGGCGGTGAACCTTGTGATTCCGTGATTGAGGTCTTGTTCTCTGGTGACACACCAGAAGGTGTCACAGCCTTTATGACAGGTCTGGGTATGCAGCCGTGTGCGATTACCGACAATTGGCCCGGAAAACCCCAACCCGGAAAATTATAATATCTGGGTTAGCTTGAACATGACGAGAAACTCCCACGCCGGAAGGCCCCGCTTGTGACAACAGTAGGTTTTAAAATTGTCGCCTCGGAACCGTGATTTTGTAAACTCCAGCCCCTTAAAGTTATAAAGAGAGTTTCCTCTGTTGTAGAGGCTGTGCAGAATCCGTTTCAGAATCGGGCTTTCCTGGTGCTCTGTTGTCGAATCAAGAGACAGTGGGATAAGACCCAGGTCCAGGTAGGGAACGCCCTCCGCCTTGAACGCCTCCATGGCATGTGCCATCAGGGTGTAAAAAACACCCTGCCGAAAATTGGCGTTGGCGCGGGAAATGTTGGGCACATAGCTGATAATTTCGTTGTTGCGATAAATCGGGTCAAAGTAGATAAACCCCACAGCCTTACCGTCCTGATATGCATAGAAACGACGTTCGTTCTCGCGGTATTCCATCTCCATGGGGCGGATCAGGAATCGGATCTCGTTACTTTTGCATTTACGGGTACGAATCCAGGCCTCCGAGATCTCACGGGTGTGGTCGTCGCTGAACCGTTCCTGAACCGTTATCCCGCATTTTTCAGCCTGATTCAGCGCCGTGCGTAAAATCTGCTTTTTCTTGCCGCTAAGAGACCACTTGCCCAGGTTAATACGGGATTCGCTGCCCCACTGTGTTCCATAAAGCCCAAAGCGTAGGTGCATGAAGTCGACCACGGATTTTGAGACCTGAATATAGGACGCATTGGGGTAACGCTTGTGAAACTGTTCAAGAATCTCACCGAAGTTTTCCGGGGCACACACAGGATCAGACAGGACAAATATGCAGCCCCACTTGCGCATATAGGCCACGTACCCCAGGCCGGGGGCATCAAAGTACTCCATGCCCTCTTGCAGCGTAGAGAAGGACTGGGAATGGGCTCCAAATTGTTTCAGATAACTTATTCTCTCGGCGAAGGTAAACGCAGTGCTTTCAAATTCCTGGGTTTGCCCGAGTGCAAAAGTTTGTTCCGACATAGTGGTTCTCCCCGATTATTATTGTCTGGCAGGCGGCCGGTTACGCCTGCTTGCGGCCGAGAATTGACCAGTAGCAGTTCATATTCATCAATTTGAAATGTTTTTTCTCTGTGACCTCAAGGCCCAGGCGCTGCATGTGTTCTGGGTAGTTGTAGATCTTGTGAAAGGCATTGTTGGCAAACAGCCAGAATGTGAACACTGCCATGTACCAGTACATTTTTTTGAACATGCGCGAGAACACGTTGCCGGTTGGGTAGCAGAAGTCGCCCACAACAATGTTGGCATCGGCCTTTCCAAGCTGAATCAGGTGCTTCAGAACCTGCACCATCATGGTTTCATCGAAGACATTAAGGAAAAAGTTGGCAACAACCATATCGTATTGGCCAAACTCCTGTACTTTCATAATGTCGCTGTGGATGCGGTGAATAGTCAGGTGCGGGGCTTCGCTTTCTTGAGCTTCTGCAAATTTTCGGAGCATGGTTTCGGACAGGTCTACCACCGTGACATCGGCGCCCAGTTCCGCTGCGCGTATAGCATCACGGCCATGGCCTACACCGGCGAAAAGAATACGGTCACCGGGCTTTACGGTTTCCACGTCCAGCATGGCTGTTTTGCAATGGTGGATATTTTTGCCGCTATAGAGGTTGCTGAGGTAATCGTATACGGGGCCGATGTAACGGTACTTGTCGCGCATGATGACGGTTGCCTGTTCTTGTTAGCTGGTAGGCTGCCACCGTTATTGTCTTTTTGCCCTGACGACAGGTGTCCGGTGTTTCGGTGGTCAATGCCTTATGAATCCGAGCTTAGTGAACGGGGCGGGGGAATTATGTGCAGCAATGCGCATTTCCGGATACACAAGTTAACGCAATGCAATACTTTGCAAACAGGGTCAAGGTTTGCGCTCGGAGTGTAGGACAATGTTCGGTGGGTGCGATTTGCTAACTAGCCGGGCAGGGCCACGCGAACCGAAGGTTGTGTTAACAGTTTGCTGATATCTGCAGCCGGCTGAGCCGGTCCATAAAAAAAGCCTTGTACTTGCTGGCATCCAAGGGTGCGCAGGTACTGCAACTGGTCTTTTGTTTCTACGCCTTCGGCGACGATCTCCAGCTTCAAGCCATGGGCCATGGCTACAATGGCGTTAACTATACAAGCGTCATCCACGCCACCGCGAATAGCTTTCACAAAAGACTGGTCCACTTTCAAGGTATGGATAGGCAGCCGGTGCAAGTAGTTAAGTGATGAATACCCGGTACCAAAGTCGTCGATAGCGATACGAACGCCCTGGTCTGCCAGCTCCCGAAGCGTTTGGCTGATTTTTTCCAGGTCATTCATGATCACATTTTCGGTGATTTCTATTTCCAGATTGCCTGCAGGGAACCGGTTTGCGTTAATGCGCTCTATTAAGGTTTCTACAAATCGGGGGTGCTCTACCTCAATAGGTGAAAGATTAACGGCTAAACGAAGGTTCGTGTGGCCTGACCGAATCCAGCGGCCAACATCCTTGCAGGCTTGATCCAACACCTGTTCGCTAAGTTGGCTAATTAATTTGGTTTCTTCCGCTAGACCAAGGAAATCTCTGGGGTAGAGCAAGCCGCGTTCAGGGTGTTGCCAGCGCACTAAAGCTTCGAGCCCTACAATTCGATTTGTATTTGCACAAACCTGGGGTTGGTAAAACACCCGCAACTCACCTCTTTTAAGTGCCAGGCGCAGATCTCGCTCAAGGTGCAAGCGGTGAGTGCTATGTATGCTCATGCTCTCTGAAAAAAAGCGGTAGCTGTCTTTACCCCGGACTTTAACATGGTACATGGCAATATCGGCGTTCTGGATAAGTTGGTCCATGCTCTTGCCGGCGTCTGGATAAATAGCGATACCAATGCTGACGCCCACAAACACCTCATGTTTGCCTAAAACAAACGGCGCTTTTAACGTTTTTATGAGCTTTCTGGCGATCTGGCTTGCATCTTCCTGGCCATGAACACAGGGCAGCAGCAGGGTGAACTCATCGCCGCCAAACCGTGACAGTGTATCGCCCTTACGAAGGCAGCGTTCGAGGCGCTGGGTTACGGCTTGCAGCAATTGGTCACCCATGGCATGCCCAAGGGTGTCGTTAATAATTTTGAAGCGGTCAAGATCCAGAAACATGACTGCCAGTTTTTGCTTCTCGCGGCTTGCATGGGTAATGGCCAGCTCTACGCGATCTTTGAACAGGGCTCGGTTAGGGAGGCGCGTGAGCAGGTCGTGATAAGCCTGGAAATTGATAAACGCTTCAGCTTCTTTGCGTTCTGTAACGTCACGGGCTGTTCCGTAGTAGCTGGCGTTTCGGCCGCTGCCACCACCCTGGGCGTCACCGCTAGGTGTCCATGTTTGGGGGTCGATGGGGAAGGCCGTAATTTCAAAATATCGCGTGGCCTTTCGGCTACCGCGGGTTTTGAGGCGCATTTCAAGAGTGCGGGGGTTGTCTGCGCTGATATCCGGTGCATTGAGCGCGTATATACCTTTGGCAACATCGCGGTCGTCCAGTAGGTGTCTGAAGTGACGCCCACAAAGCTCAGCTGGTTGGTAGCCCAATAGACTTTCAATTTTGCTATTAATAAAGCAAAAACGCCCATCGGCCTGGAGCATGAAAACAATATCTGGCGAGCTGTTTACAATGTAACGATGAAGGGCTTCCGATTTTTCAAGTCGCCCTTGTATGTCCTCATGGGATTTGACCAGCGATTGCTTGCCAACGACGCCTTTCACGGTGGCGATTAATTCCTCTGGATCAAACGGCTTGCGAATGTAGTCCAGAGCCCCGCGGCGGAGTGCCCGACTGACAGCTGTAAATGAGCTTTCGCCACTGATTACGATGGTTCCGCACTCTGGCTGCAGGTGTTCAAGATGAGCCATAACAGTAAAGCCGTCGACGTCCGGCATGCGCAAGTCCAGCAAGGCAAGGTCGAAATGCTGGCTGTCTATCAATTTACAGGCGTGTTTCCCACCATAGGCCTCGGTGGCATCATAGCCGTAGCCGCATAACAAAGCTGCCAATGAACTCACCAGGCGTGGCTCGTCATCAACGACCAGGATACGCGCTGACATTTGCTGCGAGAAGTGCCTGTAGGACGGTTCAGAAGCCATCGATTTGTGTTCGCTCTACTTTGTCAGTGACATGTGTTTTTTCTCGTGTAGCCGCCGGTAGCAAAATACGGAAAGTGGTGCCGTTTTGCCCCGTATGGCAAGAAACAATCCCTTCCATGTCATCAACAAGTTGCTTCACAATACTCAGGCCCAACCCGCTGTGGCCTTCTCCTTTTGTTGTGTTACCCGGTGTGAACAGAGCGTCTTTTACCGCCTCGGGCAGGCCGGTGCCTGTATCGGTCACTTCTATCTCTACCCAGTTTCGGCTCTCTTGCCATACCGGGGCTGATGTTTTGATTGTAACGGTGCCGCCTTCATTCGGCAGACTCTCAGCAGCATTTCGAACCAGATTAATGACAATTTGGCGGACAGCTGATGGCCCGGCAAAAATAAATGTCGGCGTACTACACATTAGCACGTTAAGATGCAGCCTGCTGTCACTGAAAAGACTGTCTTCAAACAATCGGGCCAGGCTTTGCAATTCTTTATTGAGATTGCATCTTTCTTCCTGTGTATCGCCGGTCGTGTCCTGACTCATCTGCAGCAACAGGCTGCTGGCGCGGTCTAATTCTTCCTGAATAATGGCCAGCTCTTCCTGTGCGTCTGGGGCATCAAGTCGGTTTCGTAACTGGTAAATGTACTGCCGTATTATGGTCAGGGGGTTACTGATTTCATGCACTTGTCTACGAAGTATTTCGGTGGCAGTCGTCTGATTGGCTTGGGCTGCGCCTGTTTCGTTCGCGGGGCCCGGCTTTTTCGCCTGAAGAACCGTGGACAGCTGCCGAATAAATAAGTGCATAAGATGGGTGGTTGTAGCGGGCGTATGACCGTCGGTTCCCAGCACAAATACGCCAGGGCAGTTGTCATCAGTGATGACCGGCGTGGCCGTCAGTGAGCGAGTACGTAGCAGCGATAAAAGCTGGCGGTCGAGCACGGTTGGTGCGCGTTCATCCAGGCTGCTGGGTGTTTGGCAAGTGAAAGCTTCGGTAAGTACGCTGCCGCCGGGCTGGGCGGTTACAGCTAAATGCGGGTGTTTTCCAGTGGTGCTAGAGAGCAGAACGAGGCTGCCTTCATCGTATCCAAACCACAAGGCGGGCAGACCGGTGATCAATGTTAGGCTGCCAACTGTTTCGGCAAGAATGGCGCCGCTTTTGCCGGCCAGGTCGGCAAAACCCATCGCTTGCTGGGCGATGGCTTGGCGCAAAACAGTTTGGCGTAGTTGTTGTGATGCCGGCTCGGGGCTGTAGCGGTTGATGAGCGGAATGCCTAAGGATTCGGCCGTTGTGGCGACGTCATGGCTGATTCGCCGGTTAATCTCACGGGTGAGCTCCTCACTGAGCCCAAACATAGTACCCGCAGCGGCAATGCCCGCTGCATCGGATAGGGCCAGACGAGTCGCAAGACTGATAATCTTAACCAAATGCTCTGCGTCTTGTAATTCTGAGGGTAGTGCCTGCTGATAACGCATGGCGTCGGCTGCCAGCGGGCCCAGTCCCCAAGATGTGGCCAGCTCTGCAGCTATGTCTGACTGCCGGTCCATATACGTTTGCCTGGCATTTATGTCTGGCGTGTTGATTGCGATTAGCTCCCCAACATTATGGAGCATGCCAAGCATAAAGGCTTCGTCTGGTTCCGGATAACGCGTTAAGGTTGCCAGTGCGCGTGCCGTCATGGCGGTAGTGAGAGCGTGCCTCCAGAAATCTCGTAACTGTTGCCAGGCACCGCCGCCCAGTTCAAAAAGGGCTTGGCGCAACGCGACTGTGAGGATCAGGGTTTTAAAACGCCGTGTGCCAAGGCGGAGTAGAGCTTGGTCTATGGACCTAGCCTCGGAAATCGGGCCATAAAGTGCCGAGTTGGCTAAGGCCAGGATCCGAACGACCAACGCTGTATCTGAAGCGACTGTTTCGCTGATTGTGCGATAACTTTCATCCCGATGGCAAGCTTCAAGCGCACGCAGGGTAACCTCCGGAAGACTCGGGAGTTGAAGATCCGATACCGTATTCATAGGCTGCCTACTGCACCATGGGATTTTTTTATGAGATTCTGTTCATTTTTGTTATCGCAGGTTGAGCTTAGACAAAAAATGGCAAACATTAAATAGTGATTGTTCTATTTTTGAACAGCGTGTTCATAGGAGCGTGATGTGTGTACACTTTCTACAGGTTAAAGTGACTTTCGTTGTTGTTGCAAGGATGTAGAATTTCTCGCCATGAGTGCTTACAAATCTCGCAAACATAAGGTGAATCCTCCCAGAACCATCGCTGTAACCGGCGGTAAGGGCGGAGTGGGTAAAACGTCTATCGCACTTAACCTTGCTCTTACTCTGGCACGTCAACAAAAGCGTGTGCTGTTACTGGATGGCGATACGGATCTTGCCAACGTCAGCATTATGCTGGGGCTGTACCCGGAGCGAACACTGGCCAATGTGATGGTCGGCGAATGTTGTCTTGAAGACATTTTGCTAGAGGCGGATTATGGTTTGCACATTGTACCTGGAGCCTCCGGGGTGCAGGAGTGCATGGACATGGAGCCTGAAGAGAGTTTTCGTGTTCTACGGGCCCTCTCAAAGCTGGAAAGGCATTACGATTACGTGATAACGGATACCGCTGCCGGTCTTCAGCCGGCGGGATTGCACATGATTGCAGCAGCCGAACTGGCATGCATTGTTGTGACTCCGGACCCGGCTTCATTGACAGACGCGTTTTCCCTGATCAAGGTTCTCAGGCGCCGCGGCTACCAGAGAATGCCCAGTGTGCTCATCAATATGGCACAAGGGGCCAGCCAGGCTAGGTCAGTATTCCAGCGTCTGGATTCAGCAGCTCGACGCCATCTGCAATGCTCTCTTCATTACATAGGTGGAATTTGGCGGGATGAGACCCTGCGCCAATCCGTGTTGACGCAAAAGCCGGTTGCTTTGTTACCGTTGGCTGACCCATCTTGTCGCCAGTTTATTACATTGGCGGATATGCTTAATGTACGCCTGTCGCAATTGCCGGCTCGTAAAGCTGGCATTGCTGCTTATTGGCACTCAGTTTCGAAGCGACAGCAGGTGTTCAGACAAAACACCCAAACCACATCTGCAGAAACCAATCCCCGCGAGCGTTGCCTTCAAGCCGTTAGTGAACTGGATACAGTGCTTGCGCAAACACCGGACAGCGCAATGTTGCGTTACGATGTTTTTATCCGCTTGTTCGCGTTACTGGGGCGAATGCCAGGTAATGACATTATTGAAATTATTCAGACAGGGCTAAGCGCCATCGCCTGGGAAAGCTTGAATCCTGAGCAGCGAGAGCATTTGGCAACTCACTTGCGGCACTTGGTTGACGAGATCTCGCCCGTACACACCCATGCAAATGCGCAGAGCTTGCCTCAGGTTGAGCTCACCGAACCCTTTTACGATCGTATCCGGTTTGGTGATCAGGGCAAGCTAACCAGGGCGTTGAAAGGACAGCCTCCTGGTGTCTCACTGAGTCAGTTGCTTCGGTCGATTGCGGGCAAAGAAAATAACGGTAGCTGAATGAGGGTTGTTTGGTAGATTTTGGTGATAACCTTGCAGTTTGTCACCGCACGGTCATACAGACTGTGCAAGGATCGGGTACTGTAAGTATCCACGATAAGGAGCTGTCCCAATGGTAAAGCAGAAAGAGGTGGCTGGAGTGTCTTCATCAAAGGTACTTGAGCAATTGCGCGGCAAGCATGTTCTGGTTACCGGCACCACGGGGTTCCTTGGCAAAGTTATTCTGGAAAAACTGATGCGTGCAGTACCGGATATCGGCGGTATACACCTACTGATACGAGGCAATAAGCGCCACCCGGATGCTCGTAGCCGTTTTCTGGAAGAGATTGCTGCCTCCTCAGTATTTGATCGTTTGCGCGAGGAAAGCCCTGTTGCGTTTGAAGCTTTTCTGGAGGACCGGTTGCACTGTGTCACAGGAGAGGTCACGCAGCCAGATTTTGGTTTGGTGCCGGCGGCGGTTCGGGAGTTGGCAAATGGTATTGATGTGGTTATTAACTCCGCTGCTAGCGTTAATTTCCGGGAGGAACTAGACAAAGCACTGTCTATCAACACCTTGTGCCTGGAAAACATTGCCGAATTGGCACGCCATAATCCATCCCTGGCAGTTGTTCAGGTTTCAACCTGTTACGTAAACGGGATGAATTCCGGCCAGATTACCGAATCGGTGATTAAGCCGGCGGGCGAAGAAATTCCCCGTAATCAGGCCGGTTATTATGAAATAGAAGAGCTAATCCGGCTTCTGAACGACAGCATTGCCGACGTGCGTTCACGATACACAGGTAAAGTGCGGGAGCAAAAGCTTGTAGATTTGGGTATCCGCGAAGCCAATCGTTATGGCTGGAGTGATACCTACACCTTTACCAAGTGGTTAGGTGAGCAGCTGCTCATGAAGGCACTGAAGGGGCGCGCCCTCACTATCGTGCGTCCAGCCATCATCGAGAGCGCTCTTGAAGAGCCGGCGCCAGGTTGGATTGAAGGCGTAAAAGTAGCTGACGCGATTATTCTTGCCTACGCCAGAGAAAAAGTAACGGTGTTCCCCGGTAAGCGTTCTGGCATTATTGATGTCATTCCTGTCGATCTTGTAGCGAACGGCATTATTCTCGCGGCGGCTGAAGCTATGGCTGAACCTCCGCGGGTCCGTATCTATCAGTGTTGCAGTGGCAGTTCCAATCCGGTGTCGTTGGGTGAATTTATAGATCACCTGATGACAGAAGCCAAAACCAATCATGAAGCCTATGAGCGACTTTTCTACCGTCAGCCAGTGAAGCCTTTTATCGCGGTGAACCGGGCCTTGTTTGACGCATTGGTGGGTGGTGCCCGCATTCCACTCAGCGTGGCTCATCGTATGTTGCGCATGTTGGGGCAGAATCGGGACCTCAAAGTACTACGTAACCTGGGCACCACGCGTGCGCTGGCAACTGTTTTTGGTTTCTATACGGCGCCAGATTATATTTTTCGCAATGATGAGTTGCTGGCACTGTCATCGCGAATGGGGTCAGTGGATAAGGCTCTGTTTCCGGTAGATGCCCGGCAAATTGATTGGGCAATTTACCTGCGCAAGATTCACTTGGCCGGTCTTAACCGTTACGCACTGAAGGCACCGAAAACGAACCGCAAAGGATCGTCTCGCGTTCGTAAACAGGCGGCCTGACCATCCCGGGCCCCGCTTAGCGGGGCTGGTTTACCTTCTGGCTAAACCGCACTATTCTTCTAGTTGTAGCTTACGCCCTCTGCTAATCATTGTTGATTTTATGCAGGTTATTGAACTTTTAGGAAAAAAGTTCATGCGCATTAGGACGATAGTCTAATTCATTGTTTGGTGGCACACATGTTGAACTACAGCTATGTGTCCACAGGGTCTGCAGGCCCTATTGCTCTGATTTAATAAACACCACAATGACAACAATCTCTGATCAAGGGGGAACACTATGACTGATAAACACCTTTATCCGGTAAGCTCGAATGTGGCCAAGCGCGCCTTGCTGAACCGGGAACAGTATGACGAAATGTATCGTCAGTCGATCGAAGACCCAAATGCCTTCTGGGGTGAACACGGTAAACGTCTAGAGTGGATCAAGCCTTATACCAAAGTTAAGAACACCTCCTTCGACCCTAACAATGTGTCTATTAAGTGGTTTGAAGACGGGCAGCTTAATGCGTCTGCCAACTGCCTTGATCGTCACCTGGAAACGCGTGGCGATCAGACAGCTATTATTTTTGAGGGTGATGATCCCTCCGAATCCCGCCATGTTACCTACCGCGAATTGCATGAACAGACCAGTAAGTTCGCCAACGTACTGAAGGGGCTGGGCGTCAAAAAGGGTGATGTGGTAACCATCTACATGCCCATGATTGTTGAAACCGCCGTGGCTATGCTGGCGTGCGCGCGGATTGGTGCTATCCATTCCGTTGTCTTTGGCGGGTTTTCCCCTGAGGCTCTGGGCGCACGAGTTGTGAATGGCAAGTCCCGCTTTGTAGTCACCTCTGATGAGGGCCTGCGCGGTGGCCGGAAAATCCCCTTGAAAAAGAATGTGGATGCCGCCCTGAAAGACAGGGACGGCGTGTTGGTTGAAAAAGTGGTGGTTGTCAGCCGCACCGGAAATAAGGACGTACCCTGGGTTGATGGACGCGATGAGCGCTATGAAGACCTGATGGCGACTGCTTCGCCAGACTGCGCTCCAGAGCCCATGAACGCCGAAGATCCGCTGTTCATGTTGTATACCTCTGGCTCTACGGGTGCCCCCAAAGGTGTTTTGCATACAACCGGCGGTTACATGGTGTATACCTCCATGACCCACGAATACGTATTCGATTATCACGATGGTGATGTTTACTGGTGTACGGCAGACTTTGGCTGGGTAACCGGCCACAGCTATATATTGTATGGGCCGTTGTGTAATGGCGCGACCTCGCTTCTTTTCGAAGGGGTGCCCAACTACCCGGACAGCTCTCGTATGGGGCAGGTTGTGGACAAGCACCAGGTTAACACCCTGTATACGGCACCCACTGCGATTCGTGCGTTGATGGCCGAGGGCGAGGCCTGTATGGATGGTACAACCCGCAAGAGCCTTAAACTGTTGGGCTCTGTGGGCGAACCTATTAACCCGGAAGCTTGGGAGTGGTACCACCGGGTTATCGGTAACAGCGAATGTCCGATAGTTGATACCTGGTGGCAAACCGAAACCGGGGGTATTCTGATTTCACCGCTGCCGGGTGCGGTAGACTTGAAGCCTGGCTCTGCAACTGTACCTTTCTTCGGCATAAAGCCCGGGTTGATGGATAACGAAGGCAATCTGCTGGAAGGAAAAGCGGATGGCAACCTGGTTATCAAGGACAGCTGGCCGGGGCAGATGCGCACGATTTTTGGTGATCACGAGCGTTTTGTTCGCACCTATTTCAGCACCTACCCGGGCATGTATTTTACAGAAGATGGTGCCCGCCGTGACGAAGACGGTGATTACTGGATTACCGGTCGCGTTGATGATGTGCTCAACGTTTCCGGGCACAGGTTGGGCACGGCTGAAGTTGAAAGTGCGCTTGTTGCCCATGACAAGGTAGCAGAGGCCGCAGTGGTCGGGTTCCCCCATGATATTAAAGGCCAGGGCCTGTATGTGTATGTCACTCTGATGCAGGGTGAAGAGCCTTCTGATGAACTGAAAAAGGAATTGGTACAATGGGTGCGCAAAGAAATTGGCCCCATTGCCTCTCCGGATGTTATTCAGTGGGCAACGGGGATGCCTAAAACGCGATCAGGCAAGATTATGCGTAGAATTCTGCGTAAAATCGCAGCCAACGAGCACGATCAGTTGGGAGATACCTCCACTCTTGCAGACCCCAGTGTGGTGGATGATCTCATCGACAACCGTGAGTTTAAATAAGGCCGGTGAGCTGGCCGAATACCTGTAAGGAACCGGTTTAATGACACAAACAATTATCGTCGCTGATGATCATCCGCTGTTTCGGGCCGCCCTGAAACAGGCGGTCAGTCAAGCCGTGCCTGATGCACAAACCGTAGAAGTCGATAGCATCAAGGCACTCCAGGCGTCGGTAGATTCGCACCCGGATGCAGATCTGGTTCTACTTGATCTCAACATGCCGGGTGCCCACGGTTTCTCTGGGCTGGTGTTCATGCGTGGACAGTACCCTGGGTTGCCAGTTGTGGTTGTGTCAGGTTCCGAAGAACTGCAGGTAATGCGACGCTCGATTGACTACGGGGCGTCTGGCTTTATTCCAAAGTCGGCGCCACTGCCTACTATTACGGAGGCAATCCGTGGCATTCTTGAAGGTGATGTGTGGCTGCCAGAAGGCGTGGCAGACAAGCTTGAACGAATGGACTCAGATACCACCGACTTCTCCGAGAAGCTGGCATCACTTACGCCTCAGCAATTCCGGGTGTTAGGCATGCTGGCAGAGGGGTTGTTAAACAAGCAGATTGCGTACGATCTGGATGTGTCTGAAGCTACCATCAAAGCACACATTACAGCAGTATTTCGTAAGCTTGGCGTTCGTAACCGAACCCAGGCGGTGATTGCGATACAGCAGATGGAGATTGATCCCTCGGAGCAGTCTTTGTCCGGGAATTAAGTTCCGGATTTTCTGAGCCGAAAAAACGGGAGCCTCGGGGCGCCCGTTTTTTGTGCCTGATTACTTTTTTTCAGCGTAACCCAGTTCTTTATTAACCAGATTGAACAGTTCGCCGTTATTTTTCCAGCGATCAAAGTTCTCCAGGAATTGATCCGTAAGGGCTCGCTTCCAGCCGATAAAGTCACCGGCCATGTGTGCTGTCATGGTTACGTTCTCCATGTCCCAAAGGGGATGGTCTTCCCTAAGTGGCTCTTCCTCAAAAACATCTAGCCCGGCGCCGGCAATCTCGCCACTTTTTAAAGCTGCAATCAAATCATCGGTTTTAACAATCGGTCCGCGGCCAATATTGATCAGACGCGCCGTATTTTTCATAGCCTTAAACGCCTTTTCGTCAAACAGGCCTTCTGTTTGTGGCGTTAGCGGTGCGGCGATCACCACATAATCGGCTTGGCCCAGTTGCTCATAAAGATCATCATTACTGTGTACCGCCACAAAATCCGGATCGTCTGTGCGAGCTGTTCTGGCAATGCCGTGGGGCTTTAAGCCCGCTGCGCCAACCAATCGGCCAATCTGGCGACCGATGGAGCCGGCGCCCACCACAAGTACTTGCTGTCCTTCTGCTCGTTCCGTATCCCTGTGCTTCCATTGATGCTTTATTTGCAGACGAATGGAGCCTGGGAAGTCTTTGGCAAACATCAAAATAGTGCACAGCACATACTCAGCGATGGTTCGGTCGAAGATGCCTCTGGCGTTAGTTACGACCACATCGCCTTGTGTGAGGGCAGGGAACATGAGCGCGTCCACCCCCGCGCTCGTGGCGTGAATCCACTTGAGTTTGTCTGCACAACCCCAGGCAGCTTCCAGTGTCCCGGTGCGAAAATCTGTCACCATCATCACATCGGTACCCGGCAAAGTTCTGCGCAGGGTGGCTTCATCACTGGCAAAGCGTACTTCGGCATGCGCCTTAAGTGAATCTACTCCCGGTGGCTCTTGTTCGCCAGGTGCGGTGAGAACCGTTACAACAGGCTTGTTGTGCTGAGACATTGAACCTCCGCCTATCAGATGACTGGTTATTTTTGATGGTTTTTATAGGGCCTGTCATGCACGCTGAAAGGCCGCTATAACAGTCTGGTAGGCAGATGTCATTGGGTCAACCTCAGGCCTGTGTAGTTGCAATTATTTTTGGCCAGAAACGAATCAAACAACCCAAGTCATAGGTTGCAAGGAGTTTTTCAAGCAGTCCCTTGTATGCTCTGATTTTACTGGCTAACCTGCAGTGGTAGTTCTGTTTTGCCCCCCGTTCCCGTTGCAGGAGGTTGTTATGGCAAACGCCAGCAGAGATACCGGCCAGGATAAACCGAGAAAGGTGAAGTACCGGAAAACAAAGGCCAGTTGGAACCCTGCCATGCAGGCCGTTCCGGTGCCGGGCATTAGGCGTATGGTCAATATGGCAGCCACCATGAAAGACGTTATTCATCTTTCTATTGGTCAGCCAGATCTGCCAACCCCCAAGCACATTATTGACGCTTATATCGACGCTCTTAATGCAGGGCAAACCGGCTATACTATGGATGCCGGGTTGCCTGAATTGCTGGTGGCGCTGAGGGACTATTACGGTAAACGGTACAACCGAAAACTAACCAGAGATAACATTCTGGTTACCAGCGGTGCTACCGAGGCTATGTATCTTGCTATTTCGGCGACAGCAGCGCCGGGCAGGCAGTTTATTGTGACAGATCCCTCGTTCCTGCTATACGCGCCGCTAATACGCATGAACGGGGGGGAGGTAAAGTTTATACCAACCCGTGCGGCGAACGACCATCAGCTTGATCCTGATGAGGTGATCAAGGCAATGGGCTCGCGCACGTTTGCGCTGATACTCAACAATCCGAATAACCCGACCGGTGCGGTTTATCCTCGCAGCACCGTAGAGACTATTTTGGAAGAGTGCGCATACCGGGGCATACAGGTCTATGCCGACGAGGTGTACGATCACCTGATTTTTGATGACGATGATTTTGCCAGTGTCCTGAACTGCTCCATGGACCTGGACAACATTATGTGCATCAGTAGCTTCTCGAAAACGTACAGCATGGCGGGGTTGCGCGTAGGCTGGGTAATCTCTAGCCAGGCGGCAATCAAGTCTTTGAGGCGCTATCATATGTTCACTACTTCGGTGGCGAATACGCCTTCCCAATTTGCTGGCGTAGCGGCACTGACCGGCGACCAACAGTGCGTGGCGGATATGCTGGGAATCTATCGGGAGCGCCGTGATAAAGTGGTAGAGTTGGTTGAACAAACCCCTTACATGACTGGCTATAAGCCTGGCGGCGCATTTTTCTCGTTCCCGGATCTGCCACCCCATGTTGATGGGTCAGATCTGGCGTTGCGCATGCTGAAAGAAACAGGGGTGTGCCTGGTTCCTGGAGACGCGTTCGGCGAGGGCTGCACCAACGCGGTTCGTATCAGTTTTTCAACCACCTGTGAGAAGCTTGAGGCAGCGTTTGATCGCATCATCCCCTGGATGGCGAAACAACAGTTCTGAGGAGTGCCTATGTCGGCTCTGGATTCTGTGCTTATCCAGTGCCCTTACTGCTGGGAGACGCTGGATATCAGCGTCGACCCTTCAGTGGTGGAGCAGGAGTATGTCGAAGATTGCCAGGTATGTTGTCAGCCCATTTTATTGCGGGTTGTTTTCGATGATAGCCTTACCCCCCAGGTTGATGCTCGGGCCGAAAATGAGTAGGCGGCCTGAACTCTGCCAATTAGTAACCCGTCAGTCTTGTTCCGCTTTCCGTGTTACCGCAGAATAGGCGCTCAATCCATGGAGAGTAAATAATGAACAAATTACACCTCAGTGGCCTTTGGGCTCTGGTGTTGCTGGCTTTCGCCCTGTCTAGTGGTTGTGCCAGTTTTTCCCCTTATTCAATCTCGGAAGGAGAGCTGGAAAAACACCTTCAGAACGCTGTAAGTGACTATGATCGCAATCAGCTGAAGAGGGGGTCGCCGTTGAGCCTGAACCTTGATGATGCCAACATCGCCTTGGGCCCGGATGGCCGTGATGTTGCGGTCATTGACCTGAAAGGTCAGGTGGCCCTCAATGCGCTGATGACCAAGCTGCCAGTTGATATTGCATTGAAAATTGAAGGTGCGCCTGTTTACGATAGCAAGGAAAAAGCGATTTTTATTCGCCGGATAAAACTATTGGAAAGCAGCGTTGATGCAGGTTTTTTCAAGGGCGACCTTGGGCCGGTTACTGACAAAGTGATGGCAGTGGTGGCTCAGATGCTGGAAACCATCCCGGTTTACCGCTTGGATGAAAGCAACACAGCCCAGCGGATGTTCGGCATGCTACCCACAGATGTGCGCGTGGCGCCTGGGCGTCTTGAATTTGTAATGGCGGATTAAATAAGCGCTTGTGAGTGTCGCATAGCCAGAAACCGTGTCTGGCTATGCTGTTACTGTTATTCAGGCTAATAATCGTTGGCAGATTCCCTCGCCAATTTCTTGTGTTCCCCGTCTTGCGTCGGCGTTTTCCGCTAAATCTGCTGCCACCGCCTCAAACAATTCTTTGCCCGCAGCTGCCATCACTGGATCTTTACGTCCGAACCACTCCAGCATGCGTGCAACGGTAAACAGCATGGCCGTGGGGTCAGCCAGGCCCTGGCCAGCAATATCCGGTGCACTGCCGTGAGTAGGCTCGAACATAGAGGGCATATTCGGGTCTGTAGGGTTCAGGTTGCAAGATGGCGCAACGCCCATACCGCCAGACAGCACAGCGGCCAGGTCTGTTAGGATGTCCCCTTGTAGGTTGCTGGCAACCACCACATCGAATGCCCAAGGGCTTTGTACGAATTTCATACAGGCTGCATCCACCAATTCATGGTGTGTGGCGACGTCCGGGAACTCTTTGCTGATTTCGTCAAAGGCTTCGGTGTACATATCGCCCCAGTAGCGCAAGGCGTTACGTTTGGTGATCAGGCATACCTGGCTTTCGCAATTGTGGCCATCCAGCGTGCGGAAGTTGCGCCTTCGGCCTTCGCTTGCGCGTTCTGTCGCCCGGGTACGAGCCTGCTCGAAACCGTAGCGAATAATGCGATTGGTTGCTCTGCGGGTAAATACTTCCATTTGGGTGGCGGTTTCGTCCTCGGTTCCTTTGCGTAGGCGGCCGCCCTGGCCAACGTACTCGCCTTCCGAGTTTTCGCGAATGACCAGCATGTCTATGTCTTTTGCACGCTCATCGGCAAGATACTGGCGAGCACCGGGTAAAAGGCGGGCAGGGCGCTCGCAAACCCATTGATCAAAGCCTTTGCGCATATCCAGCAAAGGTGCCAGTGAGACGCTATCCGTTAACAGATAACGGTTTGGATCGTCCACAGGGCCGGGGTCGCCGAGGGCACCGAGTAATATGGCGTCGTAGGCTTTGAGCTGAGCCAGAGCATCTTCAGGCATGGATTCGCCATGCTCTTGATGCCAGGCGTGGGAAGGCCATGGGAAATGGGTCCATTCAAGCGCCAGATTGTGTTTGCCGCGCAGGGCTTCCAAACAGCGTATGGCTTCCCCCACGACTTCCGGGCCAATGCCGTCACCCGGGGTTACTGCGATGCGGGTTGTTTGGGCCATTGAGTAGACTCCTTTTTAGATTGACTCGTATAGATAACAAACTCAGTTTAGTCACCGAATTGGGGGTTGCCACCAACTAGGGTAATAAAGCCGTTTTACCCACTTGCAGCCCAGCGCTATAGTGTGTTCCGGAACAGGCGCATTTGCGCTTTTATCTGCTTAATCTAAGACGGGATGGCAACTTTGTTTTACCGACTTATTACCATTATTGGCGGCATAGTGTTTGTCGTCGCCTTGTTCGCTCTGCTTTGGTTCTTCTGCAAGAAATTCCTTGAGCATCAGGGAGTGGTCGATCGCGTGTCAGAACGAGCCACAGAGCTGGCCACCTGGACATTTGCCGGTATTAGCGTTGGGCTGGTGTTTGCCGTGGCGGGGGCGTTCGTGCTCGGACCATGGGCATTTTACCGTACTCTGCGAGGCCATGGTGTGGCTATTTCTGACGGCGCAGCGGTTTGGTGGGGATTTGCTATTGTGGTGGCATCCCTCGGCATTATGGCGGTGGGTTTTTTCGGCTTTCTCGCAGCTGTCGGCGCTTACTGAATGGCGTTCAATTGCTCCCGGAACCAGATTAATGCCGGCTCCTGATCATAAGCCTTATGCCAGTATAGGTGTACATCGAGTGAGGGCAGGTCTGCCGGAGGGTGCATGATTGTGATACTGGCCCGTTCTGAAATAATCCTGGCGTAGGTTTCCGGCATGGTCAGCAAAAGGTCAGTGGCTTCCACCACCCGGCAAGCCGCATAGTAATGTTGGCAGCGCAGGCGGATATTGCGCTGCACTCCCAGTCGCGATAACTCAAAATCTTCAATGCCAGGTCCTTCTGCGCGCGACGATACCAGTACGTGGCTTGCCGAAAGATACCCTTCCATATCCAGCGCCTTCGATGTCAGTGGGTGGCCCTCCCTGGCCAGAACGACCAATCTGTCACGCTTTAAAAGCTCGTGGGATGTTTGCCTGCCCACCGGTAACAGTACGTCTACGGCGAAATCGAGCTTGCCCGCCGCGAGCTGTGTTTCCATTTCCCGTCTTGGAATGCGCTTGCTAACGATCTCCAACTCCGGATAGGTGGTTAGTCGCTGCATAAGCGGTGGCAGAAACGTAGATTCCAGAACATCTCTTAAACCGAGTGAATAGGTTTTGCGCTGGCTGGCAGGATCGAAGGCATGGAATTGATTAACAGCACCCTGGATTTGGGTCAGTGCGGGTTTCATGGATTCAAGGAACCGGCGGGCCAGGGGTGTGGGAACCATCTGGTTGCCCTGGCGTGTGAACAACGGGTCGTCAAAATGATCCCGCAGACGGGACAGGGAATGGCTGACGGCCGGCTGGGTCAGGTGCAGGGCCTTTGCTGCGCGAGTGAGGCTGCCTTCCCGATATATGGTGTCAAATACATGCAGCAGGTTGAGATCCAGGCGTGTGCCGGCCATAGACAGTGTGTCCCTTCAAATTAGTTTCGGTAATAGTAAACGATAAGAATAATTCAGTCGCGTAATAGTTGAGGCAGCTTTAGACTGATCCCAATGCGCGTATATTCACTGCACTAGCCCGTGCAATCTATGTGAGGAATTTGCAATGGATTTCAGTATCTCCGAAAAAGGTCAGGATTATCTCGCCCGTGTTAAAGCATTTATGGCAGAAGAGATTTTTCCCGTCGAGGCTCAGTACCATAAAGAATTGGCATCCCTCGAGAACCGCTGGGTTGTGCTGCCAATCATCAAAGAACTGAAGGAAAAAGCCAAAGCCCAGGGGCTCTGGAATATGTTCTTTCCGGATGAGGAGCATGGTTGTGGCCTGCTCAATTCTGATTACGCGTTGATAGCAGAAGAAACCGGCCGCAGTTTTATTGCGCCGGAAATCTTCAACTGCAATGCGCCGGACACCGGTAATATGGAGGTGCTGATTCATTACGGTTCCGAAGAACAAAAGGCTGAATGGCTGCCCCGCTTGCTTAGTGGTGAGGTCCGTTCAGCGTTTTGCATGACCGAGCCCGCCGTGGCTTCTTCAGACGCAACCACCATGGAGGCAACTGCCGTGGTGGAAGGCGATGAAGTGGTGCTTAACGGCCGTAAATGGTGGAGCACCGGCATTGGTCACCCGGACTGTAAAGTGGCTGTTTTTATGGGGCTTTCCGATCCGGACGCCCACAAGCATCGTCGCCATTCTATGGTACTGGTACCACTGGATGCTCCTGGTGTGAAAATTGAACGCATGCTTCCCGTGTTCGGTGAGTATGATGAGCCATACGGCCATGGCCAGGTACTGTTCGATAATGTGCGCTTGCCCAAAAGTGCCTTCATTGCCGGGTCTGGCCGCGGGTTTGAGATTGCCCAAGGCCGTCTTGGGCCGGGGCGTGTGCATCACTGTATGCGAGCAATCGGTGCAGCGGAGCGAACGCTGGAGCTTCTGGTTAAGCGCTCGATGAGCCGTGAGGCGTTCGGTCGCCCAGTGGCAAAGCTTGGTGGTAACCCGGATATTATTGCCAATGCGCGTATGTCCATCGAGCAGGCGCGTCTGCTGACCCTGAAATGCGCCTGGGCGCTGGACACCAAGGGTATTGCGGGGGCCATTCAGGAGGTCGCCATGATCAAGGCGTTGATTCCCAATATGCTGCAAACCATTGTGGACCAGGCGATTCAGATTCACGGCGGTGCAGGGGTGAGCGATGATGACTTCCCACTGACCCAGTTGTTTGCTTATGCTCGGGTATTGCGGCTGGCGGATGGCCCGGACGAGGTACACCGTGCCACGGTTGCCAGGCTGGAGCTGCGTAAATATAAAAGCTGATAGCAGGGTGCTGGAGTCAGGCTGACAGAAAACAAATAAAACGGAAAACACTATGACACAAAGAGTATTCATAACAGGTGGCGCAAGCGGCCTTGGTAGGGCTATCGCATTGCGTTATGCCAGAGACGGCGCCAAAGTCTGTATCGGTGACATTAACCTGGAGCAGGGTGCAGATGTTGAGCAGGAAATTAACAGGGCCGGTGGTGAAGGCTACTTTGTCGAGTGCGATATCCGCCGCCTGACGGACCTGGAAAAGGTGTGCACCGATCTCACGGAAAAGTGGGGCGGTGTGGATGTGGTGGTGAATAATGCCGGCGTGGCCTCTGCCGGTTCGATTGAAGACTCCACCATGGCAGACTGGGAATGGATTATTGATATCAACGTGCTGGGCGTTGTGCGCGGTTGTAAGGCGTTTACGCCGCAGTTCAAGAAGCAGGGCTCGGGCACGTTTGTGAACATTGCCTCCATGGCAGGCCTTATGCTGGCGCCGCTGATGGGTAGCTACAATGTGTCCAAGGCTGGCGTTATCGCGTTGTCGGAGACCTTGAGCCAGGAACTGCGGGGCAATGGTATTCATGTGAGCTGCGTGTGCCCGGCGTTTTTCCAGACCAACCTCGCTTCCAGCATGCGTTCCGATATTCCCGGAATTCAGCAGAACGTGGGCAAGCTGATGAAGCGCTCCACTATTTCTGCCGATCATGTGGCCGAGGACATCGTGCGTTCGGCAAAGAACAAGGACTTCTGGGTGCTTCCCCATACCAAAGAGCGTCGTTTATGGCTGCTTAAACGTTTTGCTCCCTGGGCGTTTGACCGCATGATGTATGAAGAGAGTAAGCGCTGGATGAAGAAAATGGGCGGTAAGGCCAAGGCCTGACTGAAAACCAGAGTATAGGAGAGCCTTTGATGACCCAGATTGACCAAGCCGCAACTATCCGCGAGGGCGAGGAGCTGGATCTTGCAACTGTAGACAGGTTTATGAAAAACGCGCTGCCGGATCTTACCGGCGAACCTGTTATTCACCAGTACCCGGGTGGTGCCTCTAACCTGACTTACCAGGTGGATTACGGCGATCGCTCTTACGTGCTGCGCCGCCCGCCTTTCGGCAAAATTGCCAAATCGGCCCACGATATGCTGCGTGAGGCAAAAGTAATGCAGGCGTTGAAGCCGGTTTATCCTTATGTGCCCGAGATTATCGCAACCTGTGATGATCACACGGTGCTGGGGTGTGACTTCTATGTGATGGAGCGGATAAAAGGCGTTATTTTGCGCCAGGATTTCCCCAAAGATCTGGACATGAATGCGGCTGACACCCGCAAGTTGTGCCTGAGCGTAATCGACAAGATGGTGGATTTGCACCGGGTGGATGCCAAAGCGGCAGGGTTGGATACGCTGGGTAAGGGCGAAGGCTATGTGCAGCGCCAGATTAGCGGCTGGAGCGATCGTTTTCGCAAGGCCCGCACCGATGATGTCGGGGATTTTGAAACGGTTATGTCTTGGCTAAATGACAAAATGCCTAACGATGTGGCCCAGGTTGTGATTCACAACGACTTCCGTTTTGATAACGTGGTGCTGAATCAGGATAACCCCTTTGAGGTTATCGGGGTACTGGACTGGGAAATGGCCACAATAGGCGACCCACTGATGGATCTGGGCAACACCTTGGCCTACTGGATTGAGGCAGACGACGAAGGCCCGTTCCAGATGCTGCGCCGTCAACCCACGCACCGCCCCGGAATGCTTACCCGAAAAGAGGTGGTGGATTATTACATGGAGAAATCCGGGTTCCGGTCGGACAACTTCGATTTTTATGAGATTTATGGGCTGTTCCGTTTGGCGGTGATTGTTCAGCAGATTTATTACCGCTTCTACCACGGCCAGACCAGCGATAAGCGTTTTGCCGCCTTCGGCCATGCGGCAAACTACCTTGAGAAACGCTGCCAGCGCCTGATCTCCGAGAGCACACTTTAATGGCTACGGTGTACCTGGTGCGCCATGGCCAGGCCAGCTTTGGCGAGGAAAACTACGATCAGCTCTCCCCGAGAGGCTGGGAACAGGGCAAGGCTCTTGGCCGCTGGATGACCAGCATCATCGAACCAGCGGCCATTTTTGGTGGTGATATGCAACGTCACCGTGAAACCGTTGAGGCCATTGCTACCGGTTACGGGTCGCAGTTGCCAAGTATGCAGGTAGCCCGTGGCTTTAACGAGTTCGATCACGTGGCCATCGTAAATAGCTATCGCCCCGAATGGCGCGACCGGCAGGTGATGGCGAAGGACCTTGCCGCTTTCCCGAAACCCGCGGCAGCGTTCCAGAAAACCTTTGTTGAAGCGATACGTCGCTGGGCTTCGGGAGAGCACGACGCGGATTACGATGAGACCTGGGTGGATTTTAAAGCCCGGGTTCTGGCTGCTTTTAACGACATGATTGAGTACGCAGGCGGCGGTGATGTGCTGGTGTCTACATCGGGTGGCCCCATTGCGGTTATCTGTCAGCACCTTCTGGACCTGGACGACGAGCGTGCACTGGGTCTGAACGCCGTGATTGCAAACACCAGCGTCAGCCGGGTGCTTTATTCCGGTGACCGTCGCAGCTTGTCTGTTTTTAATAACTACAGCCACCTTGAGGCGGAAGACCCCGCCCTGGTGACCTTTCGATAATGAGTTGAGGTGAACCAATGAGCAAGAAAGACCTGTTTGATCTGACCGGAAAAACCGCTCTGATAACCGGAGCCAGCCGTGGCATTGGAGAAAGCATTGCCCGCACTCTGGCAGACTATGGTGCTCATGTGATCGTAACCAGCCGCAAGATCGACGGTTGCGAAGCCGTGGCCGGCAGTATTCGCGAGGCTGGCGGCAGTGCCGAGGCTTATGCATGTCACATTGGCGAGATGGAGCAGATTGATGCCATCTGGGCCCATATTGAAAAAGAACACGGCAAGCTGGATATTCTGGTGAACAACGCCGCTGCCAACCCGTATTTTGGTCCGGTTGAGGATACAGACCTGGGTGCCTTCCAGAAAACTGTAGACGTAAACATTCGCGGTTACTTCTTCATGTGTGCCCGTGGCGCGCAACTAATGAAGATGCACGGCGGTGGTTCCATTGTTAACGTGGCTTCTATTAACGGTGTGAATCCTGGTCACTACCAGGGCATTTATTCGATCACCAAAGCGGCGGTTATCTCCATGACCAAATCCTTCGCTACCGAACTGGGGCAACAGAATGTTCGCATCAATGCGCTGTTGCCGGGGCTGACGGATACCAAATTTGCCAGCGCGCTGACTACCAATGAAGCGATCAAAAAGCAGGCGATGGCGCACATTCCCATGAAGCGTATTGCCGATCCCGATGAGATGGCCGCCACAGTGTTGTACCTGGCGTCAGGTGCGTCCAGTTACACCACTGGTGCCTGTATTAATGTGGATGGTGGTTATCTGACGGTCTGATTACTCCAGCGCCCGAGAGACGGCTTCAGGGCCAGCTTTGCAGCTGAGCGCTTTGAAGTCGTCGCGCAATTCTGATGTGCGATCAACCAGGTGGTCGAGGTGTGAAGGATTGCTTGCCTTCAGAAGCGCCTGAATTATGTTCGTCATGGCTTTTGTGGCGTCTTTCATCATCTCGCGGTAGGCGCCGCCCCGGGCGGCTTGCGGATTGTTGATCAAATCCGTAGTGGTTTGCCCGAAACCCGGGCGGTGCCTATTATTCAAAGCCACGAGCAAAGCCTCTTGCCATTTTTTTCGACCCTGAAGCCAGATTTTCGTTTGCCCTGCGCGATTTTTTGACCAGTCGTCGACAATTTTTTGCTGTTTATGGTTCAGGCTTCCCAGCCAGCGTTCAACCCGCTCAGTAGTTCGTTCTGCTCGCGCTTTGGCAATTTTTTCCGCATCTCCGGCCAGAAATTTATCCTCCAGTTCCCGGTGTTTCTCTGCCATGTTGCCAGCCAGTTCGCTGACCTGGTCATCGCTGAGGCTGGAAAGCAGATGAATGGCAGCAGGGGTTATCTGGTCCACCAGTGGAGGGAGGAATGCCATCAACTGGTTTTGAAGACTGCTGATTTGTTCTGGCCCGATATCGCCCGAGGCGAGGTGGTTCTGAATGTCGCCCAGCCACGAGCGGTAGCGGGTAAGCTCGGAACGGCAGTGCCAATTTATCAGGGTTTCGATGTCAGCATTCAATTGTTTTTCTTGAGTCTGGGTGAGTGTTACATAGTCTTCCACCCACCAGATTATGCCCCAGTCGGCGTATCGGTAGGCGAGACGGGTGGAGCTGCACCCGCTTGTGATCAAGGCAACAACCATCAGGGCTGCCATGGATCGCAGGATGTATACCCCGGATGGACGCAAGGATTGATCCAAATGGTTCCCGGCTCGGTAAATAAGCCTATCGAAAAAAGTTTGCAAGCTTAATATCATCCCCTGTTTGCATCTGAACAGTGTACGACATTCCCCGGATTTCAGATGCGAGTGTCTGAAACTGTTTACTCTGATAACGGAGAGAAATCATGAGCCGAGCCAAATCCAATCGCCTGCGGCAGCTGGTATTCGGGTTTTATATGTCAGGGATGATGTCTTTGTTGATGTCCGGGGTGATTACCTGGATCAATACGGGTGTGGATGCTGCCTTCTTGTATCGCTGGATTCCGGCTTTTCTGGTGGCCTGGGCGGTTGCATTTCCATTGGTTACGTTCATTGCACCCGTGGCTGTAAAGCTTACGGAGTTGACTCTGGGGCGTCCCGGCAATGAAAAAGAGCGCACACCTGTGAGCTGAAATGTAAAAATTCAGTAATCTGTTTTTGTCTCCCCGTAAATCGTTTCATCGCACATGTCAGGAAGTGAACTTGTGCGGGTTGCGCACAATTCGTCTGCGCCGACGCCGCCATTGCCCGGAAGAATGAAAATCCTGACAGCGTAGCGACAGTGACATTAATAGATGATTTTGTTGTTGTGCCGCAGTGAAAACGCAATCAGAAATAAATGTCGATAAAGCCCCGTAACCGGGGCCTTATTTATTGTACTGATGTTTTTGCCGGGCCAGAATCAACGCGGGAAAGTGACGTGCCAGTTGGTGGCCGATAGTGCAATGAATAAAGAATCCGGTCCAGAACAGCCTGGCCATTCCACGCCGGGTCGTTATTGACCATGCCTACAACGGCCCAGGTTGTGTTGTTTTCATCCCGTGTAAAGCCGGCAATGGATCGTACATTTTCCAGATAGCCGGTTTTGATGCGGCCTTCGCCATCCATGCCCGCGTTGCGTAAGCGCCGAGCCATGGTTCCATCCATGGCGATAATGGGCATGGATGTCATCAGGTCTGAAGAGTAGGGGCTGTTCCACGCGTGTTGCAGAATTTTGGTGCCCTGTCTGGCTGTGATCTTGCCATGGCGGGTTAGGCCTGCGCCGTTGTCAATCACCATACCGGTGGTATCAATACCCTTGTTCTCCAGCCATTCATAAATAACCCGAATGCCGGCAACCCGGTCATCCTCTTCGTTCTCTTGGCGGTTTTGCGCACCGATGGTTAACAACAACTGCCGCGCCATTACGTTACTGCTCCACTTATTGATATCTCGCACCATGGTCACAAGGTCTGGAGAGGTGGTTTTCATAACCAGCCGCGCACTGTCTGGTGTTACCCCTTTTACATCTCCACCGGATACAATAATGCCCATTTCTCCAAGCAGGGAGCGAATCATTGAAGCGCTGTATTGTTCGTGGGGTAAAAGCGATAAGTAGGTTGTGGTACGACACCCTTGTGGCAGTTCGCCGGTTACCCGCACGGTTACCTTTCCTCCTTCCTGGAGTACGGGTACCCAGTCAAAATTACGGCGGGATGGGCAGGGGCCATCGGCAACCGCGGTTACCCGATTATCGATCGTAATTTCACCGAGCGCCGGGGTGCTCCAGGCCTGCGTGCCACGTTCATCGGCACGTATCTGAAAGTGCACAAGGTTGAGGTTAGTTAGGTAGGGAGAGGGTTCGACCAAAAATGGTGCAAACGGATTGTCGCCGTTGTCATCAAATACAGGGAAGCCGCCGTCGACTTCAAAATAGCTGCCGTCGAGCACCAGGTCGCCCGCGATACGGGTTATTCCCATGTCGCGGAGCTCTCTCAGGGTTACCCAAAGGCGTTCAAAGGTAAGTTTTGGGTCGCCGCCAAAGCGCACATACAAGTCGCCTTCAAGCGTGTCGCCAATCATTTTGCCATCGGTTAAGAAATCGGTATCCCAGTGATGAGTGGGGCCAAGAATTTCCAGGCCAGCGTAGGTTGTGACCACTTTCATAATTGAGCCGGGGCTCATGGGTACATCTGCATTGATGCCTTGATCCAGCCCCGGGCCGTTCAGAGGCACCGCGGCCATACTCAGCGCCTCTTCGCTGTTCAGGGATTTTGTGGCGTAATCACGCATGTCGCTGGCCCAGAGGCGATTACCGCTGTAGCCGGTGCTGCTGTCTTCTGCCAGGGCCGAGGGTAGGCTTGCCATCGCAGGGGTTAAAATAAGAGCTGTAGCCAGAGCCAGTGTTGGGCTTCTTGACCAAAGGCTGGCTTTTCCTGCTTTGTTTGAGTGCGGCATACCCAGAATCACCGTGATGAAATGTGCGAAGAGACTCCCTGAACAAACAATAGCCTATCCCTGTCAATTGTACTATGCAGAAAACCTCTACATAACGTTAAAAAATGCCAGTAGGCGGGTTGTTTGTATTGAGGTTTGTCACTGGGTGTAATCTGTGTTGCTGGCCGTGGCCGTTGCGTAAATTAAGCCAATGGAATGTTATTGTTTTTGGTGATAATGCATAGGTTACCCAGAGAAAGGATTGATTATGGCTAATATGCTTGCCCACCATGCGAATGTGCTGGGCTCCGTTGCAACATCAACACTGACAGCCTGGCGTGGGTGTCTTGTGGTAAAGGAGGCGCCGCAACCGGAACAGCCGCTTGTGCTCTATGACATGGAAGGGTGCCCATATTGCCGGCGAGTTCGCGAAGCGCTGACCGCTCTCAACCTGGATGTTCAGATTCGGCCTTGCCCGAAAGGCGGGCGTGTATTCCGCAAGCAAGCTGAGGTGAGTGGTGGTAAGCAGCAGTTCCCACTGCTGGTTGATCGAAATACCGATACCGTCATGTATGAGTCGGAAGCAATTATCGAGTACTTGTTCCGCCAATACGCAGGTATGTCGGTGCCCGGTTATTATCGCGAGCGGATCTGGCAACCTGTTCTGGGTTCGCTAGGATCTGTTGCCAGTGCCATGCGAGGGTTGCGTGCCAGCTTAACCAAACAACCAGAGAAGCCGCTGGATTTATGGAGCTTTGAAGGAAGTCCATTCTCGCGCCTGGTGCGAGAAAAACTGTGCGAGCTGGAGATTCCTTACACCTTGCACAATTTGGGCAAGGAGCATTGGACAGAACTCGGGCCTGCTAAACAGCGTATAAAACCTGGTCCTTACAGGCCTATCCCTGGTGGAAAACGCGACGCTTTCTTCCAGGCGCGCGGCCGGGTTCAGGTACCTTACCTTGAGGACCCGAATACCGGGGAAGAGTTGTTTGAGTCTGCCCACATACTGGATTACCTGAGCGCCCAGTATGGTTAAAAACAATCAACAGCCATGCTGTTTCATGAGCAATTTGACGGGTATCATAGCTGGCTATTGAGAACATTCTTGTACGCTCAAGATATGATAACCAGGATGTCTATGTATACTGGTCAGTGCCTGTGCGGCGATATTACATTTGAATACCAGGGCCCGTTGGGACCGCTTTCTTTGTGCCACTGCAGTCAGTGCCGCCGCGCCCATGGCAGTGCATTTTCTGCAAGCTCTCCGGTGCAAAAGGTGCGCTTCCGGTTTCTGAGCGGTGAGAATCAGCTCGCCGAATATGAATCACGCCCGGGTAAGTATCGGGCCTTTTGTCGCCAGTGCGGAAGCCATTTGTACAGCCGCGTGGATGCTATTCCAGGAATTCTCCGCTTGCGCGTGGGTGTAATTAATGAACCTCTGGGCAAGGGGCCTGCGCAGCATGTCTACACAGGTTCAAAATCGGACTGGTTTGAAATTACCGACGCTCTGCCTCAGTACGAAAAGACCGAGCGTACGGGCGATCCTCACTGAGCCGGCGCCACCCGGTATATCTTGCCTTGTGGCGAGTCTGTCAGTAACCACAGGGCGCCATCTGGCCCTGTTCGAACGTCGCGAATCCGCTCTGCCAGTTTGGTGAGTAAATCCTCTTCTACGGTTACCTGCCCACTTTTAATTTGCAGGCGAACCAGCTTTCGCATTTTCAGTGCACCTATGAACAGGTTGCCTTGCCACTCGGGAAACTCGTGCCCTGTGTAAAACGCTATGCCTGAAGGCGCGATGGATGGATCCCAGTAATGCAGCGGCTGTGCCATGCCTTCTTTTGCCGTATCCAGGGTGATTGGTAGCCCTGAATAACCGATACCGTAGGTGATTTCAGGCCAGCCATAGTTTGTGCCCGCTCGTAAGATATTCACCTCATCACCACCTCGAGGGCCGTGCTCGTGGGTCCAGATGTCACCGGTTTGGGGATGAACAGTCATGCCTTGAATGTTGCGATTGCCCCAGGTGAAGAACGTGTCGTTGATGTTGGGATCATCAAGCCCCGGATTGCTTGGGGCTGGCGCGCCATTCACGGTAATCCGGTGGACGCCACCAGCATCGTCGCCAGTGTTTTGCGCCCGATCCTTATCTCCGCGATCGCCAACGGCAATGTAGAGATAGCCTGATGCGTCGAACGCCATTCGGCCTCCAAAATGTCGAGACGTACCAGAGCGGGGCAGGGCTTCGAAGATAACCGTTACGCTTTCTAGCCTGTCTTTGTTGAAAGTCGCTCGGGCGATCCTTGTGGTCATGCCTTCTCTGGAGCGGTGAGCGTAACTCAGGAATAACATTTGGTTTTTTTTAAAGTTCGGGTGTAGCACTACATCGAATAGTCCGCCTTGGCCTGACACAGCAGAAGCTGGAAGTCCCGTAACAGGCTTGGATAACAGCTCTTCGTTTCGAATAACACGAAGCCTGCCGGCTCGTTCTGTAACCAGCATAGCGCCGTCTGGGAGAAAGGCCAGACTCCAAGGGTGTTCAAGGTCCGCCGCAACAACGTCCAACTTGAAGTGCGCTTTTTCAGAGGTAAAGTCCAGGCTTGCGGCAAAGAGCGGGAGGCTAAGAAAAATCAGTACACTGAATGCGAGCGTGCGTGGTAAAAAGCGCATTAGATCTTTCTCCTGTATTGCAAATGTAAATCATTATCATTAGTATATTTAATGTGCCTATTCTGGAGTAACGGCACGGAAGTTCTTCATACGATCTGTTTATATCATAAGCTAAGGGAGATACAGCCATGACAGCAGAACAGGAGATGATCGAAGGGCTAAAGATTGCAGCAGGGGCCGGTTTGTTTATTGGGCTTGTGATTGCCGGCTTGGCGGTTAGCTTCGGGGTTGGAGGCTAGCCCCGGTTGCGTTGCAGCCACCTGTCCAGCCGGTTGGCAAATTCCTTTCGGTCGGTCTGGCCGAACGGAGCAGGGCCACCGGTAACCTGCCCGGCGTTACGCATCTCTTCCATAAAATTCCTCATGGCGAGGCGCTGGCGTATGTTTTCGTTTGTGAAAGCCTGGCCTCTTGGGTTAAACACATCCGCACCCTTCTCAATCGCTTCGGCAGCCAGTGGAATATCCTGAGTGATAACAAGGTCGCCGGCGCTAAGCTGATCCATAATCTCGTTGTCCGCGACATCGAATCCCTGCATAACCTGTCTGGCTTTAATGTAAGGGCTCGGTGGTAATTTGATAACGTGATTGGCAATGAAGGTTGTCTGGGTTTGCCAGCGAGCGGCGGCGCGGCAAAGAATATCGCGGATAGGTACGGGGCAAGCGTCGGCATCAACCCAGATCGGCATATCAACTTCCTTAAACAGTTTGATTCTGGTGGCAAGTGTACCTGCTGTTGCTGTGAGTCTGGTAGTTAACCCCAGCTTCTGCGGCCGGATTTGTCGAGGCGTTGGTGGTATAATCCTTTGTAAATTCAATTATCAGGATGCGCTAATGTCTCAACTTCCTCCTTGCCCCCAGTGTGGTTCTGAATATACCTACGAAGACGGTACTCAGCTTATTTGCCCCGAGTGTGCCCATGAATGGACAGAAGCCGAGGCGGCAGCAGAAGAAGCCGGCAAGGTGGTGCGCGATGCCAATGGTAATGAACTTCACGATGGTGATGCGGTGACAGTGATCAAAGACCTGAAAGTGAAAGGTTCCAGCTCTGTTGTAAAGGTTGGCACCAAGGTTAAGAGTATTCGCCTGGTAGACGGCGACCACGATATTGACTGCAAAATTGATGGCATTGGCCCAATGAAGCTTAAATCTGAGTTTGTTAAGAAGGTCTGATCCCCATTTATGTATTCTGGTCGGCTCGCTGCGACTATTCGACGCACCCAAGTACTTGCGTCAAATAGGTCCGAACGCAACACTGTAAGCATTGTAGCTTTCACCATGCAGCGACGTGAGACAGTATGAAAAAACGAATTAATCTGTTGTTTGCCGGCAGTGCGCTGGTGACAATGATTTTTGCAGCCCCTTTAGTGGCCCATGAGTACTCCCGGGGGGAGGTTGAAATCGATCATCCGTGGAGTCGTCCGACGCCGCCGGGTGCGGCAATGGGTGTTGGTTATCTTGTTATCCGAAATCATGGAAGCGATGATATCACGCTGGTTGGCGCAAGCACGCCCAGGGCGAATAATGTTTCAATTCATGAAACGCGCGTGAGCGAGGGTGTCATGCAAATGCAGCAGCTTGAGAATGGGCTGGGCATAGCGGCTGGAGAAGCGGTAGAACTTAAACCCCATAGCTATCATTTGATGCTGGAGAAGCTCGCGAAACCGCTCAAGGAAGGGGAGAAGATTTCCCTTACCCTGGAGTTTGAAGGCGCAGAAGCTATGAACGTTGAATTAAACGTACAGTCGCTGGACGCCGATATGAGTGAGCCGGAGATGGATCACTCCGAGCACCAAATGGACCATTGAATTTTTATCTTACGATTTTTCCCGCCCTAAAACGGCAAGAGGCGCTTTCCAAGTGTAGGGGTAGCGCCTCTTTGCCTTATTACTTTCTGCCTCTATAGCTGTTAAGAGCAGCCACCGCAGCAGACGCCGGGGTCGCCGTGCTTTCCTTTCTTTGGCTCGGCATCAGGGGCGCTGACGGGCGCTTCTGAATGGCCTGTTACTGAGCCGGCTTCCTGTTTTTCAGCGTTCTTTGCATCGGCATTTTTCGGGCTGACCACTTCTTTAAATAATTGCATCATAAGATTTTCCTGCTGCTGGGGATGTTTAACACTCTCTGGGTTCTAAGTTGTATTTTAAATGAATGTTATTTGTGTTTTGACGGAGAGTCAACAAGTCTTTACCGAAGCTATGCTCTGTGTATACTTATAACGATACTCAGCGATGAAGCGCGCAGTGCGCCTGGCTAGACAAGCGGCTGTTATTGCGGTTTTGAGCTGGTGTTCCTGGTCTGATTCGGCCTTATTCTTGCTTTTATGATCTCAGTGTGTTGATCAGGCGGGCTATTTAACAACAAGGAACTGTTCAGGCCATGCATCATAAAAGCACAGTTCCTAATCAAAGGCCTAAGGGAGAGCGCGGCCCGCAGTTTTGGAAGGTTACGCGGCTGACCTGGCAGCTGCTGTTGATGTTTCCTTTTTCTTCCTGCTTCTCTTTCTTGGCTCTCCCATTCTCGCTTGGATCAACGTTGTCAGCGTGGCTATGTATACGGTTGCGTACTATGCCCTTAAACGCAAAAACAACCGGCTGGCCGTTAGGCTTATCTGGTTGGAGGTTGTAGGTCATTCGGCACTGGGCACAATCTTGATCGGTTGGGGCAGCGGCTTTCATTATTACCTACTGATGTTTGTTCCTGTGCTTTTTATGACCATGCCGCTTCGTGGCGCGCTTTTATCGTTAGTGGGTCTTTGGGGTTATTACGTAGGGCTTGATGTGCTGATGTGGTTCATTGGGCCGGTTCAGCCTATATCGTCCGGTGCTTTGCTGGGTGTTCATCTTTTTAATCTGAGCGTTGTATTTGGGATGTTCAGTTATCTTTCATATTTTTATCTGAGTATGGGGCTTTCAGCCCAGCGCAAGCTCCGCCGGTTGGCGACGGTCGACTCGTTAACCGGGTTGCTCAATCGTCGTCATGGCACCTATCTGGCTGAAAAGGAAATCGCGCGTTTCCAGCGAGCTGGGCATCCTGTGGCTTTTATGCTGCTTGATGTGGACCACTTTAAAATGATCAATGTATCATCACGGCCATGAAACGGGCGACATAGTCTTGACCAGTATTGGCCAAATAATACCGGCACAGTTGCGAGCTCAAGATCTTGTTGCTCGCTGGGGTGGCGAGGAGTTTTTAGTGATTCTACCGGGTACTGGAATCGACAGTGCTATGGCGAGTGCGGAGCGGCTTAGAGAAGCACTTCGTAGTTACGATTGGAAAGCTGTTGTAGGGAAGCCAATACAGGTCACTATTAGTGTGGGTGTTAGTGAGCTTTGTGAAAGCGATGACATGGCTTCTGTGATTCGGCGTGCGGATCAGGCGCTTTATCGCGGTAAGGTTGGCGGTAGAGACAGAGTGGAGCAGGAAGAGGTTTTAGGATAATAAAAAGTAAGGTTTTTGGGGTAATAAAAAAGGCAGCCGAAGCTGCCTTTTTTAGCGTTGTCTGTTAATTACAGAGCAACTACGTTCTCAGCCTGAGGACCTTTCTGGCCCTGAGTCACGGTGAACTCAACTTGCTGGCCTTCAGCCAGAGTTTTGAAGCCGCCGCCCTGGATCGCGCTGTAGTGAACAAAAACGTCGGGGCCGCCTTCACGAGTGATAAAACCAAAACCTTTAGCTTCGTTGAAGAACTTAACAGAACCGGTAACTGTAGACATAATATTAATCCTGAATTCAATCATTTAAAATGCTGTCAGACATAGCTGGCCAGCGGTATGCGGAAACAAAAAACGGGCGTGATCAAAAACAGGACGTACGACTACTTAAATTTCCGTCTTATTGATGAAGTGCTTTGCTAAATCTTTCCAACAATGTGAACTGTACCCTTTGGCTGCTGAAAAGCAAAGCATTTTCTTCTAGGCATATACCCGACATTTTCAGTCACATGAGGTATGTTTGCGTTAGCCTACTGAAATTCACATGAATCAACAGAGGGGTTCTGCCTTGTCTGAGCTATCCACCTACGAAAGTTTTTCTGTCAGTGTTGAGAATAAAATTGCCCACGTGCAGTTCAGCCGCCCGGAGGCGCTGAACACCATGACGAAAGCATTCTGGCTTGAGTTGCCGAAGTGTATGCAGGACATCGAGGCAAATACAGATGCGCGGGTTATTGTGGTGTCATCCACAGGGAAGCATTTTTCGGCAGGAATGGATCTTGGTGTTTTCTCAGACCCCAAGGCGGTACCCATGAGCGGTGACCCCGGCCGTATGGCAGAAAACCTGCGGCGTGTTGTGATGCAGTTACAGGACACTCTGACATCGCTGGAAAACCTGCGCCTGCCGGTTTTGGCTGCAATCCATGGCGGCTGTATCGGAGGTGCTCTGGATTTGGTTTGTGCTGCTGACAGCCGTTATTGCACGGAAGACGCATATTTCACGATTAAAGAAACCGAGCTGGGCATGACAGCCGATGTGGGCACGCTTCAGCGGCTGCCTAAGCTGATTCCGGAGGGCATTGTGCGTGAACTGGCCTACACCGGCCGCAAGTTTTCTGCGCAGGAAGCGAAGAGTTTGGGGTTTGTGAACGGGCTGTACGGCGATCAGGAGGCCTTGATTGCAGGCGTTATGGGTATTGCGGCACAAATAGCTGATAACTCGCCACTTGCGGTGACCGGCTGCAAAGAGATGTTGAATTACAGCCGTGACCATACGGTAGCCGATAGTCTGAAATACATGGCGACCTGGCAGGCAGGCATGTTTCGGCCCACAGATATGATGAAAACATTCCAGGCAAAAGCCCAGAAACAGGCCCCCAACTATGATGGTCTGTTCCCGGTGAAAGGCTTGTTTGAACAGTAAATGAGCCTAAAAAAACGCCGCAAGTCAAACGTTTCCCCGATTGCTGCTCTGGCGTTCCAGGGCGGGATCGGGGTTGTTGGGCTTTTAGTGATTTTAATCGCAGATATACCTGTGCAAGTCTCTGGAGCCGGGCTTCTACCCAGTATTCTCTATGGCTTTCTGGGTGCGCTGTGTACTTATGGTGCGCTGTTGTTGCTCGCCCAGGTTCCCGGGTTGTTACCTGGTAACCTGGATCAGCAAATGCGTAGTTTGCACCGGTTTGCATCCGGCTATTCCTGGTTTGTGCTATTCCTGCTCGCGGTTTTTGCCGGGGTGGGCGAAGAGCTTTTGTTTCGGGGGGCTGTGCAGGGCTGGCTTGCTGCGCACACGAATACCACGACTGCGGTGTTGGTTGCCTCCCTGGTTTTTGGATTGGTTCATTATGCGTCTTTTACCTATTTTGTTGTCGCCACGGGCCTTGGGTGCGTCCTTGGCCTGGCTTATGCGCTAACCGACAGCCTTGTCCTGGTGATGGTGTGGCATAGCGTGTACGACATGGTTGCTCTGTTTTGCCTGCTCCGGTTTCCTCAATGGTTTGGTGTCCGTGCCAAATCAAAAGACTAACGCTAAGAATGTGCCGCTTTCAGTGCAGTTGTCAGCCGCTCCATAACACCGCCACTATGGCGCCAGAAGTGCCAATATAGTTCAACCTCAAGAGATTGGCTGGCTGCAATGCTAACCAGCCGTCCCGCCTCAATTTCTTGTCTGGCCTGAATCTCCGGGATCATTCCATAACCCATGCCGGCCAGCGCCAGCTTCATGAAGCCTTCCGAGGAAGGGCAAAGGTGATACGGAAAGGCGCCATGATAGCCAACCTGCGCCAGAAAGCGGTGCTGCAACTGATCATTCGGCCCGAATATAATTGCCGGTGCAGCCCGCACACTTTGTTCATTGAAGCCTTGGCTGAAATACCGCTTTTGGTATGAAGGAGTGGCCAGGGCCAGGTAAGTCATGGTGCCAAGTGGAACGCAGCGGGCCCCGGCTGCAGGCTGTGGGTTGCTGCATAAGCAGGCAGCAACATCACCTTCGCGCATTCGGCGCAGAGCGGTATCCTGATCTTCAACCACCATATCCAGTAACAGTGCTTCGTTCGAACAAAAATCACTTATGGCGCTGGCCCACCAGGTTGCGAGGCTGTCAGCGTTCAAGGCAATTCGTAACCGTGCGGCAGGCTCAGAGAGAGCCGGAAGCGATTTAGCCAGGTCCCTTTCAAGAAGTTTAACCTGCTGAACGTGGTTCAACAGTTGTTGTCCTGCCGGTGTGGCTTTGAGAACAGGGCTACGCAAGAGAACCGGTTGCCCGATACGAACCTCCAGGGTTCGGATGCGCTGAGAAATAGCGGACTGACTAAGGCCAAGTGTAACGCCTGCGCGCTCAAAGCCACCGGTCTCTATAACCGTGGCGAGCGCCTCCAGTAGTTTATAATCTACCATAAGAAAAACTAATGCATTATTACGAATATGAATTTCAAGTATAGCGGTAAGTAGTTAATCTTGCGGCTTCAAAATGGAGAAATAAGTGGTGTTTGAGAATTATCTGGAGAGTTACCTGACAGGCCTGATTGTTTGTGGCGGCATTATCGTTGCGATCGGAGCACAGAATGCCTACGTGCTCAGCCAGGCAATACGCCGCGAACATCACTGGTGGGCGGCGGGCTTATGTATGGCATCAGACGTGGCTTTATTCACACTGGGCATGTTCGGGGTCAGCGCAGCGTTGATGGCTATGCCACAGGCATTGGAAATCCTGCGCTGGCTTGGGGTGGTTTTCCTGGGTTGGCTGGCTATCCAGGCATTTGTGCGCGCCAGCCGGGGCAGGGCGGCACTGGAAGCCGGTGAAGTGCAACGCAGAAGCCTGAAAGGCGTTCTGTTTACCACGCTTGCGGTTACCTTACTTAACCCTCAGGTGTATCTTGATACTCTATTGCTGATCCCGGCGGTGGGTGCCCAGCAGGCAAACACCACAACGTTTGTAGCCGGTGCCAGCAGCGCGTCTGTTTTGTGGTTTGGCGTGCTGGCGTGGAGTGGGTCTGCGTTGGCGCCTGTTTTATCACGGCCGCTGGCTTGGCGTATTATTGACGGCGTAATCGGTGTGATGATGGCGGCCATTGCGCTTCATCTTGTGTTCAATAGCAGCTTATAGTTTTAATCAAACCGCCTTGCGCCGGAGAGGCGGTCTTTCCAGTAATAGCCATTCAGCTCCGACATGATAACGCCGGAAGATGTGGATGCGTGAATAAAACGGTTGTCGCCCATGTAGATGCCCGCGTGCTGGTCTTTCCCGGCAATTCTAAAGAACACGATATCACCGGGCTTCACGTTTTCAGGCTGCACCACATCACCAGAACGCAGCATTTGCGAGGTTGTGCGAGGCAGTGTTTGCCCCAGGCCCTCACGATAGGCTGTGGTGATGAACCCCGAGCAATCAAAACCACTGCCGGTGGTGCCACCGTATTGATAAGGCGTGCCTTTATAGCGTTCAAAGGCCTGCCATAGTTTTTCGGCTTTTGCAGAACCCGGTGCAGCCTCAACGGGTGAATAGTTGGGGGTGTTGGGTTGCATGCTCTGATTGCTGGCGCACCCCCCCATTACAAGGGCCGTGAAGGCTAAAACGAAGGCATATTTAAAAGACTGAGCCATGATAAACCCTGAGCGGTTGTTCGTTACGGTACTCTATTATCGAATGGCGAGGATGTCAGGTTACGGTTTGTGGGATTTGTTATCCTAGCGCCATGCTAAAAATATCCAATGCTGTTGAAATCGCTGACTGGGAACTGGAAATTACCCAGATCCGGGCCCAGGGTAATGGTGGCCAGAACGTCAATAAAGTGGCTTCGGCCGTACATTTACGCTTCGATATTCGAAACTCTGCCTTGCCTCCGTTCTATAAGGAACGCCTTTTGGCGCTTCAGGATCAACGCATCAGTAAAGAAGGCGTTATTATAATCAAGGCCCAGTCGCATCGTACGCTGGAGCTTAACAAGGACGATGCACTTGAGCGTCTGAAGGAATTGATTCAGGCGGCTGTTAAGGTTCAGAAGGCGCGCCGTGCGACCCGGCCTTCGAAATCAGCCCAACGCAAAAGGGTGGACCGCAAAACACAAAAAGGTAAAACCAAGGCTCTGCGGGGCAAGGTTCAGGTTTGAGCTGACCGCGCTTGTGTCTTGTGGGGCTCGAGTTTGCCAATAAATGATTCTATATCGGCGAAGGCCTCTTCAGCTTCCGGCAGCATAGGGGTGAAGATCTGCCAGACATGAACCATGCCTGGCCAAGTGTGCAGCGTCACCGCAGAGCCAGCAGCCTTGGCTTTTGTGGCGTACCGTCGGGCGTTATCCAGCAGCATCTCCGTATCGCTGACCTGAATCAGTGTTGGCGGCAGATTGGATAGGTTTCCCAGGAGTGGCGAGGCAACCGGACTGGTCGGGGAAACACGAAACGCGGCAAGCGTTGCCCACCATATTACGGGGCGGGGGACTTTCGAAAGGCCACCAAAGGCGGGGCCTAACAGGGCATCTGTAGAAATATTGCCGCGGTTGCTTGGGGCTGAGAGTGTGAGGTCTGTGGAGGGCGAAAGCGCCACGGCTCCGTCGGCCTGACGCAGGCCGCTTTCACGAATCCACGCAAGCAAACCCAAGGTATGGCTTCCCCCTGCTGAATCGCCTGCTACCAGAATAAAGGTAGCTTTATTCGGGGTCTCTGGGCCGTTTTCTATCAGCCAGGTATAAGCCTTACGACAATCACGCACGCCATCCATATACCTGTGTTCCGGCATAAGGCGGTAGTCCACGGCAAAGACAGCTGCGTTAGCAATACGGGAGAGGCGGTCTGTGATGGATCTATGGCTGCGTGGGCTGCCGGCCGCCCAGGCACCGCCATGAATGTAGAGAATTCGCCGCCTGGTGTCTGCACCCGGCGCGATGACCCACTCACCTTTTGGCGTTTCGCAATGCCGAAACTCAGATTTCAGTTCCAGACCGTCACTCAGGCTATCCATGTGCTGACGCACGGCTAGCAGCCTGGCCTTACCGTGCAATCCTTTGGAAACGCGGCCCATCTCGCGGATCTGCTCCAGAACTTGCCGGTTCTCTGCACTGGGAAGTGTCTCTCTCACGGAATACTCTTCCTGATCCAGGTGAGACAGATCCTCAATGCGGAACAGAAACAGAGTCAGCGCAACGATAAATAAAACAACGCCAGCAATAATCCAGACCATAAATTGTCCGTATCCTGAGGGTTGGCCCTGATAGCCTGGGCGCACTATGCTTTAAGTAGAAAGTAACGCAATTTTTGCGATTAATACCTTCAAATGTCACAAAAGGAGAAGGGCTTTGCAAATTGCATACAGAGCCAAGGACATCACTGAAGCCCACATTGTTGCAGGGCTGCTGAAAGCCAATGGCATTGCAACCCATGTAGGCGGAGACTATTTGCAAGGGGCAATGGGTGAGATTGGGGCAGCTGGCTTCAGTAATATTCATGTACAGGATGAAGATCTCTATCCGGCTCGTAAGGTGATTACTGAATATGAGGCAAGCAATAGGGCTGCCACGACCGTAGACAGTGGTAATGACAAGCCAGGCTCTTATGCCCGCTGGCTTTTGCTGGCCATGGCGGCGCTGGTCTTGATCTGGCTGAACTTTTAGGAAGTATCAAGGTAAAAATGTAGCTGATAAATGGAGCGTAAAATCTATGACAAATAATCCCGTTATGTTGATTACCGGTGCATCTTCCGGAATCGGTGCCGCAACGGCTCGGGCGGCGTCTAAAGAAGGCTATCGCCTTGTTCTGGCAGCTCGCTCGACAGAAAAGCTGGAAGCGCTGCAGGCCGAACTCGGTGGTGACAGAGAAGTGCTGATCGTTGAATGCGATGTGCAGAAGGGTGACGATCAGAAATCGATGGTTGAGAAGGCCCTGACAACATTTGGTCGGTTAGATAGCGTTTTTGCCAATGCGGGCCGGGGAGGAGAGCCGGGAGGTTTTAGTGAAGCCAATCCGGATGTCTGGAAAGATATGATCCTCACGAATATTTACGGAGTCGGCTTAACGATTCAACATTGCCTGCCAGCACTGCGGGAAAGTAAAGGACACTTGTTGCTCACAGGCTCTGCCGCGGGCAGGGTCACTATTCCCGGCTCAATGTACAGCGCCACTAAATGGGCTGTTTCAGCAATTGGTTACGGTGCGCGGGAAGAGTTACGTGGTTCCGGGGTGCGAGTGACCTTGATAGAACCCGGCATGGTTGATACGCCATTTTTTGATAAGCCGCCGGCTCATGCGCTGATGCCAGAAGACATCGCCCGTGCTGTGATCTATGCGGTATCCCAGCCGGCTCATGTGGATGTAAACGAAATTCTGGTACGCCCAACGCCGACGGAGTAGCAGAAGCCCGTTTCGCTGACCTTGCCTATCTTTTAATACTGCGCTGCCTTGGCTTTCCGGCTTTGGGGCGCTTTGATGATTTGGGCTTTTTGTCTGCCACTCGTGGCCTGTTGCCCGATTTGCCAGGCTTGGCGCCCGGTGCCTTGGGGCCGGCTCTGTGGCTGGGCCTTGATCCCGACGGCCGCGGTGAGTGCTTGGGTTTGCCTGTGGGTTTTTTCTTTGCGGGTGCGGACTTTTCTGGTGCGTCACCGGAAGAGGAATCACGAATCGCATCAAACAGACTCGCAAGCTCTTTCTCTGTAAGATCGCGCCACTGGCCCACAGCCAGCCCTTTCAAATTGACGTTCATAATGCGGACCCGTTCAAGCCGGGTTACTTCAAACCCGAAGTGTTCGGTCATTCGTCGAATCTGACGGTTCAGCCCTTGCACCAGTGTTATACGAAATACAAAGCGACTTTCCTGCACTACTTTGCATTTTTTGGTCATGGTGCCGAGAATAGGAACGCCGCCGGCCATGCTCTGAATAAACGATTTCGTAATCGGTTTATCCACTGTTACAACGTACTCTTTTTCATGGTTGTTGCCGGCTCGCAGAATTTTATTCACCAGGTCGCCATTGCTGGTCATGAAGATCAGCCCTTGTGAATCCTTGTCCAAGCGCCCGATAGGGAAAATACGCGCGCCATGGCCAACAAAACGCTGAATGTTGTGCTTCTCTGCGTCATCGGTTGTGCTTACGACGCCAACCGGCTTGTTCAAGGCGATAAATACCAGATCTTCTTCCGCACGGGGTTCGATTATCTGACCGTTTACTTTAACGGTATCAGTGGGTAAGACCTGGTCGCCTACACCGGCCCGCTTGCTGTTGATAAAGACATTGCCCTGCTCAATGTAGCGATCCGCCTCTCGGCGAGAACACATACCGCTTTCGCTGATGTATTTATTAAGACGGGTGGAGTGGGTGCTGGTCATCGGTTATCCGGTTGCGTATCAGAGTTTGGGCATGATACCAGCCAGATTTTCTTTCTGCGCCCATGAGCTGCAGAAAAAGAGGAGGTGTATGACAGGACGGGCCTTCGAAGCGCCGAAGGCCCACTTGGTCCTAGTGACCGTATATCCGCATAGCTGTGTTCCGAACAGACAGGTTGTCCAGGGCAACTGAGCCAATGGACGTTCCGCCCACCAGAATTTGTCCAATGGACATATCGGCCTCAAAGGTCTTCAGATCGACTGCCAGAGCAGAATCACCATTCGCTCTGGAACCATTATAAATGTCCATGTCCACTTTTGCGCCAAGGCGGGTAATCAAAGGGTTGTCCGGGTCAAAGTCCGCGCCTGTCAGGCGTAAGTCCCGAATGCCCAGTGCCAGAAAATCAACGTCAACATCCAGGTCATCGATGGCAAACAGGGTTTGCACGTTCATCTTGTCTGTTGCTGTGTCGACACGTATTTTCAGCTCTGTTACCACGCCATCCATAGCAAAATTATTTGCCAACATCGTGGAGTCGGTGTGTCCTTGCAGTGTCCATTCACCGGTTTTTACAGAAAAATCGATGGGAGCCGCAACTAGCGGGAATACGTTGATCAGCGCATCGCCGTCATCCGCAATATCGATTTCAACCTTGATGTTATCGATCAGTTCACTGGACTCACCGAATAACAGGCTCCGGATTCCAGGGTTAGTAAATTCAGCAAACATATCGGTGCGGTTGGTACCGCCAATGGAAATATCTTTAATGGAGAGTGAGCCTTCGTCCGTGTAGAGAAATTCCCCGATATTAACTTTGGTTTCCAGTTCAATGGTTACACCGGCCTGCCCGGTGATATTGCCCATGTGTGTCTCTTCAAGCGGCTTGAGTTCTGCCTGTGCCGCGAACGACAGGCTTGAAATTGCCAGCACCAGTACGGATTTCTTCAGGCTTTTCATAAACATTCCTTTTTTTGCTTTTGTTATGAAGGCCAGCCGGATATAAGGCCGGCTGGCCGGGCGAGAGCTTGTTTAATAAGCCCTCTTTTCCTTATTGCTCCGGGGTCAACGTAAGGTTGATAGTGTTACCGGAACCGGACAGGAACTGGTTGAGAACGTCTGTCAGCAGGCCGCAGTTTTCAAGGGGCGGCAGGTCGTATTCACCGCTCACATCACCACCTGTTGCTGGCGAGAAGTTAGAGCCGTCGGTTGAGGCCAGAGAAATGTCCACAGGCTGGATCGACTGACACTGGTCACCACCGCCAATGCGAATGGGGATGCCCCACAGTTTCAACTGAACCTTGGGCACTTTCACATACAGGTGGGAATTAGCAGTCAGGTTTCCGTCAACCAGCGTACCGGTGGTGATTTCGGACTGCTCGAACTCTACATTTGCTACACCTTTCAGGCGGCTGAACAGCAGCTTGACTGAGAAGTGGCCAACGGTGGGGTCGATGGCAAGGTCTGCCTCGAATGTACCGCTTGCCAGCTCCAGAAGGGTTGCGATGCTGCCATTCAGGGGCAAGGTGCTGTCTGAGGATTTGATGAAAGTAGAGCCTTTCAGGCCTAGTAGAATTTCGAGCGCATCGCTCGATGCTTCGAAGCCCTCTGCACTGACGGGAACGGAGACTTCTGCGTTCTCTGCGTCGTTGGAGGTGATCACCAACTCGGCGTTGCGAACGCCTGTTGCAGCGGCTGTGAAGCTTACATCAATAGCACAGGTTTGCTCGGGAGCAACGGTGGTGCAGTCATTGGTCTGCAGGAACTCACTTGCGTCTGGGCCGGCAAGGTTGATGCTGTTGATTAGCAGAGTTTCGTTGCCATTGTTAGAAACCGTGACCTGAGCAGATTCGCTCTGGCCCAACTGAACTTGCCCCAGGCTTACATTTGCCGGTGTAACAGCAATTTCAGGAATTGGCGCAAGAACACTGCGACCGCTTAGCGCAACGTCTACAGAGCTGTTGTCTGCATCGGTTGAGTTGATGGTTAGTGTGGCACTCTGGGCGCCTTCGCCATCCGGGATGTAGGTCACGTTTACGTCACAGCTTTCGCCAGCTGCAATAGTGCTGCAGCTGTTACTCTGCATAAAGGCACTGGCATTTGCACCCGCAATTGAGACGCTGTTGATGCCCAGCGCGGCGTTGCCGCTATTGCTGAGGGTAACGGTTTCGTCTTTAGTGACACCTGCCTGCACATTGCCAAACGCGACTTCGTCACGGTTTACTGCAATGCGCGGTGTTTCTACAACATCACCTTCCACGGTGACGGTTTGCAGCAGGTTGTCCTGGCCCTCGAGCAGGGTACAGTTTGTTGTAATCTCGCCGATAGGGGCCGGGGCAATATCGCCGTTTGCTGTGCGGGCAACCAGGTTGAGAGTTAGCCCGCCAACGCGAATTTCCGCGTTACCCACATCCTGGTCGGTAAATGTGAACTCTGGCGCCTGGCCGTCGGCTGGCACGGTGAATGAGCCGGTTTCTGATGGAATTGGGCTCTGCGGGATGTTGAGGGTAACAATTTGCTCAACGGTGCGGCTTGGCGTGACGATCTGATTGGTATTTACTGCCGTGCCTTCAACGGTTTCTGAGCCGACCAGTTTCAAACCCGTGCGTGAGTCTTCGTTGACCACGGTCATGGCGGTCACATTAAACCCTGGTAGCGGTGTGCCCACGGTTGCGCTGGTAGGGATGTCTGCGCTGATTTCAGCACTGATGGGCTGGTCGCCGATCAGTGGGAATGGACAGGTAAACTGTAGATTGGTAGAGACCGGGCTGGCGAGCGCGCTTCCGGCACCGGATATTAATGCCGCTGCTGCCAGTGCAGGCGCGAGTGTGCGCCCACCGGGATAGGAATTCCTGAGTTTCATGAGTTCGTCCTCTGTAAAGCATCGTTGTTATAGGAGGGTGGGCAGACGGCACCGACAAGGACTGCTCAATCGGACTTGCAAAAACCCTTTTGCTACGCGTTTTTACGCATATGTGCAGGGCTATTAGGCCTTTTAGAGGCGCGCTGGGTCATTGCCGTTGCCGGCATGGTTTTTGTCTAAAACGGCGAAGAAGTGCAGAGAATGCTGAAACCGTGACCGGCTTCAAATTGCGCAGCAAGCTGTCTTAATAAAAGGGCTTATTGCGTTTTTCGGGACTGTTTGCGGACATCACCGGGTGTTTGGCCCGTCCAGGCACGATAGGCTTTGGTGAAGCTTGCCTGGTCGCTGAACCCAAGTTTTTCAGCAATGGATTCCAATGGCACATTGGTGTCTCTCAGGTAAAGGGTTGCGAGGTTTTCGCGAATGTCGACCCTTACTTCCCGAAACGATGTGCCTGCGCTGGCAAGGTGCTGGCGCAAAGTTCGAGTGCTGATATCAAGCCGCCGGGCAATGTTGCCGGTGCTGCACGATCGGCCTGGCTGGCTCATGATCATTTCCCGGACTTGCATCAGGGTTTCATTGGCCAGCCGAACAGTTTCTCCGGGGTTGTTTCTATTCCGGGCCAGCAAGAATTTCAGGCTGGTGTTATTTTTTGGGATGGGTTGGCCTTTGAGCGCCATGGTTATCTGATTATGGGGTGCATCAAAACGGAATTCGCAATCCGGAGCCAGGGAGCGCCATGACTCAGCGTCTCTTTGTGCGGAAAAAGCAAATTGGATATCGAAGTGCCTGCAAACGTCTGCAGAGATACGGTGAATGCTGCCCATGTACATTTTGGTTACACAGGGAGTAAGCTCGCCAAGCCCCCATGTATCGCGCAGGCGTATATGAAAGATTGATCCGGTTGAGTTCAGCTCCATATCCATCAGCGGAAGGCCAACACGAAGATGCTGAACGATCATGCTGATGAGCTGCCTGGGATTGTCCTGGCCCAGCACCGCAAAGCCCAGCAAGCCGTGACTGGGAAGATCGAGTTGTTGGCCAAATTGGAAGGCGGCTCGATCGTCATTCATCAGCCAGTCAGCTTTTTGCAGCACTGACGTTATCTGCTGCATGCTGATATTGGCGTCCGGGTCATCCAGCAAGTCTTCCGTTATATCGCTATCGTTTAGAAGAGCTGCCCGTTTAACGCCCCGGCGTTCCATAAATTCGACGAAACGGCGTGCGTAACGTGCAGAGATAAGAGGCACCTCTAAGGCCATGTGATTCGAAATGTTCATATTTCTGTCCCTGGGCAGGCTTCAGCCCTTAACATCGTCGTGGTTTGCGATTGTTATTGTTAGAAGCTCTATACAGCAGGCTTTCCGTTGTTTGTAGTATAAGCAGGTTGGGCCAATGTTAATTTTGGGGCTTGTCACGAAATGGGTGTCATGGCCGGATATGACAATGACACATTTGACAGGTTGAGCCTGTGAAAAAGGAGGGCGCTTGCAAAAACCGACTGTAGTGTTGCAAGAGGGGGCTGTCTGCTCTGTGTGCGAACAAAGCGTGCTGGAGGGTTTCCGAATAGTGAACAGGCAGGAGTATTTGCGCTGTTTGCACTGTAAGGCAACGGTTATGGCGCAGAAAAATTGGCCTGCGCCGGATGATGAACGAGCCATTTACGATCTTCATAATAATGATTCGGCCGATCCGGGTTATCGGGCCTTTCTGGGTAAGCTTGTGTTACCCATGCTTGATCGTATTCGGCCAGGAGCCCTGGGGCTTGATTTTGGCTGTGGGCCAGGCCCGGCGCTTGCAGAAATGCTGCGTGACGCAGGAATGGGCATGGTGGTTTACGACCCTTTATATCATCCTGAACCGTCAGCATTAGAGCGCCAGTATGATTTCATTACCTGCACTGAGGTGGTGGAGCATTTGCACCAACCGGCTGAGGTGTTTCGCCAACTTGATGGTTTGTTAAAGCCCGGCGGCTGGCTTGGCGTAATGACGTGTTTTCAGACCCGTGATGATCGGTTTGACCACTGGCATTACCGGCGGGATCCAACACACGTTGTGTTTTATCGCGAGGTGACACTGGCGGTTATTGCAAGGCGTTTTGACTGGACTATGGTTGTGCCAGGAAAAGATGTGGCGATCTTTCAGAAGCCTTTAGAGTTCACTCCCCAGGGCGCCTAAAATGTTGAAAGCCCGGTTGCTTCCATCAAGCGATAGCGCCAGTAGCGCACAGTTGAATTGTCTGCCCAGTGCTCATAGGGAAGGCTCATGACAGGGTCGCTATCGGGGCCGGATCGCCACTGCTGTTCAAAGAAGTTGACAGCTTTTTTGGCTACAGGCGAGTCTGCTGGCACGGAAACCCACACATCGGTTTCAAGGTTCAGGTCGTCCAGATTGCGTCGCGTAAAGTTGGCAGAGCCCAGCAGGAGTTCCGTGGGACCCACTTTCGGGCGCAACATGAGTGATTTGCTATGGCATTGTTCACCGGAAGTTTTACACCAGCGAATAGGAATACCGGCTTTATGGAGCTCCAGCGCGACTTGTCGATTGGGTATGCCGCTTTTTTGATGGCCAAAGGCTTCATTGTTGGCATCGAGAAGTATGCGCAGGTTCACGCCGCGTTCATGGGCATCGAGCAGGGCGGCAACAATCTCCCGGTGTGAGAGATAAAAAAATGCGAGATCTAACCGGCTTCCGCGCTGGGCGCCAGTGATCATCTGAAGGGCCGACTCCAGGATCGCGGATTCTGTTTTAACCGCAATTTTACCCATCGGCTGCTGATTTGTTGTCTGAGTGGTAAGCGCCGCGCTGATCAGTCTATTGAGCGCTGGGCTGGACTGGCCGGACATGTTCAGAACCGCTTGCTCGCTTTTCAAAACATCAATAACTGCCGGGCCGGTAAAGCTGATCGCGGTATTGCTGTGTCTGCTGCTGCCGTCGTGAGGGTTAGCAGAGGTTATCAGGGCGCGTAGGTTGTTTCCGTCATCTGTAACCAGAATTTTGCGATGGTTGGCCTTGAAGTTGGGGAGCGCAAGGTAGCTGCGAATGGTGACGGGCTGTGATCCGATGGCATTCGGCAACCAGCCGCCGCCGGAGTTGTTGCCGAGCCACTGACAGCAGACCCGCCAGAAGGCAGACCAGGTCGGGTTGCTGTCACGAAGTGGTTCCAGGTTGGTTTCAGTGACTGAAATGCCCGCCTGGCGCAGCGCCTGGAACCAGGGCGACACAGAGCCTCCATAAAGCGTGTTCAGCGGGTCCGAGATAACCACAATTTCCAGCTCTGGTTGCTCGGCCTTCCGGCTTATTAGCGCCTCGGTCAATTGCTTTGAGAGGGGGCGGTGCGCCACGCCTTCCGGGCTGCTGCTGTTAAAGAGGAACATATCGACCAGCACGAAGGATTCAGCCTGGTTTATAAGGCGCAGTATTTCGTCAAAAATCTCTTGATTCAGGGTTTCTGAGCCATCGCTGTGATGATAGGTCGCATCGATCAGCAGCACTGCATCACTTAAGGGACGTTCTGCGCCATTGTGGCTGATACCTGCAGGTAAAGGCTTATACGTATGATATAAGCCCACGCTAACGAGCATTAGAACAATGAGTGTAAATAATATCTTCCGTGACATAACAATCCAGTATCCTCTGTGAGGGTTCAGCCGGTTTTGTTCTCGATCACCAAGGCGGAAAAACGCTCCAGCAACCGGGATGCTTCTGGTGCATTGTTAACCGCGTCGATCATGGCCTGGGAGTCACGTCCTTCACCTTCCAGGTCTGGAGTCTGTACGTGCAGATAGGCTCGCATGATGGCGTCAGAAAACTCTGGATGAAATTGCACGCCCCACGTGCACTTGCCAACCCTGAACGCCTGGTGTGGCTCATGCTCATTGTAGCCGAGCAAAACGGCCCCCGGAGGTAGGCTTAATACCGATTGTTTGTGGGTGAGCTGTGCTTTGAAGGTGCCGGGCATACCGCCGAACAGTGGGTCATCCTGAGCTCTGGCCAAAAGCTCTATGCGCTGGGTACCGCTCTCACGGCCCTTTGGGTGATAGCCTACTTCTCCGCCTAGTGCATGAGCCAATAGCTGGTGCCCATAACAAACCCCAAGTGTTGGTACGGACTGATCTACCGCCTGTGCCAGCCAATCTGCGGCCTTTTCACTCCAGGGCTCGCGATCACTGACCATAGCCGGGGAGCCTGTTACGACTATGCCGTCCCAGTCTGTGGGCTGTTCGGGCAGTTCTCCGGCTTCTGCATTAAATACAGAAATATTGAGCCCAGGGGAGAGCCGTTTCAGGAACCATTCGTCAAAATCACCGAATTGTTCTTTTATAGCTGGATAGGTGCTGCCGGTTTTAAGGATCACCACCTTGGGATTGAGTTGGTTCACTCCTCGGGCAGCTCCGCATTGTGGAAGATGTTCTGCACGTCATCCAGGTCGTTCAGCATATCGATAAACTTTTCGAACAGCGGAATGTCATCACCCTCTACCACGGTGGTGGTTTTAGGCAAAAACTGGATGTCGTCCACCTCGAAATCAATGTCGCCGAAGGCGTCGGTTAGTGCCTGGCGAGCTTTGGCATATTCGGTGTTAGGTGTGAAAACGGTGATTTGGCCGTCTTCATGTTCGATATCGGACACGTCGACATCGGCTTCCATCAGGGCTTCAAGTGACGCTTCTTCCTCGCCCTTGAATACAAAAATGGCGCTGTGATCAAACATGTGAGCAACAGTGCCCGGTGTGCCGATTTTGGCCTTGGTTTTAGTGAAGGCAAGGCGAACATCACCAAAAGTACGGTTGGGGTTGTCCGTCAGGCAGTCTACGATCACCATGCAGCTGCCGGGGCCGTAACCTTCGTAACGAGCAGGTGAATAGTCTTCGCCACCGCCACCACGGGCTTTTTCCAGGGCTTTGTCAATAACGTGGGTTGGCACCTGGTCTTTCTTTGCGCGCTCAATCAATCCCCGCAGTGAAAGGTTGCCGTCTGGGTCGGTTCCGCCGGACTTTGCGCTCATGTAGATTTCGCGCCCGTACTTACTGTAGACCTTGGTTTTGGCCTCTGCGGTTTTGGCCATGGATTGTTTGCGGTTCTGGTAGGCTCTGCCCATTTTTGCGCTGCCTCATGCTTGCGGATGAAAAGGCCAGATTTTACGCAAAATTAGCAGTTTGGGACAGGCCTATTTGGTTGGCCTGCCCCGTGAGTTGTCAGACGTAGTCTACCGGCACGCGATAATTATCCTGAGCCATCAGGTCGATGCCGCACTCAATGTTACTAACCCAGTTCAGAAACTGGTCTACCATTGCCGGGCCTTCGAAGCGCTTGCCATGCTGCGGCACAATCATTTCAACATCCATTTCCCGGATCATATTGGCCCAAAGCCGGCACACCTTTTTTGAGGCTATATAGCGGCGGTGGAATCCCATCATGTGTGGGATGTGTCGATCGAAATCCTGTACCGGCAGGTGGTCGTCCTCAGCGCCTATAGACGCGCCAAGATCTCCTGAAAATAAAACTTTTGAGACCGGATCGTAAAACTGCAAATTGCCCACTGAATGCATAAAGTGAGCGGGCAGGCACTGCAAATAGGAGTCGCCAAATCTCACGTTGGCGCCGGTATCTGGAATGCTGACAATGCGATCGTAAACACTGCCGCTGAGCTGGTTGGTTACGTAGCTGGACACCAGGTGAGGGAGAAACCTGGCCCATAGTTTGGATGTCACAATTTTTGCACCCGTGTGCACAATCCAGCGATCAATGGCACCGATAATGTCCGGGTCCTGGTGCGACGCGAACACAAAATCCATCTCCTTGATGTTCATGTATTTAGATGCTGCAACGGCTAGCGGAGTATAGGTAAGGTCGCCACCTGGATCTATCAGTGCTTCGTGCTTGCCGTCAACGATCAGGAACTGGTTAGACTGGACACCCTCGCCGGTGACCAGGGAGTCGAACATTAGACACTTATGATGCCCGTTATCAAACAGAACAATGGGTTCGTTTGCCATTTTGATCTCCGAAGAATGAGGGCCGGCTGACATGGCCGGACAGTGCAGGTTGCGCGGAGGGTACAAAATTGAAGCTTGGCAACTATTGCCTTAAGTCAATTATATGATATTCATCAAGTAACGTTTTGTTTTGCTCGATAATCTCTCGGGGCCTGCCCCATGGTTTTCTTGAACAGCCGCGAAAAGTAATAAGCGTCATCATAACCAAGGCGATGGCTTATGTCTGTAAAGCTCAGGTTTGTGGTATCCAGCATCTGGCAGGCTCTTTCTACTTTTAAATGAAGAAAATGTTGAATTGGGGAGATGCCGGTCTGTTCTTTGTAGCGCGTGGCAAAGTGGGCGGGCGAAAGTCCCGCCACATCGGCAAGTTGTTCCAGGGTGATTCGCTCATCAAGATGCTCTCGCATATAGTTGTTAATGATATCCAGCTCCGCCTGCCGTTTATGTCCGGTCTCATCTCCGCTGATTGGAACCGCCGTTAGTAGTTGGCGTAAACGATTGGCGGCGTGAATCAGGCCGCGGGCACGAAAACCTGTCTGGCGAACAGAAAGTAAGCCGTTAAAATCCACTAATAACCGGGGCTGCCGACCCAGATGTCGGATGGGTGTGGCGTTATCGAACCCCATATATTTACGAAACTCTTCTGCCATTGGGCCTGTGTAATGCACCCAATGAATTGTCCAAGGGTTATCCGGGTCAGCCGTATAGCGGTGGTTAGCGCCAGCAGGCAATAATAAAAGATCTCCGGCTTCCATGGTGTAAGCCTCGCCTTCCACATTCAGGAACGCCTTTCCTTCCGTGCAGTAAATCAAAAGATTGTCGCGATGGTGCTCCCGGTGCATGTGGTGGCCGATGGCTCGACGGTAATGGCCAAACGCCCGGGGGTAAAGGTCGCGAGTGAGGGGGTGTTCAGATAAAAGCCTGACGATGGGCGCTGGTACTACGTAACGAATGCTGTCCCTGGGGACTGGCCACTGGGAGGTTTGTGTCATGTGTATAGCTGCCGTTGAATGAATGGCAATCGAAAGATAGTCCATCACGAACGAAATTTAGTCAATCACCAAGTGCCGGATAAGGTGCTAAGGTCATACCATACATGGCTAAAGCAACCTTGCCTTGGCCCACATCCCGTACAACAATAAACAGGGGTTTTGAGATGAAAAACGTTCCATTGTACCTAGCAGGTGAATTTGTTCAGAGTCAGACTAGCGAATGGATTGATGTTACCAATCCGGCAACCAACGAAGTGATCGCCAAGGCTCCGTGCACCACAGATGCAGAGATGCGCAAAGCTATAGAAACTGGCGGAGAGATATTCAAAACCTGGAAGGAAGTGCCAGTCTCTGAACGTGCCCGTGTGATGCTTCGTTACCAGGCATTGCTCAAAGAGCATCACGACGAGATCGCAGAAATTCTGTCCCAGGAAACCGGCAAAACCTTTGAGGATGCCAAAGGTGATGTGTGGCGCGGTATTGAAGTGGTTGAGCATGCGGCCAACGTTGCTTCTATGATGATGGGTGAGACCGTAGGTAACGTTGCGCGGGGGGTAGATACTCACTCTTGGATTCAACCGCTGGGTGTGTGTACAGGTATTACACCATTTAACTTCCCAGCGATGATTCCGTTGTGGATGTTCCCCATGGCGATTGCCTGTGGTAACACGTTTATTCTAAAACCGTCCGAGCAAGACCCTCTCACTCCTATGCGCCTTGCGGAGCTGTTTGAAGAGGCGGGCGCGCCCAAGGGTGTGCTTCAGGTGGTGCACGGTGGCAAGGAGCAGGTGGATGTATTGCTTACCGATCCCGCCGTTAAAGCCGTTTCTTTTGTGGGCTCTGTGCCGGTGGGCCGTTACATCTACGAAACCGGCACCAAAAACATGAAGCGTGTTCAGAGCTTCGCCGGTGCCAAGAACCACATGGTCATCATGCCGGATGCCGACAAGCAGCAGGTTCTTAATGCTCTGGTGGGCGCTTCTGTAGGCGCTGCGGGCCAGCGTTGTATGGCTATCTCCGTTGCTGTGTTTGTAGGCGAAGCCCAGTCTTGGATTCCAGAACTGAAAGGTGCCATGGCGAACGTTCGCCCAGGGGCCTGGAACGATTCTGACGCCAGCTATGGTCCGATAATCTCCTCCAAAGCTAAAGATCGTGTTGAGTCTCTCATTGCCACGGGTGAGTCCCAAGGCGCGAACTTGCTCCTGGATGGCCGTGGTTGCACGGTAGATGGCTTGCCTGATGGCAACTGGGTTGGCCCCACCTTGTTCTCGGGTGTGACTACCGACATGGACATCTATAACGAAGAAGTCTTCGGCCCTGTGCTTGCATGTATGGAGGAGGCCACTCTGGCGGATGCCATTACTCTGATCAACAACAGCCCATACGGCAACGGTGTGTCTATCTTTACCGGCTCCGGCGGCGCGGCTCGCAAGTTCCAGCATGAAATTGAGGTTGGTCAGGTGGGCGTAAATATTCCCATCCCTGTACCCCTGCCATTCTTTTCGTTCACCGGCTGGAAAGGTTCTTTCTACGGCGATCAGCACGCATACGGCAAGCAAGCGGTGCGCTTCTATACTGAAACCAAAACGGTTACCTCGCGCTGGTTCTCCAGTGAGGTAGAAACCGAAGCGGAAGCAAACTTCTCGATCCAGCTGCGCTAATGGCGTTGAGGGTGGGTATGTTTAATTTGGAGCCGAACAATGGACTTTAACCTGACCGAAGATCAGTTGGCGTTTCGCGAAGCGGCCCGCACCTTTGCTGAGAAATCCATGGCGCCCCACGCAGCCAAGTGGGACAACGAGCATATTTTTCCGGTCGACACACTCAAAGAAGCTGGGGAAATGGGCTTTATGGGGATCTATACCCCGGAAGCGCTCGGCGGCATGGGGCTTTCACGGCTGGATACGTCTGTGATTGTGGAAGAGCTGGCGGCTGCCTGCCCCTCAACGGCGGCGTTCATTACCATTCACAACATGGCAACCTGGATGGTAGCGAGCTTTGCATCTGACGAACTGAAACAGGACGTTGTGCCCAAGCTGGCCAGTGGTGAATGGCTTGCATCTTACTGCCTGACAGAGCCGGGTGCCGGCTCTGACGCGGCCAGCCTGCGAGCCAAGGCGGTTCGCGATGGCGACAGTTATGTCATCAACGGCAGTAAGGTTTTTATATCCGGTGCGGGTGATACCGATATTCTCGTGTTGATGGCGCGCACTGGCGCACCGGACTCGGGCTCAAAAGGTATCTCCACCTTCGTGATTCCGGCAGATGCCGATGGCATTTCCTACGGCAAGAATGAAGAGAAAATGGGCTGGCGTTCCCAGCCTACTCGTATGATCAGCCTTGAAAATGTTCGTATCCCTGCAATCAACCGAGTAGGCGAAGAAGGCGACGGTTTTGCCATTGCCATGAAAGGCCTTGATGGTGGCCGTCTTAACATTGCCACCTGTTCTCTGGGTGGAGCCCAGGCAGCCTTGCTTAGAGCTCGCAACTATATGCACGAGCGTGAGCAGTTTGGTAAGCCCTTGGCGGCCTTTCAAGCTTTGCAGTTCAAACTGGCGGACATGGCGACTAATCTGGTGGCCGCCCGTCAGATGGTGCGCCTTGGGGCGTTCAAACTGGACAGTGGCGATACGGAAGCCACTGTGCACTGCGCTATGGCGAAACGCTTCGCCACTGACGCCTGCTTCGATGTGGTGAACGACGCCCTGCAACTGCATGGTGGCTATGGTTATATCCGGGAATATCCTCTGGAGCGTTATTTGCGCGATCTGCGCGTGCACCAGATTTTGGAAGGTACCAACGAAATTATGCGGTTAATTGTGGCTCGTCGCCTGCTGGATAACGGCGTGGCCGAGGCCATCCAATAAATCGCAACGACAACAGGAGAGGATGAATGAGTGATCTGATTCAGCTCGAAAAACGAGGACACATTGCGATACTAACGATTAACAACCCGCCGGCCAACACCTGGACGGCGGATTCGTTGCCTGCGCTGTCAAAAATTGTTCGTGAACTGAACGAAGATGCCGATATTTTTGCCTTGGTTCTTACTGGTCAAGGCGAGAAGTTTTTCTCCGCCGGTGCTGACTTAAAAACCTTTGCCGATGGCGACAAGGCCCGCGCCAACGAGATGGCTCAGCTCTTTGGAGAGGCCTTTGCCACCTTAACAGCCTTTCGCGGTGTATCTATTGCGGCGGTGAATGGCTACGCCATGGGCGGCGGGCTTGAGTGTGCGTTGGCTTGTGATATTCGCGTCGCCGAAGAGCATGCGCAAATGGCCCTGCCAGAAGCCTCTGTGGGTCTGCTGCCCTGTGCTGGCGGTACTCAGAATCTGCCTTGGGTGGTAGGTGAAGGCTGGGCCAAGCGAATGATTCTGTGTGGCGAGCGGGTGAAAGCAGACAAAGCGTTGCAAATTGGCCTGGTTGAGGAAGTTGTTCCCACGGGCAAAGGCCTGGAAAAGGCGTTGGAGCTCGCTGAAATGGCCTGCAAGCAAAGCCCGTCGTCCATTGCCCGCTGCAAAACCCTGGTGATGAGCTCCCGTGATGGCCGTAGCCATACTGATAGCTGGCGCATGGAGCGGGAACTGTTTGTTGAGTTGTTCTCAACTGAAGATCAAAAAGAAGGCGTGAACGCCTTTCTTGATAAGCGCAAGCCGGAATGGAAAAACCGCTGAAGCCTGCATGCATACCGGTTTAAGGATTTTATATGAGCCATCAACCGATTGTTTTTGAAGAATGGAAAACGGCCGACGGTGCACTGATCGCCGTCGCTCGGCTGAATACGCCGAAAGCGCTTAATTCGCTCTCTCTTGAGATGATTCGGCAGCTAACGCCGCAGCTACAGCGTTGGGCAGAGGACGACAAGGTTAGAGCTGTATGGATTGAGGCAGAAGGCGACAAAGCGTTTTGTGCCGGCGGCGATATAGTTGCACTTTATCGGAGCATGACCGAGCCGCAAAGTGGCGGTGTGGCCAGCGAGGGCATAGCGTTCTTTACCGAAGAATACGAGCTGGATTATCTGATTCATTCGTTTCCCAAGCCTGTGGTGTGCTGGGGCCATGGCATTGTGATGGGCGGCGGCATTGGCATTATGGCTGGCGCGTCTCACCGGGTAGTCACTGAGGCCTCCAAACTGGCTATGCCTGAAAGCAGCATTGGTTTGTATCCAGACGTAGCCGCTGGCTGGTTCCTGAATCGTGCCCCCGGGCGTACAGGGCTGTTTTTGGGGTTAACCGGGGCCCGCATGAACGCCGCTGACGCACTGTTTGTTGGCCTGGCCGATCGCTTTATCAAGCATGATTTGAAAGCGGCTGTGATTGCAGACCTAACAGCTCACAACTGGCAGGGCGAAGATGCATTCGCCGTGGTTGGAAGCGTACTCAGGCAGCACGAGAATCAAAGTGCAGATGCATTGCCGGAGTCACAGGTGCGAACTCACTTCGATGAAATCAACCGCGTAACTGATGCCGACAGTCTGACCGATATGATCGCGCAGATGAAGGAGCTCTCGAGTGGAGAAGGCTGGCTTGCCAAGGCAACTCGGCCTCTGGAAGCTGCGTCGCCCACGTCGCTGGCCCTGTGCTGGCAGCACCTGCGTAACTGCCGCCTGGATAGCCTGAGTGAAGTTCTGGACAAAGAACTTACCCTGTCCAGGAACTGCCTGAGCAAAGGAGAGTTTGTTGAAGGTGTGCGCGCGCTGCTGATTGATAAAGATAAGCAGCCTCGTTGGCGCTACGCATCGCTGGCGGAAATGGACAATGAGTGGATAGACAGTTTTTTCAAAAGTTAGCCAAAAATGGCCATGCGCCGATTTGGGTGCGCGGCCTATTCAACCGAATACAAAAACAAGGGGATGATTATGGCAACGATTACCTTTATTGGCCTGGGCAACATGGGTGGCCCCATGGCCAGCAATCTATTAAAGGCCGGGCACGACGTAACTGTTTTTGATCTGTCAAAAGACGCCGTAGCAGCCTTGGTGTCTGAGGGAGCAAAAACCGCAGATACGGCCCATAACGCAGTTAAAGGTGCGGAGTGCGTGATCAGTATGTTGCCCGCGGGTCAGCACGTAGAGGCCGTGTATCTGGGCGATGATGGCCTGTTGGCTCACTTGCCTGAAGGCACTTTGGTGGTAGATTCATCGACCATTGCGTCAGAGACCTCTCGTAGTGTGGCCGAGCAAGCAAAGGCTAAGAATATCCCATTTATCGATGCCCCGGTTTCTGGCGGTGTGGGCGGTGCCAAAGCTGGCGCTCTAACCTTTATTTGCGGTGGCGACGAGGAGACGTTCAATAAAGCCAAGCCAATTCTGGAAGCCATGGGCAAGAACATCTTTCTTGCTGGCGAAAGTGGGGCAGGCCAGATTGCCAAAATCTGCAATAATATGCTTTTGGCGGTTCTCATGGCCGGCACCAGCGAAGCCCTGGCTTTGGGGGTAAAAAACGGTCTGGACCCAGCCGTTCTTTCAGAAATCATGAAGCAGAGCTCGGGCGGTAACTGGGCGCTGAATGGCTACAACCCATGGCCCGGTGTGATGGAGGGAGTGCCCGCATCAAGGGAATACGAAGGTGGTTTTCTGGTGAATCTGATGAACAAGGATCTCGGGTTGGCTTTCGATAATGCGGTAAAAAATCACGCCTCGATTCCCATGGGCTCTCTTGCTCGCAATCTTTATGAACTGCACGCGGGGCAGGGCAACGGAGCATTGGATTTCTCGAGCATTCAGCGTTTATATACGCCTGAATAATACGTATCAGCCCAAGAGGACCGGGGCAAGGGTCGTGCCCCGGTGTCTAAGCTTCAACAAGTATTTCCCACCTTTTGGATTACTATCGAATCGCACAAAATTGTTGAGCAAGATAACTATAAGGTGGAGAATGAATTGCTTAATTAATGGATCGGTAGCGAGAGTCACGTAACCGGTTGATGATAACGGTTACAGGCCTTCTACCTATGTTCGCGAATACCTTTGTACTCTATTTGTCGACGGTGTTGATTTGGGGATCGACGTTCATAGCGATACCTCTGCAATTAGGGGAAGTATCCGGCGATGTGTCCATTGCCTATCGGTTTGGGCTAGCCGCGTTGGTACTGATGTTGTGGTGCCGGCTCACTGGGCGGAACATGACATTCGGCTTGCGCCAGCACGTTTGGATGATGGCCCAGGGGCTGATGCTGTTTGGCTTCAACTACATGCTGGTTTATCAGGCCGCGGCTGACATCACCAGCGGGCTGATCGCGGTGGTGTTCTCCACCATCATCGTGATGAACATCATTAATGGTGCTTTATTTTTTGGCAACCGCGTGCCCCGGGCCGTTATTGCTGGCGCCGCTTTCGGGTTGGTAGGCATCTGCCTAGTGTTCCTGCCGGAAGTGCGTGCTTTAGACGCTGATGGAACTACCCTGCGTGCCATTATATTGAGCTTGGTCGGCACGTTTATCACTTCGTTTGGTAATATGCTTTCTGCCCGCAACCAGTCCTCTAAACTGCCCGTGATGCAAAGCAACGCCTATGGCATGGCCTATGGCGCGCTAGCGCTGGCTATTATTGCCTGGAGCCGGGGAAGTCCTTTTGCTTTCGAGGCTACTTGGAGTTATACAGGCTCGCTGGTTTACCTGGCACTAATCGGCTCGGTTCTCGGGTTTGGGAGTTTTCTAACGTTGCTCGGGCGAATTGGTCCTGAACGTGCGGCCTACTGTATGGTTTTGTTCCCAATCGTGGCGCTTGCGCTTTCTACTGTGTTTGAAAATTATCAGTGGACTGTCGAAGCAGTTACTGGCGTTTCGCTGGTGCTTGCCGGTAACCTGTTAGTTATAGCTCCCAAGGAACAGTTACAGCGAGTGTTTCGAGCTTTTCGTACAAATTTTGCAAACAGAATAGGGTAGATCAACATGGCAGATCAGATAAGAGTAGCAATTGCTGGGTATGGCAACTTGGGGAGGGGTGTTGAGTCGGCCTTAGCGCAAAACCCGGACATGCGTTTGGTGGGTGTGTTCAGCCGCCGTGATCCTGCCAGCGTTACTCTGTTAGACAGCAATGTGCCCGTTTATGCCATGGCCGATGTTGAAAAATTTCAGAACGAAGTAGATGTGATGATTCTCTGCGGCGGTTCAAAAACCGACCTGCCGGAACAGGGCCCTTATCTGGCGCAGTTTTTTAATACCGTTGACAGCTTTGATACCCACGCCAAAGTGAACGAATACCTCGCCGCTCTGGATGAGCCGGCGCAAAAATCCGGGCATGTTGCACTGATGTCTGTGGGTTGGGATCCCGGCCTATTCTCGCTGAACCGCCTGTTTGGCGAAACCATTTTGCCAGAAGGCGAAACCTATACTTTTTGGGGCAAGGGCCTGAGCCAGGGCCATTCCGACGCGGTTCGTCGTGTAGAGGGTGTTAAAAAGGGCGTGCAGTACACCTTGCCGTCTGAAGAGGCTATTGCACGGGTACGTAACGGTGAGCAGCCAGAACTGACAACCCGCGAGAAACACGTGCGTGAATGTTTCATTGTGCTGGAAGATAACGCTGATGCAGACACAGTACGCAACAGTATTGTGACCATGCCGGACTACTTTGAGCCATTCGAAACAGTCGTTAACTTCATTGATGAAGCGACATTCGCCGCCGAGCACAGTGCCATGCCTCACGGTGGCTTTGTGATCCGTAGTGGCGAGACTGGCACTCAGAGTAAGCAAACTATCGAATACTCCCTGGCCCTGGGCAGCAATCCCGAGTTTACTGCCAGTGTTCTGGTGGCCTACACCCGCGCAGTTCATAAGTTGGCCAGTGCCGGCGAAGTGGGTGCCAAATCAGTGTTTGATGTGGCTCCGGGGTTGCTGTCACCCAAGAGCCCGGCACAGCTTCGTAAAGAACTGCTTTGATATGGGCTTCCCTCTTGTTACAACGGGCTGGCTGGCAGATAACCTGCCCAACCAGAATCTGGTTCTTCTCGATGCCAGCATGAGCAAGGTGATTGGCAGAACGCCCCGTGTATACGATGAGCCTGTGTTTATTCCCGGGGCCAGGCAGTTCGATCTGGAGCGTGACTTTTGCGATCTGAACTCGCCCATGATTCATGCCTTTCCAGCGGAAGAGCGGTTCACCCGGCAAGCTCAGAAGCTGGGGATACACCGCGACAGTATTGTCATTATTTATGACAACCAGGGTGTTTACTCTGCCCCCAGAGCCTGGTGGATATTTCAGGCGATGGGGCACGAAAACACCTTTGTTCTTGATGGCGGTTTACCCAAGTGGCTGGCGGAACAAAGAGAAACGGTGTCTGGCTTGGCCAGGCCCAGCGAGACAGGAAGCATTGTAGGGGCACTGCAATCTGACAGGGTGTGTGACTCAAACTATCTCTTGAAAGAGTTGAAGGCCGGGCAGGTCACCGCCATTGATGCGCGCTCCGCCGAACGCTTCAGCGGGACAGCGCCCGAGCCAAGGGAAGGGGTGCGCAGTGGGCATGTGCCGGGTTCACAGAACCTGCCGTTTGCCGAAGTGCTGGACGATCACAGTTTTAAAAGCGCAGAGCAACTGAAAGTGGTTTTCTCAAACCTTTTGCCTCCAGAAAATCAGCAAACGGTGTTTTCCTGTGGCTCGGGTATTACAGCCTGCATTATCTTGATGGCGGCCGTGATTGCGGGTTACGAAAATACCGTGCTTTATGACGGTTCCTGGGCTGACTGGGGGAGTAACCCATCATTGCCTGTTGCCACATCAGACTGATGTGGCCCTTCAGCCTTTTCTGTGAAAGGCGCATCTGAACTATGGCGAAGCCAGTCAGGATCGAATCGGTAACCCTGCCAGACCCTAATGTCAGTTGTTCAAGCTGCCAAGCCTGCTGTTGCCGCCTGGAAGTCATGCTGATTACCGAGACGGGCGTACCCGAGCGTTTCATTGAAGAGGACGAGTGGGGTGGCTTGACCATGGCGCGATTGGACGATGGTTGGTGCGCCGCACTGGACCGCACCACCATGTCCTGTTCAATTTATGAGAAACGACCGCTGATTTGTCGGGAATTTGAAATGGGCGGCTACGAGTGTATAGCTGAACGTGCCGCCAATGCGCCGATAACGTAAAGTACCGGTTGAACAGCTGCTTACTGCTCTTTGTCTTGAGCGAATTTCACTCGTATTTTGTTTTTACCCACCCGGGCGTCGTTCAGAAGCGCCTTGGCCAACTTCGCCTCCTTGGTATTTGGCATTTCTACAAAGCCAAAGCCTTTTGATTTTCCAGTTTCTTTATCCAAAACCAGAGTGCACTCAGTTACCGTACCGTGAGCCGTAAACAGTTCCTGGATTTCCTGCTCGGTGGTTGTGCGTGCGAGGTTACGAACTAATAGTTTCATGAGGGGCCATATAGAAAGGTAAGTATGGTTACAATTGTTCCAGTGTGGGCTGGCAAGAACAAGTTGTTTTGTCTGTCCTGAAAGGTTTGGCGTGAGTTGTTCAGGTAAATGACTGGAGCGGTAAAACCCAGTATGGCCTTTAATAAACGCACGGGGATAATAACGCTTTTGATTATCCACTGATTTTCCGGGGTTTGTGACTATGTATTATGCGTTTCCGCTATTAGCTGTCATCTTCTGGGCGGGAAACACCGTAGTTAACAAACTGACTGTGGGTGTTATTTTTCCAGCTGAAATTGGTTTCTATCGTTGGTTATTTGCTGCTGTCGTGCTCACACCTGTATTGCTGCGCCCAACGTTGAGGTCCTGGCCGGTGGTTAAAGCAAATCTGGGCAAGATTTTTGTACTGGGTGTGCTGGGCATGGCAATTTACCAGAGCCTTGCTTATTTCGCAGCGCCAAAAACCACCGCTACCAACATGGGCATTGTATTGGCGCTGATGCCGGTCATGTCACTGGTGCTGGCGATAATGGCACTGGGGCATCGCCTGACCGTGGGCGCTGTGGTCGGTTCACTGTTTTCATTTTTGGGTGTGTTGATTGTTATCACCTCAGGAGACCTGACGGCCCTTGCTGATCAGGGGATTAACGGTGGCGATGGCATGATGTTAGTGGCGGTTGCTGCCTACGCTATTTACAGCACCCTACTGAAAAAATGGCAGATTCCCCTGCCTGCAATGCAATTACTGTATGCGCAGGTTCTTGTGGCCGTGGTGGTATTGTTCCCATTGTTTGCTGTATCGCCACAAGCTGGGCTAAACAGCGATAACCTGCCATTGGTGTTGTTCGCCTGCGTGTTTGCGTCTATTGGTGCACCGCTGGCCTGGATGACCGGAATAAAACACTTGGGGCCCAGCCGTACCACCGTGTTTTTTAACCTGGTACCTATTTTAACAGCGGTTATTGCCGCCGTGATGCTGAATGAAACGCTAGGGTTGCATCACTTCATTGGCGGTGGGCTGACTTTATTTGGTGTACTGATGTCTGAGTGGTGGACGCGCCCATTTCGGATGAAAGCACGGGCTCAAGTGTCGTCCTGATACTCTTTTGGTGAGAGGTGATGCTCGTTTGGATCAGTGAACGTTTGATTAACCGCCGTTTTTGCGACAGAATTCTTGCCCGGATTCACACATAACCATACCTTCAAGGATTGAAGATATGCCTCAGGCAAGCGGATTGCAGTTTACCGCCCGTGTTGGCGAACTCCCCACTGATTTATTTTCCGTTGTTGGCTTTACGCTGACCGAACGGCTGTCCGAGCTATTCCACGGCCATCTTGAGCTGGCCTGTACCGATCCAGATGTGGATGTTTTAGATGTTCTGGAACAACCAGTGGATCTGGTGGTTTGGCAAGACGGCATGGCGCTTCGTCGCTTTACCGGTGTGGTGAATGAGTTTGCCCGCGGTGACAGCGGCCACCGCCGTACCGTTTATGAGTTGGTTATTCAGCCGCCTTTATGGCGCTTGGGGCTGATGCACAACAGCCGAATTTTCCAAACCCAAGCCACAGACACCCTCGTGCGCACCCTGTTGGAAGAGCGGGGCATTATGAGCTCGGTGTTTGATTTGAAACGCACCCCGCAGGAGCGGGAATATTGCGTTCAACACCGGGAAAGCGATTTGGCGTTCATGGCGCGAATGGCAGCAGAGGAAGGCTGGCATTTCCGTTATCAACACGGCAGCGAGGATGGGAGTGAGCAACCCGGATTAATTATAGCCGACCATCACGGCCACGCGCCAAGGCTGGATGCCGCCGAATACAACGGTAAAGCCGGCGGAAGCACCAAGCAACCAGCCGTGTTCCGCTTCCGCTATGAAGAGCGGGTTCGTGCCGCTTCTGTGGCCATGAAGGATTATACCTTCAAGAACCCGGCCTACGCCCTGATGCACGAACACAGTGCAGCCAGTGCCAACCAAAGACAGGATTATCAACACTTCGACTACCCGGGCCGATTCAAAGCCGACGCCAGCGGCCAGCCGTTTACCGAAGCAAAACTGGATGCCCTCCGAAACGACGCCAGCACCGCGAGCGGCGAAAGCAACCGCGCAGACTTCACCTGTGGTGCCAAAGCCGAACTCACCGAACACGACAATGCCAACCTGAACCGGGACTGGTTGCTTACCGCCGTTACTCACACCGGCAAACAGCCCCAAGCCATGGAAGAAGAGGGCGGTTCTGGAACGACCACCTATCACAATACGTTCAGTGCCATTCCTGCCGATAAAACCTGGCGCCCCCTGTGTGATCATCGCCCTCTGATGGACGGCCCCCAGATAGCCATAGTGACTGGCCCGGAAGGCGAAGAGATTCACTGCGATGAATTTGGCCGGGTAAAAGTCCGGTTTCCTTGGGATCGCTACTCTGAAAATAACGAACACAGCAGCGCATGGTTGCGTGTAAGCCAAGGCTGGGCAGGCGGCCAGTATGGATTCATGGCACTGCCCAGAATCGGCAATGAAGTGATCGTCTCCTTCCTCGATGGCGACCCGGATCAGCCTATTATTACTGGCCGTACCTACCACGCCACCAACACACCGCCTTATGCGTTACCAGAACACAAAACCCGCACCACCCTGAAAACCCAGACCCACAAGGGTGATGGCAGCAACGAACTGCGGTTTGAGGATGAGGCCGACAAACAACAGATTTACGTCCACGCCCAAAAAGACCTGGATCTGTTCACCGAAAACAACCACACCGAAGTCATCAAAAACGACAGCCATCTAACCGTTGAGAACGACCAGTTCAGCCACGTAAAAGGCAACAAGCACCAAACCATCGACGGCGAAAAGCGTGAACAGACAGGTAAAGACCATAGCTTCAACGTAACCGGTACCCTGCACCTGAAAGCTGGCACCGCCTGGCTCAGTGACTCGGGTACCGAGTTGCATATTAAAGCTGGACAAAAGGCCGTTATTGAAGCCGGTGCCGAGATTACTCTGAAGGCGGGCGGTAGCTTTGTGAAAATTGATCCCAGTGGTGTCGCACTCAGTGGTGCGAGTATCAAGATGAACGCTGGGGGTGCTGCAGGCAAGGGGAGTGGGCAGACTGTGCAGGTGCCGGAGATGCCGGGGTTGGTGACAGCGGCAGGAAGTGTGGCTGAAATCGTAGCCTTAGCTGAAGTTGATCAGCGAGCACATGCGGAGCCAGAACCGGGTGCTCAGATTCGTGCGCTTAAGGAGGGCAAGGCGCTGACAGCTGTGTGTGAGGCTGGTAACGATGGGTCGGAAGATGGCTCCAATGCTTGACGTATTTGATGCGCCATCTGGCGTTAAACTATCGCCAGCCGATGTTCAGGCTGATTACATTCTGATCGATGGCAGTAAGCGTGCGGAAGGGGAAAGATGGCTGTACGAGCTATTTGACACCCCGGATTATTGCAACCTGTTTGATGGCACAGAATGGGCACAGATACGTCAGGTAGCTCCTTTATTGGTTCGCGTTGAACAGGGACATCCGGGCCTGGAATCATTGCTGATGGAGCTCCAGGCCCTTGAGTGTGGCTATGGGCTGATTAGCCACGAATCTTTGGATACGGTCGCGAGCCACCTCCGCCAGTTCATTCAAGTACGTCATCCGCTTGGTCACAGCGTGTTTCTGCGTTTTTCGGATCCCGCTGTCGCGAGAGTTTTATTGGCACCCTCTAAAGACGGTGGTATGCCAGGTTATTGGTCGATGATAAATGGCGTGCAACTGCCGGATAGCTTGTGGGACGGCTGGTACTGCCAGCGACGCGATGAAGCCTGGACGCCCGATAATGGCAAGACTCAGGCAGCGAGTGTGGCGACAATGTACTTGCTGAGCGACCTCACGCTGACGCACCTGGCAGACGTCGACCGTAGGGTGACTTTAATAAGGTTAGTCCGCCATCTGGACACCTATTTCCCGGGCTGGCTGGCCAATGAGCGGACAGCCCTCAGGATTGATACGCTTCGACATTTAATAAACGAAGCCATAAGTAACGGATATACATCCGTGCAGGCACTGACGCACTGGTGCACGGCGTTCGGATGCCTGGGTGACCTGGCCGCGTGGGATCGGGTGGCACCGGCCGTCTATCGGCTGTTTCAGACATGTCCCAGAGAGACGGGGGGCGCTGAAGCACGCCAGGCTGCCTTGATGGCAATGGAGTTAGCTCAGACACACAATGCAGGGAGAGCAGAGCAATGGGAGCAATGATAGGCGACCCGGTAGCAGCCGGAGATCGACAAAGCCAGGCAGACATTACGGCAGAAGGCGCCTGCCCGCTGACTCGAACTGATATTCAGTTAATTCCCGTTCGTTATGCCTATGTTGATAAACCAGTGGATCACGATGCGCTGGAATCGCAGTATGAATTGGGTTTTCAACCCGTGGGTATCCGTCAGGTACGGGATGGTTATTTATACCTGTTTCATTCTGATGCACCGGATACTCTGCATGAGTATCAGGTAACAGAAGGCGGAGCTGTCACCAAGCGTCTTTGGGCCGGGAGCGATGCAGCTAAAGATCAGCGTGCCGGTACGCCAGATACACCCGCTGTGGTTGTGCCTCGCCGGGGCCATATCGACATACTGTTCTCGTCTCATCAACTGACGGCCAAAAAGTGCAGTATGCTCATTCGCTGGGAGAGCTACCGCAGCGAAGTCATGAGGCGAGTGGTACTAACCGGCTTTTGCCCGATTCAGGGAAAGCCCCAATTACTGAACAAATCCGATCTGGAACAGTTGCTGCAACACCCGGTTAAAACTGATGTTCCTATGGATGGCCAATCCAATCTACCCCCTTGGTACTGGTCTCAGGATACGATGGACGGGGCTCGGGAGCCCTTTTCTCACAGACTGGCCGCATATGAACAGGACCATGCTTACCTTGTGGTTGATGATCTTACAGGTCATATCAGTGATCTGTTTGATGCCTGGGGAGTCGTTGATACCAATCACACGGCCTGGCTGGAAAAGGAAGATGCGGCGTATTATCCGGCTCGCTTTATCAGTGACTTGATCCGCCTGGATGGTGAGCGGATTGGGGAAGTTGCAAATGCTTTTGCAGAACAGCTTGACGATGCAGACGGCAGAGCCATCTTTAAAAAAATTGCTCAGGCCAGCCGTGACCAAAAGGCGGAGTTCAAGCAACTCGTTGACGATTTCCCCGATTACCAGAACAGTACCAACAAAATAACGGGCCCAATGACATTAAGCTTTATGCCTGAAGATCGTGAGCGGGTAAGGGCTATGCGTGAAGGTACGCAGGCACTGGCTGGTGAACTGGGTCTGGAACAGAGTGAGATACTTAATGCCATCGAGTCTCTGGCAGAGTATCAGGAAAATCTGGTTGATGGTTCGGCACTTGGTGGTCAGCAGGGCATTGCTGATCTGGTGCGTCTGAACGAAATGAATGCGTATCTGGAGGAAAGCCAGAAAGCACTTTCATGGTTTGCTGATGAAAAGCAGCGCATTGTTTCGGATATCAAGTGTCTTTTAGAGAGTTTCTATCTGCACGGCCATCTGTACGACCGTGCCAGCGAGAAACACTACGGTACCCTGTTAGGGCTGGACAATGCGCTGGTTACGATACTGTCCGAGTGGTCGCAATCAACAGATGATTTCAGCTTTCTGAAGCAATTCTATTTTGAAGAGATCGGACACCAGCATCTGATTTCTCTTGATCTCAAGCCAGAGATTATCCCCCGAACTGTCAAAGACCTGATCGATGCATTTAAAAGCCTGATGGCGGCCAGGAGCAGCCCGACTGCCTATCGTGAGTGGCTTGAACTGGTAGAGAATAGCTCGCACTTTCAATTTCCCGAGTTGCCGCCGGGAGCGGCTGAACAGTTAAGCCATCATTTGGCCCAGCTTAATATTACGGCGCGGATAGTCCTTTTTGAACTGGTTGAAGCCGCCGATGCAGCCAATTTACAGGGCAGGCTACGGCAGGTATTTCAACAAATGCCGCCTGGTCTGCAAGCGCATATTTTTGAGAATCAACGGCTGTATCAGATTGATCTGGATATTGCGGATGGACGTGCGCTTGCGAAGCATGAGTCACTGGTGCAGGAAATTGAGCGCCTGGCGAATCAGCATGAAGAAGCGCTGGCAGACGAGAAACGGCTTGAACAGCGCCGAAGTGAGGCGAGTACAAGAGCGCGCAAAAACAATAAGCATCAATATGACCAGCAGATAGGCGAAGCCCGGGCAAGAAAGCAGTTATTGGCAACCCAGCTCAGAGAGCGAGGCTTTCAGTTACTGGATACCTCGCCGATTGAGGGGGAGCACCACAGCGGTGCCTTACTGATCGGTGGAATAACCCGAACCACCTATGGCCGGGCGCTTCAGGCTGAACTGGACGAACTGAAACGACTGCATGCCCGCGGCGGACTCACGAGCATGTGGGATTATGGGCGTGGCATAGTCCATGGGCAAAAAACGGCGGACGTGCCGGTACGTATCGGTGGTCTTGGCCTGGTTTCGTTTATGGGGATAATTGGGGCGGTTGGGGCGTGGGATGCTCTTAAAAAAATCCGCGATGACGCTCCTGATGCAAGCTATGCGGATGCAGTTTCCGGTGTGGCTGGCACTATTGGTGCTGCGGCTAGTGTGATGACTATTGTTGGCGGTGCCCGACTGAATTATTACTATCAGGCGGTTTCTCAGGCAGAAGCGGTGCTGAGCAGGCTGGCTCGTGTGAATGTCTGGGGAGGTACGATAGCCGCTTGGGGTGGATTTTTTGCAGCAGTTGCCGATGGAGCAAAACAGCTCATTGAATTAACCAATCCTGAGGATGTTGGCCCTGCTCGGGTTGGTAATGGCGTTACTTTCGTCGGTGATGCATTGCTTACGGCTGGAAGTTGGCGAATGGCAAAAACTGGCTCTGCCGGTATTATTCACATCCTTCGCAAAACATCAGCCGATATAACCTGGAAATCAGTTAACCGGGGCATGCTGTCTTTGGCCGGCGGTGTGTTTCGCGGGTTAAATGTGTACCTTTGGGTAGGTACGGCCTTTGTTTTTATCGGCAACTGGGTTCAAAGCTATTATGCGCGTACCGACATCCAACGCTGGTGCGAACACAGTGCCTGGGGTAATGACTCCAGAAAGTGGAATTCTGATCAGCAACGGCACGAACTGGCCAAGGTGATGTACCAGCCGGCGCTTCTGGTTAAAGCTGAAAAGCAGGCGTTGGATGGCCGCACCGGGTATTGTGCGTTTCGACTTGAACTGCCCGGAATGTCTGCACTGCAGGCCGATAACATAGAGTGGTCTGTGCTGCGGAACGAGGGAACGGCCTGGGAGTCAGATAGTGATCACTGGAATAAGGCCGTTCTCAAGCAGAGTCTGGGCGACGCCGGTCTCGCGCTGGAGATCCTATTGACTTCAGGAGAGCTTGAGACGACTAACGGCTTCTATCTGGCATTCCGTTACAAGCCATCGAATGCCTCCAGCTGGCTGCCGGAGACTGACAAGGCATACTATTACGAGCTCATGCTACACGAGCAAGGCAACCTGCCGATGACGGCAGCGAATGAAATGAAAACCTGGCAGCTTGTAGCACCGTTGACCGAAGCGAATACCAAGCTGGCACCACTGGTCAGTGCGTATGGCTTTCATTCACTGATTGATGCGCCCGAAGGGTCCTGATTATGGCACAAGAGCAGGCTGCAACCATTTTCCCCCATACCACCGAAGAGTCTGGCTGGGAGCCGGGTAGCCGTCGCACTTCCCGGGATGGTCAGTTACTGACCCTGAGTCCGGTACCGGTTACTACCGGTGAGCGGGCGATCGATGTGACTGGCTGGATTCGTCGGAAGACGGATTGCTGGATAGATCTACAAGGGGGTAATTGGCTGTTCGGAGCTGAGTTCTCTTTGATGTTTTTGAGTTTGAGCTTGTTGACGACTCTGGCAGCTGTAGCTTTTACGCTGGAAATGGGAATCAATCTGGGCCGATGGGACTGGGGACTACCCTTATTTGTGCTTGTCGGAAACCTCTTGATCTCTCTGCCATGGGGGCTTTACATGCACTTTCTGGGCAACAAAGCTGTCAAAGAAAGCCCCCCTG
>JAKDUK010000020.1 GCA_030457765.1 Marinobacter sp. | reverse complement strand
GGTAGGAGATCCAGCAGAAAATGAACCTGCGCCACAGACGACGCAACCAAAATCATGCCTTTTTCCACAGGCCGGTTCTTGAGCGTGAGAATGCGCGTAACCGCCGAAAGATTCCATGGGTCGCACCCCAACCCCCAGACAGCCTCCGTGGGGTAGGCGATAACCCCGCCACGCAAGATCACACTACGAGCCAGTTGTAACTGTTGGTCGTCTAAGGAACTGGGCTCAGGCAATTTTTTGGAAACCTCCGGGGGCAGAACTTATCAACCCTTCAAGTTCAAGAATTAGAAGAGACTGAACAAGCTGATCGGCCGGCAGGCCAGTTGCTGAGCACAGTGCATCGGTTGACTGGGGATCATACCCTAATGCCTTGAACACCGCGATTTCTCTGCTGTTAAGCGTATCCATCCGGCCAGCTACCGGCTGTGCCATACCTGTGCATGCGGCGCCCGGATCTGGCAGACTGCAGCCAGCCGGGAACGACCAGGCTGTACCCAATTCTTCCAGAATATCGTCTACCCGATCAACCAGGCGGGCGCCCTGCTTGATCAAATCGTGGCAGCCTCGCGCCACCGGGCTGTGAATGGAGCCGGGAATCGCAAAAACCTCACGCCCCTGCTCCAGTGCCAAGCGAGCCGTAATCAGGGAGCCACTTTTAAGGCCAGCCTCTACCACCAGAATACCGCGGCTCAAACCGCTGATAATGCGGTTGCGTTGAGGGAAGTGCGCAGCTCTTGCTGGCGTCCCCGGCGGGTATTCAGAGATCATCAGGCCATAGTCGATTACCCTCTGGCCTAGCCGGCGATGCTGGTTGGGGTAAATGCGATCAAGACCACACCCAATCACTGCAATGGTAGCGTGGCCCACATCCAGTGCCCCCGCATGGGCCGCACCATCTACACCCAGAGCCAGCCCACTGGTTATCAGCAAACCGCGCTTGCTCAACTCTGCTGCAAAACGGCGAGCATGATCAAGCCCGGCCGGTGTGGCATTGCGACTGCCAATAATGCCAACCTGGTCCCGGCTCAACAAACCGGTATCACCCCGGGAATACAGCACCAGTGGTGCATCGTGAATGTGTCGAAGGGCTTCCGGGTAATGAGGGTGCTGCCAGCTGACTATTTCTATTGCGTGTCGCTCGCAGTCCGTCAAAATCTGCCGAACGGCGTTGACTACCGCATTGCTTTCATCCCGACGCTGCCAGGCAAGAATGGCTGCTACGGCCTCGCCGTTCAGGCCATAGGCCTTGAGCGTTGCGGGGTTTTTGGTGAGAAGATCCGTGAGATCGGGAATGGTTACGAGCAAGGCTCGCCGCCGGGTGCGCCCAAATTTCGGCAAACAGGTAAGAAACAGCCACTGCGCAGAGCGAGAGGAAAACACAGCATCATCCTTGTAAACAACAAAGCCGGGCCTTCCTGGCCCGGCTTTTGATTAGCCAACTATGTGATCAGGGGTTGGTCACCTTATCGCCAACCGCCAGCGGGCGTGTTGCCTGCAGGATCAAGCCATAGCTCATTTTTTCGTAAACCTGGAATACCATCAGCAAGCCAGCCCGCTCGGAAGGCAACTCAACGGTTTCTTTGGTAATAGGGTCGCGCACCATATTTCCGCTTTTGAGGATAGCCATCACATTGCCGGCTTCTATCCCTTCACGACCGCCAAGATTCAGAGCCACCACGTTATACTGGCCAATCTGGGTAACACCGCTATCCACAGAGATCATTTTGCCTTCCACCTGATTGTCAGGGGAGCTAGGCATAAAGCTGGTGGTTAAGCGCCTGTCCTCATTAACCAGCAAGCGATCACCAATGCGCACTTCTTCACTGGAGCTTGTCAGATCTACCGTCAGAACATCGCCATGTTCGGCAGACACATCACCGCGGGCAATGCTGCGCGCTTCCAGGCCGAGAAATTCGTCGGTATCCGGGTCCACAAATTCCTTGCTGCGACGGAACACACCCACTTTATCGGCGGGCTTTGTGCCACGGGCATACACCCGGTCGCCAGCACCGATAATGATGCGGCCGTCTTCGCCTTCCAGAATATACGGCGCCTCATTGATCAGCTCGGGGCTGACAATGCGGGTATCCGTCAAAAAGCTACTGATCGCGTCCAGCGGAATGGCCGGTATTGGCGTATCAATCCGCTCAGAGCGTACCTTTGGTGACAGCTTTACTACACCATTGTCAGACTTCACCTTGGTAATACGGGGTTTTCCATCGATATAAACCAGAGCAAGACGATCGCCCGGGTAAATCAAATGTGGGTTGGAAACCTGTGGATTAACATGCCAGATTTCTGGCCAATACCACGGATCATTCAAAAAACGCCCTGAAATATCCCAGAGAGTATCACCCTTCACAACAGTGTAACGCTCAGGATGATCAGACCGCAGTTCTGGTGCAGCCTGAGCCCACGAGGTTAATAGCAGCGTAGTGGCCGCCAGAGCGTACAGCAGTTTCCTCATTGTCTAAGTCCTTGATCTCGTGCCTTGATTCTATGCATTCAGGTAAGGATGCAGTCGGTTGACTGCAGCTTATTACGTTGTTGTGCCAGTTACTATAGAAGAAGTCTCGCAAATTGTGATGTTATCTTTTGTTCTTCCAGTAAATTCTATGGCATTTACGAAAGATTTTAACTATTGCCTGATCAGTTTGTACTCAATCGGCAAATTGTTGGATAATGTACCCAAAGAGGCACAACGCTGCTTATATTAGTGCCAGAGGAACAATTTGCGCAGTACGCTGTCGCATTTCAGAGATCGCTTTCACACGGTTACAAAAGACAACGTTAAACGTTAGGTATACGAGCACCATGATACTAAATATTCTCGAATACCCAGACCCCCGTCTGCGTACCATTGCCAAACCGGTAAATGAGGTCACAGACGCCGATCGTACCCTAATCGACGATATGTTCGAGACCATGTACGATGCGCCCGGTATTGGTCTGGCTGCCACCCAGGTAAACGTTCACAAGCAAATCATCGTTATGGATTTGTCTGAAGACAAGAGCGAACCAAGGGTGTTCATCAACCCATCGGTTGAAGTGCTGGATGGTGATCTTGAAGCCATGCAGGAAGGCTGCTTGTCAGTTCCCGGCTTTTATGAAGACGTAGAACGGATAGAGCACTGCATTATCCGCGCAAAGGATCGCGACGGAACGCCCTTCGAAATCGAAGCGCGCGGCCTATTGGCGGTGTGTATCCAACACGAAATGGACCACCTGAACGGCAAGCTGTTTGTCGATTACCTGAGCAACCTCAAGCGCACCCGCATTCGCAAGAAGCTGGAAAAACAGCAAAAGCAGAGTGCGTGAACATTGCCTGAACAGCGCGTGAGAACCCTGTAACAAGCATCGGACCGGGCCCTGGCCCGGTCTTTTCGTATTCAACGGAACAGAGACCCAATACCGTGCGACTTGTTTTTGCTGGCACCCCGGATTTTGCAGCTACCGCTCTTACAGCCTTGCTGGGCACCCATCACACCATCGTAGGCGTGTATTCCCAGCCAGACCGGCCGGCTGGCCGTGGCCGCAAACTCCAACCCAGCCCGGTAAAACAGGTCGCCCTGGATAACGCCATTCCGGTATACCAGCCCGAAAGCCTGAAAACCCCGGAAGCACAGCAGGAACTGGCAGATCTGCAACCCGACGTGATGATTGTTGCCGCCTACGGGTTGATACTGCCTGAAGCCGTATTGGCCATTCCGCCTCACGGCTGCCTCAACATTCACGCTTCTTTACTGCCCCGCTGGCGTGGCGCCGCACCTATCCACCGAGCCATTGCCGCCGGTGATGAACATACCGGCATAACCATTATGCAGATGGACAAAGGCCTGGATACTGGCGCCATGCTGTTGAAAACCCGAACCGCAATTGAATCAACGGATACCGGCGGCAGCCTCCACGACCGCCTTGCCGAGTTGGGTGGCCAGGCCATTATTGACGCACTGGCACAGCTGGAGAAAGGCGAGCTTAGTGGCAACGTTCAGGACAACCAACAGGCCTGCTACGCCCATAAGCTATCCAAGGAAGAGGGCCATATTGACTGGACCCAAAGCGCGGTCATCATCGAGCGCCTGGTTCGGGCCTTTAATCCCTGGCCCGGCACCTTTACCGATCTGGAACAACAACGCTTGCGAATACACGAAGCGAGCGCCACCGATGAGCACAGCCAGAAACCGGCAGGCACGGTAATACGGCGGGAGCGAGAGGGGATTGATGTGGCCTGCGGCACAGGCACTTTGCGCATCACCCGGCTACAATTGCCTGGCTCACGCGCCCAAAGCGTGAACGACCTGATTAACGGCGGCAAGCACCTGCTGCTGCCCGGCCAGGAGCTCAACTGACATGGGCGACCAGAGCCGACCCATGCGCGCAGTTGCGGCCAGTGTTTTATTGGCGGTAGAGAACGGCGAGTCGCTATCGCAATGCCTGCCGCCAGCTCTGCAAAGCCTTGCGCCCAACGAGCGCCCGGTACTTCAGGCGCTTTGCTATGGCACCTGCCGCTGGTTTCATCGGCTCGACAGCGAACTGAACGACCGGCTAAAGAAGCCCCTTAAGAAACCCGATCGCGTTATTCATCACTTGATGATGGTGGCGCTATTCCAGTTGCGTTTCAGCCAACAAGCTAACTACGCCGTGTTGAACGAATCTGTAGAAGCCTGCCGCGCCCTCGACAAACCTCACCTGACAGGTCTGGTGAATGGTGTGTTGCGCTCGGCTGAGCGTGAAGGTGCGGCAGAACCAACAACGGACGCCAGCCGCTTCAGCCATCCGGTTTGGATGGTGGAAAAACTGCGCCATAACTGGCCAGATAACTGGCAGCAAATTCTGGAAGCTAATAACGCCCAAGCTCCTATGACACTGCGGGTAAACGCCCTGCGATTTAGCCGTGATGAATATCTGGCACTATTAAACGAAGCCGGCATTGAGGCGACCGCTACCCGTTTTGCGCCCTACGGCATCCAACTCAGCCACCCGGTACAGGTAGATCAGTTACCCTGGTTTGCCGACGGCGCAGTCAGCGTTCAGGACGAAGCGGCTCAGTTATGCACAACTCTGCTCGATTTGGCTCCGGGACAACGGATTCTGGATGCCTGTGCCGCACCCGGCGGAAAAACCTGTGCGATTCTGGAAAACCAATTGGAGCTGGCAGAAGTCGTGGCCATCGACGAATCTGCCGCGCGCTTGCCACGGGTGCAGGAAAACCTCGACCGCCTGGATCTTCAGGCCAGCCTGCTGCAGGCAGACGCCGCAAACACGGAACAGTGGTGGGACGGCCAACCTTTTGACCGCATTCTGCTGGATGTGCCCTGCAGCGCAAGCGGCGTGATACGACGCCACCCGGATATAAAACTACTTCGCAGGGAAACCGACATAGTGCCGCTGGCAGCCATACAGCTCGGGCTTCTGGCGGCCATGTGGTCAGTGCTCAAGCCGGGCGGGCGCCTGCTCTACGCAACCTGCTCCGTGTTTCCCCAGGAAAATCACCGTATAATTCAACGGTTTCTGAAAAAACAGGCTGATGCTGTTCTTGCAACGCCAGACGTTCAGTGGGGATGCGACATGGGCGCAGGGCGACAGCTTCTCCCGGACCCGGTCAGCCATGACGGCTTTTTCTATGCCGTACTGGAGAAACCCGAACTATGAAAATTCTAATCCTCGGTGCCGGCCAGGTAGGCGGCACGCTCGCTGAGAACCTCGCCAGCGAAGCCAACGATATAACCGTCATCGACACAGATGCGGTGCGGCTCCGGGAGCTGCAGGATCGTCTGGACATTCGCACCGTGCAGGGCAATGCCTCCTACCCATCGGTACTGAACCAGGCCGACGCCGACGACGCCCACATGTTAATCGCCGTCACCAACAGCGACGAAACCAACATGGTCGCCTGCCAAATCGCCAGCATTCTATTCAACACGCCCGCCAAAATCAGTCGTGTAAGGGCCAGTGACTATTTGGCTAGCAGTAAAAAACTGTTTGGCAAAGACGGCGGTTTTCCCATTGACGTAATGATCAGCCCTGAGCAGCTGGTTACCCGGCACATCACTCGCCTGGTTGAGTACCCGGGCGCCCTGCAGATACTGGAATTCTCCAAGGGCCTGGCCAGGCTGGTCGCCATTCGTGCCACCGAAGGCGGGCCGTTGGTGGGGCGGGAATTGTCTTATTTCCGCATGCATATGCCCAAGATTGATACCCGAGTGGCCGCCATTTTCCGTAAAGACCACGCCATCATGCCCAAGGGCAATACCGTGATAGAGGATGGCGATGAGGTGTTTTTCATCGCCGGTGCCAGCCACATTCGTTCGGTGATGAGCGAACTGCAGCCACTGGTAAAAACCTACAAGCGTATTTTTATCTGCGGCGGTGGAAATATTGGCCAGCGCCTGGCCGATACCCTGGAAAACCGGTACCAGGTAAAGCTACTGGATCGCAGTCATGAGCGCTGTGTACTGCTCTCCGAAAAGCTCCGCAAAACCGTTGTGCTGGAGGGCAATGCCGCAGACAAGGATATACTGCTGGAAGAAAACATCGAAAACACCGACGTATTCATAGCCGTAACCAACGACGACGAAGCCAACATAATGGCTTCGTTATTGGCCAAACGCCTGGGCGCCCGCAAAGTTTTTACCCTGATCAACAATCCGGACTATGTCGACTTGATTCAAGGCGGCGAAATTGACGTAGCAATCTCGCCTCAGCAAACCACCATTGGCAGCTTGCTCACCCACGTGCGCCGAGGCGACGTTGTGAATGTTCACTCACTGCGCAGAGGGGCTGCGGAGGCCATCGAGGCGATTGCCCACGGCGATCACAAAACGTCCAGGGTCGTTGGCCGCCGACTGGATGAAATAAACTTGCCCCAGGGCGCAACCATTGGTGCCATCGTTCGTCACAACGAAGTGCTGATCGCCCACGATCACTTGCGGGTACAGCCAGACGACCACGTTATTATGTTCCTGGTAGACAAGTCCCGGGTGCGTGAGGTTGAGAAACTTTTCGCTGTTGGGCTTACGTTCTTCTAGTTCAAAATCAAGAGCATGAATCCCACTTAGAAATACCGCTTGGGCGCGCGTATAATACGCCTTTTTCAGCATGACCCTCTTCCGGGCACATTGAAGATTGGCTCCAGATTAAGTGGAAGAGCGGATACACACAGACCGAATCAGCAGGCGAGCGTAGTGATAGACAAGGCGACAAACAGCACAACTCCCGATATCAAGACCTTTCAGGGCTTGATTCTGGCTCTGCAGAATTTCTGGGCGCAGCATGGCTGCGTGGTACTTCAGCCGCTGGATATGGAAGTGGGCGCCGGTACCTTTCACCCGGCTACCTTCCTGCGGTCCATTGGGCCGGAAACCTGGAATGCGGCCTATGTACAGCCAAGCCGACGCCCCACAGACGGGCGCTATGGCGATAACCCCAACCGTCTGCAGCACTATTACCAGTTTCAGGTTGTGCTCAAGCCCTCCCCGGATAACTTTCAGGAAATCTACCTCGATTCGCTGCGGTTTCTGGGCCTCGACCCACTGGTTCACGATATTCGTTTTGTAGAAGACAACTGGGAATCGCCCACACTCGGCGCCTGGGGGCTGGGCTGGGAAATCTGGCTCAATGGTATGGAAGTAACCCAGTTTACCTACTTCCAGCAGGTGGGCGGCCTTGAATGCTATCCGGTTACCGGCGAGCTTACGTACGGCCTTGAGCGCCTTGCCATGTATTTGCAGAACGTCGACAGCGTGTACGACCTGGTCTGGACCCAGGGCCCGGAGGGCGTGGTCACCTATGGTGACGTGTTCCACCAGCAAGAAGTGGAGATGTCTACCTACAACTTTGAACACGCAGATACTGAGTTTCTGTTCCAGAGTTTTGATGTTCATGAGCGCGAAAGCGCCCGGTTAATAGACGCAGGCCTTGCCCTACCGGCCTATGAACAGGTTTTGAAAGCATCTCACACGTTTAATCTGCTGGATGCCCGCCATGCCATCTCGGTCACCGAGCGCCAGCGCTTTATCCTGCGCGTACGCACCCTGGCCCGAGCCGTTGCCCAGGCGTATTTCGACAGCCGCCGCAAGCTTGGTTTCCCACTGGCCAAAGACGATATTCGGGATGAAGTGCTGGCCATAGCCGAAGCCGCAGACAGCAAAGCGGGCAGCAAGAAAGGCAAAAAAGCGAAGCAGGCACAGCAGGTAGAGGGAAAGGCATAATCATGGCAACACAGGATTTTCTAGTAGAACTGGGCGTTGAAGAACTCCCCTCCAAAGCCCTCAAACCTCTGTCTGATGCCTTCACTCAGGGCATTGCCAAAGGCCTGGAAGAGGCAGGCATCGCATTCGATAAAGTCGAAGTGTTTGCCGCACCACGCCGCCTGGCGGTCCGCATTCGCGATCTGGCCGATGCACAGCCAGACAAGCCTGTTGAAAAGCGCGGTCCAGCCGTGAAGGCAGCTTTCGACGATTCCGGTAACCCAACACGGGCCCTGACCGGCTTCGCTACATCCTTGGGCGTAACACCAGACCAACTCGACACTCTGGAAACCGACAAAGGTGCATGGTTGGCTTATCGCACTATTGAGCAGGGCAAGCCAACAGTCGATCTGATGTCCGGGCTGGTAGAACAGTCGCTGGCGGCACTGCCTATTCCCAAGCGCATGCGCTGGGGTGCGCACCGCACCGAGTTTGTGCGCCCTGTCCATTGGCTGGTGATGCTGTACGGCAACAAGGTGATTGATGCGCCCATCATGGGACTAACGCCCGGCAACAAAACCCTCGGCCACCGCTTCCACTGCCCCAAGGCGCTGATTATCCCAACGCCAGCAGATTACGAGGTTGTCCTTGAGCAGGAAGGTTATGTGATCGCTGACTTCGCCAAGCGTCGTGAGCAAATCCGGGCCGGCGTCAGTGCCCTCGCCAAGGCCGAGGCGGGCGGCAACGCAGTCATCAATGAAGACCTTCTGGATGAAGTAACCGGCCTGAACGAATGGCCGGTGCCGCTGATGGGCCGTTTCGACAAGCGCTTTCTGGAAGTACCTGCAGAAGCACTGATTTCGTCCATGGAAGAACACCAGAAGTACTTCCATGTGGTGGACGACAACGGCGATATGCTGCCGCTGTTTATTACCGTAGCCAACATTGAGAGCAAAGACCCCTCTCAGGTTGTCTCCGGTAACGAAAAGGTGATCCGCCCGCGCCTGGCAGATGCCGCGTTCTTCTATGAAAACGACCGTAAAACCCGGTTAGAAGATCGTGTGGAACGGCTCAAGCCGATTGTGTTCCAGGAAAAACTCGGCAGCGTTTACGACAAAGCGGTTCGGGTGGCAGCTCTGGCCAATAGAATCGCCACCGCCATCGGCAGTGACCCGGCTCTGGCCGAGCGCGCCGCCATGCTGGCGAAGACGGATCTGGTCACCGAAATGGTACTGGAGTTCAGCGACCTTCAGGGCATTATGGGCCAGTACTATGCCGCCGACGATGGCGAACCGGCCGATGTAGCAAAAGCCATGAACGAGCAGTACATGCCACGCTTCGCCAAAGACAGCCTGCCCACAACCCTGACCAGCTGTGCGCTCGCCATCGCAGATCGCCTGGATTCACTGGTTGGGCTATTCGGCATTGGCCAGCCGCCTTCCGGTACCCGCGACCCGTTCGCCCTGCGCCGCGCGTCCTTGGGCGTGTTGCGCATCATTGTAGAGCGGGAACTGCCGCTGGATCTGCAAACCTGCTGCGAATGGGCAGAAGAAAACTTCACCGGGCTGAGCGCTGAGAATACCGCCGCCAACGTGGTGGATTACATGCTGGAGCGGTTCCGTGCCCATTATGACGAGCAGGGCATTGGTGCAGAGGTGTATCTTGCCGTTCACGCTCGCCGGCCAACCCGCCCGCTGGATTTCGATCGCCGCATAAAGGCTGTAGAAGCTTTCCGCCAGCTACCGGAGGCTTTGGCCCTGGCCGGTGCCAACAAACGTGTATCGAACATCCTGGCCAAGCAGGGCGGCGATAGTGTGGGCGAAGCTGTAAACGACGGCCTGCTGCAGGATGCCGCCGAAAAAACGTTGGCCACAAAGGTTGAGCAACAGGCAGACAAGGTACTGCCACTGTTCGAGCAGGGCGACTACGCCAATGCGCTGCAATCGTTGGCGAGCCTGCAGGAACCCGTAGACAGCTTCTTCAACGACGTGATGGTTATGGCCGAGGATGAAGCTGTGCGGGATAACCGACTGGCATTGCTTAACCGTCTGCACAACCTGTTCCTGCGGGTTGCGGACATCTCACTGTTGCCTGCCGCTGGCTAACCATGCTCATCATCCTCGACCGGGACGGGGTCATTAACCAGTACAACGGCAGCTACATCTGCTCTGTAGATGAATGGCTCCCCATTCCCGGCAGCATCGAAGCGGTGGCACGGCTTTACAAAGCCGGCCACCGCATTGCCATCGCCACCAACCAATCCGGTATAGCTCGTGGTTTCTACGGCACAGACGTGTTGAACAGCATGCACCGAAAAATGGCACAACTGGTGGAAGCGCAAGGCGGCTATATAGATTTCATCGCCTACTGCCCACACCATCCTGATGAGCACTGTGGTTGCCGCAAGCCGCTGACCGGCCTGCTGGACCAGATTCGGGACCACTTACAGCTAAGCACTCTGGAGGGTGCCGTAATGGTGGGTGATAGCCGCAAGGACTTGGAGGCGGGCCTTGCGGAAAACTGCCAAACGGTACTGGTGCGCACCGGCAACGGAAAGTACACCGAGCAAGACCTTCAAACCCGGCCAATACCCGGCGCAAGCGTGATCACTCACGACAACCTCAGGGCGTTTGCAGATGCGGTTTTATTGGCTGAGGGGCTGGAAAAAAATGAGTAAAACCGTATACTAACGACTGTTAGTCGGCGTGTGGCGCAGCTTGGTAGCGCACTTCGTTCGGGACGAAGGGGTCGCAGGTTCGAATCCTGCCACGCCGACCAACCTCCCGCTTTACCTGCTTTAACCTCGCCCTATCTGTCGCCATTCACTCCTGTTATTTTTGTATCTATAGTAAGTCTGCTAATGTTCTGAGCTTAGGCTGAAACGGAGGGATGCGTTGAAATCGGAAACAGTGCACAGGTCAGGCAATTTTGGTTTTCTGGCCGAACACGATTCGCTGTTTGTGAAACCTGGCGGAGCTGCAGAACGTGCTTTTTCCAGCGACCCCAATACCACCCTCATCAAACTCCGCCAGCTTGGCGAAGCCATGGCCCAGCACTTGGCCGCCCTCTGTGGCATTGAGTTTGACGAGCAAACCAGCCAATCCGATCTGCTCTACGATGCCTTCAAAGATCTCTACAACGGCCAGTACAACGAAGCCGCCGTAGCCAAGATCACCGGCCAGAGCGATAAAGTGGATCAACTCATCCGCCGCTACAAAAACGAACGCTACCCCAACATTGCCATCACCGTAGACCTGCTGACCACCGGCATAGACGTACCCCATATCTGCAAGATGTGAACACCGGTGAAAGACCCCAACATCACCCTGGAACAGCTGGTAGACGAACTCACCGACGAAGAGCAGCTTGAAAAAGCCTTGAACAGCCCCGGCGAGTTACCAAACGAAAGCCAGGCCGACAACAAAGCCGAAAACCGCCCAGCCCTTAAGCAAAAACTGGACGAGTTCAGCCAGTTCATCAAAGAACAGCTTAACCAGTCTGCGGCCCTGGCCGTAGCCGTCAACAAACCCCGTGACCTCACCCGGGAACAGTTGCGGGAAGTAAAACTCGTACTGGATAACCACGGCTACTCCGAAGCCCGTCTGCAAAGCGCTGTGCGCAACCAGACCAACCAAGACATAGCCGCCAGCATCATCGGCTACATCCGCCGCGCAGCCCTCGGCGAAGCCCTGATTCCCTTCGAAGAACGCGTAGCCAAAGCCATGGACCGCATTCTCACCCAACACAGTTGGACCCCGAATCAGCGCAAATGGCTGGAACGGCTGGCCAAGCAGCTAGTGCACGAAGTCATCATCGACCGGGAGTTTGTGAACAACCGGTTTGCTGATAATGGCGGCGCCAGGCAAATGGACAAGATTCTGGGGGAGCAGCAGGATACTGTGCTGGAAGAGCTGAATGAGGCCATGTGGCCAGAGCGTAGTGCTTGATCAAACTATGTTTATCCGATCGACACAGGCTTAGCCTATGTCGATTTTTTTAATTTTTTAAACATAGATTATTGCTATGTACATCGCGTAAACATAGACTGATCAAAACGCACATCTATGTCGAAATTTTCAAGGAATTTGAACATGGTCTGGCGACCGGATCAGCCTTACAGTCAATTACCGCCCCTCCCGCCTGCCAAAGAAGCGATGGAGAGGATCGATATCCTCAAAGCCTGCATTCCGGCTCGGGCGGCTCTGGCGGAGCTCAAGCAGGCCGGTGAACTGATACCGAATCAGTCGCTGCTTGTAAACCTGCTACCGCTACTGGAAGCCAAAGACAGTTCCGAGATAGAAAACATCGTTACCACCACCGACAAACTGTTCCAGTATGCTCAGGAAGATCAAGGCGCAGACCCCGCCACCAAAGAAGCCCTCAGATACCGGACCGCGCTCTATGAAGGCTTCACTCACCTTCAACGTAAGCCCTTATGCGCCAGCACCACCGTGGAAATATGCAGCACCCTGAAAGGTGTCGACATAGATGTTCGTAAAGTCCCTGGCACCATTATTGGGAACCAGGCGACCGGTGAAACCATTTACACGCCGCCCGTTGGAGAAACGGTTATCCGCAACCTGCTCACCAACTGGGAGAACTACCTGCATCTGGACGAAGACACAGACCCGCTGATCAAAATGGCCATCAGCCATTACCAGTTTGAAGCCATTCACCCGTTCCACGATGGTAATGGCAGAACCGGCCGTATCGTCAATGTGCTTTACCTGATTGAACAGCAGCTACTGACCCTGCCCATACTCTACCTGAGCCGTTACATCGTTCAGCACAAAAACGATTACTATCGCCTGCTGACTCAGGTAACCCGAACAGGCGAGTGGGATGAGTGGATTATCTTCATGCTCAAAGGCGTAGAGCAGGTGTCCACCTGGACCTGCGCGAAAATCGCCGCCATGCGGACATTGATTACTCAGACAGAAGATCACGTTAAACAACAGTTACCCAAGCTTTACAGCCATGAGTTAGTGCAGACCATTTTCGAGCAACCCTACTGCCGCATCAGCAATCTGGTGGATAAAGGCATGGCAAAAAGACAAACCGCTTCAAACTATCTGAGGCAATTGGTTGAGATAGGGGTACTGCAGGAAAAGTCCGCTGGCAACGAAAAACTGTTTCTCAACCCGCGCCTGCTAAACCTGATGACCAGCGATAGCAACGAGCTTCAGCCTTACCATTGAATTCAGGATACTAAGACCAACCATGACCAACAACGACATCGTCCAAAAACTCTGGAACCTCTGCGACGTTCTGCGGGACGACGGCATCAACTACTCGGATTACGTTACCGAACTGGTGCTGTTGCTGTTGCTGTTCATCAAAATGGTCCACGAGAACACCGAAGCCGGCACCCTGAAAAAGCACCCACTCCCCGAAGGCTGCCGTTGGACCGACCTGAACGGAAAATCCGGCATCAACCTGCTGAACGACTACAAGCGCATACTGTTAAGCCTGTCCACAGGCAAGGATGGCGATGGCACCCTGGTACACGACGACCCTCTGATCAGCGCCATCTACGCCGATGCCCAAACCCGTCTGCGGGACCCTTGGCACCTGGAGCAGATGATCAAAACACTGGATCAGATTGACTGGTTCAGCGCCCAGAAAGACGGACTGGGGGATCTTTACGAAGGCCTGCCGGAAAAGAACGCCAACGAAACCAAATCCGGCGCCGGTCAGTACTTCACTCCCCGCGCCCCGATCAACACCATGGTGCGCTGCCTGAAACCCCAACCCGGCGAGCGCATACAGGACCCGTCGGCTGGTACGGCAGGCTTTTCGATTGCGGCCCACGAATACATCAAAGCCAGACCGACGACCTCACCTACAAAACCAGCAACAAACAACTGGCCTTCTTGCAGCACATTTACCGCAACCTCAAACCCGGTGGCCGCGCCACTGTAGTACTGCCAGACAACGTACTGTTTGAAGCCGGAGTAGGCACAGACGTGCGCCGCGATTTGATGCACAAGTGCAATCTGCACACCATCCTGCGCCTGCCTACTGGCATTTTTACGCTCAGGGCGTGAAAACCAACGTGCTGTTCTTCACCAAAGGCAGTGAAACAGACAAGAATCAGGAAGAAAACTGCACCGAAACCGTCTGGGTATACGACCTACGCACCAACATGCCTAGCTTCGGCAAACGCACGCCCTTCGGCGACCAACACCTGACTCCATTCGAAGCTGTGTACTCCCCCCGCTCCCTCAACGGGAGAGGGGCCGGGGGAGAGGGTGAGAACCCCATTGCCCACCCCAAAAACCGCACCGAAGGCGAACACAGCTTCCACTCAGAAGAGGTGGCATTGCCCGAAAGCACCAGCGAAAACGAGGGAATAGACCCAAAACTCGCCCACAGCCGCTGGCGCAGCTTCAGCCGCCAGTGGATTGCTGAGAACAAGGGCGATTCGCTGGATATTTCCTGGCTGAAAGACAGTGACAGTGTGGATGCCCTGAAAGGCTCAGATCAGCCATACTTGAATACGTCATCACTAGGTACCTTCGAGATTTATGCGCCCGAATTAGAGAAGCAAACCGAAATCATCCACCAAGTAGACCAACTCTTCGCCCACGCCGACCGCATCGAACAACAGGTCAACAACGCCCTGGCCCGCGTTAACAACCTCACCCAGTCCATCCTGGCCAAAGCCTTCCGGGGAGAACAGTGCAGGGGCGTTGCTGGAGAGAATCAAAGCGGAGCGTGCGGCCATGAAGCCAGTGAAGAAATCCCGAAAGAAGGCGTCATCGTGATCCGGGTGCAGCCTTAGATCCCTGTAGCTTGGGTCCGGCCCGTTTTATTCGGATTAACTTCAAGGCCAGCTTTTTCATAAAAAGGTTTATAGAAGGGTGGTAGCGCACTCGCTACCTGGCGTGCTCCACCATAATCAACTCGGTTAAATCAAAGCCCTCCGCCACGGCGCGGGTTTTGAAAGTCGCCAGCGCCTGGCCATTCACTTCGGGCGTGCGCGACATCAGCCACAGGTAATCCCGCTTGTAGCCGGCAATGTAGGCGGTGGCGTATTGGCTATCCAATTCAAACACCACATACGACGCGTAGAAAGGCCCGAAAAAGGAGACTTTAAGGTGGCCCACGTCGCTGTCGCCCACGAACACCGCCCGGCCTTCTGCTTCCTGCCACTGGCCTTCTTCGGCGTTGTAGCCCCGATTGATGACCTTGATGCTGCCGTCGTCGTTCAGGCTGTAGTTGGCGGTCACCCTGCTGAGCCCCTCCTCAAAGGAATGATCCAGCCGGGCGATTTCGTACCAGGTGCCCAGGTAGCGCTGCTGGTCGAAACCGGTAACCGGTTCAATATCCTGGGGCACTCCGGTGCAGGCGCTGAGTAAACACAATGCAGTTATGAAAACCAGAATACACTTCATCAAAACATCTCCTGAAAACGTCGGCGGGTTATCACCTTACCAAAGCGTGGTCCCGGATTTTCGGTTTAGCTGCTAAGCTCCAGATCGTCGCTGCCTACGTATATATGGCGCAAATCAACCAAGGAGTTCACTATGATCGGATACGTTACGCTCGGTGTCAGTGATATGGATCGGGCCAAAGCCTTTTATACCAGCCTGCTGGGTGATCTGGGCGCCAAGGTGCTGATGAATATGGAACGGATTGCGTTTATTGGCAAAGACATGGGCTCGCCCATGCTGGCGGTGTGCACTCCGTTCAACGGCGAACCCAATCATCCCGGCAACGGCAATATGGTGGCCATTCCGGCAGGCTCGAAAGAGGCTGTGGATGCGTTTTATCACAAGGCCATTGAACTAGGCGCCACCTGCGACGGCGAACCGGGGCAGCGTATTCCAGATATGTTCTACGGCGCCTATGTGCGCGATCCGGACGGCAACAAGGTCGCGTTCTTCGAGTTCGGCTAAGTGTGGAACGCCACCGCCAGGCCCAAACGACGAAAAAGCAGAGCATAAATAACCACCTAAGGCTATTTTGGTGACGGTACGAAAATGGTCAGCCTCGGTGTAGGTGCAGTAACCAAGGTCTGAGACGCTCAAGTGTCTGTTTGACAACCCGCTGGCACCAGACCAAAATTCGAAACCCATCCGCTTCTTGGCAACATGCGCCTCGCTCGACGAACCAGCAGGGGCGCGGCACCTCTGAAGCATTCGTATTGCAGGAGAACCAAGGCGCTTTCCCGCATCATGGAATATGGGGAAAGGACATACCCTCTGTGGCCAAAGCTCTACCGACAGTTGAGATCATTGAGGTCATCCGCCGCTCGGAACACGGGATTACCAAGCCTTTTATCTGCAGGGGTAACGATGACAACTTCTGCTTTGTCAAAGTATTGGCGCGGGCCGGGACAGTCAGATCAAAGAATGGATTTCAGGGAACCTAGCGCTGCACTTCGATATACCCATTGCCCCATTCAACCTTGTCACGGTGCCGGAAGAAATTCTTGAGGTTTTACCAGCTGATCATGCACGAGCCCTGGGAGCAGGACCAGCGTTCGGCTCTCTTGAAAGGCGTGTTACTGAAATAACCTATCCTCAAATTTCGGAGGTTCCACTAGAGACTAGAAAAGCACTTCTGTGTTTTGACTGGTGGATATCAAACGGCGACCGGTGCTTTTCTGAGAACGGTGGTAATCCCAATCTGTTCTGAGAGCCTGGAAAGCGGGAACTGATCGTTATTGATCACAACCAGGCTTTCGACCCTGAGGTCACTGCTGACACGTTTTTCTGCGATCCTATTTTTAATGATGTAGCTGCGGACATTGCGGATGATTTGATTGAGCGTCAGATCTACACTGACAGAATGACCGAAACACTCTGCCACTGGGATTCGATCGTTGCCGGATTGCCAGAAGAGTGGTTTTATATCGATCCTGAAATGACGATTGAGCCGGGTCTGAGCACCGAAGAGCTTAAAACGCATTTGTTACGTTGTCTGAACGATGATTTCTGGAACTGGAAATGACTAGGTTTGCTTGTAACTACGCCATAGTGAGATTCATGCCTTATGTTGAAACCGGCGAGTTTGCCAACGTCGGCGTATTGCTATGGGTTCCCAAGCATAAAACCCTGCTGTTCAAGCTTTTGCGCAAAAAATATGGGCGAATTACTCAGTTCTTCGAAGAATTGGAGAAACAAGTCTACCTGAAAGCGATGGGCGATCTGGATGCCGAGCTTCATAGAGTTCAGGGGCTTCTAGGCGAAGGAGCGATGGTGCCGGCCAATTCAAAACTCGAATATGGCTTCCATAAGGGTATTTTTGAAGAGATTATCCGACCTCGCGAGACCATCGTTCGATTCAGCGAGCAAAGAGCCATCTTGAGCGAAAACCCTGAGGAAACACTCAAGACGCTTTATAACGACTACGTTGGCCGAAACTTCGTAACCAAGGAGTATCAGGAACGGCTCATGGAGAAGGGTATCAAGCGTCTTCTGGAGCAAGAAAACCTTGGTAAGCGCTACCATAAGCGGAAAGTGCAGGACAATATTTACAGTGTCTCATTTCCGTTTGTCGAAGAGCTGAATCAAAAGGCCGTGCGAGTGATCAAACCCTTGTTTCTGGGCCAGGCTGATTCAACCGCGATTATCGAGCACGGTGGCCACTGGCGACTGAAAGTTGAACAGCTGCAAAAGCGCAAGTTACTCCATGGCCCGATACTGTTTTCGGTTAAAGGGCCCGAAGATACCAAGGCGGGTGACCATCGCCATGAGGCGTTTGAAGAAACCTTGCATAGCCTTGAGGGTGCGGGAATACAGCTGGCCGCCTACGAGGAAAACCGGAAGATTCTCGATTTTGCTGCTCAGGCCCTCCACTGAGAGTGCTGCCCCTACAGCAACCCCTCAATCGGCAAAAATGAGAATATCGACACCAGCATCCGCTTGAACAGCCCGCTGCCGGGGTCGTGGCTGTGGCGGATTTCCTCTTCGCCGTTGCGCTCGATCCACTCTAAGTCGCCCTTTTCATCCAGCACGACTTCATAGGCCGTTATCCGAACCTGCTCCTCGAAGTGGTCTTCCATTACCTGCGCAAGCTCAGGGCTTTCGATCACAAACCCTAACTCGGTGTTGATGTGTACAGAGCGGGGATCAAAATTGAACGAGCCCACAAACAGACTTTCTCCATCTATGGCAAACGTTTTGGCGTGCAGACTGGAGGAGGAACTGCCCATCAGGCTGCTTTGCAGCCCTTTCTCAACGGAGTTGGCAGACAGCTTGCGCAGCTCGAAAAGCTGCACACCCGCCTCCAGCAGGGGTTTGCGATATTTCGCGTAACCGGCGTGCACCATGGCTACGTCGTTCGCTTCGAGAGAATTGGTCAACACCCGCACCTCAACGCCCTTGCGCTCCAGGTTGCGGAACATTTCCACGCCGGTTTTGGTGGGTATGAAGTAGGGGGAAACCAGAGTCAACGAGTGCCTGGGGTCGCCCATGGCCTCGGCCATTTGCTGGCTCAGAAGGCCTTTTTTCGGTTTTTTGCCAAGCACTTTGGCTGGGTCGTCACTAATCATGGAGACCGGTGCCCAGGTGAGCGCCAGGTCGCCCGCCAACAGGTCCTGCAGAAACGCAGACTGTTCGATTGCGCACACATATTGACTGGCCTCGGAGCTGGCGTTGCAGGTTCTGGCGGTTTCCACCACTTTTGCCAGATCCTCCTCATCCGCCTCATCCAGAATGCTCGCGGCAGGGTACGCCGAGGCGCTGGACCAGTAACGATCAAAGTCAGTGGAAAGTTCCTGCACCACAGGGCCGATTGCCAACACATCCAGGTCCGCAAACAACGCGCCCTGACCAGCCCCGAAGTATTCATCGGCCACATTGCGCCCACCAATCACTGCGGCCTGGTTATCAACCGTAAAAGACTTGTTGTGCATGCGGTGGTTCAGCCGCTGAAAACTGGTGATGTAGCCAATCCATTTGGGGCTGCGAACCACAAACGGGTTAAACAGTCGAACCTCAAAGTTCGGGTGGGTATTCAACGCAGCCAACGCGTCATCCAGCCCGGAGATACCATTGTCATCCAACAACAGCCGAACCCGAACCCCACGCTCGGCGGCCCGGTAGAGAACATCCAGCAACATGGTGCCGGTGATGTCGTATTGCCAGATGTAATACTGCACATCCAGTGTGGCTTCGGCGCTTTCAGCTAACAGCGCCCGTGCGGCAAACGCATCGTGGGCGTTTTGAAGCAACGCAACGCCACTCTTACCAGGGTGGGCCTGTTCTAACGGCGTAATGGCACGCCCCAGACGCGTATTTTCAGCTTGGTCGGCAGGTATGGCCCGGCTTTCATTACGATCGGTCATGGGAGGTAGAGCACACCCGCTAATGGTCAACAAGGTGGCAAGAATGGTTACCACTCCCGGAAAGCGCCGCCTGGGCCAGTTCAACAATTGAATTACTCCTACTTTATCAGATAGGTCAGTGTAGCAGCTCCTGCCATTTGGTTGACCCTCATAACAACGACATACGGAGAATAAGAACGCTTCTCTGACCCTCTCAGTTGCAAGCGGCTTTTTTGAAATGAGGAGATTTTTGCGACCACTATCACACCGCACAAAAAGTAACAGAATATTCTTATGTCTTTTTGGACTGGCCTGTAGACTGCGCTACTTTCATGAAAACCAAGGATTTTTTGAAATGCGTGGAAGTAAGTTAGTAGGCGTGCTCGTTGTTTTGGTTTTGACAGGTTGTGGCGGAGAAGGCGGCGACATCAGAGGATGGGATCGCGATAACAGCGCAGGTGGCAGCGATAGCAGCGGAGGGGACAGCAACAACAGCGGAGGTGGCAACGCTAACAGCGGAGGGGACAGCGACAACAGCGGAGAAGATGATTCTGAGGCTACGCCCCCGAACATCAGCGGGAAACCGGCGCCTGCGGTCGCTAAGCTGCCGTACCAGTACCAGCCAAAGTTGACAACGAGTGCAGAGACGTTGCAATTCCGCGCCAAAGGTCTGCCCGACTGGGCGAACCTGGATACTGATACCGGTGTCGTCAGCGGTACGCCGGGCCCTGACGATGTCACCGCATACAGCCCGTTCACGCTAACGATAACAACCGATGCCGGCAGCTCGACTCAGGAGCAGGTGTTGCGCGTACTTCCCACCACAACCTACCTCGCCGATGATTCGGTACTTGCGTTTGACGCCACCGACTACGAAGGCAATGCGAGAAAGATTCGCAATGATTTGATCGGCGATTCTCTAAAAGGCCAGATCACCTTCGCACAATCCCATACGGTAAAACCAAATAACAATTTCGTGAGAGACGAGGGTGACGAAACCCTAAGTGTATATAAACCGAAACTGGTTGCCCTGCGCGAGGCTTTGTTGCTATTCACACCAGACACCAACGACACCCCGATTACAGTTGAAGTCTCAGCCACTCTCAACGGTGAGCCAGCTGGCCACTTCGTTATGGATCACCCTAGTGCGCTGCCAAAGTCGGACTTTGCGGGCCGGCGTCGCGTTGAATACTCCACTCGAGCCTGGAGTGTGCGGCTGCCTTGGGATTTGATGCGTAATGGCCTCGCGCTTGCATTTACAGTAAACGCCGATGCCCCAGACGCGATGACTGGCCAGCTGGTTGCCTCTGATATAGATATTAGTGAAGCCAGCCAGTTGGTACTCCAGTCTGTTCGGCTCGGCATGCTGACCCATGTCGATCGGAACTGGAAACACTTTACCCTGAATGATCCGGTTATGGCGGCCACCGACTACTTTCAGAACCTGCCGGTTTCGAAACTGATAATGGGTAGCTATGCGGGCGGACGTCGCGAAATCCCAGGTCAGTGTGGGTATTAACGAAGCAGCCTATGGTGTTACCAGTAACAGCATGAGCCAGTCTTATCCCCATATTTTTAAGCAGATAACCAATCATCACGCCTGGGGCGAGTACCAAAATGGGCGTATACTGCACGGACTGAGTGGTGGCAACGGTATCGGTACGCTAGACGCCAGCCTCGGAAACGAGGCCAGCCATGAATGGGGGCACGCCTATGGGCTTGGCCATTACCCAGGTAGTGGCCTGACTGAAGACAGCCGCTGGCAAGGGCACCACGCCGATAGTGGCTGGGGGTATATCGCCCACCGTGACCGTATGCGCAGCAACCTTCAGTTTGGCGTCTGGACAGACAAAGCCTATGATTCAAACTTCATGGATTACATGAAGTACCACACAGACGCCATGTCAGGTGGCTGGGCCGGTTCGCCATTCTCTGAATACACGTTTTATACCAGCTATTCCGCCCGCATTATCCAGAACGACCTGGCCGGGTTCCCCATCCCCGATGAAATCTACGAAACCGGTTATAAAAAGTGGGATACGCAGACCGGTCAATACGAAACTCATCACTTCAAGACATCGCAAAACCTTCTTGCTCCGATAAAAACCGGAGTGCCCGTGGCGACGATTTTGGGTGGTTACGACCCCGATGGCTCCAAAGCGGTTATTTATCCGGTATTCCACGGTAACTACGGCAATGTGTTTGATTTGCCAAAACCGGATATGTCCCGCACAACCGATATTTGCTGGGTTGATGTGCAGAATGCGGGTGGTGAGCAGAAGCACATTGAGGTGGCGGCCCAACGCCATGCCGGAGGCATCAATCAACTACACTTCAACCTGGAAGCGGCATTCCGCCCTACACAAGCGACTTTAACGTGCCACCGCGATGGCGAAGATATCGTGTTGACCAAAACAACCTTTGATGGCGAGATTCCAGAACTGCCCCCGGTCGCTATTATCGGCCAGGAATATGGCTATAAGCAGCTTCGCGACCGCGAAATAGCGCAATTAAACACGGCGCTTGAAACCATCGCAGCAGACGACGTTCCGGTATTGCCCGAAGAGGCCAGGATATGGCTTGCCAGTTACTCCGCGTCTGAGGTGACGGGCGGGCTGGGTGAAACGGCCAAGTCTGTGCTCGCTGAGATTCAGAAAACCGATGACAGCGTCATGCGTGCGGAGGCTTTGATTAACCAGCAGGAAGCGGAGGGAACAGCCGCTGCTGATATTCAGAGTTTATTGACCGAGCTATTGATTGATCGTGGCCTGATTACAACGCCTGCGGATATCAACCTGGAAGGCGAGGTCATCAAAAACGGCAACAACCGCCTGTCGGCCGCCCTGAATGACAAAGGGTTCATAACAATCGTCACCGGCGCCGAAGGCCAACCGGAAGCCACCCGTTGGCTAATGTCCGCCCGGGGCAGTGTGCACCCGGTTGATCAACCCTGGCACTGCCTGATTCCAAGTGGGGGGCACCTGGGCCTGGCACTTTGTGATTCCGACAATAACAACCAAAGCTGGCATTACGATGATAATGACAGACTGAGGAATGCGGGAAATGGAAAGTGCATAGACTATGATTACAAACAAGACCGTGTGCTGATGTGGGGTTGCCACGGGAATGGAAATCAGCAGTGGCAGGGCGTTCAGCAAACCGATAGCCAAGTACTGAGTGCCCTGCCCGGCAAGATCCTGCAGATACTGCTCGGCAAATAATAGGCTCGCGATGGAAAGGCGTCTGTCTGCTTTTAAGACGAGGCGGCAATAGTCCCGATTATAAGGGCCATGAAGGATAGACGCTCGTTCGCTGACCTAATCAAGGAACCCCAATGAATGATACGGAAGTAGAAAAAAGGCGACTCGCAGCGTTAAACCGGCTGGGGCTTCTGGATACCCCTCCGGAAGAACGCTTCGATCGCTTGACCCGTATCGCACGCCAGCATTATCAAGTCAGAACCGCGTTATTCACCGTGTTGGATCATGATCGGCAGTGGTTCAAGTCCAGGCAAGGGCTTGATGTAACTGAAATACCTCGTTCTGTCGCCTTTTGCGATCATGCCATACGGCAGGATCAGATTTTTGTGGTTGAAGATGCCACCCAGGACCCACGTTTTCGTAAAAACCCATTGGTAACGGATAGTCCACACATCCGTTTTTACGCCGGCATGCCGGTGCGTGAGCCTGGCGGCTCTATAGTCGGCAGCCTATGCATTATTGACGATCAGCCAAGGCGATTCAGTGAAAAAGATCTAGACGTGCTCCGTACTCTTGCCACCATGGTTGAGGAGGAGTTAGAGCGTTCCTACGTCGAATCAAATAAAAGTGAATACGTACCGGTATCTCTCCTGAACCGTGCTATTCACCATGCTCAAAGCATTTTTCTTACCAGTGATAACGAGCGCTCCCCGTTTGAACACATGCTTAACGATCTGTTGACCCTGACCGGAAGCCAGTTTGGTTTTATCGGCGAGGTCCTGCACGAGCCCAACGGCACACCGTTTTTGAAGGTCGGCGCCATCACCAACATTGCTTGGAGCCCAGAAACTCAAGCGCTGTATCAGGAAGTGGAGCGCCAGGGCGTGATCTTCGACGGGTTGGATAACATCCTCGGGCAGCCCATGATGACTGGCCAGACCATCATCTCGAACAATCTGGCCACGGATTCCCGGCGCGGCAGCTTGCCTTCCGGGCACCCCGCCATCCACACCTATATTGGTATTCCGGTGTTCTCGGGAAATACACACCTAGGGTTAATCGGTTTAGCGAATCGTGCCGAAGGCTATACTCAAAAGCTGGCTGACGAACTGACTCTACTGTCACAAACTCTGGGTACGCTGATAGAGCGTAAGCGTCTGTACGAAGAAAGAAGAACCCACAAAAAAGATCTCGAGCTAGCAGCCAATTACGACGTTCTGACCGGCCTGCCCAACCGCCGTCGGCTCACCGAACTGTTCGAAAAAGAATTGTACGAGGCCAACCAGAGGAATGGCTCGATCTCGGTGTGTTTTATTGATCTGGACGGTTTCAAAACCATCAATGACAGCCACGGCCATACGGTGGGCGATGCAATGCTCAAATCCGTAGCCGCCAAACTTAAGGCCGCCGTGCATTGCCACGACATAGTGGCCCGCCTTGGCGGTGATGAGTTTGTGGCCATTCTGCGGGATGTCGACGACGACCGAGTTTACGCCCGTCTTCTGGATGCCATCCGACAGCCCGTCAGTTTTCGGCAACACCTACTTCAGGTTTCGGGAAGCATGGGTGTCACAGTATACCCCGACGATAACGCTGGAACTGACTTACTGCTTCGCCATGCGGGTCAGGCCATGTCTACCGCCAAGGAAACCGGCAAGAACCGCTTCAAAATATTTGACCTTGAATCTCACTCATCCCGCAAAGAACGCGTGCGAGTGCTGGAACAAATCGGTGGAGCCCTGCGCCAGAATCAACTGGAGTTGTACTATCAGCCAAAAATCTGTTTTCGTAACTGCTCAGTCGATGGGTTTGAAGCGCTGGTTCGCTGGAACCATCCGGAAGAGGGCGTTCTCGGGCCTAGTCACTTTCTAGACCACATTGAATACACAGAGTACGCCCGCACCCTGGGAAATTTTGCGATTAGTGAAGCGGTAAAGCGGCTAATGGAATTTGCACAGCAGGATTTGCCGTATACGTTGAGTATAAACCTCAGCCCATCGCACTTCCTGAGCCAACAATTCAGCGAAGATTTATCCGATGCGGTGCGCAACTGCCCAAAAGAGCTGCGAAGCCACCTTATTCTGGAAATCCTGGAAACCACCGCGATGGATGATACAGACACTGTTCTGAAAAACCTTAAAACATGTCAGAAACTTGGTGTAGACGTATCACTGGATGATTTTGGTACCGGCTATTCGTCACTGGATTATTTGCGTCGGTTACCGGCCCAAGAGATCAAAATAGACCGCTCATTCGTAATGGATATGTTGAACGATACTGATGACAGCATGATTGTTAGCGCCATAGTTAGCCTCTCAAAGAGTTTTGAGCGGCGACTTGTGGCCGAAGGCATTGAAAGTGCAGACGTTGAAAGCAAACTGATAGAGCTAGGTTGTGACCTGGGCCAAGGTTTTTTCTACAGCAAGCCCCTGCCATTATCGGAAGCTCTGCGCTGGGCCGCTGATTTTCGGTGGGAAACCAGATAATTAACTTAAAACCAAGAACCAACCGCCCTGTATGAGGGCAATGTAGGAGAATAAAACATGATCGGATACGTCACCATCGGTGTCAGTGATATGGAAAAAGCCAAGACGTTCTACACGGAGCTTTTAAGCGGCATGGGCGCGAAGCTGCTGCTGGATATGGGCCGCATTGCGTTTATTGGCGAGAGCATGAAGGGGCCCTCGCTGGCCGTGTGCACACCGTTCGATGAGCAGCCAAGCCATCCGGGTAACGGCAACATGCTGGCCTTCTGGCCCGGCTCTAAAGAAGCTGTTGATTCCTACTATCAGAAAGCTATCGAGTTGGGAGCCACCAGTGAAGGTGAGCCAGGACAACGCATTGAAGATCAGTTTTACGGCGCTTACCTGAGGGATCAGGACGGCAACAAAATGGCGTTTTATCACTTCGGCTAATTGTGGCTAACGGGAGCGGGGGTCGCGTTATTCACCGACCCCCGGTGCCAAACCACCAGTCCGGCAACAAGGACAGATTGACCGGCTGCAAAAAGCGGTCGTCTATCAACCAGATTATCCCCTGATCTTCTGGCGTGCGAATCACCCTTCCAGCTGCCTGGGCCACTTTTTGTATACCCGGTATCAGATAGGTGTACTCATAGCCGGCACCAAAACGCTGCTGCAGGCGATGTTTGAGAGTCTCGTGCCAGGGGTCAAACGGCGGTAAGCCTAAGGTCGCCACAAACGCGCCGATTAACTGGTCTCCCGGCAGATCAATGCCCTCACTGAATACGCCGCCCAAAACCGCAAACGCCACACTGCCAGACGCCTCCTGAAATCCCGCCAGAAATTCCCTGCGTTGCTGCGGGCTCATTCCGGGATATTGAGATCGCTGGGGCACTTCGGGGGCGGTGTTCGCTAACGCTTCGCTCACCGCATTGAGATATTTAAAGCTACTGAAAAACGCCAGATAGTGCCCGGGGCGCGCTTGGTATTGCTGGGCAATCAGTTCGGCAATGGGCCGCGCAGACGCTTCCCGGTGTGCCTGGCGGGTGCTGATTTTTGGTGTGAAGCTCACCTGTAGCTGGTCGCTACTGAACGGGCTGGATAGCGAGGTAAATCGACTGTTCTCCGGCAAACCCAGCAAATCCCGATAATAAATGCCAGGGCTAAGCGTAGCCGAAAATAGCAGCATCGACGCCGACGCCTTAAATCTGTTCCGCAGAAAATCCGCCGGCACCAGATTCTGAATGGTAATGCTGGCGCGGCCCCGACCTTCGCGGCGGAACTCGCACAGGGAGTGATCGCCGAATGACTCCGCCAGCTTCATGAACGCCACAGATTCAAATAGCACTTCTTGCAACGCCAGATCGGGCGGGTTGTCCGCAAGATAATCCGTAAGCCCTGATACCAGGCCTTGCAAGCTGCCGGTGAGCGCTGAGGGCAGGCTATCCAGAAACACAGGCGCTGTGCCAGCATCCAACTGATCGCGAATAACGCCTTGCCAGGCACGGGCAGTGCGATCCAGGTGCGGCTTCAAAGCCTTGGGCGCAGTTTTGCGTACTTTTAGTAGGCGCTGCTGATCCAACTGCACCGAGTACATGCCCCGGCTGCGATCTACCAGATTGTGGGCTTCGTCTACCAGCACCGATGTTTTCCAGTTGTTCTGCCGCGTGAGGCCATATAGCAGGGCGGTTTGATCAAACATCCGGTTCACATCGCCGATCACCAGATCACACCAGCGTGCCATCTCCTGGGCCAGAAAATAGGGGCAAATGCCGTGACCGGCAGCAATCTTCGCCAGTATCTCCTGCGTGAGCGTAGTGCTCGCTTGAGCAGCTTCGGCCCGGGCATCTGGCAATCTGTCGAAAAAACCCTTCGCCAATGGGCAGGAGTCGCCGTGGCAGGCTTTGTCCGGGTGTTCACAGGCATCCGTTTTGGCCACCAGTTCCAACGTGCGCAGGGGCCAGATACCGGGCGCTTCCTGGGCGGCTCGCAGACGTTCCACCGCATCGACCACCAGCTGTCGAGCGGTATTGCGGCAGGTGAGATAAACCAGTCGGTCGTGGCTTGCTGTGGGCATGGCCATCAACGCAGGGAACAAGGTACCCAGGGTTTTACCCAACCCAGTGGGTGCTTCCAGCAGCAGGCTGCCACCTTTGACTGAGTTTTTATAGACGGTTTCAGCAAGCTGGCGCTGGCGGGGGCGGAACTGCGCAAATGGAAAACGCAGGCCAGCAAGGCGGACGTCCCGCTGTTCCCGGTGGTGGGCTTCCTGTTCTGCCCAGAGCCGGTAGCGGTCGCAGAGGGTTTCCAGTTCCTGCCACAGTTCATCCGCGCGGGCGGTTTCGGTGAGTGAGCTTTCGCGCTTTTTGCCGATATCGAAATACACCAGCGACAACTTCAGGGTTTTACACTTTTCCTGCCGGCAGAGTAGGGCACCGTAAGCCCGTAGCTGCGCGCGATGCAACGCTCGTTGATGGGGCCGAATACGGGATACATCACCACGATGAGTTTTGATTTCTTCCAGCAAGCCAGAGTGTGGGTTATACACATCGGCACGGCCATAAAGCTCTAAACCCTTGCACTCACCGGTAAGTGAATACTCACTTTTAAAACCGTAGCCACGCTTTTCCTGCAGAGCCTGATGGCCGGCAATGCCCTCTTCGGCACTGGGCGCGGGGGTATAACGAAAGTCCAGATCGCCTTCCCGGGCGGCGAACTCACAGAGGGTTCTAACGGCAACCTTCACAAAGTGATTCCGCTGTCTTGCCAGCGTACATAGCACACGCTTGCCGCGATGCCCCGGCGGGCAAAAAAGTGCAGCCAGCGGATTTGATGATCCTGTAGCCGGTCGCCTGGGCCTTTTACTTCGATCATCTCGTAACGGGGTTTACTGTTCGGGTTATCTGGGTAAAAGCGTATAAGATCGGGAAAACCACTGCGATGTTCGCGGATATTTGTTAAAAGTCGCTCAAACAGAATCTGTAAATCGCTAGCGGGAATACAGTCCAGTGCCCGTGTTAATAGCTTTTCGCTCAACGCGGGCCAGGTCACAAATGGGTTGGTAATGTTTTGCTTGGCGGCGTAGGTATCCAGAATTTTCTGGCGATAATCACCCTCTTTCAGAGCTGCAAAACACCGATCGAAATCGGCCTGCCGTCTACTTACGAAGTCCTCCCGCACAAGATCTGCAGGCCCAGTGTGGAACGGGTGGAAAAACGCACCGGGTATGGCTTTGAAAATTGTGTGCCAGCACAACAGACCAAACAGGCCGTTGATTAAGGTGTTCTCGACATAGAAAACCGGGGCCTCTGGGGTTGAGAGGTGGGTTTCAACCACACGTTCAACGAAACCGCCGGTTTGTGGCAGAGTGAGCGTAAACTCACGGATCTCCGGGTTCTGTGGCTTAGGCGGAACCGGCTCGCCCACCTTTACCGCCAGCCGCGTCAGAATGCGCGCCAGGCCCTGGGCTTCGGCATCACTCAATTCGATGCTCTGCCAGCGTGTAGCCAATACCCAGGCTTCCTCAAAGCGCTTCATTCGTTCCAGTAGCCGCAATCGTTTTAACTTGGCCTCTCTGTGGCCACTGGCGGCGAGGGCGTCTAACGCCAATTCCCTTTCACCTTGGCGTTCCGCCTGCCGGCCCAGCTCTAACAATAAGCGATCGCGACGACTGGACAGCCAGGGGTTACCCGAAGCATCCGGAACCTGGCTCCAAACTTCCTTAGCTGAAACACGGGCATCCAGGCTCTCGCGGCAATGATGCATGGCCAGATAAAGGTCTACTTCACTACGCCGGGAAAATGCTCGTGCTTCTGGGGAAAATTCCACGGTCTCGTAGCGGTGGTGGCCCAACTCCACCAATACAAAATCTGACCAGCTTTGGCGCAGATTGCCGAAAAACATCAGGCGAATGCGGTCGAACAGCGCCATCTGGTTAACCCGCACCACGGGTTTTGCGTGGTTACTCAGCCAGTTATCCGGTGTGCGGGCATCCATGAATATGTCCTGTAAGACCAGTCGCAGTCCTGCCTTAGGCAGGTTTTTAGCGAATCCCGCCTCCACCACTACAGGTACAAAAACCGGCCGCAGTTCGGCCAAAGTGAATAAGCGAAAGAGTTCATCCAGGCTCAGTCGTGGGTCGGCATCCAGCCAGTCACCGGCAACCAGATCATCCAGCGCTTCGGTTTCCGGGCCTCCCAGCTCCGGATACTTCAGCTTGTCAGCACGGAACACATCACCGTTGCGCATCACCATTCGGGTCAGCAGGGCACGCGCGGGGCGAGGCAATTCAAAAAAGCCCTGCAGACAAGCCCTCTCCTGCTCAAGCAGAAGATCAAAGTGGTGGTTCGCAACCCAGGCCACCACCGTTTCCATGTTTTGCAGGTAATACAGAGGGTTTTCAAGGTTTGCAGAGGCGAGGGGCAACTCCAAAGGATTGATAGCTGTATTGCTGTTTGAAGTCGCCGTCACAAACCTAAACGCCCTTATCGCCGTGAAAACTCAAGGTTTTGGCATCAGAGGCCGTACGCTTGAAAAATCGCCTCTTTTTGGCCAGACGCCACGAGTTTTTCAAATCCTTCATTTAGTGCCTGAAGGACTTCAGGATCCGTGTTCTTATTAACCGCAAGATACATGGGGGTCTCACGGAAAACCAGTACATGCTCAAGACCGGTTATATCCGTTGCATCGGCAGCCAGATAGGGGCCAGCCAGACCATCTGCAACCCACAAATCAATCTGGTCGTTTTCCAGACGCCGTGCGTTCAGGCCGTTATTGCTGATGGCTTTCACATCAAAGCCTTTTTCATCCAGATAGGTGGTCATTACGTCGCCGTTGTAACCGCCAATCCGGTAGTCGCGAGCGTCTTCCAGATTATCAAGCTCGATAGACGATCCCGGCTTGGCAAACAGCGTCCATTTAATCGACGCCAAAGGCCCAACCCAATTGAACAACGGCTCCCGATCTGCGGTTTTGGAAACACAATAAATAGCGTGTTCAGGATGCTGCCCAGCCCGGTTGAGGCCGTATTTGAGCGCTCTGAGCTTGGTGCTGTATTCAAGGTCTGTATTGGCCATCAGACCCTTTAATATATCTGTGCAAAGCCCACTGATATCTTCCGTGTTATGAGCAAACGACTGCCCGTTGGTGGTCATATTGTATGGAGGGTATTGTTCGGTATAAATTCGCAACTCCCCGGCAGCAGTGGCGCAAACAGCCATCAGGATCAGGCCGAGTAGCAGGCCGATTTTTCTTTTCATGTATGTTCTCCGGTCATTTAGTTGCGGTTTTCCATGATCGCGGGATTCTATAGATTACGGGTACGGCTGGGCAGTCCGTATAAACCGTGTTGCCCGGCAGGGTTCCGGTGGTCGCCTGATACTGTTTCCGATTGCAGTAACCTTTACTATAACGGCCGTAGCCTGATTGCTATCAAACGGATGATCCGATAAGGAACGCTATGCCCGAACACGCCATCACCTCCGGTTTTCACGCCGTTCACGCCAACCACCTGGAAGATTTGCGCCGGGCTGTTGTGTTTATCTGCCAGCAGAACCCGCTGCCGCCGCTGCAGAGCGAGACCTTTCTGGTGCAGAGCAACGGTATTGCCCAGTGGTTGAAGCTGGCGCTGGCAGAAAAGCGATCGGACGATGGCAGCGAAGGCGGGCTGGGCATCGCCGCTGGTATGGATTTTCTGTTCCCGGCGCGGTTTATCTGGCAGGCCTATCGGGCCGTGCTACCGGATGGGGAAGTACCTGAACAGTCTCCTTTCGATAAGCGCCGGTTGGTATGGCGGCTTTATCGTCTGCTACCGGAACTGGTGCATACCAACGAGGTGTTCAACCCGCTGGCCCGATTTCTGGAAGGCACAGACACGGATTTGCGGGCGTTCCAGTTGGCGGAAAAAGTAGCGGATCTGTTCGACCAGTACCAGGTGTTCCGCGCTGACTGGCTCGCCGCCTGGGAGCAGGGCCGAGATGTGGTGATCACCGCCCGCGGCGAGGAAAAACCGGTTGAGAAGGAAACCCTTTGGCAACCGATGCTGTGGCGCAAGCTGGTGGAAGACACGGGCGCTGAAGCACACACCAGCCGTTCGCAGATTCATACCCGGTTTATGGCGGAAGGCCAGCGTATAACCACGCCTGCTCATCCAGGCCGGTTGCCCAGGCGCATCGTGGTGTTTGGAGTCTCGTCGCTGCCGCGCCAAGCCTTGGAAGCTCTGTATGTTCTCAGTCGCTTCAGCCAGGTGGTGCTATGCGTTCACAACCCCTCGCAGTTTTACTGGGCCGATATTGTTAGCGACCGGGAACTGCTGAAAGCCGAGCGCAAGCGCGGAACCAGCCACCCCACGCTGTCGAAAATTGACGATGCGGATCAGCTACACCAGCACGCCAACCCGCTGCTGGCCGCCTGGGGCAAACAGGGCCGGGACTACATTCGCCTGCTGGACGAGTTCGACAACCCGGAAGAGTACCGCGACCGGTTTCAGATGCCGGATCAGAAGATCGACATCTTTTCCGAGCACGGCACAGGGCAGACGCCCTGTCTGCTGCACCAGTTGCAGAACGACATTTACAACCTCACCCCACTGCAGGAAATTCGAGATGAGCAGCGGGAGCTGGATCTGAGTCAGGATCATTCGGTTGCCTTTCACGATGCCCACAGTCCCCAACGGGAAGTGGAAATTCTGCACGATCAACTGCTGGCCCTTTTCAACGCCGATTCTACACTGCGGCCCCGGGATGTGATGGTGATGGTGCCGGATATCAACGTGTACGCACCTCACATTCAGGCGGTGTTTGGCCGCTATTCCGCCGGGCGCAAACGCCACATTCCGTTTACCATTTCCGATCAGGGCCAGCGTAACCACGAGCCGGTTCTGATTGCTTTGGAAACACTGATGTCGTTGCCCCGCAGTCGGTTTGGGGTAAGCGAGATCATCAGCCTTTTAGAAGTGCCCGGCATTCGTGACCGTTTCGAGATTGCCGAAGAGGAAATTCCCCTGGCCAGGCGCTGGGTTGAAGGCGCCAATATCCGCTGGGGCCTACATGGTGCCCACCGGGAAAGCCTGGAGCTGCCGGCAGATCTGGAACGCAACACCTGGCAATCTGGCCTGCGTTCCATGCTGCTGGGCTACGGCATGGGCGACGACGACCCCTGGGCCGGAGTTCAGCCCTATGGCGAAATTGGCGGGCTACAGGCAAGCCTTGCGGGCCGCGTTGTCGAGTTTGTGTATCGCCTGGAAACCCTGTGGCAGGCATTGCAGGCCAGCCGCGCGCCGCAGCAATGGGAAGAATTGTTCTCTGCCATGCTGGAGCAGTTTTTCCACAAGGTAGAAGGCCAGGACCTGTTATTGCTGAATCGTTTCCGCCGGCAGTTGGAACAATGGCTGGATGACACCCTCGCGGCAGGATTAGACGAGCAACCCTTGCCGCTGAACATTGTGAAAGATGTATTGCTGGAAGGCCTGGATGAAGGCGGCCTGAACCAGCGTTTTCTGGCCGGCAAAGTAAACTTCGCCACGCTGATGCCCATGCGCGCGATTCCCTTCCGCAGTGTGTGTCTGCTGGGCATGAACGATGGCGACTATCCGCGCTCACGGCCGCCGGTGGATTTTGATTTGATGGCCCGGGATTATCGCCCCGGCGACCGCTCCCGCCGGGAAGACGACCGCTACCTGTTTCTGGAAGCCATGTTGTCGGCCCGGGAGCAGCTGTACATCAGTTGGGTAGGGCGCAGCATTCGCGACGATTCGCCAAGGCCACCGTCGGTGCTGGTTGGCCAGCTACAGGATCACCTCGACAGTCTCTGGCAGGTAAAAGAACTGCCAGACGTGACGGTGACCGAGGCTCTGACCACTCGCCATCCATTACAACCATTCAGCCGAGACTATTTTCCCCAGGCCAACGGGCAAAATAATAGCGAGGACAGCCCACCCAAACCCCTCGCTCAGGTGCTCCACGACCGCAATCTGTTCACCTACGAGCACGAATGGCGCAGCGCCCACGGCAATGGTGCAGCTCAACATCAACAGGCAGACTTGCCGTTTCAGCAGCCAGAGGAACCCATCACCCTGAACGATCTGGCCGGCTTTCTGAAAAAGCCTGTGGATACGTTTTATCAGCGCCGCCTGCAAGTGCGCTTCGAGGATGTGGAAGAGGAAGACACAGATACCGAGAACTTTGACCTGAACGGCCTCGACCGCTGGCGTCTGGATACCGAACTGATTGAGCAGAGCCTGCTGAAATCCAGCGATAAAGAAGAGCTGCACCAACACATGGAAAGCACTCTGGACCGTATGGCCAGGCGCGGCGATCTGGGCATGGGGGTGACGGAACACCGGCTGCGCAGTGAGCTATCCGGGCGCCTGCCGGATCTGTTCGAGCGCTATCAAAGCGCACTGGCCGAGTGGCCCGAAGCCATCAGCGAACCTGTGCTGTTTGAATATAGCCTGGCCAACAGCACAGGCTCTGTCGAAGTACTGGATTTGATTGGCAATCTGCGACGCAACACTGAAGGTAACACCTGCCGGTTAGTCATCGCCGGTTCCAGCCTGCTCACTGGCAGCGGCAACAGCAAAAAGCTCCGCTACGCCAATTTGATGCGCGACTGGGTGATGCATCTGGCCGGGCAGCTAACAGAACAACCCTTCGAAACGCTGATTCTGGGCAAGGAAGAAGGCCGAAAAGTCCGTTTTGCACCCCTGGCACAGGAAACCGCCAGCAAGCATCTGGATGCGATACTGGAACGCTGGATCGACGCCAGTACCCGTGCCTTACCAATACACTGTGAGGCCGGTTTCGCCTGGATTTACAGCTTCTACCAGAGCAAAAAATTCCTCGGTGACCACGAACGCGCCATCAGCGACGCGCAACAGGCGTACACCACCGCGCTGGAGCGAGACACAGGTTATCTGCGAGGCGCTTTCGAGACCCCTGAAAAGTTACTCGAAAGCGGTGAATTTGAAGCACTGCTGCACGATCTTTACGTGCCTTTATGGGAAGCCGAGCAGGACAAATCAGCCGCCGGGCAAATCGAGGGCAAGCTATGACGGATGTGACCAATCTGAACCCGAATCTTGATCCTCTAACCCTGCCCCTCAACGGCAGCACCTTGATTGAGGCCAGTGCCGGCACCGGCAAAACCTTCACCATAGCCATTCTGTACGTGCGTTTGGTGCTGGGCCACGGTCAACCAGTGGGAAGTATGTTAGCGGCGGGCATGCTGCCGCCAAACCTGCTGGTGGTCACCTTTACCGACGCAGCTACCAAAGAGCTGCGAGACCGTATTCGCACGCGCCTCACCCAGGCTGCCGAGGTGTTTTCAGGGGCTGCAGATAGCCTTCAGCCTTCGGCAGAAACCGCGCTGATTCATCAGCTTCGAGACGACCATTATCCAGACCCGGAAACCTGGCCAGACTGCCGCAAAAAGCTGCTGCTGGCGGCCGAATGGATGGACGAAGCCGCAGTATCCACCATTCACGCCTGGTGTAACCGCATGCTCACTGAGCATGCCTTCGACAGCGGCAGCTTGTTCCGGCTGACACTGGAAACCAACCAGGGCGATCTGCTCGACGAAGTGGTGCGGGATTACTGGCGCACGTTTATCTACCCGCTATCGCCAGCGCTGATGGACGAAGTGGTGGAGCATTGGAAAACCCCGGACAACCTGCGGGCAGCCGTGCGCAATCTGATTGGCGACGCGGAGGCGTTCGAGGTAGGCGCAGACGATGTGGAACAGGCCATTGAGGCCACACTGCAGCAGCGCCGGGAACAGGCCCAAGCTTTGAAAGCGCACCCCTGGGCTGCCTGGAAACCCGAAGTAACCGACATGCTGATCGCGCTTAACAAGAGCAAACGCCTGCATGGCGGCAGCATGAAGCCGATGATTGCTGCCTGGGACAAGTTGCTGGACTGGGCCGCTTCCGATGAACTGTACCCGGAAGGGCTGGAGAAAGCCGGCTTCCAGAACCAGACGTCGGAGATATTGGCGAGCAAACTGAAAGGCGAGGGCGATGTGCCCCATCACCTGGCCTTTGACGTGATTGAAGAGCTGATCGCCTTTGCGCAAAATCTGCCCAGCGCCGAAACCGATATTCTCAAACACGCCACTCACTGGATTGCGGCACGGTTGGAATCGGAGAAACAAAAGCGCTCAGAAATGGGCTTCGACGACCTGCTCACCCGGCTGGACGATGCACTTCATGGCCCCCGTGGCGATCAACTGGCTGCCACTATACGCCGCCAGTTCCCGGTGGCACTGATTGACGAATTCCAGGATACCGACCCGGTGCAGTACCGGATATTCAACCGCATTTACCGGGTTGAAGAGAACCATCCAGACACCTGCCTGCTGATGATCGGTGACCCGAAGCAGGCCATTTACGGTTTCCGTGGCGCCGATATTTACACCTATCTGGACGCCCGCACCGGCGCCCGCGACCGCACCTGGACACTGGGCCGTAACTTCCGCTCGTCCAAACCCATGGTAAAAGCGGTCAACCGGGTGTTCGAGCATGGCGATCTACACAGCCCGAAAGGGGCTTTTCTGTTCGGCAAGGGCGATACCTCACCGCTGCCATTTCAAGGCGTGAAAGCCAACGGTACCAAACGCCTGTGGTCGGTGAACGGCGACGTTCAACCCAGCCTTACCCTGTGGTCACTGGAAAGCGATGAGGAAGATAAAAACGGCAACCGCAAGAGCCTGGCCAAGGGCAGCGCAACCACCGAGGTGGCCGAAACCTGCGCCAGCGAAATCGCCCGGCTTCTCACGCTTGGCCAGCAAAAGTTGGCAGGCTTTGCGCTGGAAAATGACCCGGCTGATATAGAACCGGTAGAACCCAAAGACATTGCCATTCTGGTGAACAACCGCAACGAAGCGGCTGCGGTGCGGGATGCCCTGGGTCAGAGGCGCATCAAAAGCGTGTATCTCTCTGACCGGGATTCGGTGCTCACCTCCCAAGAGGCAAGCGAGGTGCTGTGCTGGCTTAAAGCGTTCGCAGAGCCCCAGCAGTTAGCGTATGCCCGAGCTGCACTGGCCACGCCTACGTTGGGTTTGCCCTGGCGTTATCTTGACCAGTTGCTCACCGACGAAATAGCCCTGGAGCGGGAAATCGAGCGTTTTACCGGTTATCAGAAGCAGTGGCATAGCCAGGGCGTGCTGCCCATGCTGCGCAGCTTCTTAATGGATTTTGAGGTGCCCGGCCGGTTATTACAACGCCCGGACGGCGAGCGCCGGCTGACCGACATTCTGCACATTGCAGAACTGCTGCAGCAGGACAGCCTGCAACTGGATGGCGAACACGCGCTGGTGCATCACTTCACGCAAATCTTGAGCGCAGCAGACGAAGAAGACGAACACCGCACCCTTAGGCTGGAAAGCGATGCCGGGCTGGTGAAAGTGATCACCGTGCACAAATCCAAGGGCCTGGAATACCCATTGGTGTTTCTACCCTTCGGCACTGCGTTTCGCGCCCAGAGCGAAAAACAATCGTTCGTGCGTTATCACGACGACAACTCGGAACTGATTACTGTATTCGATCCAACACCGGAAAATGTCGCCCGGGCAGATCAGGAACGGCTTGGGGAAGACATTCGCAAACTCTACGTGGCTCTGACCCGCTCCCGCTTCGCAACCTGGGCCGGCGTGGCAGACATCGAAAACTGGCACCTTAGCGGCCTGGGTTATCTGCTTGGCGATGAATCCGCCACGCAACAGCCGCTCAGCGATGCGCTGAACCTGCTCACCAGTGGCCACCCGGAGCTGTGCACGGAACCGTTACCCGCGGCCACCGACCTGCATTTCACAGAAGAGGCCCCTGCGACGTTAGGGCCGGCGCTTATCTCTAGCCGTGAGGCCCGGGAAGACTGGTGGATTGCCAGTTACTCCTCATTGGAATACAGCGGCCTGACCGGCACGGGCGTTGTGTTCAGGAGTGAAGCGGAAGACGCAGAAGCCCAAAACCTGCGGGAAGAGGGCGCCCACAACAGCGACGAGGAAGAGGGAATTGTTGCACCCAACCACAGCAACAGTTTTCATCATTTTCCCAAGGGCGCAGGCCCGGGCACGTTTTTGCATGATTTACTGGAGTGGTGTGTGCAACAGGGCTTGCCAAATGTTGTGGATAACCCGTTACCGCTGCGGGAACAGCTCATCCGCCGCTGCAGCACGCGGGGCTGGAGCGACTGGGTGGACACTCTGGAACAGTGGATACTTGCACTGATCCAACAACCACTGTTGTTGAGCTGTGGTGGCGATGAAAGCATTAGTTTGTCGAGCTTGAGTACGCTGCGGCCAGAACTGGAGTTCTGGTTTGAAAGCCGTAACGTGAGCACCCGGGCCATGGACAAGCTGGTCACCCAATACACCCTGAACGGAGCAGACCGGCCGCAGGTGGATAGTGGTCGCTTCAACGGCATGCTGAAGGGCTTTATTGACCTGGTGTTTGAACACAAGGGGCAGTACTACGTGCTGGACTACAAATCCAACCATCTTGGCGACAACGTTAACGCTTACACAGATCAGGCCATGGGCGACGCCATTCTGGAGCGGCGTTACGACCTGCAATACGTGCTTTATCTGTTGGCATTACATCGCTTGCTGAAGGCCCGACTGCCGGATTATGACTACGACCGGCACATGGGCGGCGCGGTGTATCTGTTTTTGCGGGGCATACATGCACCGGGTGCCGGGGCATTTACCGATAAACCGCCCAAGGCATTGATCGAACAACTGGATGCCATGTTTGATGGCAACGCAGCCGGGGAGGTGGCGGCATGAGCAAAAACAAGAATACCGACAATCAGTTTGCTTTTGATCTTGAAGACGCTCCGGATCCCGACAGCACTGTCAGCGACCATCACACCAGCCTGGCGCTGAACGAGACAGCAACCGTTTTGGAACTGTTGGATAACTGGCAGCAAGCCGACTGGATTCGTCCACTGGATGTGCGCTTTGCGCGGCTGATTCACGACCTGTCAGAAGAGCAGGGTAACGCACCGAAACCGCTGGTTTTGCTGCTCGCAGCATTGACCTCCCATCAAGTTGGCCGGGGCCATGTGTGCGTGGATCTGGCGAACCTGCTGGCCGATGCAGATACCACTTTGTCGTTGCCCCCGGAGGAGCCAAACGCAACCAACCTTGCACAAAGCCGGGAAGCTTCGGGCGGGCTTTCTACAGATCTGTCTGCCACTGACACAACCCGCATTAGCCCGAGTGATCTCTTGGCTCGAATATCCATTCAAGAATGCACATCCGCTCTTGGCGATGCATTATCAGTAAGTGATGGCTCACACACCACGCCTTTGGTACTGAACAGAACCCGCCTTTACCTGCGTCGTTTCTGGCTGTATGAGCAGCAGATTGCTGCCGGTATTTTGCAGCGTTTGGCACAGCCATCCTCTTTGGCCGACTCTACCTCACCGGCCGCCATTACCCTGAGCCAGGTACTGGATGTTCTGTTTAAACCACAGGGCTCTCTCTCTCAATCGCAGGGCTGCGTGGGCGATTCTGTGGACTATCAAAAGCTCGCTTGCGCCCTGGCAGCCCGCAATCGTTTCACAGTGATCACTGGTGGTCCCGGCACCGGCAAAACCACCACCGTGGTGAACTTGCTTGCCGCTCTGCAGTCAGTCGCTGGTGAATCTGCCGAGCGGGATGGACGTAAATACCGTATACGCTTGGCCGCCCCCACCGGCAAAGCCGCTGCGCGACTGAACGAATCCATTGGTGGTGCTGTCAGCCGCCTGTCGCTGGCGCAGCTACCGGGGCAAGTTTCGCTTTCGGATATTCCCACCAAAGTAACCACCCTGCACCGACTGCTAGGCAGCCGCCCAAACACCCGACAATTCCGCCACAACCGCGATAACCCGCTGCTGGTGGATATTCTGGTGATCGATGAAGCGTCTATGGTGGACCTGGATCTGATGGCCTCGGTATTCGATGCACTACCGGCCAACGCCCAGTTGATCCTGCTGGGCGACAAAGACCAACTGGCCTCGGTAGACGCCGGCGCTGTGCTGGGCGAATTGTGCCAGCGCGCGACACAGGGGCATTATCAGCCAGAGACCGTGCAATGGCTGAAATCCATTACCGGAAGCGACATTCCGTCAGGCCTGCAAGACACTGAGGGCCAGCCTCTGGATCAAGCCGTGGCCATGCTGCGCAAGAGCTATCGCTTTGCCGAAGGCAGTGGCATTCGGCATCTGGCGGAAGCGGTCAACACCAATACTTTGGATGTCAGCACCTTGAAACAAGCCCGTGATGCGGAATTTGAGGATGTGATTTGGCTAAATGGCCACAACAAAAAGCCGTCTTTGGAAGCCACACAAGCACTGATCTGCGGTCATGTGATCAATGGAAGCCCGGAAGCATTCTGCAATAGTGGAGAAGGGCGAGTAGATGGCAACAATCAACCTCTGCCGCCGCCGGTAGGTTACCGCCATTACTTAACGTTGATGCAGGATCACGGCCTGAACAGTAACAGCACTACTGAACACTGGGACGAATTGGCGAGGTCCGTCTTGAAGGCCTTCAGCGACTTTCAGGTGTTATGCGCCTTAAGGCGCGGCCCCTGGGGCGTAGAAGGCTTGAACGAGTTGATTGCTCAACACTTGCTGGCGCAACGGCTGATTCCACGGGGCGAAGGCTGGTATGCCGGTCGCCCGGTGCTGATTACCGGCAACGATTACAATCTGGGTTTGATGAACGGCGATGTAGGCATTACCTTCAGCCTGCCCTGGGGTTCCGAATCCCAGACCGGCGGCAACCCTGAATCCGTGCTGCGTGTAGCCTTCCCGGCCAGCGACGGCAGCGGCGATATCCGCTGGATATCCCCCAGCCGGCTGCAGCA
>JAKDUK010000080.1 GCA_030457765.1 Marinobacter sp. | reverse complement strand
GTTGCAATGTGGCTTAGGGGTTTTATGATAAGTGTCGTTTTAACAAAATGGCGAGCTAGATGTCTGATCTGACAGTTTCACGGCACTTTGTGCAGGCAGCTTTGGCTGGCGCTGATCATTTAGGGTTTGATACCGGGGGGATGCTCCTGGAAGCGGGTATATCCACAGATTTGTTGCGCATTGAAAAGGCCCGGGTGAGCAGCGACCAGTTCAGTTTGTTGCTGCAGGTTATCTGGGGCCGTATGAATGATGAACTTATGGGTATGGGCCCCAGGCGTGCTCGAACAGGCACTTTTGCCACCATGTGCGCACTGGTTATTGATTGCCATACGCTGGAAGCGGTGTATAAGCGGGCGTATCAGTTCTCCAGGCTGTTCGAACCTATGGTGACCATGAAGCTGGAAACAGATAATCAGAAGGTGCGCCTGGTTACGCACATTGAAGGCGATATTCACGATCCTCATTTTTTTATGCGTGAAAGCCTTCTGGTTCTGTGGCACCGGTTAGGCTGTTGGCTAATCGGGCAACCCGTGGAGCTGGAAAAGGCCGAATTCGATTACCCCAGGCCACCCCATGGCGATGAATACCGTCATATTTTTCACTGCCCTCTGGAGTTCAACTCCAACTGTACCGCCCTAACATTTGATAAGCGATTTTTGTCGGCACCGGTTATCCGAGACAAGCCGGAAATGCTTCAGTTTTTGAAAACCTCACCGGCGGATTTGTTATCTCGCCCGGATGAGAGCAATACCTTTACCGGTAAAATTCGGGGGCTTATTGGCCGGGACTTTTCGCAACCACTGCCCGATTTTGAATGGATTGCAACAGAGCTACACACCAGCCCGCAAACCCTGCGGCGCAGGCTGAAGCAAGAGAACACGTCGTTTCAGGAGATTAAAGATCTGCTGCGCAGGGATATGGCGATTTACTACTTGAGCCGGCAGGAGCTTTCTATTAACGACATTGCCGCCAAAGTTGGGTTTACAGAACCTTCTACCTTTCACCGAGCCTTCAAGAAGTGGACGGGGGTTACCCCGGGCGCCTATCGTGAAGGCGAACGGGGTAATATTAAAGTAGAGCGTTAGGAGCCCGAAGCGGCCTGCAGGTTGCGGATAAGCTTACCCAGGGTTTGCGCTATTTCTTCAGCTTGGCTGCGATTTGGCGAGAGCTGCAACAGGCGGGAACCGTCTCGTGGGTCGTATATCCAGCACGCTGCCACAGCTTGCTCACATCCCCACTCTACTTGTGGATTTACACCAAAAACCGGAATTTGCGTGGTCTTACGAGTCACACCACCTGAGTCGTTACGCTGGATCTCTTGGGTGGAAATAGCATCACTGACAATACTCAGTCGGTACTCAATATCCGCGGGCCGGTCCAAACGCACAACCGCCTGATCCTGCCGCCAGCCGGCAACACCCAACAGACTGTTGAGGTGTAAAACAAGCGCCTCACGGTCCGAATCAGCCAAATACAACTTGCGCAAAGAGGTCATTTTTTGATCCCCTGCGGGTTCAATCACCGCCACTCTAGACTCGTCACCTACCTGCGGTGCTTGAGCCTTTGCTTTTCTTTTCCGCTCAATTCCGGTGATCAGCTTTAGAGAGTTTTGATAATGACTGCCTTCTGCTCCAGCCTTGGTTACGTATGCTTCAAGTGCCGCCTGGGCTTCATTGAAGTGAGAAGACTGGAGCATCACCCGGCCACGGTAATAGTGGTAATCCGCCGGTTTTTCTCCTTCTAAATTCTGCAAGCGGTTAAGGTACTCGCTGGCTTCGCCCCAATTTTCAGCGGTCACGGCTTCTTCGGTAGCCAGCATTAGCCGGCGGGTTTCGTGCTCGGGTGCCAATGCGGCGGCCTGCCCGGCCACCAGCGCCGAAGCGACAATGATCCCTTTCACCAACTGCCGGCTTTTTAAACTCCAGGCCGGTAAACGGATGTTCCCAAAACCTACTGCCATGGCACTTACTCCTGCTCGTTATCTGCACCGACTGCCTGTTTTTCCGAACCCGACTTGTCGTCGTGTACGTTTTGATCAGTATCCACTTCTGCCTGGTCCGTAACGGCTCTGGGCAGTTCTTTTTTTACCCGCACACCCAGTTCCACAAACCGGTTGGCCTGGGAAATAAGGTTACCCCGCCCCCTGGTCAGCGTATTCATGGCTGAATCGTAGGTAACCTGTGCGGTATGGAGTTGGCCACCAAGGCGCTCCATGGCTTCCACAAACACCCTAAGTTTGTCATAAACCGCGCTCGCGCGCTCTGCTATCAAGCGCGCATTTTGGCTTTGGCGTTCGTATCGCCAGATGTTTTCAATGGTTCGTAGGGTCGCTAACAGTGTCGTGGGTGTTACCACAATAATCTTTCGCTCAAAGGCTTCTGCGAAAAGGTTCTCGTCCTGCTGAAAAGCCGCTACAAATGCTGGCTCTATGGGCATAAAAAGGAAAACAAGATCTGGCGAGTGCAGGCCACCCAGCTGACTATAATCTTTCTCACTGAGGGTGCGAATGTGATTACGCACGGCTTCTACATGGTCTTTCAGTGCTTCTTGTCGGGCACTGTCATCTTCCTCTGTAACCCATCTTTGGTACGCCAACAACGAGACTTTGGAATCGATCACCAGGTTTCGGTTATCCGGAAGGTTCACCACTACATCAGGTCTGAGCAACTGGTTTTCGTTGTCTCTATAGCTGCCCTGGGTTTCATATTCAACGCCCTTGCGCAGCCCGGATTTCTCCAAAACCCGCTCAAGAATCAGTTCGCCCCAGTTGCCTTGAATCTTTTTATCGCCTTTCAGAGCCCGCGTAAGGTTGGAGGCCTCTTCGGTAATCTGGCGGTTAAGATCCTGAAGAGATTTTATTTCGCTGCGAAGAGCCTGCCTGTCCCGGGTTTCGGTGGTATACACATCTTCCACCCGCTTACGAAAGTCCTGTAACTGGTCGCGAAAAGGGTTAAGCAAGGTATCGAGGCTTGTGCGGGTTTGCTGAGAAAAGTGCTCACTTTTTTGCTCAAAAATTCGGTTGGCGAGGTTTTCAAACTCCTGTTTCAGAGCGTCTCGATTGTGCTCCAGCAATGTCAGTTTCTCAGCCGCAGAGCGTCTTTCTTCTCTCAGCATAACCTGCTGCTCTCGCAGCACTGCACGGGCCTCGCTCAACTCAGCCGCAATTTCCTCATTCTTTGCTTGCTGGCTTTGGCGCTCTTCTACCAGTTCGTCTATCCGCCGGCTATGCATGGTCACATCCGATTGCAGACTTGCAGCCCGGCGCTCTGCTCTGGCCTTCGCCCGAGACACAGCAGCAATAACTGTGATTGCTAACAGCAAGGTAACCAGTGCCGCCACCAACTCCGGTTGGGATACTATAAATTCACTAACGGCTTTTGGCACTGCCAACACTCCCTTGGGCTCTGGTATTTAGGCGAATTAACGTGAGCTTACCCGCGCATTACATTCTAGCGGAAGATTACGGCCTTTTCTCAGGCCCAAATAGGTCGAGAGCGCACACACTGCCTGTATTACGACTGCTTGGCAATTTGGCAATGTGCCCACATCCGACTCTGGACGCGTAACGTAATATCTATTAAAAGGGTAAGCGTCGCCTGAAATTAATAGCATTACGCTTTTTTAACGGCTTTTAGGGTCGGCACACAGCCAAGATGAGTAGAGAACCATGCTGAAAGAACTCTGGCGAAAGCTGGGCACAGATTTTCTACAAACGAATTACTCTGAAAATGAATGTGGGGAAGGCACGCCCGATTTTTATGGCTCACCTGAGTTTCGGATTCTTCCCCATATTACTCATACGGGTGAGTTTCACCTTGAGCGGCTAACTGCGCTGCTTAAGAGCCGGTATAGCTCAAGCCACGCAGCAACAGAAATCAGCAAAGAAGATGGCGTGCGTGCACTTATCCGATTTGCCTCTCGAATTCAGGACCAGGATATCCAGCGAGAATTATTATTGCTGTACCTTAATTGCTCGCCACTGATGCAGGAATACCTGCGCTCCACCGAGGTACTTGGCACAGATCATTTTTTTTCGTCTCCCCTTAACCAACCGTAAAGCAAATACACAGGTTGCTGTTGTATACTCTCGCCCCAGTTATTCTCCGTCATACATTCTTAGACCGTCACAGCTTTTCTATTCCGGGTGTGACCGGCAACCGGCTCAGGGGTTTTTCATGTGTTCTAAACGATTGCGAGCTGGTCTATCGAGATTCTCCGTTATAGTTATTGCAGGCACAGTTCTGCTAACGGGTTGTTCGGCAGACAGGTATTTCATGGTTCCCAAATCCGATCTGGGCGATCTAAACGCGTCGGTTCAAAGCCAGCGAGCAACCCTTGTCACCATGGAGGACAACGCAACGGTTAGGCACGAAGCAGTCCTGAAACAGAACGAGGCGGTTACTCAAAAAGTACTGGATGCCATAAAAACCCAGGTCGCCAAACCCTCCTGCCCACCCATACCGGCCCAGAAGGCTTGCCCTGTGCCAGAAATAAAAGAGGGCCGGGCCGACCGGCTTAACGGAAAGGTGGTTATTGGTGAGGTTGAAGACTTCTACCTGGCTGGACCAGGGCTGATCTACAAAGCGCGGATAGACAGTGGTGCCGAAACATCCTCCATCGATGCACGTAATGTCACCCGCTTTGAGCGTGATGGAAGCAACTGGGTACGCTTCGATGTACCAGTGCCTGATTCAGAGGAATTTACCACCCTTGAGAAAGAAATCTCTCGACGCGTGAAGGTTATCCAGGCCAGCACCAATGAAGCCGAGCGGCGAGTGGTTGTGGAGCTGCAATTCACTATTGGCGATCATCAGCAAGTGGCCGAATTTACCCTTGCAGATCGCAGCAACCTTACTTACCAGGTGCTCATCGGCCGCAATGTGCTCCGCGATGTCATGCTGATTGATGTCGGCAAAGAACATGCAACAGAACTGCCTGAATCCATCCGCATCAACAATGATAACGGGAAATAATAGTGAACAGTCCGTCCCGCTTACCGTTTTATATCGCTGTTTTTCTGCTCATTGCTGCAGGCATTTCACTTGCTGCATGGCGACACGTAGAACTGGGAATCCCCTGGCTTACCGGTGAACAACGCCCGGTTTGGATGGTGGAAGCTCGGGTTGATTTTGATGGCGCAAATGATTCTGTTGTGGCAAGCCTGAACGTACCCGAACAGCCACCCGGGTTTCATATTTTGACAGAACAAGCTGCGTCACCAGGCTACGGTTTTTCAATTATCGATAAATCGGGCAGCCGGCGTGCAGAGTGGACCAAGCGAAAAGTAACCGGGCCACAAACCCTATACTTCAAAGCTCAGTTTGTACCTGATCCGGGCGCTGAATCGCCCCCACCCTCACAGCAGCCCCAAACCAAACGATTGTTCTGGGAAGAACCCCAGGCCACCGCTGTGCGGGAAATACTGTCTCAGGCCGAAGCTCGCTCAAGCACCCCCGAGAGCATGACGCGGGAGCTTATTCGGCTCATGCAGCCAGATACCCGCATTCAGAACACAACTCTGCTTGTGTCTGAGGATAACTACCTGCAATTGTTGGTTAATATGCTTAACCATTCCGGCATAGCCGCGAGAACAGCCGATGGCCTGAAGCTTGAAGATGCTCGTCGGCGTCAGCAGTTGACTCCCTTTCTACAGATTTATAACGGTGAACGGTGGCTCACGCTTAACCCGAAAACCGCCGCACAGGGCGTTCCGGAAGACGTGTTGCTCTGGCGACAGGGGTCCGAATCGCTACTTGATGTTGTAGGCGGCGGCAACTCCGAGATTAGCTTTTCTATGCTGCGGCAAACCGTCCCTGCACTTCAGCTTGCGGCAATGCAGGCTGATGGTAATGGCTTAGGCTTTCTGAGTTTCTATGAGCTCCCTATTGAAGAGCAAAGCATGTTCCGCATGCTCCTGTTGCTGCCGCTCGGGGCGCTAGTGGTTGCGTTTATGCGCATTGTGATTGGCATTCGAACGTCTGGCACGTTCATGCCCGTATTGATTGCTGTCGCCTTTGTACAAACCACACTGGCACCAGGGCTTATAGCCTTTTTATCGGTGGTTTCAATTGGTTTGTTGATGCGCGGGTATCTTTCCAGTTTAAACCTGCTTCTGGTATCACGAATATCAGCGCTCATTATTCTGGTGATTTTCATTACCGCAGGCCTGAGTATCTTTGGCTATCAGATGGGCTTTAACACAGGCATGACCGTCACTTTCTTCCCCATGGTCATTATCGCCTGGACCATTGAGCGCATGTCCATTTTATGGGAAGAAGAAAGCGGCAAGGAAGTGCTGATTCAGGGATCCGGCAGCCTGTTTGTTGCCATCTGTGCCTACTTATTAATGAGTGCACCTTTGGCAGGCCATCTTACATTCAACTTCCCTGAGCTTCACTTTGCTGTTCTGGGACTGATTCTGTTGATGGGCCAATACACCGGCTACAAGCTCACCGAGCTTAAACGCTTCACGCCAATGAAGGCCTACGACTGATATGGACTGGATATCTCCACGCTCACTGAAGCGCCTTGGCATGCTGAACATGAACCGGCGTAATGTGGACTACATAGCGCGCTATAACGAGCGCTCGTCGTACCCGTTGGTGGACAACAAGCTTAAAACCAAGCTGGCTGTTGCTGAGTACGGCGTAAAAACGCCAAAGCTATTGCAGGTAGTGAAACAACAGCACGAGATCTCCCGCTTTCGGGAAATGGCTGCAGACCTGGCCGGCTTTGCCATCAAACCTGCAAAGGGCTCGGGTGGCAAAGGCATTACCGTGATCACCGGCCGGGACGGTGATCACTTTGTGAAAGCCTCTGGCGCCCGCGTGGGCGCACCTGTATTAGAGCGACACCTGACCAACATTCTGGCCGGGCTTTACTCCCTTGCAGGCGCACCCGATGTGGCCATCGTTGAAAATCTGGTGGAGTCCGAGCCTTCACTGGCCCGTTATTCTCACCAGGGCGTGCCTGACATTCGCATCGTCGTATTCCAGGGTTATCCGATTATGGCCATGCTGAGACTTGCAACGGCGGCATCTGATGGCAAAGCGAACCTTCACCAGGGAGCGGTAGGCGTAGGCCTGGACATTGGCACAGGGAAAAGCCTGAACGCCGTGCAGTTCAACCGGCCTATCACACTTCATCCGGATACCGGACTGCCTCTGGGGAATATCCAGATTGATGCCTGGGACGAAATGCTGGAAATGGCTTCTCGCTGCTATGAAGCAACTGGCCTTGGCTATATGGGCGTAGACCTGGTGGTAGACGCCAACGAAGGCCCCCTACTACTTGAGCTTAATGCACGGCCCGGCCTGGCAATCCAGATGGCAAATGGCCGTGGTTTACTGCCAAGACTCGGTGCTGTTGAAGGGCTGAAGCGCCCACACTTTACACCCTCAGAGCGGGCCAATTACGCCATGAAAACCTTCGCCAGTCTTTAAGACCAAAATCGTAAGATTCTCTTTAAGAGTCTTGTCTTACTAAATTACGCGCATAAAAAAACCAGAGCCTTGGCTCCGGTTTTTTTATGCTTCATTACTTTAGGTCATCTCACCTCTGGAGATAAGCAGCTTCCGCTCGTGGGTCAGGCCTTTCAGCAAGCCCCAAGTCATGATCAGCAAAATCAACGTAAATGGCAGCCCTGCACTAACAGCAATTGCCTGGATCGCACCCAGAGCATCGGAGCCACCACCAAAGATTAACGCAGCCGCTATAGCGCCTTCCATCACCACCCAGAACACACGCTGCGCAGTTGGTGCATCGGTTTTGCCACCGGCGGTTATGCTGTCTACAACCAGTGAGCCGGAATCCGAAGAGGTTATGAAGAACACCAGCACCAATACAATACCCACAAATGACAGGATGCTTGTTAACGGCAGGTTTGCAAACATCTGGAACATGGCAAGAGACACTTCGGTAATGCCGTCATTGGCAAGCGCGCCTATACCCTGATCAATCTGCTCAAGAGCTGCACCGCCAAACGCACTCATCCATATCGCGGTAATAACCGTTGGGATAAGCAGAACCGCGGTTACGAATTCACGAACCGTACGCCCCCTGGAAACCCGCGCGATAAACATACCAACGAACGGTGACCAGGAAATCCACCACGCCCAATAGAACACCGTCCAACCATGGAACCATACGTCGTCCTCACGGCCAAACGGATTACTCAGCGGCACAACGTTTGTCACGTAGCTGGAAGCAGTCACCCACAGGTTTTCCAGAAGGCTCATGGTCGGGCCCGCAAAAATAACGAAAAACAGCAGAATACCCGCGAGAGACATGTTGAGGTTACTTAGTATCTTAACCCCACCATCCAGGCCGCGCAGTACCGACATAAGCGCAACAGCCGTCACACCCACGATAATGGCCATCTGGACATTAATACCAGACCCCCAGCCAAACAAATAATGCAGGCCAGAAGCCGCTTGCTGAGCGCCAAACCCGAGAGACGTCGCCAAGCCAAAAATCGTCGCAACCACGGCGAGAATATCAATAATGTGGCCAGGCCAGCCCCATACTTTGTCCTTCAACAAAGGGAAAAAAGCCGAGCGGATAGTCAGCGGCATGTTTTTGTTAAAAGCAAAGAACGCCAACGATAGAGCGACTATTGAATAGACCGCCCAAGGGTGAAGCCCCCAGTGATACATGGTACCGCCCATGGCAAGTTCGCGTGCTTCGGGCGTATTGGCGGGCACATTAAAAGGCGTTCCAGACCAGCCGGTGTAGTTTGCCACAGGCTCTGCTACCGCCCAAAACATCAGGCCAATGCCCATGCCTGCTGCGAAAAGCATCGCAAACCAGGAGATAGTAGAAAACTCGGGTTTCGAATCCATGCCGCCCAGGCGAATCTTACCCACCGGCATGAAAATTAGCGCAATACACACGATAACAAAGAGGTTAGCGCTTAACAGGAAGAACCAATCAAAGCTTGCGATGATGTCGTTCTTGGCACCATCCAGTAAACTTTTGGCGGCTTCCGGGAACATTAGTGTTCCTACAACAAACAGGATCACCAATATTGCAGTAACCGGAAATACCGGTGCGTGCAGATCCAGCCCGAGCGGTTTGATATTGTCCTGGCCGGCTACATAATCTGTTTGATACTCGTCTTTAACTACGTCGCCCACGTGTTGGCGCCTCCTAGTTCTGAATTTAGTATCGAAATATCTAATGATCTGAGGTTCAAATGTTACAGGCGCGCCATAATAATGTTTTGAGTTCAAAACATCAAAAGCCTGAAAACCTCAACCAATCGAGTCAAGCATAGACCAAAGTAGAGCCACGGACAGTGGAAAGTGCAATCAATCGGATAGCAGTCAGGCGCCGTATCTATATACTGGGCACCAACGCAAAAATGCTTGTCACTCACCGCTCTCACGAAGTAAAGCGAGATATTCATGGAGAAAACTACCACTTTCCCGATGCGTTACTCGGCCTACGTTATTAGTGTTGTCGGCTTTACTGCCTCACTGGCGCTTAGTCTGAGCTACGAATCCTGGTATTTAATACCCGCCATATTCGGCGCTTTGGCTTTACTTGGCACCTACGACATACTGCAAACCAGACACACTATCAGCCGTAACTATCCGATTATGGTGCATTTTCGCTATCTGTTTGAATCCATAGGCCCTGAAATTCGTCAGTATTTTATTCAATCTGATAACGACGAACAGCCGTTTTCCCGGGACCAACGCACCATTATTTACCAGCGCGCCAAAAACGTGCTGGATAAGCGCCCTTTTGGCTCACAGCTTAAAATGTACGACGAGGGTTTTGAGTGGATCAATCACTCGCTGACGCCGTCCAATATTGCCGATAGTAATTTTCGCGTTCATATTGGCCCTCGTTGTGCCAAGCCTTATAGCGCGAGTGTTTTCAATATCTCTGCCATGAGTTTTGGCTCGCTTTCGGCCAACGCGATTCTAAGCCTGAATACTGGCGCAAAAACCGGCAACTTCTATCACGATACCGGCGAAGGCTCTATATCTCGCTACCACAAACAACCCGGTGGCGATTTGGTTTGGGAGATTGGGTCTGGCTACTTTGGCTGCCGCAATAAAGACGGCTCATTCAGCCCTCAGATGTTCGAGAAAAACGCCACGCTCGATCAGGTTAAAATGATAGAGGTCAAACTATCTCAAGGAGCTAAGCCCGGCCATGGCGGCATCCTCCCTGGCGCCAAAGTAACGCCGGAAATTGCCGAGGCCCGGGGCGTATCTGTAGGTGAAGATTGCATTTCGCCCGCTCAGCATTCCGCCTTTTCAACACCCATCGAGATGCTTGAATTCCTGGACCAGCTCCGTGATCTGTCCGGGGGCAAACCCGTAGGTTTCAAGCTCGCTATCGGCCACCCATGGGAGTGGTTCGCTATTGTTAAAGCAATGCTTGAAACCGGCCGCAAGCCAGACTTCATTGTGATAGATGGAGGAGAAGGTGGCACCGGGGCCGCACCATTGGAGTTTATCAACCGTATTGGCACGCCCATGACAGAAGCGCTGCTTCTGGTGCATAACACGTTGGTGGGCACCAATCTTAGAGAAGACATCTCTATTGGCGCAGCAGGCAAAATCACCTCGGCTTTCAATATTGCCCGCACCCTGGCCCTGGGCGCCGACTGGTGTAACGCTGCCCGCGGTTACATGTTCTCGCTCGGCTGTATTCAAGCCCTCAACTGCCACACGGGTCGCTGCCCTAGCGGTGTTGCAACCCAAGACCCCAAAAGAAGCAGCAAGTTAGATGTGGAAGACAAGAGCAAGCGAGTATACAACTTCCATAAAAACACCCTGGACGCCCTGCAGAACCTGCTGGAGGCATCAGGCTTACGCCACCCCGGCGAGCTGGGGCCGGAGCACATAGTGCGCCGGGTATCGAAAACAGAAGTGCACTCGTACATTGATCTGTTCCCATTCCTGGCACCCGGCGCGTTGCTTGAGGGCAAGACGGGCTTGGCCGTTTTCGACAAATACTGGGCCGAATCCAAATCGGACACCTTTGAACCGCCAGCGTTCGTCAAACAACTCAGAGAAACCAAGCTCCGATGAACAAAAAAAAAGCGAAACCCACAAAGCCTGTTTATTTTTACTTTAGGCTAGTGTAGACTTCGCTCCCGCTAAGCCACTGAGATTACTCCTTTAAGTTTCAATGGCACACACCGGAAAACTCCTGCTTCAGGAATACGGTCATTAGCGAATCGGGGCGTAGCGCAGCTTGGTAGCGCACTTGCATGGGGTGCAAGGGGTCGTAGGTTCAAATCCTACCGTCCCGACCAAAATTCCCTAAAAAATCCAACTACTTAGCGGTGGTTGGATTTTTT
>JAKDUK010000146.1 GCA_030457765.1 Marinobacter sp. | reverse complement strand
AACCCTGGTATCCCGGAGATTCGGTAAACATGGGTATTGGCCAGGGTTTTATGCTCGCCACGCCATTGCAGTTGGCAACGGCAACATCATTGATTGCAAACCGGGGTGATTGGGTTGAGCCCAGGCTGCTGAAAGGCATTCAAGGCGACCGGTTGCCGGACGACTTTCTGCCGAGCGAAACCCATAAACCGCTAACCCTCAAAGACCCAAGTGATTGGGAGTACATCATAGATGCCATGGCCGAGGTGATGCATGGCTCTAAAGGCACAGCCAGGGCCTCAGGCCGTGGAGCGCCTTATCGTATGGCGGGGAAAACCGGCACGGCCCAGGTGTTTAGCCTTGCAGAAGACGAAGAATACGATGCCGAGGAGGTTAAGGAGCGATTACGCGACCATGCCATGTTTGTTGGCTTTGCGCCTGTGGATAATCCGAAAATCGCAGTGGCTGTCATTGTTGAAAATGGTGGCGGCGGTAGTAGCACTGCGGCACCGGTGGCGCGTGCAATGTTTGATGCCTGGTTACTTGAGTTTTCAGCGCTCGAGGGCAGCCCGCTGATCAGTAAAGCCGATTCCGAGAAAGAGGTTCGTTAATGGCTGTCCGGGAAGTGTTTAGTTCAACAGCCAGCAACCCCCTTGGACGGCCAAAGGGGCTATGGTCTGCCCTGCACCTGGACCCTATTTTGCTGGTACTGCTTCTGGGTCTGGTCTCGGGCGGCCTGTTTGTACTATACAGTGGTGCAGACCGAAATATTGATGTGGTCAAGGCACAAGGTGTGCGCTTAGGCATTGCCTTTATTGTAATGCTGGTTTTTGCCCAATTGGACCCTTCGGTATTTCGTCGCTGGGCGCCTTGGCTTTATGGCTTGGGTTTGGCGAGTTTGGTGGCTGTGCTGTTTGTAGGCATTGGTGCTAAAGGCGCACAGCGTTGGCTGGCTCTGCCGGGTCTGCCCCGGTTTCAGCCGTCAGAGTTCATGAAATTGGTGGTGCCCATGATGGCGGCCTGGTATTTGTCGCGGCATTTTTTGCCACCAAGACTATCTCGTGTTGCCATTGGCCTGGTTATTGTTTTGCTCCCCATGATGTTGATTGTGAAACAGCCAGACCTGGGTACGTCGCTTTTGGTAGGTATGGCTGGGCTGTTTGTGGTGTTTTTCGCAGGCATGAGTTGGAAGCTGATCACAGCGTTCTTTGCGATGATTTCCGTAGCCGCTCCGGTGATGTGGTTTTTTGGTATGCGGGAATACCAGAAACAGCGAGTGCTAACCCTGTTGGACCCTCAGAGCGATCCACTGGGCGCTGGCTGGAACATTATCCAATCCAAAACCGCTATTGGCTCCGGCGGCCTTGATGGCAAAGGCTGGCTTCAGGGCACTCAGTCGCACCTGGAGTTCCTGCCGGAGAGCCATACAGATTTTATAGTGGCGGTACTGGCAGAAGAGTTTGGGTTCATTGGTATCCTGGTGCTGCTCAGCGTGTATTTTTTGATTATTCTACGCTGCCTTTATATTGCGGTTACGGCTCAGGATTCATTCAGCCGGCTGGTGGCCGGCGCGTTAACCATGACCTTCTTTATCTATGTGTTCGTTAACGTTGGCATGGTCAGTGGTCTGCTTCCTGTGGTCGGGGTACCCTTGCCACTGATTTCATATGGCGGCACAGCAACCGTCACGCTGATGGCGGCGTTTGGTATATTGATGTCCATCCACACCCATCGCAGGATGATCACCGCCTGATGTCAGGCCGGTAATGGTGATAGGTGCCAGGAACCCGTTACAATAGTCGCTATTGCTGCTTTTACGTCTATTTGGCAGCGCGTATTTCAGAGGACATCCGGACAGTGATCTCAAATCGCTTACATGTATGGCTGACAGTATCGGCAGTTTTGACGCTGGCGGGCTGTGCTTCAACGCCTGAGCCAACGCCGGCTGAGACCGATCATTCAGCACGATATACCATTAGCCAGGA
>JAKDUK010000079.1 GCA_030457765.1 Marinobacter sp. | reverse complement strand
CGCCGACAAAATATACTCTGGTCCTCTGTCGCGATTGGACTGGCTTTATTGTTTTTTACCGTTGTAGTCACTCGGTACACGTTAAACGCTGTTCTTCCACCGATTAACCAGGTATCTGGGCGCATCAGTCGCCTTCTAGAGAGCGATTATCGAACCACTAAAGTAGATCGGCGACACAGTTCCCGAGAAATCATAGCCATTGAAAAGCAACTTAATGAACTGGCTGAACGCCTTGATGCATTAAAATCATCACAAGAACAAACGCTGGCTGTTTCGGAGCATGCCCGGGAGAAGGCCGAATCTGCAAGTCATGCCAAATCAGAGTTTTTAGCCACCATGAGTCACGAGTTACGCACGCCTCTCAATGGTGTACTAGGTATGGTTGATTTGGTTCAGGAGGAGGCGCTGAGCATACGGCAACGAGATTATTTACATACTGCACGACAGTCTACCGAGGATCTCCTTACGGTGATCAGTGACATCCTTGATTATGCTCGGATGGAAAGCGGCACGATCCTGCTGGAACAACAAATATTCAATCTGCACACTCTCATCACCAACTGCGTAGCCTCCTACCGTCATGTTGCAGAAGAACAAGGATTGGCTCTCACACTTAACTTTTACGGTGACTGGCCAAAAACACCGCTAGTGACAGGCGATGCCCCTCGGATCCGACAAATCCTTGCCTGTTTACTTGATAACGCAATCAAATTCACTAATGAAGGCTTTGTGAATGTTCAGGTTGGCAGCTTTGGTGTCGAGGGCGGCTGTATGATTGTCAATTGCTCTGTAAGCGACTCCGGCTATGGCGTTCCCCATGAACATCTCACAGACATTTTCAGCTCCTTTGCGCAACTGGACAGAGGTGATGCTCGTAGCCATGGCGGTGCTGGGATGGGTCTCTCTATGGTGCAACGATTGGTTGAACGTATGGGCGGGCACATTCAGGTGGAAACAAACCCCGGTAAAGGCTCGTCATTTCGCTTTGAACTGCCTCTGGAACTGCCCCCCCCAACAGACATACCGAAGATTGCTGAACCCACCGTTCGCACAGATTTGTCGCTGTCTAAGCGGGCCTTAGTGGTTGAGGACAACCTTGTAAACCAGCGTGTTGCACTGGCGTTGTTAAAGCGGCTCGGCTTTGACACTGAAGCGGTCACTAACGGCAAAGAAGCGCTGAACAAGGTTCGCAGGAGCCACCAAACTTATGATGTGATTCTCATGGATTGCCAAATGCCGGTAATGGATGGCTATGAAACCACCCGTTATATCCGAGAGTGGGAAGTAGGCAGCAGCATGGCAAGGACACCTGTCATCGCATTAACCGCCGATGTATTGCCCGACACCAAACGCAACTGCATTGAAAGCGGCATGAACGACTATCTGTCCAAGCCAGTGCGTAAGGAAAACCTGAGAAACGTTATAGCGCGCTGGATAGACCTGTCATAAAGCGCCAGTACAAATAACCAAGCCCTTCCTTGGGCTTATCCTCTGTCAGGCAGCAGGTTCGCGCATGGTGACAAATTCTTCTGCAGAGGTTGGGTGTATGCCCATAGTAGAATCAAACTGCGCCTTGGTCGCGCCAGCCTTAATAGCCACCGCAAGCCCCTGAGTAATTTCTCCTGCGTCTGGTCCAACCATGTGGGCGCCAAGCACACTATCCGTTGCGTCATCGACCACAAGTTTCATCAGGCAGCGCTCTTCGCGGCCGCTGAGAATATATTTCATAGGTCGGAACTCAGAGCGATAAATTTTCACACTATGCCCTGCCCCCTTTGCCTCTTCTTCCGTTAACCCCACGGTGCCTATGTTGGGCTGACAAAAAACCGCGGTCGGGATGGCGGAATAATCCATTTCACCTTCACCATCACCAAATAACCGGCGGGAGAGCACCATAGCTTGAGCGAGAGCTACCGGTGTTAGCTGCGGCGTACCGATCACATCCCCAAGTGCCGTCACAGACGGAACTGAGGTTTTAAAGTGGTCGTCTACTACTACATGGCCAGAGGCATTAAGTTCGATACCCAATTCGGCGAGCCCCAAGCCATCTACCAGCGCCCGCCTGCCGGTTGCTGCCATAACCAATCCGGTTTCCATAACGTCGCCGTTACTGAGGTTAACCTGGTAATGGCCGTTTTCTGCTTCTACCGACTCGATGGTTACGCCAAACTCAAGTCGAACGCCCTTTTTACGCATCTCCTGTTCGGCAAACTTGCGCACATCACCATCAAAACCACGGAGAAAGAGATCGCCCCGATACAACAACGTTGTTTCAACACCCAAGCCGGCTAAAATACCGGCGAACTCAACAGCAATATAGCCACCGCCCCACACCACTGCCTGTTTCGGGAGCTGAGGTAAATAAAACATTTCATTTGACGTAAGAATGCACTCCTTACCCGGAATATCCGGTATAACAGGCCAGCTGCCTGTCGCAACTGTTATGTGCGCGGTTTTATACTCTTTGTCTCCAACAACAATTGTATTCGGGTTCTTGATGGATGCAGTGCCCTCAATAACCGTCACACCGGCATTTTCGAGCAGGCGACCGTAAATGCCATTTAACCTTTCTATTTCTGCATTTTTATTAGCGACGAGTGTGGGCCAGTCAAAGCTGACGCCGTCCATGGGTACATCCCAGCCATAACCTGCCGCGTCTTCCAGTTCATCGCTGACGCCGGCGCCGTATACAAACAGCTTTTTGGGCACGCAGCCAACGTTAACGCAGGTACCGCCGAGGTAACGGGATTCAACAACCGCTACCCGTGCGCCGCGGCCAGCTGACATACGCGCCAAACGTACGCCGCCGCTACCGGCACCAATAACAATCAGATCATAATCTAGGCTATCAGACACAGTGTCTCCTGTTGTTTGTTACAACGTTAATTTTGATTGGCAGTTGCCTTGGCTTCCGGATGAATTTCACGGAACAGTATGTGATCCTCAAAGCCACCAAGGCGAATTTTCCCAAGACTGCGGAAACCTTCAGATTCGTAAAATGGCAGATAGCGGCTGTTACCGGTATCCAGAACCAACCCGGTTCCCTTCGGATTGTCTGCACACAACCGCTGAACCGCTTTAAGCAGATGCCGGCCATAGCCGCGATTTTGATATTTTGGGTTAACTCCCATTAATGGCAGCTGGTGTGCCAACGGCTGGGGCAGCATGGCACGTATTTTCTCGTGATAATCGAGATAACGGCGGGTAGAGGCAAAGCCTGCTGTCAGCACCATGCGGACTCTCCAGCTGAATTGACCTGCCAGATTCAAACGAAGGTCCGGGTCGCCGATGAATGCGACCGCAACCAGCGAATCATTAACCATTACGCCAACTGCGTCCTGGTCAAGATCAAAGTACAGGTCAACCAATTCGCGCACCGTAGCCCGAACACGCTGCTTATAGCCGGGTTTACGATGATTGAAAAGGAACTGAAACGTTGGTTCGTTTCGGTAGGCGTCATACAGAATGGATCTGGCTTCATTCAAAGCACTGATATCCAGCCGGACAACAACTGGCTCCGGCTTGATCTCGCTGTCGTTGCTCATGCTTTTGCTCCTGCCTCTGTCCGGAGAGAATCACTCCGGCACCCGGTTATTGCAAATCAAATTGCCAGTGTTAAACGGACAGATACCTGGCCAGGATCGTCTGCGCGATCCAGCGCAGCCTGATCAATCACCACACCATGCTTACCATTGAGCATTTCCAGCCAAGCTGCAACCTCTGAATAAGGTACCGCCTCAAGCCACACCCTTATGGCGCTGTCTCCGCTGGGCTCAAAGCGCTGCAGCGTAAGCCCTGTATCTCTGGCAGAACGGGTGACCAGGCCCATTAGCGCCCGGCCGTCGGCAGGTACGTCTGCTGACTTGGCTGCTGGCCCTGCTCCACTGCTGCTCAGGCGGCGTATAACCGGCTCGTTAGAGTGCATCCAAGCGACAAGCTCTGCAGCGTTTTCTTTACTTGCAGCAGCTTCGTCGTGAAAACTCGCAACGGGGCTCCATACCGCGAAATACAAAATCCCGAGACACACCGCCACAGCCAGCACCGCTAGTGCCTGCTGATCCCGCTTGGGAAGCTGATCATACTGAGCCACCAGTTTACCAACGGCAGGCTGCTCTTTTAGTTTGGTCCACATAGCCTTAACCTCCAGATACTGTCAGGCGGCCACGAGCACCGCTGGATTCGTTAACCACCGAGCCAATTTTGGCATCCAACCCTTGGTTCGTGAGGCCATTACGCAGCGTGCTTAATCGGTCATAACTTTGTGCCCGCACATCAACGACTAATTCACCACGAGATTGGCTGTAATTAATGGAATTAAACGTTACCGAGCCCGAACTTGCTACTTTCGAATATTGCTGGCCGGTGTATTTCATCAGCGTTATAAAGTCTGCGTCTGGTCCATCAGAGCCAACCATGCGGAGTTGCCCCTCAATCACTCGTTTTACGTTGCCCGCGTGGGTTCGGCTGTCGTTAGGAAAGGCACTTCGATATACCGACATGGCCTGCTGGCGCATATCGTCAGCCTGCTTTTGGTAGTAAAAACCCATTCCGGCTTCCAGCGCCACCTGCACTACAAACCATACCGCAGCCACGGCAATGAGTGGCTTCCAAGGCTTTAGCGGGCTTGCCTTGTTGCCTTTAACCGAAAAGTCTCTTTGGCACAAATTGATTGGGCGACACAGATGGTTATGGTGCGCGTGAGCCAGCAACTCAAGCGGCATAAGCTCCAAAGATTCTCTACGAACAGAAAGTCGGCCCGGCACCATGAGCTCACCCAACACTGCCTGCTGCTGATCAAACTCGGTGTCCGTGCCATATATCACCACGGGCACTTCAGCAACTACGTCTTCCGCAGACGGCACTGCCAGGGTGTGCGCGAACATTCCCAGGTTAGCAGACTGCATACTCAACCATTCGCCACGATCGCTTGCCATCATGGCAGTCTCGCCATCGAGGCAAATGGACCAGCCGCCTTCTGTCATCGGGAGCAATGCGGCATCAGGATAAATGGCGTCTAATCTGGCGCGGGACCAGCCGCAAAATAGCTCAAGCCATTGCGCCATTCTGCCACTGTCTATCGCAGCCACCCGGTATCCCTCGTGGGTGTGGGGGCCAAGGGCCAAATGAACATTTTCAATGTCCTGGGCAATTTGCTCCTCAACTGCGTAAGGCAGAGCCTGGTTTATAAAGCGGCTTTGCTTTGCGGGAATATCAGCCATACAGAGCAAGGCTTCATCGCCTGGAATAAGGCCCACAAGCTGCACCCCCTCAAGCCCGTTCTGGCTCAGTGTTTGCTCGATGGTGCTACGGAGATCGCTGCTGCCCTGGGCCTGAGCGTCGCCACCGGCATCGTAAAGCACCCAATTAAACAGACGTTCTTCCGGGTTTTGCCCTGGGTCTGTAAAAGGTGGCAAGGGCCGCACATAAAGGCGATAAGACATGGTTATCCTTCCGAGATGGTAAAGGGCTCTTTGGTAATGCGATTCTTTTGTCCGGTATCCCTGTGAACCGTCCGGACATTACCTTCCTGGTCACGAAAAACCGTACTCACCATATTTACAACACGGTTATCGTAGGTAATCCGAGAAACAACTTCAAAAAAACGGGTTTGTAGCCCCAGCCCTACAGGCTTCAGGCCCAACCCGGCAAACTCTGGAAGCGCCAAAAAGTCCTGAAGACTTTCAAACCGTTCTTCCTCGCGCCTTTCAAGAATAGACTTAGCTTGGGTCGTCGTCAGCTCTTCATTCAAGGACATCAACACTTCGGCCGTGGCGGTGTTCACGTTGATGCCTATGCCTCTCACCGGTAACGTGGCCACATGGGGACGCAACGCCACGTATATTTCTTCAGTCATGCCTTCAATCAACCGAAGTTCTGATACGCTAACAAACGGCTGATTCGCTGCGCGAAAGCCGGGCTCGGCCATCAGGTATTGGCCGTCTTCGGCACCATAGGCACTGATTGTTTGATCATCTGCATCAATCCAGTCCACCAGAGCGTCTACCGAAATACCGGTAATGCCGAGGGCAATCAGCAAACGGGTAAGGCGGTCTTTGGTGATTGGATCTACCTGGCCGTTGGCCGAAACCAGATCATTGAGGTTTATCCGCCCTCCTAAATCATCTATCTGAACCTCTGCCACTCCATTGGCATCCAAAGGTAAAATGGCGGCATTCATCGCCCAGAATTCATCCAGGCTATCTACCAACAGGTTCTCTTCTTTGTCTTCTTCAAAATCCCGCATTAGTATCTGACGGGCAAATGCCTCTGCCCCCAACGCAATGCTTCGGCCTTGTTGCTGCGCCAGATAATGCCCGGCTTTAAATACTCTGACACTCTGTTGCTGAGTCATTCCCGAAGCCAACATAACCACTAGCGCCATAGCTAGTAGCACCATAATTAACGCAACACCCTGCTGTTGTTTAGGCGAGGTATGAAAGGGTGGGCGTGTAACCATACTGCTAGCCCCCCTGCCCTGTATCGCTTTGCTCAGTGGAGTCTTCCTCTTCCTGATCGCTGTTACGCGCTTCATTCACCTGATTAACCAAACCCTGGGCGTTGGACGAGTCAAAGTCTGGTAGTACAAAGGTGCGCACCAATTCGCCAAAGCGCTCGTGCTCCAGGGTAACTTCTATGCCCAAAGGGAACGGGGTATCTGGCCGACTGTTGGGAGTTAATGCGGCCATAGCATCACCAGAAGGCCATTCCTGCTCCCAGGCGTTTTGGTCATTGAGAAATCTAATATCAAACTCGGTAACACCCTCAAGCAATAACACATCCCGGCTGTTATCTTCCTGACCCTGATCCAATACTGGCCAATACCTGCGACGCAACTCGGTGCCGGTGTATTCCCAGCCTACCCGCTGCAAACTGCTGCGCCGAAGGCCCAGCGGGTTGCGCCAGCCCTGGCGTGTAACCATTAGCACAAATTCGTCTTCCCGGCTGGTTAATGCGGGCTGAAAATCGCCGTAAACATCCCGGGCCGGTCGATTTACTATTTGTGTGATATCCCGCTCCAAAAGCAACATTGCCCGCTGCAAGCCATCAAATTGTTCAGCCAGGTCATCCACCCGATCACGAGAGAGAATGACTCCATTCAGCACTTGCCACACGCCAATGCCAATCACAGCGGTAATGGTGATTGCCACCAGAACTTCAAGAAGCGTGAAGCCCTGTTGATTTTTCATCGCTGCCCCACAAATGCGGAAAGCGTATGTACCGGATAGGGTTTTGATCGACCATCCTGATAACGGGCCACCTTCACTTCAATACGCCGCATTTTTGCCTCGGCTGTTGCCAACACTTTAGTCGTCACTTGCCAGCGGAAGGGGCCATAGTCTTTGTCTTTCGCATTTTCGGAGATGTCAGGCAAGCTATCCTCTAGCCGAATTTCGTTTATGCGGTTTTCAGCAAGCCAGCCAGCTAGAGTTTTGTCGCGAATACGTTCATAACTGGAAATATACTGGCTGCCTACTTCAGCTGCGGCTGTAGCAATCAGCCCAAACACCAACAGCGCAACCATCACCTCAATAAGCGTGAAGCCTCTTGCTGATTTCGGTAAATTGGCTGGACTACGCCGTATCACCAGTCCTCTCCCTCTTCACCTGGCCGCTGCCACTCAATGGGCGAAACTCCATCGGAAGCAAGCGTTTGCGTATAATCTGTCTCGCTACCAACGGTAAACTCGAGTTCAAAAGGCGTGGTTTCGCCACTGGAAAAAAACACCACATCCGGCCGGAGCTTGTCTTCAGCCGAGGCCAGGCGGGGAGCATCACTTTCTATAAACCGTGTTGCCACTAGCCACTCTGGAAACGAGCGAGTGCGGAATATACGTTCTCCTGATGCCTTCCAGTCGTTTGTGTCGTCCTGAAAAGCGACAAAACGATACCCGTCTTCATCAAACAGTAAGCCAAGCTCCAAGTTGTTGAGCACAGCCTGATCCGACGCGGTTTGCATCAACAAATACAATTCCCGCACCTCGTTCTGCAACTCCCGCTGCTGCGAGTTCCCGCCCATGGTGAATACCGCAAGGGCTGCAAGCAGCCCGATCAGAACCAGAACAACCAGTATTTCAATGAGTGTGAAGCCGCTGTCGCTGTGTCCTGATACAGAACTCGTCATAAATTAGTTGCCGATGGTCCAAATGCTGATATCCGCTGCGTCTCCGTCACCGCCTTCCCGGCCATCGGAACCGTATGAATACAAATCGTAGGCACCTTCAGTACCCGGACTTACATATTGAAATTCGTTGCCCCAAGGGTCTTCCGGAATGCTTTTCATGTAGCCGTCGGGGCTCCAGTTTTTAGGCTCTGGGCTACCAGATGGCCGGGATTTCAAAGCATCCAGCCCCTGCTGTGTGGAGGGGTAATGGCTGTTATCCAAGCGATAAATATCCAGTGCTTTGGATATGTTAGTAAGCTGAGTTTCCGCGACGGTTACCTTGGCCTGGTCGCTTCGGCCCATAATATTGGGTGCCACAACGGCTACCAACAAACCGAGAATTACCATGACCACCATAATTTCGATGAGGGTAAAGCCTCGGCTAGACTGGAGGGAATTCAGGTTTTTCGTCGTCATTATATCACTCATTTTTGGTTTGAATTTATAGGGTTACCGCGAAATCTTAACCAACAAGGTTACTCATGTTCAGTATCGGCAGCATGATGGCCATTACAATAATCAGAACCACTACGCCCATCACCAGCAGCATCATGGGCTCAAAAAGCCCAACAATGGCCGCCATTTTGGACTGCAGCGTATTTTCCTGCATAGTCGCTGTGCGCTCCAACATGCTATCGAGATCGCCACTGGCTTCGCCGCTGGCAATCATGTGCAACATCATCGGTGGAAAGTAACCAGATTGGTCCAGCGCCCGGTGCAAAGAGCCACCTTCACTGACCTTGCGCGCTGCTTCCTTAAGTTCCTGGCGCAAATAATCGTTGGAGAGCACCTCACCGGCAATCCGCATAGCATCAACCAGTGGCACGCCACTGGTGGTGAGAATACTCAGCGTGCTGGCATAGCGAGCCGTGTTAACGCCTCGAACCATCCCCGAAAACAAGGGCAAATGCAGCAGGCGTTTATGAAAACGCATCCGAAAGTCTGGTTTTTTAAGGGCGTAACGAAACACCATAAAGCCCGCAAATAGAAGAACAACCAGGTAGACACCGTAACTGGTGAGAAATTCCGACATTGCCAACATGGCTTGAGTTAAGGCCGGTAGTTCCTGTCCCTGTTTTAAAAACACTTCAATGATATCTGGCACAACGTACGTGAGTAGAAACACCACAATAGCAATTGCAACAAAGCTTAGAATGATCGGATAAATCGCGGCCAGCTGGATTTTCTGACGTGCTTCCTGTCGGTTCTCGGTGTAATCAGCGAGCCGGTTCAGAACCAAATCCAGATGCCCGGCATGCTCACCCGCCGCTACGGTTGAACGATAAAGCCGCGGGAAAGCTTTAGGGAATTCGCCAAGGCTATCCGCCAGCGTGTAGCCTTCCATAACCTTGGCTCGAATGGCGATAAGCATACTTCGAATACGCGGTTTAGAAGTTTGTTGTGCGGTTGCGGATAGTGTCTGCTCAATGGGAATACCCGATTGAATCAGCGTTGCCAACTGACGCGTAATCAGCGCAAGATCGGCAGCCGCCAGCGCCCCCCCGCTGCTCAGTGGGCTACTGGGCGTCCGTTTTTGAACCGCCGGCTCAACCGCCAGCGGCGTTAAACCTTTTTCCCGAAGCTGCTGGCGCACCGCGCGAGGCGCATCGGCCTCTACCACGCCTTGTTTTTGCTTCCCTCGTGCATCCAGGGCCTTATATTCGTAAGCCGGCATAGCTTATTGGCCCCGGTGCGTTACGCGGAGCACCTCTTCCACAGTGGTCACTCCTTCAAGTATCTTCCGAACGCCATCTGCATGGATGCTTGGCCCCTTAAGGCGCGCCTCTCGCTCCAGATCCAATTCACCTGAACGCTTGTGAATCAACGCACTGATCTCTTCACTTACTTCCACCACTTCATAAATACCAATGCGCCCTCGATAACCAAGATTGTTGCAGTGTTCGCACCCTTTGGCCCTATAAATCGTAGGTGGCTCGGCAACATTCTGCTGCAAAAACTCGCAGTGTTCTTCGGTAGGCGTATAGGCCTCCCTGCAATCCCTGCACAGCACCCTGACAAGACGCTGAGCCACGATCCCGACCAGACTTGATGAAATCAGGAATGGCTCAATTCCCATGTCCATCAGGCGGGTGATCGCACCCACTGCAGTATTTGTGTGTAGTGTAGATAGCACAAGGTGGCCGGTAAGACTGGCCTGTACCGCTATTTCGGCGGTTTCAAGATCCCGTACTTCACCAATCATTACAACATCTGGGTCTTGGCGCAGAATGGCACGCAAACCGCGGGCAAATGTCATCTCAACCTTGGGATTTACCTGGGTTTGGCCAATGCCCGGCAGGTTGTATTCGATAGGGTCTTCAACTGTAAGAATGTTGCGGCTACGGTCGTTTATTTCCTGCAACGACGCATAGAGAGTTGTAGATTTACCCGAACCGGTCGGCCCGGTAACCAGCAAAATACCGTAGGGCCGGTAAATCAACCGACGCAGTATTTTCAAATCGTCTGATGCCATACCCAAGGATTCCAGACGTATTGCCCCAGCCTGTTTATCCAACAAACGCAATACAACCCGTTCGCCACTGGATGACGGCATGGTGGAAACCCGGATGTCCACTTCGCGGCCCGCAACACGTAAGGCAATTCGGCCATCCTGCGGCACCCGCTTTTCAGCGATATCCAGTTTTGCCATAACTTTTATGCGCGAAACCAACAGCGGCGCCAGTGCGCGTTTGGGCTGAACAACCTCACGCAGCACTCCATCCACGCGAAACCGCACAACCAGGCGTTTTTCATAGGTTTCAATATGCACATCTGAGGCGCTGGTTTTTACTGCCTCGGTCAGGATGGCGTTAATTAGACGGATAATCGGCGCGTCGTCTTCTTGCTCTAACAAGTCTTCTGTTTCTGGCACCGAATCGGCGAGCGATGCCAGATCCATGTCGTCGCCAATGCCTTCAACCATCTGCATGGCTTCTGCGGAGTCGTTCTGGTAAGCCGCGTTTAACGCTTGATCAAAACCGTCTGGTTCGATTGTGGTGAACCGCGCACGACCACCACTTATGCGATTCGCTTCCGCCAACGCAGTGTGAGGCGCTCCGGGCCTGACCAAGATAACCGGATTGCCCTCTTCCGAGCGAGTCAGAATAACGCCATTGCGCTTTGCAAAGGTAAACGGGAGACGACCCAGCGGAGCATCCTGCGGCTGAAGTTCGGTTTCTGTGGTCAAGGTTGTCCTCGTTATTGTCAGGTAATCCGGGTTTTGTGCGCATGTGCACACTGTGAAACCCTTTCTGTTTTATACGATTCTGGAAGGCTACCACAGGATATAGGCGCGCTGAATAACCCTGTACACTATACCCCCAATAAAAGACGCGATTCTGATAACCTGTGGTACTTTCGGTCTTTTCTTGGCCAGTCCTTTCTTAGGCAGCCTATTCTTAGCCAGCGTTCATC
>JAKDUK010000078.1 GCA_030457765.1 Marinobacter sp. | reverse complement strand
ACCGAAGTAAAAGTGCGAGTTACCCGTTTGCCGGAGCGGGAAAGCTTTCACGTTGTGTTTTTCCCAGACTGGGACAGCGCCCGAACCGCTTGCCGTAAGCTGGTACAGAACCGTACCCAACTTTCCATGTTGCGGCTCAGCAACGCTATTGAAACAGAGACCCAACTGGCACTGGCCGGGCACCCACACCTCATTGGCATGCTGGAAAAATTCCTTTCCTTGCGAGGCTCCGCCGAAGGCAAGTGCATGATGACCTTCGGGCTGACCGGCACTAAGCATCAGTGCGCCAGCGCGAAACAAGAAGCAAAGCGTATCTGTTCCGAATACAAAGGCGTCTATACCGGTACACACCTTGGGAAAAAATGGGCCGAAAAACGCTTTACCATGCCCTACCTTCGGGAAGCGCTCTGGCAGATGGGCTATGCCGTAGACACACTGGAAACTGCGACCGACTGGGACAACGTAGACAACCTTCTGGGGTTAATGGAAGGCAGTCTTCGCGAAGGCCTTCAATCCCGCAACGAAAGCCCAGGCGAGCGCACTCATGTGTTTACCCACTTGTCTCATTTTTACGGCCAAGGATGCAGTATTTACACCACGTATGTTTTCCGGGCTGCAGACAACTATGAGGAAACTTTAGCGCGGTGGAAGCACCTCAAAAACAAAACCTCTGAACTGATCGTGCGCAACCGTGGCACCATTAGCCACCAACATGGGGTGGGTAAAGACCACGCACCTTTTCTGCCGGTTGAAAAAGGCGAATTAGGCATGCTTGCCATCCGCTCCCTGTGCCAGAGTTTTGATCCGGAAGGCATCCTCAACCCGAAAACACTTCTGGAGTGAGCGACATGAGCGCAATAAACCAGGTGGGGCGCAGAAACTCGCTCCTCAAAGAGCTCCGGGATAACACTCACTCATTTGATGTTGTGGTTATCGGCGGTGGCATTACCGGTGCGGGTATCGCCCGGGAAGCTGCCGGCAGCGGTTTGAACGCGCTACTCGTTGAGCAAAAAGATTTCGCCTGGGGAACCTCCAGCCGGTCTTCAAAAATGGTGCATGGCGGCCTTCGGTATCTGGGCAGCGGCCAATACCGGCTGACCCGGGATGCAGTTAAAGAACGACAGCGAATGATGACTGAAGCACCGGGCTTGATTGAACCTTTGCGTTTTATCATGCCGCACTTTCAGCGCCAGTTCCCCAGCCCAAGGCTGTTCCAAATATTACTGCGAGTGTACGACTGGATCGCACACTCTCGATCGCGCCACTTGCTGACACCAGGCGAAACCATGCAATGGGTGCCTGGCCTGAGTACCAGAAAATTGACTGGGGCCAGTGGCTTCACCGATGCAGTAACTGACGATGCCCGCCTGGTGCAGCGTGTCATTACCGAGGCCCGCCAAGACGGTGCCAGGTGTCTGAACTACGTAAAGGCAATGAACGTTCTACGAACAAACGGCAACGTCAGCGGTATTGAGTTACAGGCAGAAGACGAGACCGAAATGTTCACCGTAAACACACCTTTGGTGATCAACGCGACGGGCGTGTGGGCAGACCGGCTTCAGCAACCTGTAGACGGACAAAATCCGATGTCCATCCGCCCTTTGCGCGGCAGCCATCTGGTTATTCCCTGGCAGAAGCTGCCGGTTTCCTGCTCGGTTTCCCTGCTTCACCCGGACGACAAACGCCCGGTTTTCGCCTTCCCTTGGGCCGGCACAACCGTGCTGGGCACCACCGACCTTGATCACACGGAAAACCTGGATAATGAGCCGCACATTGCCGCTGCAGAGGTCGATTACCTGTTGAGGATTTCTAACAGCCTGTTCCCGGGCGCAACCATTGCCAGAAGCGACGTGTTATCCACCTGGGCAGGCGTTCGCCCCGTAGTAACGGCAGAGTCCAGCGGTTCCGGCTCAAAAGCCCCATCAAAGGAAAGCCGCGAGCACGAATTTCGGGAAGATAACGGCTTAATCAGTATTGCCGGCGGCAAACTCACCACCTTTCGGCTCATTGCACGGGAGGCGCTGGTAAGAGGCCTTGGCAGTGAGGAGCGATTGCGCCCGGTGATAGACCCGGTTTTTCGACAAATCGCCCCACCCCAACGGCCAACAAATATTAGTCACCGGAACTGGCAACGGCTTGTCGGTTTTTATGGCTCAGATCTGAACGAGCTGTTACAGGCTGGGCCAGCCGAGCCCGTTTACGATCAACGGGTATCTGGCCCCGTGCCAGGTGAGCTGCTGTGGGCCGAAGTTATATGGGCCTGCAAGCAAGAAGATGTAAAACACCTGGATGATCTCATGTTACGCCGCACTCGGATTGGGCTGGTCGTGCCAGAGGGCGGTAAGGCTCTGCTGCCGACAATAAAGGAACATTGCCTTGGTGCTCTTGGCTGGAATGACGAACAATGGCAAACCGAAGAAGCCCGCTACTTAACACTCTGGCGCGAAGCCTACTCGCTGCCGAATCGGCCGGAGCAGTAGCATGAGCTCTGAGCCCCTGATTTTGGCCATAGATAACGGCACACAGAGTGTTCGCGCCCTGCTTTTCGATGCTCAAGGCAACTTGGTTGGCAAAGGCAGACAGGAAATTCAGCCATACTTTTCTGAACAACCTGGTTGGGCCGAACAGCACCCAGAGTATTTCTGGGAAAACCTGGGAAAAGCCTGCGAACAGCTTTGGCAATCCACAGATATCACACCAGAGCGGGTTGCGGGCATTACCGTTACTACCCAGCGTGGCACAGTGATCAACCTTGATGAAAATGGCAAGCCGCTGCGCCCCGCCATTATCTGGCTTGACCAGCGCCACGCCAGGCTTGATGGCCCGGTTAAGGGCGCTTGGGGCCTGCTCTTCAAACTGGCAAGAGTTGAAGACACAGTTAACCGCTTTCGGGAAAAAACCCAGGCGAACTGGGTAGCCCAGAACCAACCAGAAATCTGGAAAAAAACTCGACATATTGTGCTTCTGTCTGGCTATCTGAATTACCGTTTAACAGGTCAACTAAAGGACTCCATCGGCAGCCAAGTAGGCTATCTGCCGTTTGACTACAAGAAACACCGATGGGCTGGCAGGCGCGACTTCAAATGGCAAGTTATGCCAGTAAAAAGATCGATGCTGCCCGAGCTTGTCAGCCCTGGCGCCACACTGGGCCACCTCAACACCGATGCAGCCAGCCACTTGGGGCTTCCGGAAGGCCTGCCAGTTATTGCTGCGGCCTCCGATAAAGCCTGCGAAATACTCGGCTCTGGGGGCTTAACGCCTGATATCGGCTGCATGAGCTACGGCACAACCGCCACCATAAATACCACCAACAAACGCTATGTGGAGCCGGTACGCCTGATGCCGCCCTATCCTTCGGCGTTACCTGGGCATTACTCCACAGAAGTCATGATTTACCGGGGCTTCTGGATGGTGAGCTGGTTTAAGCGGGAATTCGGCTTACGGGAACAGAAAATCGCCAAGGAGCGTGGCATTGAGCCGGAAGCGCTATTTGATGAACTGGTGAAGGCTGTGCCTGCTGGCTCCATGGGCCTTATGCTACAACCCTATTGGTCGCCAGGCGTGCGCCAGCCTGGGCCGGAGGCCAAAGGATCAATCATCGGCTTTGGCGATGTTCACACCCGTTCGCACATCTATCGGGCTATTTTGGAGGGGTTAGCCTACGCCCTTCGGGAAGGCAAAGAAAAAATCGAAAAACGCAGTGGCGTTAAAATTCGCAAGCTTCGGGTTGCAGGCGGCGGCTCGCAAAGCGATGCCGCCATGCAATTAACCGCTGACGTATTCGGCTTGCCCGCCGAACGCCCACACACTTATGAAACTTCCGGGCTGGGAGCCGCTATTGATGCAGCGGTCGGTTTAGGGTTGCACCCGGATTTTGACACCGCTATGGCGGCCATGACCCGGGTTGGTGATGTCTTTCAGCCAAACCCGGAAGCCCGGGAACTTTATGAGCGGCTGTACACCGAGGTGTACCTGCGCATGTACCCACAGCTTCAACCGCTGTACCAGAAAATCCGGGACATTACCGGTTATCCAGGATAAGGCTTTGTGCCCTGACCCGGAGGCCAATAAGGGCGCAGATGCGCCCTTATTGGCCTTACTACAATCGTGGCAGCGAGGTTCCTTCGGGAACCCGAATCTCAAAGCCAGATTTCACACTGACAGTCTCACCTGCAGGCACCTCACGATCCCAGGCCAGAACACCTTTTTTATCGTCCACATTCCGCTCAACGGGTTCACTTATATCCAGCGTTTTAACCGTCAGGATATCTTTCTGTGAAACAGGAATTCGGTCAAACACGCGAACGTTTACAGGCGTTGAATGATGGTTCGTAATCTCAAATCGGTTCTGCCGGCGCTGAACATTTTCGCTTTTCCAAATGCCTTCTTCACCGCTGCGCTCAAGTTCGTTTACAACAGATACGCGAATGCCCTCATCTACCCCAAACCCGAGGGTTATCTCTTCGCCGTCGGCCAGCTCTTGCAACTTTGTTTCACCAACACTCTGGCCATCTCGATACAGCGTTACTGACCCGGCAGGGACAGGCGCATCCGCTTCGAAGATACCCTTGGCGTGCAAATACCCGTTGGTGTCGGCCACTGGCGCAGTCCAGGTGCCAACTTCCACAGGCATCTGATATTCCGCAACACTCAACCGCTGGCCAGACGCACCACTCGGAATGGCTACCGGCTGTGGTAACAAGTAGCTCTGTGTGAAACTGCTCTGGCGCTCAACAACCGCGGCGGCACCTTTAGACGCGCTGAGAGAGTTAGATTCCATCTCTGCCATAGGGGCGTCCGCACGCGCCTGGTACATTGCAGGTTGTTCAGGGCTAACCACCCACGAATGAATGGTTGGCATTGCCGTGCCCCGGTGAGCGTTTGCGGTTGAAAGACGAAGCTCCACGCCGTCCCAATCCATGCCCGTAGACTGCTGCACTACGGCCAAATGCTCCAGCGTTACCTCACCGCCGGCCTGATCTGTCAGCTCTGTTTTCAGCCGCGCGCTGTACTCACTCTGCCAACTGGCTTGATTGGTTTGAAATCTAAGTTTTAGGCTCAGTTCGCCACTTTCGGGTGCCCGATAGTGAACCACAACGTTTTTCGTGGCCTTGGCACCTTGCTTAACTTGTGACAGCTCGCGGGTTAAGCGGTCTCGTGTAGCAATGTCATCCGCCATCTGAGAACGAATACGCCGAATTTCTGCCAATGCCCCCTGAGTTGTGTCTTTCACAGTAGTCGCGATGTCGGTCAACTCCGAAGCCGACAGCTCATGGGGCGACTCAGTTATTCTACTCATGAGCGTAACCTGCTGATTCCAGGACTGAATGGCATCTTCCTGCTCCTGAATTCTCAGGCCGACCGCAGCCAACTCCTTACGAATGCGCCGAGTGTCGTCAGCCACAAATTCCGCTTGCTCCACCCGGTTGATCTGAACCTGCTGTATTTTTAATCCGGCTAGTCCTTCCACGCCTACCTGTAAACTCTTGTCCTGAAGGCTAACCGGCAAACCTTCAACTGAAACTGTGCCAGAGCCCGTACTGACCTGTTCGCTCTGCTTCCACGTTAGCTCCGCATGCGAAGGGTATAGCGTAGCTTGGGTAATATCGGCCTGAGCCATCAATGGTGCAGTCGCAATGGCCACCGCAAGAAAGCTGTACTTAATCATTGGGAGAATCCCTTTTATTCTGTTACTTAGGATCAAATTTTAATGGCTTTAATAAGTATCAGCCAAAGTACTCTTGCATCCAATCAAACAGTGTCTGAACCTTAACGTTCGCAAGCGCCATCCGCTGAAAATCGTCACCCGCTTCTTCCTCTATGGTCACAAACTGATAAAGCAGCGTTCCCGGTTCGCCGTCGTGCAAGATAAGCATGATACGTCGCTGAGTGCGGAGGCAATCAATAGACATGGCATCTGCCGGAATGCCCACATCGCGCATACCTCGACGTACACCTATAACAGGATTAATAGATTGGTGCGCAGCCTGGATACGCGCATGGGCATCGCTGGCCATATCTGACAGTGTTTTTAATGGATCTTCGGACATGTGGGATTGCTCGCCCTTAATTTAAATAAGTTACTGGTTCCACTCAGGGAACATCGTGTTTACTGGCGTTCTGGTCCTGGGCAATTTCCCTTGCCCAGCTACGATCATCGCCATCCGGCTGCAGCGGTTCCTGGTCTTCGCCTTTAGCTGGGGCAAAAACCACTCGGGTCAACAGTGGAAAATGGTCTGAACCGATGGAAGATAGCCGGGTAATGGACGCAAGAGTAAAGTGGTGACTGTGGAACAGGTGATCAAGGGGCCATCGTAACAGCCGATAATCTGCATGGAAGGTGCTGTAAAGCCCGCGCCCTACCCTTGGATCAAGCAAGCCGCTGATTTTACGGAACAATCGAGTAGTCGGCGACCAAGCTACATCGTTCAGATCGCCAGTTACAATCACAGGTTGATCGTTGTCAGCAATGCTGCGAGCAACTATCACAAGTTCGGCATCCCGTTCCGTCGACTCGTCGTTCTCCGTGGGGCTAGGCGGCGCAGGATGCACAAAATGAATCAGTACCTTCTCACCAGAACGCAGTTCTGTCATCGCATGCATCGAAGGTACTTTTTCTTCGATCAGGTAACGCACTTTCGGCTCGTGTAGCGGCAACCTCGAGAAAACATGCATGCCATACAGATTATCCAGCGGGCACTTGATGCTGTAAGGCATGCTGCCTTCCAGCACAGCCAGTTGGTCTCCCCACCATTTATCCGACTCCAGCGTTACCAGAACATCTGGCTTGTGCTCTTCAACCAGCGCCAATAATGCTTTGGAGTTACGGTTAGGGGTTAGGACGTTGGATGTCATTATGGTCAGAGTGCGTTCGAGGTTGTTTTTCGGCGCATCTTTGACTTCTTTTCGCCAGACCACTGTATACGGTAAAATCCACCAAAGTTGCGCCCCCAATGCCCCTACGGCCACAAAAATCAACACCCAGCTTAAAGGCCTGGCCAGATCGAGCAGCAGCAATTGGGTAATCACCAACACCACAGCTAAAACCGCCACCTGCATACGTGGAAAATCGAAGCTCCGAACGCTCCAGTGAGGATTCCGCCAAAGCGGCAACACTGTTGCTACTGCAATAGCAGCAGTGCAGACAAGCAGCGTGAGGAACATCAACCTCTCCTTACATCAACTCAGGGATACTGAATTTGCCAGCTCGCCTTCATAACAGCTAGCACAATAAACAACCTAACTGGCTCTACCCGCTTACTCAGCGGCAAACCGGTTTTCAATATCCTCCTCACGATCCATACGGAGGAACGACGAAGCTGATGAAAAATTCGTCGCGTTCAGCTTTTCAACGGTCTTATTGCTGATAAGACAAAGCGCATATCACCGAACCTAGACTACCTCTGATTAATTATTTCACGGTAATAGTCGTCAACATTTGACACCAGCACGGGCAACCCTTGCGCCAGGTTCAACGCAATACGTTTCATTAAGGCAGTTTCAATTACCGCATAAGCTGCTGGTGACTCACCTTCGATATGAAATTTCTTCCGAATCAATGTTATTTGAGCAAGCGCACCCTGAACCTCTTCATCCTCGGGATATTTAGCTTTTAGCTCTATCGGAGAAAGTCGCAAAAAATCTTTCGCCAGGGCCTGATGGCTGGGTTTCTCAACTACCATGACGTAACGCCCTCCCTTTTGGCAAACACACGAGCTGAACTCGACTTTGTTAAATATAGTTAAACAAACGTCAAAAGCAAAGTTAAGCCACCTGCAATCTGCATGTTCAGTAAGCTCAAATAACACCGTTCATAGAACTACGATTGCCAACATCCGAACAGTTCGATAACCCTATTGCGAATCAGGGCTTCGAATTCTGAAGAGCACTGAGTACAGCAATGGAATCACAACCAGCGTTAAGGCCGTAGCAAATAGCAAGCCGAACATAATGGTTACTGCCATGCTTTTGAAAAAAGGGTCCATCAACAGGGGTGCCACACCCAATATGGTGGTCAATGCACCCAACACCACCGGCCTGGCCCGGCTGATGGAGGCATGTACCACGGCGTCAAAGGGCTCTATACCGGCGCGAACGTCGTTGTCGGCCTGATCCACCAGCACTATGGCGTTTTTTACCATCATTCCAATCAGGCTCAAAAAGCCGAGAATAGCCATAAACTCAAACGCCGCCTGGAATGACGCCAGGCCAATCACCACGCCCACCAAGGCAAAGGGCACCGTGCACCAGATCACCAAGGGCTGACGTATGGCATTGAACATGAACACCACCACCAGAATCATGGCGGCAAAGCCATAGGGTGCCGAGATAGCGAGGCCCTCGTTGGCGTCTTTTGAGGCCTTGTACTCACCGTACCAGGTCAATTCATAGCCAGGTGGTCGCTCAATAGACTCTATCTGCGAGCGAATGGACGCAAAGGCTTCGTTGGTGCCCACCCCCGGCGCCGGATCAGACTGCACCATTATGGTGGGCTGGCGATCCACCCGGCGGATCATCGCATCCTGCCACATCACCTGGACGGATTCGGTCAGCTCGCTGACCGGCACCGACTCACCCAGCTTATCGCTGTACACCTTGATGCTTTCGATAGCCCGCTGCCGGCTGCGTTCGTCAAACGGCGCCCGCACCACCAAGGGAATAAGATCGTCGCCCTCCCGGTACTGGCCCACCGAGCGGCCGCTCAGGGTTTGCGCAACCGCCTTATTAAGCTCAACGCTGGTCAGCCCCAGTTTTTGCAGCAACGAGTGATTGTAGGTTGGCACTAACACCGGCACCTGTTGCCGCCAATCGTCCTGCACCGCGATCAGGTTGTCATCCTTCGCCATCAGCGCTTTGGCCTGCTCTGCCAAACGGCGTAACACCGCTGAATCCGGGCCACTGAAGCCGGCTTCTATTTTCTTGCCGCCGCCCCGGCCCAGCATGAACTTCCAGGCCTTGATCGAAGCTTCCGGGTGTGCGGCCGTCAGTTCGCCCTGCAGCTCGTTGATTAGCGGCGAAATCAGGCTTTCATCCGCCACATCCACCAGCAATTGCCCATAGGCCGGGTTCCGGGACTCCGGCGAATAGGTCAGCATGAATCTGAGGCCTCCGCCACCAATAAAAGAGGTGACATCGGTAATGCCGTCATGGGCTTTCACATCCTCGGCTACCTTGCCCAGCACATTGGCGGTGTGGGAAATATCCGAGCCCTGTGGCAGGTATACGTCCACCACAAACTGCGGCCGCTGGGAATCCGGCATAAAGCCCGGGGGCACCAGGCCGGTACCGGCGATGCCACCGGCAAACAGCGCAATCAGAACCACCCCGGTGGTTTTCCGATACTTGAGAACCCACTGCAACAGCTGGCGGTAACCCCTTAATATTTTTCCTTCCGAGACGGGTTCATTCGTCTGTTTCACGGTAAGGAACTGGTAGCACAGCATGGGTATAACCGTTACCGAGAACACCCAACTCAGCGCCATGGAATACAGAATCACCCAGAACAGCGACCCTGCATACTCGCCCATATCACTGGGCGACAAGCCGATGGCACTGAAGGCCAGAATGCCCACCAAAGTACCGCCCAACAACGGCCACTTGGTGGATTGCACCACATCCAGCACCGACTGGTATCTGTCTTCGCCGTTTTTGAGTTTCACCAGCACCGCATCGGTGACCACAATGGCGTTATCCACCAGCATGCCCAGGGCAATAATCAACGCCCCCAGGGAAACCCGCTGCATGGCAATGTCGTCCATCAGCATGATGATCAGCGTACCGGCCACGGTCAGCAGCAACACAAAGCCGATGATCACCCCGGAGCGCAGGCCGATAAACGCCAGCAACACCACGAAAACGATCACCACAGCCGCCGCCAGATTGCTGATGAAATCCGTTATGGAAGCCTGCACCGAATCCGACTGAATGGAAACCGGGTTCAGGACCATACCCAACGGGCGCTGCTCGTCCAGCTCGGCCAGGCGCTCTTTCACGGCGTCACCCATTTCCACCACATTGCCACCGGACACATTGGAAATACCCAGGCCGATGGCCCGCTCGCCGTTATACTCCATCAAAAAGGCAGCGGGTTCCTGATAGCCACGTTTAACCGTCGCCACATTCTGCAGCTTCACCGTTTGCCCATCATTGCCAATCCCCAACGGCAGGTTTTTCAATTGCTCGAAACTGCCGACGGCGTTTTCCGGAATCACAGGCAGGCGCATAGTGCCCGCCTGCACATCACCGGCCACGGTAATGGTGTTCTGCTTTTGCAGCACCTGATACACCTGTTCGGCGCTAACCCCCAGGTTTTCCAGGCGCTCGCTGGAGATTTCGATGTAAATGCGATCTTCGCGCTCACCAATGAGGGCCGTCTTGGCAACACCGTCTACCAGAGCCAGGTCCTTGCTGAGAAAATCGGCATAATCATGCAACTGCTTGCTACTGTACCCTGGCGCCGTAATGGCATAGAACAGCGCATACACATCGGCGAAATCGTCATTTACAAAAGAAGGGCCGGCACCCGAGGGCAAGGACCGCTGGGCGTCGTTCACCTTGCGTCGCAGCTTGTCCCACACCTGCTCCAGTTCGGCTTTGGTTTTGGAGAACGCCAGTTCAATCTCCACATTCACTTCCGAACGGCCCTGCTTGGACACGGAATCAACCTTCTTTACCTCCTGCATGGACTGCACGGCGGCTTCAATGGGGTCGGTTACCTCATCCGCCACATCCTGCGCGCTGGCACCTTCATAGGAGGTAATAATGACGGCTTTGCGGATGGTGAACTCCGGATCCTCAAACCGTCCAAGATTGGTATAGCTCAGGTAGCCGCCCAGCAGAATCAGGAAAATAATCACCCACAAGCTGGTGCGCTTCTGAATGGCGTAGGCTGCAAGATTCATTATTTCTGCCCCTTTTCTTCAAGGGGGCGAACTTTCATGCCCTCAGTGAGTGCATGAACACCGGCAACGACTATGCGGTCGCCCGGCTTCAGGCCGTCCTTTACCACTACCCTGTCTTCCAGCAGGCCACCTATCCGGACGGTGTTTTTTGTCACCTCCCCGTCATCATTCACCAGCCACACAAACTCCTCGCCGGTATTAGTGGGCATCACGGCATGAACAGGTACCTGGATAACCATCTTGCCGGGCGCACCGTTTTCAATGGGATACACCCGGGCGTTCATGCCGGGCAACACATTCTGTTCTTTCAGATCAGTAAAGCCGAGCACCACCCGAAACGTCTGGGAGAGCGAATCCGATTCGGAAGAATGGCTTTTGTACATCACCGGCAAGCGTTCGCCTCGATCATTCTCAACCGTTGCAAACGCCTTTTTTTCCCGGCCTGGCGACAGAAACAGGCGACTGGGGATGTTGATCACCACCTCAAGATCGGTCAGATCGTGCAGCACGTATATCGCCTGGCCGGAATTAACGTTGCGAAAATTGCTGACGGATTTTTTCGCGATAACGCCGGCAAACGGCGCCCTGAGCTTGGTGTTCTCAAGATCCTGGCGGGCGTTGGACAGTTTGTTTCTGGCCAGATCGCGCTTGGTTTTCAGTTTTTCCAGATCACTCTTGGCAATTGCCTGAGTGGATTCGAATATCTGCACGCCCCGCTGATAATCCGCCTGGGC
>JAKDUK010000077.1 GCA_030457765.1 Marinobacter sp. | reverse complement strand
GCCCTGAGGGATGAATCCGATTGCTCAAAGAAACCGCCCGAGCGGCGCTTTTATCTTTTAAAACAGGCCCCAAAATCATTCTGCATAGCATCGCCCATATAGAAATGTTTAAAAAAAACAAAACTGTGACTACCCTTAACTTTGGCCTTTCTGATTAGTGACTGTAATAGGAGAAAATCATGTATTACAAAAAACTCGGGATGCCCCTTCTGGCAGCTTCCGCTGCTTTGTTCCTGTCAACGTCACAGGTACTCGCAGAGCCAACACTTGAGGTTGAGATGTTCAAGGCAAGTGTCGATGGTAAAGGGGATTCGTTAGGTACGGTAACCCTCATCGCTTATGATCAGGGGGTATTGGTTGAGTCTGATCTTCGTATGCTTGCGCCGGGTATTCATGGTTTCCATCTACACGAAAACCCCGACTGCAGCCCAACAGAAGAAAATGGAAAGACGACGTCTGCAGGCGCCGCTGGCGGCCATTACGATCCGCAAAAGTCCAAATCACATAAAGGCCCATTCGAAGTCTCGGGGCATCTTGGAGATCTACCGAGACTGCATGTGGGCCCTGGTGGAGAGAATGCCCAGACTAATATTGCGCCAAGGCTGGAGCTGAGCGATTTTAAAGGACGGGCCCTGGTCATTCATGGCGGAGGAGATAACTACTCGGATTCCCCCCAGCCTCTGGGCGGCGGCGGTGCTCGTATAGCCTGCGGTGTTGTTGCCGATTAACAGGCTGTTTGGGAGAGCCTTCCAATCCGGACGCACTCATCAACGGCGGTTCACCCGTTGCAGCTGAGAAAAGCCTTAAAAGGCTGGCAGGGATTGGTAGGCTAATGTAAGTTTCGGGATCGACGCAAAAAGGGCTGACAGCTGAATTTCTTTCGTAGGGCGAGAACAACAAAGGAGAAATAATGGAGGCGCGGGTCGGAATCGAACCGGCGTACGCGGAGTTGCAGTCCGCTGCATGACCACTCTGCCACCGCGCCTAAAAAGATCGAAGGAATCGAGTCTTTGTGCTCTCAGGTTGGCATTGAGAGACTTGAAGTAATTGGAGCGGGAAACGAGATTCGAACTCGCGACCCCAACCTTGGCAAGGTTGTGCTCTACCACTGAGCTATTCCCGCTCTTCGTAATCGAAGTAATGCCTCGACAACGGATGCGTATTCTACGGATTACGGTTCTTGCGTCAATACTTTTTTTAAGTTTTTGTTTTATGGGCAGTTTAAGAACAAATTTTAACCAGTAACGCTGTGCAATTTCAGAGCTTCCAGATCACGAGGCTCAACGCCTAAATCCCGCCAGTTTTCAGGGTGACAGGTAAACAACAATATTTGGTGCCGGGTTGCCGCATCAAACAGGATGCGTTTCATGCCGTCCAGGCGCTCAGAATCGCTGTGTACCAAGGTGTCATCCAGAATAATCAGTGTTGGGCGCCCTGCTTCTTGCAGCAAGTCGGCATAAGCCAACCGGCTAATCAGTCCCATTTGCTCTCTGGCACCGTAACTCAGTTCGGCCATCTGGCCCAGTTCGCTGCCCCGGCTAAATCTGCCTGGCATGAGATTTTCATCCACCTCCAGACTGGCTTCTGGAAATAGTACGGTTAGGTAGTGATCCAGGTGCTTCTGCAGCGGCGCCTGTAGCCGGCGCGTGAGGGCCCGGCGCTTTTCTTTCAATAGGTTTAACAGTAATTCCAGCGCCTTCGCCCGGCGATCCAGTTCACGGTGGCGGCGATGGGCGTGTTCCAGCTCAGCCATTTTCTCGTTGCACTGCTCTTCTAGCCCTTCTGCCCCCCAGGCTTCTAGCCGTGCTTTGATTTCACTCAGCTCCACGGCACGTTTTTGCTGGGCACTTTCCTGGTGCTCGGCGGTAGCTTGGTATCGCTCAATGTCTTGCTTTAAGAGTTCCGGTCGAGCTTCGCTAATCTTCGCTTCCCGCTCTTTTAGCGCCGCCTCTAGCTCTAGCTGTTGCTTTTCTGCGGTGATGATATCCCCAGCAAGCTTTTCTATCTGCTGTTGGCGCTCAGGACTATTCAGCTCCTCTGTCATTCGCTGCCACTCGCGATGCGCTGTTTCACTGGCGTAGCGAGCTTTGAGCAACTGGGTTTCATGGTCGCGCTGCCGGGATTCTGCGTGCACCAGCCGTTGCTCTGCTTGCTTCAGTTCAGCCTCCACATGGCTTAGGGGCTTATTATCTCCTTCAGTGGCAACGGGCAATACTTCGAGCTCAGCCGTGCGGGAAAGCAACTCAGCCTCTACTTCTGCACTCACTGAGCGCAGCTGTTCAATGCCATTGGGGGCCAGGGATTTCAAAAGCTCATCAAAGCGCTGTATCTGCGCCTGCGCATCTTGCAACCGCGTTTGTTTCTGTTCAGCGGCTTCAACAGACTCAACCGCTAGAGCGGCCAGTTGCTGGACTAGTGATTGCTCCAGCCGCTCAAGCTGGCGGCGAAGGCTTGCAAGCTCGTCGCCGCCGGGTTGAATGCCAAGGCTGCCCACGCCAGGAATGTCGAGCACCCCCTGCTCCAGAAGAAGCTTTTCGCCCTGCCCCTCAATGAACTGCCCATCAAGAGCCAACTTTTTGTCTGGGTTCACACTCCAGGTTATGCGAGTGGCCACCGTTTGGGTGCGAATATTCGCGTCATCTAGCTCGCGCTGTGTTTGCTGTAACTGGCGTAGCACACCAGCGTCGATCTGGTTTTTCTGTTTTTGATTTCGGGCACTGTCTAGCGATGCTTGAATGCCCTTGGCCTTTTCGTGGTTTTGTTGCAGCTTGGCCAGCTCTGTTTTTAGCCGCTCACAGTCTTTTTGCAGGCGCTGCTGTTTATCTCTGAGGTGGGCCTGTTTCACCGCCGCAGTGGCGAGCTGGTATTGACTGCGAGCATTTTCAACGGCGGTTGCCAGTTCGGGGTTTGCGAGTTCTTCACGTTCAAGCTCTTGTTTTGATTTCTGGTAGCTTTGGTGGCGTTGCTCCAACTGCTCGTTTTGGTTGCGCCAATGAGCCTGGCTTTGCTGCAATAACGTGAGGTTCTGCTGTAACTGTTTCAGAGAGTCGAGGCCACGGCTTTGCTGCTCCTGCAGCGCCTCAACGTCGCGGTATTTGGCTTGTGCCAATTGCATACTGCGCCGGGCTTCTTCCCATGGCCGTTCCTGGCTGGCTTTATCATGCTCAACCGCCAAACTGCCAAGGCGGTCTACTTGTACTTGGTATTGCTCAACCCGGGCCAGCAACTCTGATACTTGCTGCTGGAGAGCTTCTCGGTTGTTAATTAGAGTTAAGTAGTCACCCCGTGGCTTTCCGGTGGCAGTCAGCAGCTCCTTTCTCTGCTGCTCGACTGATTGAATAATCTCATCGCCGCCTGTACTGGCTACTTCACTCACCAGATTGTTCAATGCAGATTTTAAATGGCCGCCGGCGTGTTGCACGGCTTTTTCAATATCCTGCCCGGTACCCTGCTCAACCCAGAGCAAACCTGGAATACCCCAATGCTCTTCTTTGCTGGCGCCTTTTTTGGGGAATTGATAGCCAAGCAGTTCAGCAAGTTTTTCTTCGGCCTCTTCACCGCTAAAGCCCTCACCATCGATTAACAGGTCACAGCGATGTCGCTTGAGAAAACGCTTGTCCAGCTGCCAGCGCTGGCCACTGTGTTCAAATACCAATTGAACAGTGGGTGCCGCTGAGGAATCCCCCCAGGGCGCAAGATCTTCCGCCGACTTTGACCGGTAACGCTCAAAAAATGCCGCTCGAATAGCCCGAACCAGAGTGCTTTTGCCTGATTCGTTGGGGCCGTGAATCAGGTTGATGCCGGGTTGCAGGCTGCCGAGTTCAACGGCACTTCTAAATTGCCGAAACTGTTCTACTCGAAGGTGTTGTAACTTCACTGGGCGACCTCCGTATCGTTCGATGTGAGCAAGCCGGCCAGTATGGCCAGCGCATCCCGTGCCACTTCCGCATCGCCATCCGCATTCACAGCTTGTTGTCCTTCTCGAAGCTCCTGAACTACCTCTCCGAGGTAGCCGTCTGCATGCAATGCGGCAATATCATCCTCAGTTGGTTCCAACTGCAGCCCAGCGCGATCACAGGTAACGCTGCGATACTTTGCCTCAGCGACGGAGAGCGCATTGGTCAGCTTTTGATCACCAACCAACGTAAGAGTACCGTCTAGCTTCAGATCTAAAACCGAGGCTTCGGGTAGCTCATTTATTCGATTCAACAACCCATCAAGATCAGACGGTACGGATAAGCTTTCTCGCCACTGGTGCCATTGATAGCGGGCGGTTTCATGGCGGGTAACTGTTGGGGTGGCACCTGGCTGTTCTATATCCACAATCAGCACATAACCGGCCTCGTTATTTCGGAAGCGCTCCGGTTCGTGTGTGCCGCTATACCAAGTACGCTCGTTAATCTCTTTAACGCCATGCCAATCACCCAGAGCCAGGTAATCCAGTTTTGCGGTTTCTGTCCGGTTGGGGGCAATGGGGTTGGTTGAATCTATGTCATCAGGCAGAACGCCCTGCACGCTGCCGTGGCCCAGACCTATACGCAGTAGGTCTGGAGCGGTTTCTATGCTGTCGAATGGCTGAGTCAGATCGCCGTATGTATGGCGCTGTGTAAGAGGTGCCGCCAACACAGCCATACCCTGTTCGGGCAAGGGTAAAACGCCTGATTCAAGCGCAAGGTGTACGTTATCCGGAACGGCATTTAATCGCTTTGCCCGTGTCCACACACTCTCCGCCAGCGCTGCATCGTGGTTGCCGGGAAGCATTACCCAGGGGCCGATAAAGCCACGGGTGGCGTTAAACACCCGCCGAATGGTGCGATCAGATACGGTTTGCGCATCAAATACGTCGCCTGCCACCAGCACCGCGTCACACTCATGCTCTGTGGCCAACGCGGCCAGCCGCTCTATGGCGTCGTAGCGAGCCTCCACAAGTGCGACACCATCTTCGGCATCAAACCGGCTATAGGTTCGGCCCATTTGCCAGTCGGCTGTGTGTAAAAATTTTGACACCTGCTTTCTCCTTGCTCTTTAATCGTGAGCGGCCAGCGGCTTTTCGCCAGCGGGCGAAACAACTCGTCGCACAATACAGGCTTGCGCGGCGGCGATAAAGAATTGCCACCACTGGCGTGTTACACTGAAATCAACTCAACGGGGTGCTGGGCAAATGCCGAGCTGAGACCATACCCGCGGAACCTGATCCGGATTATGCCGGCGAAGGGATTGAGCACTCATCAACTCTGGTGGGGCCCGCAGTATGGTTACCTCTAACTGAATAGATGTTCTCAATTTATTGCTGAGGTTACACCACCATGCTTAACCGGGCGTTTACGCTTCTTCTGCTCGCCATCACCTCTGTGCCTGCAATTGCCGAAAAGGCCACAACCCTTACAATTTATACTCACCCGTCTTTTGCAGCCGAATGGGGCCCGGGGCCAGCCGTTAAAAAAGCCTTTGAGCAAACCTGTGACTGTCAGATTAACTATGTGGTGCTCAACAGCGGTGGCGACATTCTCCAACGCCTGCGCCTTGAAGGCGAAAGCACACAGGCCGACCTGGTGCTGGGTTTGGATACCGCCACCATGGAGACAACTCGACAAACCGGCTTGCTGGCCAATCATGAAACGGACTTGGCTGCCCTTGATTTGCCTATAGATTGGAAAGATCCGGTATTTGTACCCTACGATTGGGGGTACTTCGCGTTTGTTTACGATACGGAGCAACTGCCCAATCCACCGGAGAGCCTGGAAACGCTTATTGCCGCCCCAAATGATCTGAAAATCATCATCCAGGACCCAAGAACCAGTACCCCCGGCCTCGGCCTGCTGTTATGGATGCGTAACGTATACGGCGACCAGGCTCCGCAAAAATGGCAGCAGTTGAGCGGTAAAATCCTTACCACCACCAAAAGCTGGAGCGATGGCTATTTCTCACTGTTCATGAATGGTGAGGCGCCGATGATTCTTTCTTACAGCACCTCGCCGGCATACCACATGGCAGTGGACAAAACCGACCGATACCAGGCTGTTGAATTCAAGGAAGGTCATTATCTGCAAGTGGAAGTTGCAGCGCTGGTGAAACCCTCTGATAAAAAGCAACTGGGCCGGGCATTTCTCGACTTTATGCTTAGTGCGGATTTTCAGCGCCACATTCCTTTGAAGAATGTGATGTACCCGGCCGCAGATTTGGGCGACGAGTTGCCGGCTGTATTCGACCAGCTGATTCAGCCCACAGAGGCACTTTATTTTGACCCCAAAGCCGTAAATGAAAATCGTCGTAAATGGCTAAATGAATGGCTTGATGCCATGACGCGTTAAACAAGAACATACGCCAGTGATGCTCCCAAACAGACACCTTGCACCTTTTAGCCGCTCTGGCTGGCGACTCTGGCCCGGGCTGGCCATTGCTAGCGCGCTGATCGTATTGTCAGTGGCTGGGATGGGTGCACTGGTTTGGGAAACATCCCTGCCGAGCGTTAACGAGTTGTGGCAAAGTCGTTACTTGCGCACGGTGATTACCTTTACCGTTTGGCAAGCGTTTCTGTCGGTGGTGCTCAGCCTGCTTGTGGCGATTCCTATTGCCCGAATTCTGGCCAGACAACCCTCATTCCCCGGTCGCTCTGTGTTGCTTCGCTTAATGGAGCTCAGCCTTGTGCTCCCCTCCATTGTGGCGGTGTCTGGCCTGATCAGTGTTTACGGGCGCCAAGGCTGGTTCACGGGGTTGGCCAATGACTGGCTGGGAGCATCGTGGAACGTGTATGGCATTAACGGCATAGTGCTGGCTCACGTGTTTTTCAACGCGCCCTTGGCCGCACGTATTCTGTTGCAAGCGATTGAAAGCGCCCCCGCATCCCAGCGGCGAGTGGCCGCACAGTTAGGGCTGGGCCGCTGGTGGTACTGGCGCGCGGTGGAGTGGCCAGCGGTGAAACCTGTTATGCCTGGCCTTGCGGCCCTGGTTTTCACCCTGTGCTTTACCAGTTTTGCCATTGTGATGACCCTTGGTGGCGGGCCGGCGGCCACCACAATTGAAGTTGCTATCTATCAATCATTACGATTTGAATTTGATGCTGGTCGAGCAGCGTTGCTGGCTATGGTTCAGTTGGCTATTTGTGGGTCTCTTTGGTGGATGGCTGCCCGCCATGGGCTCACTGCCTCGCTGCTTCCAGACAGGCAAGTTGCCTCACACCGAAGCAGAGCCGGCAGTTCACTTAAAGCACGCTTAGCAGATAGTGCCATACTCGGATGCTTCGTACTGTTTTTGATCATGCCGTTGGCCGCTATTTTACTGAGAGGGTTGCCCGGCATGGGTATGGCTTTTTTCCCGGAAGGCAGCTTCGTTGTGAATCCAGCCTTGCTCGATGCCACTTTAAGAAGCCTGGCTATCGCTCTGCCTGCTGGGTTGATGTCAGTGACCGCTGCATTGCTGATGCTGGCTTGCGGAACGGCAACTTCTAGGCCGGCGTTTACTCGGCTTACCGATGTGGCGGCCTATTTACCTTTGATGGTGCCACCACTGGTGCTTGGCACGGGTTTGTTCTTGCTGTTCAGACCAAGTCTTGGCGCCTCCAGCCAGGGACTGGTATTGGTTACCCTGATCAACGCCATGATGGCCCTGCCCTTTGTGTTGCAAATGCTTAAGGGGCCTATGGGCAGCCTGGATTCAGCAAGCCGCCAGCAGGCCGACCAACTAGGCGTGCTGGGTTGGTACCGGTGGCGCTGGCTGCATTGGCCAAGGTTGCGCCGGCCCCTGGCTCTGGCCATGGCCTATGGCACAGGTTTGTCACTGGGAGACTTCGGCGTTATCGCCCTGTTTGGCACTCCGGGCCAGCCTACCCTGCCTGTTCTGCTTTACCAGCAATTGGGCAGCTACCGAATTGATGCCGCTGCCGCAACCGGGTTGTGGTTGGTGTTGCTTCTACTCGCACTGTTCAGCTTGTTTAACCGGCTGGGCATGCCTGCTCGCAAGCCAGGCCTGGCAGCGACTTCACCAAGCACTGCCTCGGAGCCGGAACATGCTTGAAGTAAAAAATCTGGTTTTTGCTTATCCCAACCAAAACACGCCGTGGAACTTTCAATTTAGCGTAGAGCCTGGCAAATGCATTGCCATTCATGGGGCCAGTGGGTCTGGTAAATCTACGTTAATGAATTTATTGGCGGGCTTTCTTCAGCCGCAATCCGGCGATATTCTTTGGCAGGGCAAAAGTATTCGTAATCACGCGCCTTGGCATCGGCCCATGACCAGTGTGTTTCAAGAGCACAATCTGTTCGAGCACCTTAGTGTCGAAGCAAATATTGGCCTAGGCATTCATCCCGGGCTAAAGCTTACGGAAGAAAACCGGCAAGCCATTGAGCGGGGCCTGGAAAAAGTAGGCCTTGGTGGCTTTGGTAAACGATTGCCCGGCGATCTCTCTGGCGGCCAGCGGCAACGTGTTGCGCTACTCAGGGCCATTCTGCGCCAGCAGCCCCTGTTACTTCTGGATGAGCCACTCACAGGGCTGGACAGCGATGCGCGGGATCTTCTGCGGCAATGGTTGCTTGAACAAAAAGCCCACGGAACCCTCATTGTACTGGCCAGCCACGACGAAGAAGACCGCCAGATACTGGCAGATAGCGTTTGTAGTCTCTAAGCTAGTAAGCTAACCAACCAACTTTTGGATTTCTGACACCCGTGCCCATTAGTGCCAACTCCCCAGAAAATCAGAGCGTTTCTCGGATTCGCCTTCAGAACGGCACTCTGGCTATACGAGGCGATTGGACCCTCGCCGATTACCAGGCGCTTAAACAACAGGTGAAGGAGTACTCCGGCCAGCAATGGAAAGCAGAATATATTAATCTAAAAGAACTCGGGAGAATTGATACGGCCGGCGCTTCGCTTCTGGTTACTCTGCTGGGACCGGAAACTTTAAGCACGTTGGTAAAACAGGACAATACGCTGCCCCAAGAAAAATACGCACTGCTGCAGACAGTGGCTGACGCACTGCAGGACAAGCCAGCGCCAGAGCCTGAAGGTCTTGGCCCTGTTTTACAGTTTCTAACCCAAACAGGCCAAACCGTTGAGGCCATCTGGCACCTGCTCTATCAATTAGTGGGGTTTGCTGGCCAAATCATCGCGACGCTGTGTACGATTTTACCAAGACCTGGCCGATGGCGGGTTACGCCGTTTGTCGCTGCCATTCAGGACACCGGGCTTAATGCCCTTCCCATCGTCGCGCTGCTCACATTTCTGGTAGGCGCCGTTGTAGCTTTCCTTGGCGCCACCGTTCTAAGTGATTTCGGCGCAACCATTTACACAGTTAACTTGGTTGCTTTCTCGTTTTTGCGGGAGTTTGGGGTACTCCTTGCCGCCATTCTGCTTGCAGGCCGCACCGCCAGTGCATTCACGGCGCAGATTGGTGCCATGAAGGTAAACGAAGAATTAGACGCCATTCGCACGCTTGGGCTGGACCCGGTTGAACTGCTGGTCATTCCACGCGTTCTGGCCATGATGGTGAGCCTGCCTATTCTCACCTTTGTCGGAATGCTTGCAGGTTTAATCGGTGGCGGCATGGTCTGCGCAATTGCCTTAGACATTTCGCCGGCTCAGTTTATGGCGATTGTGGAGCGGGATATTGCCTTAAAGCACTTTTTTGTGGGTATGTCGAAAGCTCCCATTCTTGCCTTTCTCATTGCGGCTATCGGCTGCCTGGAAGGATTCAAGGTAGGTGGCAGTGCGCAATCTGTGGGTGTGCATACAACATCCAGCGTGGTTCAATCTATTTTTATGGTTATTCTTCTCGATGCCGTTGCTGCGCTCTTCTTCATGGAAATGGGTTGGTAATTCATGACACACCCTGGCGCTCAAAAAACAAACAGCCAATCGTCTGCCGTTATCCAGGTTCGTGGCCTGGATAATCGCTTTGGCAGTCATGTGGTTCACAAAGATTTGGACTTTGACCTTTTCAGAGGCGAAATTTTAGGCGTTGTCGGTGGTTCGGGTACCGGCAAATCGGTATTACTCAGAAGCATCGTTGGCCTGAACAGACCTTCAGAGGGGCGCATTCAGGTGTTCGGTAAAGATTTAAATGAGTTAAGCACCAAGGAGCGCTCAGAAACAGAGCAACGGTTTGGCGTTCTGTTCCAACGAGGCGCCCTGTTTTCCTCGCTAAACTTGCTACAGAACATTGCTCTGCCATTGATTGAGCATTGCAGCCTGACTCGTTCTGAGGCTGAAGAGCTTGCTCGCATGAAATTGGCGCTGACAGGCTTGCCGGCCGACTCCGCCCTTAAGTACCCGTCGGAACTCTCCGGTGGTATGGTCAAGCGGGCAGCTTTGGCGCGATCTTTGGCAATGGATCCTGAGATCCTGTTTTTGGATGAACCGACCGCTGGCCTTGACCCGATTGGCGCTGCCGCTTTCGACAAGCTGATTGTGACCCTGCGCGATGCATTGGGGTTAACGGTTTTTCTGGTTACCCACGATCTGGACACACTCTACACAACCTGCGACAGAGTAGCCGTACTGTCTCAGAAGAAGGTTTTAGTGGCAGACCGGATTGAAAAGGTCGCCACAACAGACGACTCATGGATCCAGGACTATTTTCAGGGCCCCCGTGGGCGGGCCGCCAGTTACGCATTCCAGGCTCAAGTGCAGAGCCGGCAACAAGAGTAATAAACTATGGAACCGAAAGCACACCACGTGATCATCGGGCTGTTTACGCTGATTTCAGTGGTGGCAGCCTTGTTGTTCACGATGTGGTTGGCCAAATCGTCTTCTGATCGTGAGTGGGCCTATTATGAAATCGTGTTTGATCATGCGGTAAGTGGGCTCTCAAAGGGCAACCCGGTGCTCTACACCGGCATTGAGGTTGGGGATGTACTTGATCTCAAGCTGGATTCAGACAACCCGGGCCATGTGCGTGTTCTGGTGCGTGTGGAGCAGAACGTGCCCGTGCGGGAGAACACTCAAGCCGGGCTGGTACTGGCCAATATCACTGGCAGCATGAGCGTTCAGTTCAGTGGTGGTACCAAAGACAGTCCGATACTGGAAGGCAACCTTGATAATCCGACGCGAATTACAGCTGAGCCCTCCGCGTTCAAAAGCCTTCTAACGAACGGTGAAGCACTGTTAACCAAAGCAGAAACCCTTCTCACCAGCGCGAACAACGTGCTTTCTGAAGAAAACACCGAAAACCTAACGGTGATTCTGAGCAACGCCAGAGAAGCGAGCGATTCTCTGCTTGGCAGCCGTGACCAAATAGTGGCACTACTGCAACGCATGGACGAGGCCAGCCAACGGGCTGCAGAAGCGGCACACAAGGTTTCCACGGTGTCAGATAACGCTAATGCGCTGTTACAAAACGAAGGAAAATCGGTGCTTACAAATATGAGCGAGGCTATGCAAATGGTTCAACAAACCGTCGCGCGTATGGACCATTTAACTCGTGACAACCAGGGCGCCATAGATTCTGGGCTGCAAGGTATGGGCGAATTAGCCCCGGCCCTACGAGAACTGCGCAGCACCCTCAGAAACCTGAACCAGTTTACACGCCGCTTGGAAGAAGACCCCACCGGTACCATCTGGGGTGGCCCCAGCATTAAGGAGGTAACCCAGTGAAAAGCTTTGCTATAGAGGCAATCAGAACAGCGAGTGCTGCACTGCTGATATCTGGCGTCATAACGGGTTGCACGGTTTTCCCTACCCCGGAAGCGCCAAGGGTGATGGATTTTCCAG
>JAKDUK010000076.1 GCA_030457765.1 Marinobacter sp. | reverse complement strand
GTTCCGGGTCCAGAGCTGAGGTTGGCTCATCAAACAGCATCACCTCCGGCTCCATGGCCAGCGCTCGGGCAATGGCTGCACGTTGTTGCTGCCCACCGGACATCTGGGCTGGGTAATAATCTTTGCGCTCATAAATGCCCACCTTGTTCAGGTAGGCCTCTGCGCGCTCAATGGCTTCCTTTTTTGGCACCTTGAGTACGTTAATGGGTGCTTCGATAATGTTCTCTAGCACTGTCATGTGAGACCACAGATTAAAGCTTTGGAACACCATGGAAAGCTTGGCGCGAATCAATTCTACTTGCTTGTTATCTGCGGGAATACGTTCGCCTTTTCGGTTATTGGTAAACCGGATAGGGTCGCCGTGAACAATGATGTCGCCGGAGGTGGGCGTTTCCAGCAGGTTGATGCAGCGCAGAAAGGTGCTTTTACCAGAGCCGGAGCTACCGATCAGGGAAACCACATCGCCTTTTTGAGTCTCCAGAGAGATACCCTTGAGCACTTCAAGCTCGGCGAAGGTTTTATGGATGTCCCTGCAGATCAAAGGCGCATGGTCCGCCATGGGTGGCTCCTGAAGCTATAATTCAAAGGCGCTTGTTTTACTGACTGTGGAGGTGGAAATCAATACCTTTCATACACAGTTTGACGGTTTTTCAGCGACGATAACCGCGACTTATTGTGGCGCACTGAGGGTTCAATGCAAGTATTTTGCAGGTTTCATCTGTGCACACCCATATGGCGGTCTGGGCTTTCTTGTTCAATAGGGATGCGGATCAGTGTACTGCCTTCTTGTTCCATGGCACGCATGGTTTTACTCACAAAGCGCACATGAGCCATAGCAGCTTTTTGAGCGCTGGCTGGCCTGCCGGCAATAATGGCGTCATATATTTTGCGATGTTGATGGACTATTTTTTTGTACACCTCTGCCCGGGGGTTGAGGTTGGCAACCGATGTTCGCACGGTCATCAGTATCATATTTTGTAGGCTGCTGAGGACGTGAACTAATATTGGGTTGTGGGAAGCCTCCACAATAGTTTGATGAAAACCGTGATCCGGGTGCGCATTGCTTAACGGATTTGTTGCTTCCAATGCTCGAAAGGCTTTGGTTATACGGTGGCGATCCATACTGTTTGCCCGCTGTGCGGCCAGGTAAGCTGCCTGTCCTTCCAGTTGTTCTCGCACCTCCAGCAGATCGTACAAAGTGCGCCTGTGACCCTCAAACAGGTGCATCAATGGGCCTTGGGCGCGGAGGTCTTTAGAGCCAGGCACCATGGATGAAACAAACGAGCCTTTACCATGGTGAGTTTCAATGACGCCCCGCCCCTGCAATTCGCACAGCGCTTCGCGGACAACCGATCGCGACACCCGAAGCCGTGCAGCAAGTTGCCGCTCCGAAGGAATTTTTTGCTCTGGCGCCATTCCGCCATCGAGAATCAATTGTTCCAGTCTGCTGGAAATTTCCTGTGAAATAGCCATCAATTTGCCTGTTTGCACACTGGTCTGACCAGCGGATTCTTTCATTGTTGTTATTAAAGTTGCATCGATAATTGCGTGCAAGCCTTTGAATATGGCTGATCCCGACGGATTCATCCATTTTTTTGAGTTTAAAAACTGGTCTGACCAGTGCTCTGTTTACTGGACTAAGCCGGTGTCGCCCACGACTATCTATATTAACGCCAGGCGCTGCGCCGATGCTGCTCTGACTTCTATATTGCCTTCCCATGGTATGGGAGCCCGACATATGACAGCCAGGGCTTGTCTTTAACCAATATTGGGAGGAGTGGTATGTTAGCGATTAAAAGGCTGGACATTATAGAGGCGCGACTATTGATTGCAGGCGCCACCGAAAAGGCTCTGGAGTTGGGTGTACCCATGTGTATTGCCATTGTGGATGAGTCTGGCAACCTGATCGCGTTTGAGCGGATGAACGGGGGGAAAACGAGCAGTGTTACCATCGCCCAGGACAAAGCCTTTACCGCGGCTGCGGCAAAAAAAGCCACCCACGATTACAATGCAGTGAATATACCGGGCAGTTTGGCGTTTGGCATTCATACTGAGGTGGGTGGCCGCATAAGTTCTGTTGGTGGCGGTTTGCCGGTGATTGTTGGGGGTGAAGTTGTGGGTGGTATTGGGCTCAGTTCGGGCATGCCGCAGCAGGATATGGACTGCGCCCAAGCGGGGATAGACTACTTCGAAGCGCAACGTATTTTGATGAAGGTAGATTAAGACACATGGGTTGAGCGTGGCAGATGAATGGAAGCTTTATGACAAACAAACTGAAAGTTAGCCAAGAAAAGCTGGCTGAACAGTTCCGGGTGTTTATAGATCCGGACTACGTTATCACTGATAACGAAACCATGAAGCCCTACGAATGCGATGGCATGTCTATGTACTGTGAAATGCCTTTGCTGGTGCTGCTGCCAGAAACCGTTACCCAGGTGCAGCGGGTTATGCGGATTTGCCACGAATACGGGGTTCCCGTCGTCGCCAGAGGAGCAGGTACCGGGCTTAGCGCCGGGGCCATGCCAAGCAAAGAAGGTGTAGTGCTTTCACTCGCTAAATTCAACCGTATTTTAAATATTGATCCACTGGCACGAACAGCAAACCTTCAGCCGGGGGTGCGCAATCTGGCTATCAGCGAAGAGGCGGCTCAATACGGCCTCTATTACGGGCCAGACCCCTCATCGCAGATTGCTTGCACCATTGGCGGCAATGTGGCGGAAAACTCGGGTGGTGTGCACTGCCTTAAATACGGTCTTACCGTGCACAATATTCTCAGCGTGGAAATGGTGACCGCAGAAGGTGATGTAGTAACGGTTGGCAGTGATGGGTTGGATAGCTGTGGCATGGATTTGCTTGCCGTAATGACCGGCTCTGAGGGTTTACTGGGTGTGGTAACGGAAGTAAAAGTGAAACTACTGCCAAAACCCGAAGTGGCGCAGGTTGTGATGGCCGGTTTTGACAGTGTGCAAAAAGCCGGTGACGCGGTGGGCGGTATTATCTCCCACGGCATTATTCCGGGTGGTCTGGAAATGATGGACGGCCACGCCATTGTGGCCGCCGACGACTTCGCCAACGCCGGTTATCCGCGCGAGGCTAAAGCCTTGTTGCTCTGCGAAGTTGATGGCACCGAAGAAGAAGTACATGAGCACGTTGCACAGGCTGAGTCGGTTTTCAGAAAACTGGGTGCTACCTCCGTTCGCACCTCCCAGAGCGAGCAGGAGCGGGCACTAATGTGGCTGGGCAGAAAATCTGCCTTCCCGGCGGTTGGCCGTATTTCTCCGGATTACTACTGCATGGACGGCACTATTCCGCGCCGGCACATTGCTCATGTATTAACGGAGATGCAGACACTGTCGGAAGCGTTCGGTTTGCGCGTGGCAAACGTGTTCCATGCCGGCGACGGCAACCTGCACCCGCTGATCCTGTTCGATGCCAATGTGCCCGGTGAGTTCGAGCGCACAGAAGCTTTCGGCGCCAGCATACTGAAAATGTGCGTAGAAGTAGGCGGCTGCATTACGGGTGAACACGGCGTGGGTGTAGAAAAGATTCGGCAGATGGCCATTCAGTTTAACGACCTGGAGTTGCAACAGTTTCACGATGTGAAAGCCGCCTTCGACCCCACCGGCATTCTTAACCCCGGCAAAGGCGTACCGGCACTGAAATTTTGCCAGGAATACCGCTCCCTGGAATACAAACAACACAAGCACGAACAAACGGAAGCCGCACATGGCTGATCTCTCTCAACAGCTGCAAGAGCAGGTACTCCAGGCCCGCACCCGCGCAGAGAAGCTCAACATTGTTGGCGGCGGTACCAAAGGCTTCATGGGCCGGGAAGCAAATACTCAGGCCGGCACTCTTGATATGAGCGAGCATACCGGGATTGTAGATTATCACCCTGTTGAGCTGGTGATGACGGTGCGTGCCGGAACCACCCTGAGCGACATTGAAGCGGCTCTGGCTGAACAAGGTCAGGCGCTGCACTTCGAGCCCCCGCACTTTGGCCCGGGTTCTACCATCGGCGGCACACTGGCATGCAACCTGTCTGGCCCCGCAAGGCCCTGGGCGGGTTCGGTGCGTGACCAGGTTTTGGGCACACGACTGCTTAACGGCAAAGGCGAACATCTACGTTTTGGTGGCGAAGTTATGAAAAACGTCGCCGGCTATGACGTATCCCGCCTGCAAGCAGGCGCCCTGGGTACTCTTGGTGTGATCACCGAAATCAGCTTAAAAGTCATGCCCACCCCCGCAGCCAGCCTGACCCTGGTGCGGGATATGGCCATGGACGAAGCACTGCACTACATGAACCGCCGCACAGCCGAACCCAAGCCCATCACCGCCGCTTGCTGGGTAGACGGCAAAGTCTATCTGCGCCTGTCCGGCGCCAAAACCGCCGTCGAAGCCACCGCTGAACAATGGAGCGGCGATGTAATAGAGCAGGGCGAAGCCTTCTGGCGTTCGGTACAAGACATGCAACACGAATTCTTCGCGGACAAAAACGCACCACTCTGGCGCTTCTCCGTAGGCTCTCCAGCTACCAATCCGGCTTTGGGCGGTGACTGGTTTATCGACTGGGCCGGTGCCCAGCGCTGGTACAAAGGCACTGCAGAACTGAGCGACTTGGAAGTCCTGGCCAGAGCCGCAGGCGGCCAGGTAAGCCAGTTCCGTGGCGGAGATCGCAGTGGGGAGGTTATGCACAGCCAACCCAATGCACTTAAAACGATCCAGCAGCGGATGAAAGAGTCGTTCGACCCAGACGGAATATTTAACCCAGGCCGACTGTATAGCTGGATGTAGGGCCTATCGAAGCCAGAAAAGCGGCCGGGGAACCTTCTTTTGAAACTGTGCGAAGCCATGGATGGCGTAGCCAAGCGTACACGGACGTATTCACAGCGTGTTTCAGAAGAAGGTTCCCCGGTCGCGACACCTCCGAACAAGCGTCTTTAGCAGGCACGATATGCAAACGAATTTAGTTCAACAGTTCGCCAACACAACAGAAGGGCAGGAAGCCGAAGCCATTCTGAGGGCCTGCGTGCATTGCGGCTTCTGCACCGCAACCTGCCCCACCTACCAGGAACTGAACGACGAGCGCGACGGCCCTCGAGGCCGTATTTATCTCATGAAAATGTTCCTGGAAGGCGCAGAAGTTACCGAGAAAACCCGCGAACACCTCGACCGCTGCCTAACCTGCCGCAGCTGCGAAACCACTTGCCCCTCCGGCGTACAGTACGGCCGCCTGGTAGACATCAGCCGGGGCTTGATCGATAAAGAGCTACCCCGGTCGCCAAAAGATAAATGGACCCGCTGGGCCTTGGCACGAGTAATCCCCAACCGGGCCTTGTTCGGATACATGCTCCGTCTGGGGCAGGCATTCGCCCCCATACTGCCGAATAAACTGCGGGCTAAAGTACCACCCAAAAAGGAAGCCAGCCCCTGGCCAGCTGCAAGCCATAACCGAATTGTGCTCGCCCTGGCCGGTTGCGTGCAGCCATCTGCCACACCAAACACCAACGCAGCAGCAGCCCGAGTGCTGGATAAACTCGGCATTACCATGGTAGAAGCACCAGAAGCCGGGTGCTGTGGTGCAGTTAATTATCACCTCAGCGAACACGAAAAAGGCCTGGAGCGCATGCGCCAGAACATCGACGCCTGGTGGCCTGCTTTTGAGGCCGGTGCAGAGGCCATAGTGATGACAGCGTCTGGCTGCGGTGCCATGGTTCAGGACTACGGCCACCTGCTCAGAGAAGATCCTGTATACGCGCAGAAGGCGCAGAGAGTGAGCGAATTGTGCACCGACCTTGGCGCGTTTCTCCTGCAGCAAAATCTTGAAGCACTCAAAGTGAAGCAGGATTCTGGCAAAGTCGCATTCCATTGCCCCTGCACATTGCAACATGCCATGAAACAGAACGGCATGGTGGAACAGGTACTTATCAGAGCGGGCATTAACCTGGCTGTGACCAAAGACAAGCATTTGTGTTGTGGCTCTGCAGGCACTTATTCATTGCTACAGCCGAAGCTCAGCCAGAAGTTGCTGGACAACAAACTGGAGGCACTTACCGGTGACAATCCCGACCGAATTGTCACCGCCAACATTGGCTGCCAGATGCATCTTGAAAGTAAATCCCAGGTGCCAGTACAACACTGGGTGGAACTGCTTGACCCATAAACAGTACTGCTCTCTATTATCTCCTGTGGCTCACGTTATACTGCTTCGGCACTTAACGACATCACAGGGAGTGGATGGTTATGCCAAGGATTCTGGCTATTGCGGTTTTAATATGTGTTTTCTCTTCATCGGCGGTTGCCGATATCTATACTTGGACAGACGCCAACGGGGTGATTCATTTCACCGATTCACCGCCACCGGATAAACAATCGAAAACCGTTGAAGTGGCAGCGCCGGTAACGGTGCCTATGGTGAATAACCTTAGGCAGCACAAGCGTGTTTCGGGTATCCGAAAACAAGTAGACGGGTTGCTCTCATCTGATCGAACAGGTGATGTATCCCGTAAGAATTCGAAAGCAAAGGTAGCTGCCAAACAGAAGAAAGCCTGTATGAGCTACCGGCGTAAGCTGGCGCAGGTTCAGTCACAGCTTCGGGCAGGTTATGGTAATAACAAAGGCAACAGCTTGCGCGGCAAGCGGCGCAAGCTGAGCAAAGCACTGAGCCGGGAGTGTATTTTGCGCTGATGCTGTAGGCTGGTGTGTAGTAAGCACCCTAACAAACAAAGGTTTTCCATGGGCAGTCAGGTTTTTCTAGTTGGAGTGCGGGTTTGAATACCACACCCTTATCTCATTTTCAGTTAGCCATCCTCTTGGGCATGACGGTTGCCCTGGGGCCATTAGCGCTTGATGCCTACCTGCCGGCATTCCCCGAAATTGCGGATGAGCTGGGTGTTGGCCATGGCGGTGTGGGGCTTACGTTAAGCGCCTATGTGGGGGCTTTGGGCCTCGCGCAGTTGCTAGGTGGCCCATTGTCCGACCGCTATGGTCGGCAACAGATATTGTTTGCCGGGCTGGCTGTGTTTGCCTGCGCCGCGTTTATGGTTGCCCAGGCTCAAACTCTGCCAGATATGCTGGGCTGGCGGATTGTGCAGGGTATTGGCGGTGCGTTTTGTGCGGTGTCTGTGCCGGCTATTGTGCGCGACCAAACCAGCGGGCAGGACGCAGCGCGGTTGTTTGGTTTGATCGGCCTGGTCATGTTTATTGCACCGGCTGCGGCGCCATCTATAGGCTCTTCACTGCTATATTTCAGCGAGTGGCACTCCATCTTTTTAATGCTGTCGGTTTACGCGGCCTTGCTGGCAGTGGTTCTGCACTTGGTGCTGTTTCGGCGGTTGCCCGCGCGGCCTAAAGTTCAAACCCCTGTGTCCACGCTGGTTACCAACTATGGGCTGGTGCTTCGGCACCGGGTAACGATGCGCTTTGTTGGCCTGCAGGCCTTGTGCTTCAGCGCTATGCTGGTATTTATCACCCACGCATCGTTTATTTATCAGGAGTGGTTTGGGCTGTCCAATGCCATGTTCTCCGGGCTGTTCGCAGCCAACATAGTGGCCATGGCCAGCATGAATCTGCTTAACCGGCGTTTGCTCAACAGTTTTAAATCGGTACAGGTTCTTAGAACCTGTGTGTTTCTGCAGGCCGTTGCCGTGAGTGCGCTAATCATTTGCGCCTGGGCCGGAGCGCCTTACTGGGGTATTGCGGCTTGTATTATTGCGGCGGTTGGCTTTATGGGGGCTATTATTCCCAACAACATGGCGAATGCGCTGGAGTTTTTCCCCCACCTTGGTGGAACCGCTGCGGCGATGCTGGGAGCGGCGCAGTTCACCATTGCCGGCGCCATCAGCGCGCTTTCAGCCACGTTGGCTGGCGGAACGCTGCTGCCTATTGTGCTGGTTATGGCTGTGTGCGTATTCGGCGCGGCCATACTGGCGGCCGGTGGGCCGGGTGCGGTTGAGCGGGAGAGCCAAGCTTAGTCTAGCTTCGCCTGGTTCTTCCTGCGTTGCTCTGTTTGGCGATTGAGGCCCGTGAGCTGATGCCCTGGTCAATATACAACACCGCATCTGTTATCTGAGGGAACATGTGCTCATCCAGCACGTACTCGCGTAAAGCGGCCGAGTGGGTGAGCGTGTCCCGAACCGGGCCAATGAGGCTTACCAGGTAAAGCTGAACACCCTGTTCCCGCAGGTTCTCAATCACACTTTCCAGCATGATTAGTGAAGTGCTGTCGATGCTGCTTATAGCCTGGGCATCCAGTATCACAGCTTTTAGAGCACCCTCGGGACGCCGTTTCATCAAGCTGTATAATCGTGATTTGAAGTATTCTTTGTTGGCAAAATACAATGGCGCATCAAAACGGAATATCAGCAAATCTTTGCGCACACTAATTGTCTCGAAACGATGGATGTTTCGGTAAAGGTCTTCACCATCGAGCTTGCCCAGCTCAGTTATGTGCGGTGTTGTACTGTTGTAAATAACCAGTAGCAGCGACACGGCCACGCCCACCAATAAACCCTGCTGAACGCCCAATAACAGGGTGATCACGAAGGTGACCAGCAAAATCACGAATTCCTTTTTGTCCTGCTGGAACAGGGTTTTCATCTCTTTGTATTTAAACAGTCCCAGCACCGACATCACGATGATCGCGGCTAAAACAGCTTTTGGTAAGGGGTAGTCGGCAAACAGTGGTGTAAGAAAAACCACCGTCACAGCGATTAACGCTGAGGAAATAATGGCCGACACTTGAGTGAGCGCACCTGAGTCTCGCAGCGCGGCACTGCGTGAAAAACTGGCCGATACGGGAAAACTCCGGAACATAGCGCCCAGGGCGTTCGCCAGGCCAAGCGCGACCAGTTCCTGGTTTGGCAATACACTGCGCTTATCTTTTGGCGATTCTTCCGACTTACAAATGGACATAGTGCCCACAAACCCCATCAAGGCTACAGTGAACGCCACCGGCAACAGTTCGCGAAGTTTTGCGAAATCAATATCGGGTATTTGCAGGGCAGGAAAGCCCCGAGGTACCGAGCTAATCACATCTACCCCCGCCTGGCCGGCGTGAAATAACCCCGACAGCAGCATGGTGCCAACCAACAAAATCAGCGCGTTGGGCAGCTTGGGTAAGTGGCGTTTGCAAAGAAAGATAAACAGCAGGCTGGCGGCGGAAATCCCGATGGTAACTCCGTGCCAGTTACTTATGTTTACCAGTAACTGGTAGCCCAAATCGAGCACATTGGCGCTATCTACATGAACGCCTGTCAAGCTCTGAAGTTGGCTGCCAATGATGATAAGAGCGGCTGCCGAGGTGTAGCCAACAACAACTGGGTAGGAGAGGAAGTTAACGATAAATCCAAACCGCAGCAGGCCGAACAGAAACTGAATCAAACCAACCAGTAATGTCAGTTCCACAGCCAGTTGCAGGTATTGATCCGAGCCAGGCTCTGCGAGCACGCTAAGGCCAGAAAGAATAAGAATGGCATCCAGAGCCACCGGCCCGATAGATATCTTATTGGAGGTTCCCAGCAGGGCGTATAAAAGCGGCGGGAAGATGGAAGCGTACAGCCCGAACTCCGGCGGTAAGCCAGCTAACACCGCGTAGCCCATGCTTTGCGGGATTAGCATTACGCCAATAACCAGACCTGAGGTTATATCTCGTTTCAGGGTGTGGGCAGTATATCCCTGCAACCAAAGTAAACCAGGCAGTAATTTGTAGAGCATAAATGCAGCTTTTTGCTTGAGGGCTGGTCTGCAAGTGTGTGGAAATCTACAGGCTGAATCAAGAAATATCAGGTGGGCTTTCAGTAGGCTCCGCGGATTACATCAATGCCCGGTGTGAGTACTTCTCTCCAGGCATCACCCAGCTGATTTGTATATTCGGGATCATGAACGCGCACGGTTTTCATGAGGGAATCCAGCCATAAGGTGTACCACTCAGGCTTGATGTCAAAGTTATTCCGGTTGTGGCTCTCGCCAAGCGATTTCAGTTTGCGGTCGGACATGCCCCGGGCGGTGAGTATCAACTGCATAATGCCATGTCTGAGCAAGTGGCGCTGAGCGCTCATGTCTGTCGTTAAAAAACGGTTCTTGATGGCCTCGGAGCTCGACATGAAATGGTCGTAGAAATCGATGAAAAATTCATCGCGGTTGCAGCATCTGCCATAGCTTTGAAAAACGAGATCAGCTTTGCTCATGTGCGGTAAGTGTCCTTACAAAATAGTTGATGCTTGAGTGGGGCGCTAATAATAATGGTTGGATATGATTGGTTCAGTTGAGTTTTGTTAACGTTAGAATGAATGCTGTTTCAGCCGGCTGTGGGATTGATGATGGGCACAGACGCGTGCATGATTTGTTACAGGCCCTGGCGGCTGGAATCGAAACAGGATGACTGTTGAACATAAAGCTTTAAACAGAGGCGCAATATCGTGACACAACTGCTGCTGAATGCTGACGTAGGTGAGAGCCTGGGCCCGTGGGTTATGGGAAACGATGCGGCATTGATGCCGATGTTGGATCTGGCAAATATAGCCTGTGGTTTTCACGCCTCTGACCCGGACATCATGCGCGCTACGGTGCGCCTGGCTTCAAAGCATGGTGTCACGATTGGCGCACACCCAGCCTATCCGGATTTGGTCGGATTTGGCCGCAGATCCATGGCTTGCACTCCCGAACAGGTGGAAAACCTGGTGCTTTACCAGGTCGGTGCGCAGGCGGCCATGTGCAAGGCCGAGGGTGTGCAATTGCACTATGTTAAGCCCCACGGCGCTTTATATAACGACATGGCGGGCGATCACGATCTGCTGGCTGCCGTGATGCGGGGTGTGCAGGCTTTTGATCCGGGGCTGGTACTGGTTGCGCCTGCAACCAATGACCCGGACCCTGTGCGGGCCATGGCGAAGGAACATGGCCTGCAACTGTGGTTCGAAGTGTTTGCCGACCGCGCTTATCATCAGAACGGGCGTTTAGTCTCTCGCAGCAAACAGGGCGCCGTTCATCACGATCAGCAAACCATCGTCGAGCAGGCCATTCGTTTTGCCAAAGGCCTGCCGATACAAACGGTGGAAGGTACGGAGTTGCACCTGCAAGCGGACACGCTTTGCGTTCACGGAGACAACGAAGCTTCGATACTTGCCGCACAAGCCATTCGCGCCGCTTTATCCAGGGAGCGCGAATGAATGCTTACCCACGAATTGAAAACGCCGGCATAAGTGCTTGGCTGGTGCGTTTGTTCGACCGAATAGACGAAAATAACCTTGCCTCGATAATGGCCCTTTACCGCAAATGCGAAGAAGCATTTGGCCCGGCATTGGTTGATCTTGTTCCCTCGTACACTACGCTGCTGGTGCACTATGATCCTCGCCTCCTGGGGCCGGAACAGGCTCGTTTAAAGCTGCAGGGACTGCTTGCAGAACTGTCGCCAACTGAGGCGAGCCATGCAGGCTCGTTAAAGGAGTTGCCCGTTTGGTACGACCCAACGGTTGGGCCTGATTTGCCTCGTTTGGCAGAAAAAAACGCCCTGAGTTTAGATGAGTTGATCGAGCTACATGCAGCTACTGTCTATCAGGTATTTGCTTTGGGTTTTGCGCCTGGGTTTGCATTTATGGGCTCTGTGGATCCTCGCCTTGAGGCTCCGAGGCTGGCTACGCCAAGGCCAAAAGTTTATGCCGGTAGCGTTGCTATTGCCGGCCGCCAAACCGCTGCCTACCCGTCGCAATCCCCAGGTGGTTGGAACCTGCTTGGGCGCACGCCCATTGCGCTGTTTGATCACTCTCGTGAACAAATGAGCCACTTACAGGTGGGCGATCGAGTACAAATGGTGCCGATTAACAAACAGGAGTTTCTCAGATTAGGTGGCAACCCCACACCGCAGGAGGATGCCTGACAGTG
>JAKDUK010000145.1 GCA_030457765.1 Marinobacter sp. | reverse complement strand
TCAAAGAACACCTGAACCAAGCCAGTGAAACCCGCTGCCAATTGGCCGACACTGTTATAGAGACAGCCCTTGGTTAGCTGTTTATACCGCTTAACGGTAGATGCCGGAATAGCCTGCGCTATCCTTATAATCATTCATGACTTCCCTTTTTGGAAACAAAATATATAATTCCCTCAAAGGGAACTTTCTAGCTTATGAGAATTTTAGGAAGAAAATACATTTACGACTTTATTCGCAAGCACGCTTCATCCAAAAAACCGCTGGAAGCATGGGTTAGTGAAGCTGAAGGGGCATCCTGGCAGCCCCCTCAAGACATAAAGAACCGCTATCGCAGTGCAGATTTTCTCGCCGACAATCGAGCAATTTTCAATATCAAAGGCAATGATTACCGGCTCGTTGTGAAAGTCCGCTATCAGAACGGCATTGTGGTTGTGGAGTGGGTGGGCACTCACGCTGAGTACGATAAAAAGCGATTTTAAGGAATAGACATCATGGATCACATCAAAATTATCAAGACTCCGGAGGAGCATGAGCAGGCTATGGCCCGTGTCATGGATCTCATGGATGCTGATCCTCAGCCGGGCAGTCAAGATGCTGATGAACTCGATTTGCTGGCACTGTTGATAGAACGCTATGAACGGAAGCAGTTCCCGATTGAGGTGCCGAACCCTTTAGACGCCATCCGTTTCCGTATGGATCAACAGGGCCTCAAGAAAAAAGACTTGATTCCCTACATTGGCTCCGCATCCAAGGTCACCGAGGTACTGAACGGGACCCGCAATCTGAGTCTCAACATGATTCGTCGGCTCACTGACGGTCTTGGAATCCCAGCCGACGTACTCATTCAAGAGACGTCACAGGAAACAGCAAACAGCCAAGATATCGACTGGCAGGCATTCCCTTTGAGCGTGATGCGGAAAAGAGGGTATTTCGAGGGATTCAACGGCTCGCTTCAGGAGTTGAAAGAGTACGCCCCTGAGTGGGTAAGCACGCTATTGAAGGGGGTTCCGGGCGGTTTCGAACTCAAACCGGCGATGCTCCGTACCACCGCGCATCTGAGCTCTAACGACAAAGAAACAGACCCATACGCATTGTGGGCTTGGCAGGCTCGCGTACTGCACAAAGCTCAGGAGCAGAGATTACCCACCGCCTACAAGAAAGGAACTGTTAACCTGGCCTGGCTGAAAACTCTTGCTCAACTGTCATGGTCGGAAAAGGGTCCGCAGCTTGCAATTGAATACTTGAACAGAGCGGGCGTTCACCTTGTTGTAGAACCTCACCTGCCCAAAACCTATCTTGACGGGGCGGTGTGTATTGCCGCGAACGGCAATCCAGTCATTGCGATGACGCTCAGACACGGCAGGCTCGACAACTTCTGGTTCACGCTCATGCACGAACTTTCACATGTTGCTCTTCACCTGGATGAAACAGAGACTTGGTTTATAGATGACCTTAAAGCGAGAAGTAACGACGAAAGGGAAGACGAAGCTGACGCACTGGCTCAGGATGCGCTAATGCCTTCCGAAATATGGGAAAGCCAAAAGCCGACAGACCCGGACAGCATTCGAGCTCTTGCCCAAGACTTCAACATCTCGCCTTGCATTATTGCAGGCAGATTGCGTTATGAATCCGGCGACCACATGCTTTTTGGGAAGCTATTCAGAGAAAAAGTCAGCTTCTGATGTGAGCTTTTATGGGCTGGCTGCCATTATCAGTTCTCAGAGCGGGCCTTCAATCATGCATTTTCTGAATCAAAGAAGTTCTGAACCTCACGGCTGGCGCTGTTCAGCGATATGCCCAAACCAGAAGCACCGACCGGGGCAGAAAAGCCAAACGGCGAACACTGGTTGTCGTAGAGGAGCGCTACGTTGTTGTGTTCGACAACCCCAACGAAAAGGGCAAACCACACCAGTTCGTAACGGCATTCCCGGCAGACCGGAGCTATTTGGAGCAAATCAAGCGAACAAGCTTTTTGGCGGAAACCAGAATTGGAGCGAAAAAAGCGGAGGACTAGAAAAAAAAGCCCCAGTCTTATCGGCGACTGAGGCGCTGCCACGATCCAAAACCTTGGGTAAAGGATCAACCGGTCGTT
>JAKDUK010000075.1 GCA_030457765.1 Marinobacter sp. | reverse complement strand
TTGCCGATGATGTTGATGATGCCGCAGGTGTCGGCGTCGAAGCCTACGTCTGAGGAGGTGTAGCCCACGTCTTTGATCACGTCGCGAACCAGGTCTTCCAGATCAACCCATGCGCTGGTGGTGATTTCACCGCCTACGATGGCCACGCCGGTTTTTACCATGGTTTCGCAAGCCACACGGGCGTGTGGGTCTTCCGTCAGGATGGAGTCCAGAACGGCGTCGGAGATCTGGTCGGCCAGTTTGTCCGGGTGGCCTTCGGAGACCGATTCGGAGGTGAACACGCTATAGTCAGACATAGGTTTGCTCCTCTTGTGAGCGTTTTGAAATCTTGCCGGCGCCTGTAAGGTGTTACAGGTTCCGGCCGCAAAAGTTGTTTTTCAGCGCGTAAGTACTACTACTTACGTCAATATCAAAATTTTTTGATATTCCTCTCAGGGCGTTTGCGATGCTCAATCACCGCAGCGGTCTGTGGGTTTTCCAGAACTCCCTTACCTGAATCTGAAACCCGTTACGCAAGCCGATAAATAATTGCTCGCCGGCTTTCAGGCCGGCGTCTGCAGCCCAGGCAGTCAGCTCTTCCGGTTCGAAGCCGAGCCAGAGGTCGCCGCAGTTTTCTTTTGCCCAATCCTGGTCGTGGCTGCACAGGTCACTAACCACCAGGCAGCCGCCGTTGTTCATCAGTGCTGCAGCATCCAGGAAAATATCGGCCGGGCTGGGTACGTGGTGCAGCACCATATTGGCCACTACAAGGTCAAACGCATCGCCGCGGGCCAATAGTGTGTCGGTTACACCTTCAATCAGATCAATGTTGTGCAGGCTTTCATCAGTGCAGGTGCGCGTTGCTTTGGCGAGCATATCCCGGCTGTTATCCAGGGCTACAACGTGTTCGCAAAGTTCGGAAAGCACGGGTAGAAACCCACCTTCGCCCGGGCCGATTTCCAAAGCGGTTTGCCATCTTGTTTTTCGCGTGCGCTGGCGGATCATGTCTTCTACTGGCGCTGCGTACAGATCAAACGCTGCAATCAGTTCTTGCTGCTCCCGGAACTGCTCTGAATGCCGGGAGAAAAATGCCTGCGACTGGTCCGCACGCTGGTTGCGAATGGATTCAATCTTTTCCTGCAGGTGCGCAGGTAAAGGTGCACGATCTACCGCCTCAAAAATCTGGCGAATGGTTTGGTCTGTGGCCTTTTCGTTATCCAGATGCAGCGGGCGGCGATAAAAAATCGCGTTGCCTTCACGTTGCGGCTCCAAAAGCCCCGCCTTGTGCATCACCTTCAAGTGATGGCTCATGCCGGATTGGCGCATATCAAAGAGCTGGCTCAGCTCCAGTACGCCAAATGTATCGCGGCGCAGCACCCGCAAAACCTCCAGGCGTAACGGGTCGCCACTCGCCTTAAAAATAGGGGCGAGCACGTCTACGGAGGAAATTTGGTTAGCGTGTGCACTTAAACTTGTCATGGTTGCGGAGTGTAAGTGGGTTGGAGTGCTCAATCAATAGCCATATCAAAAATTTTTGATATAGATTTATCATTCTTTGAAATCAATCTCTTTCGGTAATCCGAGTAGGGATATTCACACAGAAATGGCACGTCGATTTGCCCCGGCACACCGTAATCGGCGAAAATACGCGCCAGATTTTTGAACAGCTTTTTATTGCCCCACGAAAAGCTCAGGATTTCCTTACTATCCCTGAAAAACATTGGAGAAACGTTAATGCCATCTCGTAAAGATCTCGCCAACGCCATTCGCGCGCTGAGCATGGATGCGGTTCAGAAAGCCAAATCCGGCCACCCGGGTGCGCCCATGGGCATGGCGGACATCGCCGAGGTGCTGTGGAACGATTACCTGAGCCATAACCCGGCTAATCCACAGTGGGCTAACCGCGACCGTTTCATTTTATCCAACGGCCACGGCTCTATGCTGCAGTATTCTTTGCTGCACCTGAGCGGGTACGACGTTTCCATTGATGACATCAAGAACTTTCGCCAGCTGCACTCCAAAACGCCGGGCCACCCGGAATACGGCTACACCCCGGGGGTAGAAACCACTACTGGTCCGCTGGGGCAGGGCATGGCCAACGCAGTGGGTTTTGCTTTGGCAGAGAAATCATTGGCGGCGCAGTTCAACCGCCCGGGCCATAACGTTGTTGATCACTACACTTACGTATTCCTGGGCGATGGCTGCCTGATGGAAGGCGTCTCCCATGAAGTGTCTTCGCTGGCAGGTACTTTGGGGCTAGGCAAGCTGATCTGTTTCTACGACGACAACGGCATCTCCATTGATGGCAACGTAGACGGCTGGTTCACTGACGATACACCTAAGCGGTTTGAATCCTATGGCTGGCAGGTAGTTGCCAACGTAGATGGCCACGATGCAGATGCCGTTCGTGCGGCCATTGAAGCCGGCCGTGCCAATACTGAACAGCCCACACTTATCTGCTGCAAGACAGTTATCGGCTTTGGTTCACCCAACAAACAGGGCAGCGAATCCGCGCACGGCTCTGCGCTGGGCGAAGACGAAATCGTACTGACCCGCGAAGCGTTGGGCTGGAATCACGGCTCATTTGAAATTCCTGCGGACATCTACGAAGCTTGGAGCGCCAGAGAAAAAGGCGCCAGTGCTGAAAGCGCTTGGAACGACACCCTTGCCGCCTATGAAAAAGCCGAGCCAGAACTGGCTGTCGAGCTGAAGCGCCGTATGGCCGGTGATCTGCCTGCCAATTTTTCTGAAAAGGCCGAGGCTTACATTCAGGAATGTCAGGATAAGAGCGAGACCATCGCGAGTCGTAAAGCGTCCCTAAATACTCTGAACGCTTACGGCCCACTGCTGCCAGAATTGCTTGGCGGCTCCGCCGATTTGGCTGGCTCCAACCTCACCATCTGGAGCGGCACCCAAGGCGTCACCAAAGAAGACGCCAGCGGCAACTACATTTATTACGGCGTGCGCGAATTCGGCATGGCCGCCATCATGAACGGCATTGCCCTGCACGGTGGCTTCGTACCTTACGGCGCAACCTTCCTGATCTTCATGGAATACTGCCGTAACGCCGTGCGCATGGCTGCACTGATGAAGCAGCGTTCTATTTTTGTCTTTACCCACGACTCTATTGGCCTGGGCGAAGACGGCCCTACTCACCAGCCGGTTGAGCAACTTGCCAGCCTGCGCACCACGCCAAACATGAGCACATGGCGCCCAGCCGACGCAGTAGAATCTGCTGTCGCCTGGAAGTCTGCTTTGGAGCGCACAGATGGCCCAACGGCCATGGTTTTCTCCCGCCAAGGTCTGCCCGGCCAAGCGCGTGATGCACAGCAGTTGGCCAACGTTGCCAAGGGTGCCTACGTGCTATCTGACAGCGACGGCGAGCCGGATCTCATCCTGATTGCGACCGGTTCCGAAGTTGGTTTGGCACAAGACAGCGCCGCCCAGTTGCGAGAGCAGGGCCACAAGGTACGTGTGGTCTCCATGCCCTCTACCGATGTGTTCGATGCTCAGAGTGCGGACTATAAGCAGCAGGTTTTACCGATTGAGGTCACTAACCGCATTGCCATCGAAGCGGCCATTGCCGACTACTGGTATAAGTACGTGGGCCTGGATGGCCGGGTGGTGGGCATGACCACCTTTGGTGAGTCTGCACCAGCCGGTGAACTGTTCAAGGAATTTGGCTTCTCAGTGGACAACGTACTGGAAGTGGCTGCAGAACTGCTGGACGCCTGATGACAGATTCCGCGCCTTTTCGTGTTGCGATCAACGGGTACGGCCGTATTGGCCAGTGCGTGTTGCGTGCCTTGTACGAAAACGGTTTTCGCGATCGCCTGCAGGTGGTCGCGATTAACGAACTTTCTGATATTGACACCATTGCGCATCTAACCCGCTACGATTCCACCCATGGCCGGTTTACGGGAAGCATCGCGGTGCAAGGTCAGGACCTTGTCATTAATGGTGATGCTATTCGAGTGCTTCGCCACTCAAATCCAGCAGAGCTGCCGTGGCATGAACTGGATATCGATCTGGTGCTGGAATGCTCCGGTGCCTACACAGACCGGGCAACGGCGGAGCAGCACCTCCACGCGGGCGCGAAGCGACTGTTGTTCTCCCAGCCCGCAGAATCGGATGTCGACCGCACTGTGGTGTTCGGCATTAACGATGCGGAAATTGCAAGTACAGACAAAATAGTGGCCGCAGGCTCCTGTACCACCAATTGCCTGGTGCCTGTCATTACCGTGCTCGATAAGGCTTTCGGTGTGGAGCAGGGCAGTACCACAACCATCCACGCCGCCATGAACGACCAGCCGGTAATCGACGCTTATCACCACCAGGACTTGCGCTTAACCCGCAGTGCACTCCACAACATAGTGCCTGTGGACACCGGGTTGGCGCGGGGTGTTGAGCGGTTGCTTCCGCACATGGAAGGCCGTTTCAGTTCTGTTGCTCTGCGCGTACCCACCATGAACGTGTCCGCTATCGACATGGTGTTCAACGTGGGCCAGGCCACCGATGTGGCATCTGTGAACCAAGTGCTGAAGGCTGCCGCAAACGGCCCTCTGAAAGGCATACTCGGTTACACCGACGAACTGCTGGCCAGCTCCGATTTCAACCACGACGCCCATTCTGGCGTAGTAGATGGCGGCCAAACCCGGGTAACCCGGGGCACCATGGTGAAATTGCTGTGCTGGTTTGATAACGAATGGGGCTTCGCCAGCAGAATGCTGGACGTGAGCCAGAGCTGGTTGGAAGGAGTGGGGTAGGCAGCCCCCTCTCCCCAACCCCTCTCCCGCGAGGGGAGAGGGGCTAAAGCATGCGTCTACGATTGTTTACTCCCTCTCCCCTCGCGGGAGAGGGCCGGGGAGAGGGGGGCGAATCCCCTCCCCAACACCCATAGCCAACAACCTGAAAACGGAACTCAGATCATGGCCATCAAGAAAATGACCGACCTGAACCTCGCCGGCAAGCGGGTTCTCATCCGCGAAGACCTGAACGTACCGGTCAAAAACGGCGAAGTGAGCAGCGATGCCCGCATCCGCGCGTCCCTGCCCACCATCAAGGCCGCCCGCGATGCCGGCGCCAAAGTGATGTTGATGTCCCACCTGGGTCGCCCGGAAGAAGGCGTTTACGACGAAGCATCGTCCATGAAGCCAGTGGCCGAACACCTCACCAAAGTGCTGGGCCAGGAAGTGCGGCTGATTAAAGACTACCTCAACGGCGTTGAAGTAGCCGACGGCGAAGTCGTGCTGTTTGAGAACGTGCGCTTCAATAAAGGCGAGAAGAAAGACGACGAAGCATTGGCCAGACAATACGCTGCCCTGTGCGATGTTTACGTAATGGATGCCTTCGGCACAGCCCACCGTGCCCAGGCTTCAACCCACGGCGTAGCGCGTTTTGCTTCGGAAGCCTGCGCCGGCCCATTGCTGGCGGCAGAGTTGGACGCCCTTGGCAAAGCCCTGGATAACCCGGCCAAGCCGGTTGTTGCCATTGTTGGTGGCGCCAAAGTCTCCACCAAACTCGACGTGCTGAATGCCCTGGAGAAAGTGTGCGACCAGATCATCGTCGGGGGTGGCATCGCCAACACCTTCCTGGCCGCCGCAGGCCATCCGGTAGGTAAGTCCCTATGCGAGCACGAGTTGCTGGATACCGCCAAAGACATCGCCTCCCGCGTGAATATCCCGCTGCCGGTCGACGTGGTGGTTGCCAGCGAATTCGCGGAAGATGCGACAGCCACCATCCGGAACATCTCCGACGTCACCGAAAACGATATGATCCTGGACGCCGGGCCTGAAACCGCAGGCCAGTTCGCCGAACTGCTCAAGAGCGCAAAAACCATCCTCTGGAATGGCCCTGTAGGCGTATTCGAATTTGAGCAGTTTGGCAACGGCACCAAAACCCTGGCCGAAGCCATCGCCGAAAGCGACGCCTTCTCCCTTGCCGGTGGTGGCGACACCGTGGCTGCCGTTGACAAATACGGCATAGCTGACAAGATCTCGTATATTTCCACCGGCGGTGGTGCCTTTCTGGAGTTTGTGGAAGGCAAGGTGCTACCGGCTGTAGCCGTACTGGAAGAACGCGGAAAATAAGCCGTTCAACCCAAAGCAAGAATCGCAAGGCAGGGACGGTGGCGCTTTCCGGGACTGTCGGCAGCAAGGATGCTGCCGTCAAGCGTACAGGGATGTATTTACAGCGTGCCCCGGAAAGCGCCACCGCCCCTGCCGCAGCAGACTCCAAGTCCAAAGGTCTGCGCTGAAACAAATTAACTACGATTGCCCAAACTGTTATTTAAACAAGGAGACAACCAAATGGCCCTGATTTCGATGCGGCAAATGCTGGACCACGCCGCCGAGCATGGTTACGGTGTGCCAGCCTTTAACGTAAACAACCTGGAACAAATGCGCGCCATCATGGAAGCCGCCGACAAAACCGATTCCCCGGTGATTGTTCAGGCCTCTGCCGGTGCTCGTAAATACGCCGGTGCCCCTTTCCTACGCCACCTGATTCTTGCAGCCATTGAAGAGTGGCCGCACATTCCTGTTGTTATGCACCAGGACCACGGCACCAGCCCGGCCATTTGCCAGCGTTCCATTCAGCTGGGCTTCAGCTCCGTAATGATGGACGGCTCCTTAGGCGAAGACGGTAAAACCCCGGCAGACTACGAATACAACGTAGACGTAACCCGCCGCACCGTAGACATGGCCCATGCCTGTGGCGTATCTGTAGAAGGCGAGCTGGGTTGCTTAGGCTCCTTAGAAACTGGCGAAGCTGGCGAAGAAGACGGTGTTGGTGCGGAGGGCACCCTAGACATGAGCCAAATGCTGACCGACCCGGAAGAAGCCGCCGACTTCGTGAAAAAGACCCAGGTAGATGCGCTTGCCATCGCCATCGGCACCAGCCATGGTGCTTACAAGTTCACCCGCCCGCCCACTGGCGACATCCTGGCTATCGAGCAAATCAAAGCCATCCACAAGCGCATTCCAGACACCCACCTGGTTATGCACGGCTCCAGCTCCGTACCTCAGGAGTGGCTGGAAATTATCAACCAGTACGGCGGTGAGATTCCCGAAACCTACGGTGTACCGGTTGAGGAAATTGTAGAAGGCATCAAGCACGGTGTGCGTAAAGTAAACATAGATACCGACTTGCGCCTGGCCAGTACCGGTGCTGTGCGTCGCTTCCTGGCTGAGAACCCGGCCGAGTTCGACCCACGCAAATTCCAGAAGGCCACTATGGCGGCAATGACTGATATCTGTGTTGCACGTTATGAAGCCTTTGGTTGTGCCGGCCAAGCCAGCAAGATCAAGCCTATTAACCTTGAGCGTATGTTTGAGCGCTATGAGGCAGGTGAGTTGGATCCCAAGGTTAAGTAAGACTGTTGTTAAGCAGCCCCGGGTACCTTGCCCGGGGCTGTGATTTTCCTTCCTGGTTTTCCCTTCAGTACTCTCAGCTTAGGCTAACGACGTTTTTCAAAAGACAAAGGCTTGTCGTCCAAATTGGTCTAGTGTAGGCAGCTATACGTTGTAGCGATTGATACGTGGCAGTTGGCCAGATGCTCAGCTAAACTTTTGTTTTATGGATCTAAAGATCAGAGTTTTCTGTGAGACTCAGCAGCGAGCCACAATACAACAACTATAACGGCCGGTCCCGGACCGCCGACTGTGAAACAAGGAGAAAGCGATGCAATCGGTAGACGCATTTAAGGCGGCTCGACAGCAATTGTTGGACCTGCGGGAAGATTATGATCGTGCCTACGAGACCTTCAAGTGGCCCGAGTTGAGCGAGTTCAACTGGGCGCTTGACTGGTTTGATGATTACGCCAAAAACAACGACAAAATCGCGCTCTGGCTTGTGGACGACGATGGCAGCGAATATCGTTACAGTTTTGAGCAGATGCGCCAAAACTCAAACCAGGCCGCGAATTTTTGGCGTGACAAAGGGCTAGGGCGGGGCGATACCCTGTTAATCATGCTTGATAATGTGGTCGAACTCTGGGAAACCATGCTGGCTGCGATCAAGCTGGGTGCTGTCATTATTCCAGCTAGTACGCTGCTATCGAAAACGGATCTAGGCGACCGGCTCAGGCGTGGTGGCGTCACACATGTACTCACCACCAATGAACATATTCCCAAATTTGAAGGCGTGGCAGAGGGGCTGGTTCGCATCGTCGCAGGTGAGCCTTGCGAGCAATGGATTAATTACCAAGACGCCTATGGCTACGAGAAGACGTTCAAACCCGAGGGCGTAACCCGTGCCACCGACCCGATGCTGCTGTATTTCACATCGGGCACCACTTCGTTGCCAAAGCTTGTGCTGCATACGCACCAAAGTTACCCGGTGGGTTCACTGTCGACTATGTATTGGCTTGGTCTGCAGCCTGATGATGTCCATTTCAATATCAGTTCGCCAGGCTGGGCAAAGCATGCCTGGTCTAACCTGTTCGCCCCCTGGGATGCCGGTTGCACTGTGTTTATCTATCGCCAGCCGCGCTTCGACGCGGTCGCCACGCTTAAGGTGATCGCCGAAAAAGGCATAACCTCCCTGTGTGCGCCGCCTACAGTATGGCGCCTGCTCATCCAGGAGGATCTGGCTGCTTATGATGTAAAGCTCAAGAGCCTGGTTGGCGCGGGCGAGCCGCTAAATCCGGAAGTGATCGCACGGGTAGAAAAGCTGTGGGGCCTGACAATCCGAGACGGCTACGGCCAGACCGAAACCACGGCCCAGATTGGCAATCCACCGGCACAGGAAATGAAATCCGGCTCAATGGGTCGGCCATTACCTGGCTACAGGATTACACTGCTCGACCCGCTTGATAAGGAAGTCACCGAAGGCGAGATCGCCATCGATGTGCGCACTCAGCGCCCGCTCGGACTGATGCAGGAATACCGCGACGATCCCGAACGCATGGCCAAGGCTCTGCACGACGGTTTTTATCGCACAGGCGATGTAGCCAGTCGAGACGACGATGGCTATTACTGGTACGTTGGCCGCGCCGATGATGTGTTCAAGAGTTCGGATTATCGAGTCAGCCCGTTTGAGCTGGAATCTATCCTCATTGAGCATGAATCCGTGGCCGAGGCCGCAGTGGTGCCTGCACCCGATGACGTGCGGTTGAGCGTACCCAAGGCCTATATCGTGCTACGCAGGGATTACGAGCCAGGTCCGGACTCGGCGAAGGCCCTGTTTGTGTTCATCCGGGAACGCATGGCGCCCTACATGCGGATTCGACAGATAGAATTTGCAGAGTTACCCAAAACCATCTCCGGCAAGATTCGCCGCGTAGAGCTACGTACCCACGCGGCCGGTAGCGAGCAGGGCGAGTATGCCTATACCGAAACGGATTTCCCCGAACTGAAGGGCTGAAAAGATCAGCCTCCTATGACTATTACTGGAGAAAAAACCATATGTCCACCGCTCCCGCATTCTATTCAATCGGTTCGCCCGGCACGCCATGGGGCGACGTGGAACGCGCCGAGTGGTTATCACAACAGTCTCGTCAGCGAAGCTACGAGTCTGAGGTGTTGAGTGTAATAGAGCGTCTACGCCCGCGGTTTGATGTGGAACAGTATGGCTGTCTAGACTACGGCTCTGACAGTTATCCGTTGATGGCGATCCGCAGCCGCGATTGGCGTGACGACCTTCCGGTCGTGTTGATAACCGGGGGAGTGCATGGTTATGAAACCAGTGGCGTGCATGGCGCGCTTCAGTTTGTTGATCAGCATGGAGCGGATTACGCAGGTCGTATCAATTTGCTGGTTGCGCCCTGTGTCAGCCCGTGGGCTTACGAGCGCATCCATCGCTGGAACGCGAACGCAGTCGACCCGAACCGCTCATTTCAGGAAGGTAGTGCGGCTGAGGAGGCGGGGGCGCTTATGCGATTGGTAGCACCCATTGGTGATCACGCACTGATGCACATGGATCTGCATGAAACCACAGATACGGATGAAACGGAGTTTCGACCCGCGCTGGCGGCCCGCGACGGCAAGCCCTTTGAGCCGGGTGAAATTCCCGATGGCTTTTATCTGGTTGATGATAGCGAGAAGCCACACTCTGACTTTCAGCAGGCGGTGATTGAGGCGGTGGAGAAGGTCACCCATATCGCTCCGGCTGACGGCAATGGAGAGATCCTCGGTTCGCCAATGGCGGCTCGGGGCGTCATCCAGTATCCACTCAAGCAGCTGGGCTTGTGTGCCGGCATCACCAACGCTCGCTATAAAACCACCACCGAGGTTTATCCCGACAGCCCTCGTGCAACCGCCGAGCAATGTAACGACGCGCAGGTTGCTGCCGTGTGCGCCGGAATCGATTATGCACTGACCCATAGATAGAGAGAGTAGTTGTGTTGAGGTTTTACTGAAGGCTCGCCAGTGAGCATTTAAAACGTCGATGTATAACGGTTTTTAAGGAGATGTGAATTTGCGCTTGCGAATACTGTCGGATTTGCACATTGAATGTTTCAAGGAAGGTCGTGATTTGCCTGATGTGGCTGCCGATGTGGTTATCCTTGCCGGCGACATTCACCGCACAACAGAGGGTTTGGCTTGGGCGGCGGAGCGGTTTGCCGGGCAGACGATTATCTACGTTCCGGGTAATCATGAATTCTACGGAGCAAGTATGCCCGATACGCGCGATGCATTGCGTGCCAATGCCAAGCGATTGGGGATTCACCTCCTTGATAACGACTCAGTGACCATTGACGGCGTGCGCTTTCATGGCACTACATTATGGACAGATTTTGGCCTGTATACCGGCCAGCCCGACTATGATCCTTTACAGACGGAAAAGCGTGCGCTGGCGTTTATGCCGGATTTCCGCATTATTGAGCAGCCAACGGGCGAGGTGTTCTCTATTGAAGAAAGCCAGAGGTTGCATGCCGAAGCCATGGCCTGGCTTGAGGCAGAGCTAAGCGAGCCCTGCTCTGGACCAAGGGTGGTGATTAGCCATCATGCCCCGTTACCAGAGTGTATTCCACCAAAGTATCAGGGGGACTCGCTATCACCGGCTTTCGCTTCGGAATTGCGGGCACTGATGGGGAAGATGAACCTGTGGGTTCACGGCCACGTTCACGAACCCGTTGATCTGCAGGTTGAAGGCACTCGCGTATTCGCTAACCCAGGCGCCTACCCGAACGAATATGAGCCGCCACTGTTTGCTGCAGATAGGGTTATTGAGGTGTAAGCGCATACCCTGCGCCGTTAATAAAGGCTCAATTCAAGCAGATAGACTGTGGTGGCTGTTGCCTGATTTGACGTAAAGATAATGAGCCGGCGAATATCGGTCATGTCCATCAGGCGTGTTGCGGGGGCTTGCTGAACATCGGCCAAACTCACAGTAAAGCGATTCACTCCCGGGTCGATGACAAGTCGGGTGTTGAAACGGTCTTCATGCGCATTGCCACCCCGCTCGTGGGAGCGGTCGTTGATGCGTAAGACCACGCTTAGTGGTGTTTGCTCGGGATTAAACAATGTTAGCACCAAGTTCTGGTAGATACTCCAGTCGCTCGCTAAATTGTTCAGCGATGCCCCTGAGTACTTTTTGGTTGCGAGGTTCACTTGCAGGCTGAACTGATTGCCGACCGAATCGGCAAAGCGTGTGGAGCGCTGTACGTTACCATTCCAAAATAACTGAGCATTGGTAGCCGCGAAATTATAGAGTTGCGGCATCTGTCGGGTTATCTGCCACTGTTGGTGACCGATGGCGACCACGAACCAAAGCTCCCATAGCAACAATGTGACCACACCAATACGGGTCAGCCACACGGCGGGTGATTTTTTTTGTGGCCATGAGAGACACGTTAGTGCCAGCCACGCACCTACTAAATTGCGCAGCATATCGTGCCAATCAATCTGGCGGCCTATCTCACTCTGTACCAGTTCAATCAGCCCGCCCGAAACAAGTACCACTACAGTGGTGACAGTGGCTAATCGCCAGCCACCAAGTTTGCGTTGCGGCTGAAGTAACAGTGTTATCAGAAAGAAGAACAGGATATGCCCCAGGTTCCACACGGCTTCATAAAACAGGCCGTTAGCCCAATCCGGGCCCCCGATGAAAAATAAAGGGAACAACGCCAAAGTCAGGC
>JAKDUK010000144.1 GCA_030457765.1 Marinobacter sp. | reverse complement strand
TTGGCGCCGGCAATGGCAAACCGGTAATCACAGGTCAGTGCCAGTTCCAGGCCACCACCTAGACAGGCACCGTGTACGATGGCTATCTTGGTGGCCTTGAGTGCCTCGAACCTGTCGATCACTTCATGGGCTCGCGTGAGCTTTTCCACAGCTTCATCTTCAGTGCTGAGTGACTCAAACTCGGAAATGTCGGCGCCCATGCAAAAGCCGCTGGCTTTGACAGATCTCAGAACCAATGCGTTTGGTGTGTCCGTTTCCAGCTCATTGATGATCGCGGACAGCTCTTCGAGCACATCAACGGAGAGCACGTTGGCACTTGCGTCTTTTTTGTCAAAGAGCAGCCAGGCCACGCTGTTGTCATCCCGGGCAAGATGCCAATGGTTCCACTGGCTCTTCCCTTGATTTTGCCAGGGGCCGAATTCCACCTCCCGGGTACTTAGTGCTTTCAGAATAGGGTCTGTCATGGTGAACCATCCTCTCTCGTCCTGTGGAGAACCTAAATCGCCTCGATCAGCATGGCACCGGATTGACCACCGCCAATGCACTCGGTTGCGATGCCACGTTTCAGTTTTTTGCGGCGCAGCGCATTTACCAGATGAAGCACAATCCGGTTGCCACTGGTGCCCACCGGATGACCTATGGCAACGGCGCCACCGTCCACATTCAGCCGTTCAGGGTCGAGGCGGCCCATGGGTTTATCCATGCCCAAAGCTACGCGACAGAACTCCTTGTCTTCCCAGGCCGCGGCACATGCCAGTACCTGGGCTGCAAAGGCTTCGTTAATTTCCCAGAGATCCACATCGTTGAGGCCCCATGCCTGGCGTTTCAGAATGGCGGTGGAACTCAGCGTGGGGCCCAGCCCCATAATTTTCGGGTCCAGAGCGGACCACTCGCTGTCCCGGATAACCGCAATAGGCTCCAGGCCGTACTTTTCGACAGCCTCTTCTGAAGCCAGCACCAGCCAGGAAGCGCCGTCGGTAACCTGGGAGCTATTCCCCGGAGTTACCTGGCCGTAGGGTGGTTCGAAAGCCGCTTTGAGCTTGGCCAGAGCATCCACCGAGGTATCGGGTCGTACCCCGTCGTCCTGTTTGTAGATCCTGCCATCGGGCGCGATGGCAGGGACCACCTCACCATCCAGCCAGCCTTCCTGTTGCGCCCTGGCTAGCCGGTGATGACTGCTGACCGCGTACTCATCGGCCGCCTTGCGGGTAATATTGAACTGTTGTGCCAACACTTCTGCGGTCTGCCCCATGCTCAGGCCCACGATGGGGTCAGTCAGCCCCTTGACCAGGCTAATTTCAGGTTTGAACTGCGTGGGATTGAACTGGGTCACTTGACGAATGTAATCCTGTGGAGAGGATGCAGCGCTCAGCCCGGCCAGCCAGCGCGTTGCGTCTTCACTTAGCATCATGGGGGCCTTGCTGAGCGCTTCGGTGCCTCCGGCCAGTATCAGGTTGCTGTCGCCATCACGAATGTACTTGTAGGCGGTGTCGATTGACTGCATACCCGAGCCACAATTGATTTGTACGGTAAACGCCGGCATGGCTTCACCCATACCCAGGCGCAGAGCGGCTACGCGGGCGGGGTTCATCTCATCCGGCAGCACATTGACGCAGCCGAGAATGACCTGATCAAAAGCGTTATAAGGAATTGGAAGGCGCATTAGCAGTGGACGGCCGCATTGAACAGCCAGATCAACCGGCGTAAACGGTCCGGGGGCATCACGCGCTTTCAGGAAAGGGGTACGTGCACCGTCAATAATATAAACCGTGCGGCCGATTGAATCAGGAGTGTTAACGCCGTCGGGGGCCTGATCGGCTGCGGAATTAACGGAAGAGTCGGTAGTGGTCCGTGTCATTGCTGTTCCTCCATTGCTGACCATAAACATTCGCGCATACATTTTGCGAAACTGATCAGGAAAGAACTGCCGGTGAGCTTTCCTTTTAAGCTGTATTGTATTCAGCCTAACGCGACCGGTAAAAAACCGTCAACACAAACGGCAATCTGATGCTCTAATAACCACTCATCGATGCCGATATTCAATTTCATAGCTGCTGGTTGCATGAAATTTTTGTAGGATCTCCGCTCACCGTTCGAATATCTCCCTGCTTTCCGCTA
>JAKDUK010000019.1 GCA_030457765.1 Marinobacter sp. | reverse complement strand
TCTGCCACTGCACAAACCGAGTCACAACAGGAAACAAGCGTGTCATCCAGCGATATCAGCTCAACTGGCCCAGGCCAGAACTCATAAACGTCTGCCAGCATTTCCACGGGTACGCCCCAGCCACCAACCACAACAAGACGCCTGTCCCCTGGTGCAACACTCACGAAGCAACGCCCTTTTTATTCAACAAGTGCCGGCAATCAGACAACGCCTGCATCAGGCAATCCAGTTGTTCATAGGAATGAGCCGCACTAAACGTAACCCGCAAACGCGCCTCACCAGCCGGCACCGTGGGTGGCCGAATGGCGGTCACCAACAATCCACTCGCCTCAAGGGCTTGGCTTAGCGCCAAGGCAGTCCGGTTATTGCCGACCATTATTGGTTGAATAGGCGTGCGCGAAGGCATCAACTCGTAACCCAATGCGATAGCCTCTCGCCGAAACCGCTCGATCAAGCCTTGCAGATGCGAACGCCGCTCATCACCCTGTTCAATCACATCAAGACTGGCACGCGTAGCTAGCGCCAACGCCGGAGGCATCGCCGTGGTATAAATATAAGTGCGGGCCTTTTGCACCAAATAGTCCATCAGTATCTCTGGCCCAGCCACAAAGGCACCGCTTGTGCCAGCAGCCTTGCCTAACGTTCCTACCAGAATCGGTACATCGGCTTCTGATAACCCAAGCTCCGCCACAGCCCCCCGACCTTGCGGACCAAGAACCCCAAAGCCATGAGCGTCATCCACCACCAGCAAGGCATTGTGATCCCGACACACCTGCGCTAACTCTTTCAGGGGCGCAACATCACCATCCATACTGAATACACCGTCTGTAATCACCAGCTTATGGCCCGATGTCTCCGCCAGCATGGGTGCCAGTGCCGCTACATCCCCATGAGCATAGCGACGCACTTTCGCGCGACTCAAAATGCAGCCATCGATAATAGAGGCATGATTCAATCGATCCGAAAACACCGTATCGCCACGACCCGCCAATGCAGAAATGACACCCAGGTTGGCCATATAACCGGTGGAGAAAAACAGCGCCGAACTGCGCCCGGTAAACGCCGCAAGACGCTCTTCCAAGCGATGATGTGCCTCATGATGCCCACAGATCAGATGGGATGATGCACCCCCAAGCCCGGTTTCAGGCAAGGCACACCGGAGGGCTTCAATAGTCTCTGGGTGGTTGGCTAAACCAAGGTAATCGTTGCTGCAAAAAGACAACAACAGCTTACCGTCGGTGGTTATAGCCGGCTGTTGGGGGCCGGAAACCTGTCGGCGAGCCCGGTAGAGGCCAGCCTGTTTCCGTTGCTCCAATTCTGAGGTGAAATCACGCAAGATTAAGTATCCAGAGAAATAACCAGCTTTATATTTGCCAGTGCCAGAACCTAAGCAGATTCCCGGGTAGCGTCATAAAACATGTGCCGATTGGCCTCATGTTCCAAATCGCCAGCAATCGCCTCTTGCTCCTGCTCCTCGGTTGCACACTGCTGCCGCTGCTCTGGCCGAATGCCCAGGCGGCGGAACAACGCCATATCTGCATCCGCCTCCGGATTCGAAGTGGTCAGCAACTTCTCGCCGTAGAAGATAGAATTCGCTCCCGCGAAAAAGCACAGCGCCTGCATCTGCTCATTCATCATTTCCCGACCCGCAGAAAGCCGCACATGAGAAGCCGGCATCATAATTCGCGCCACCGCAAGCACACGGATAAACTCGAACGGATCCAGATCTTCCACATTCTCCATGGGTGTGCCCTTTACCTTCACCAGCATATTCACCGGCACACTCTCCGGATGGTGTGGCAAATTTGCCAATTGGGTCAGCAGCCCCACCCGGTCATCTTCGTCTTCACCCATACCCATAATGCCGCCACAACATACCTTCATACCTGCCTGGCGCACGTTATCCAGCGTGTCCAAGCGGTCCTGATACGTGCGGGTGGTGATAATGTGGCTGTAATACTTCTCAGAGGTATCCAGATTGTGGTTGTAGTAATCCAGCCCGGCACCGGCCAACTCTGCCGCCTGCTCCGGCTTTAACATGCCCAGCGTCATGCAGGTTTCCAGGCCCAGAGATTTCACCTGCTGAATCATATCCAGCACATAGGGCATATCCTTTGCCGCCGGGCTTCGCCATGCAGCCCCCATGCAAAAACGCGACGCGCCTTTTTCCCGGGCGGCACGGGCTTCGGCCACCACATTCTCGATTTCCAGCAACTTTTCCTTTTCCAGACCTGTGTTGTAGTGACCGCTCTGCGGGCAATACTTGCAGTCTTCTGGACAAGCGCCGGTTTTAATCGACAGCAAGGTGCTTACCTGTACCTCATTAGGGTCAAAATGTTCTCGGTGTATCGATTGAGCCCGAAACAATAAATCGTTAAACGGGAGCTCGAAAAGTGATCTGGCTTCTTGAAGCGTCCAGTCGTGGCGTAATGCTGTGGCAGTCATGCAGAAGTCCTGTTAACCTTTTCCGGTTTATTGGTTTACGGATGAATCAGATGATAAAGGGATCGAGCTGGCTGTCAACCCTATCGAAAGCCAGAGTTAACAGGGAAGCAACCAAAGGCCTGTGCGTTAGCTGTCTTTGCACCAATGCTAACAACGGCTTGTGCGGCCCATGCCAAGCAGACCTGCCAGTTAATCGATGGTATTGCCGATGCTGCGCCCTGCCTTTAGCGCATTCAGGCCGCAATTATCTTTGTGGTGACTGTCTGAAATCGCCACCGGCATTCAACCGCTCGCTCATACCCTGGCGCTACCAGTACCCGATAGACAACATGATCGGCGGTTACAAATATAGCCGGCAACATAAGTTTGCGCGGCCCCTGATTGCAGGCCTTTCAAGCTATCTTGAATCTGTTTTTCAGGATTGTAGCGATGAGAAACCACAGATATTAATCCCCTCACCCATGCTCCCTTCACGTCGTCGCGCACGGGGCTTCAATCAGGCCCGGGACATTGCCGAACGACTGGGTGAGAGGCTGGATATTCCTGTAGCGGCTGGTGCCGTGCGCCGAGTCCGAAACGTTCAGGCACAACGCGGCCTAAGCAGGGAAGCCAGACTGGCAAACCTGCAAAATGTGTTTGAAGTGTGCGCTAACGTGCCGGAACGAGTCGCGATTGTGGATGATGTAGTGACTACCGGTGCGACCATGCGGGCGCTCGCATCAACATTACGATATGCAGGCGCAAAGGATATTCAAGTCTGGGCGCTGGCGCGAACACCTGGGTAATGACCCCCGATTCAGGCCAGCTTCTGGTACACCAGATCCGCAATTGCCAGGCAGGCGGTTAGCCCCGGCGACTCAATACCAAAAAGGTTTACCAATCCCGGCACACCATGCGCCTCTGGGCCATCTACCCTGAAATCGAAAAACCCGCCAGCGGCATCCGTTAGCTTCGGCCGGATACCTGCATAAGCGGGCTGCAATCGCTCAGCCTCAAGACCGGGCCACCACCGCCGTATACCGGCCGCAAAAGCGTGCACCCGTTTGGGGTCAACGCTGTAATCTTCCTGTTCGATCCACTCCACATCCGGGCCAAAGCGCGCTTGGCCGGCAAGATCCAGAGTCAGGTGAACGCCTAGTCCGCCAGGCTCGGGGACCGGATAGATTAGGTTATTGAAAGGATGGCGACCGGTGTAGCTAAAATACACACCCCGGGCAAGCCACTGTGTCGGCTTACTGCCTTCTGGCAGTCCTGCCCAGTTTTGCGTCAGCGAAACGGCACCCAACCCGGCCGCATTAACCAGGTTGCGTACCCTGAGCTGGCAAGGCGATGAGCCAGCTACCTGCAGCGTGTGCTCGTCTTTTGCCGACACTACCCGCACAACCGGTGAGCGCAGCGCAAGTGCACCGCCTGCATCTTCGAGCTCGCCAAGCAACGCAAGCATAAGGCCATGGGTATCTATAATGCCTGTTTGCGGCGACCAAAGCCCGGCGCTTGCACTCACGTCCGGCAGTTGGCGGGCAATGGCGGCACCCTCCACTAAAGTAAGCGGGACACCATTGTTCACCGCGTGGGATTGAATGTCTTCAAGCACAGATTGTTGTGCTTCACAGGTGGTGACAATCCACTTGCCACACTTGCGATGCGCTACTTTGCGACTTTCGCAGTAGTCATATAACTGCCTACGGCCCGCTACGCACAGGCGGGCTTTCAGGGAATTCTCCGGGTAATAGATCCCGGCATGAATAACCTCGCTGTTGCGTGATGAAATGCCTTCACCAAAGCGGCTACCGGCCTCCAGAACAATCACATCCTGCCCAGCCTGAGCCAGTTTTTTAGCCACCGCAAGCCCAACGACGCCGGCTCCGATCACGGCTGTATCTACGTCCAGAAAATCGTTTGTCACATGTTAATCCCTTTGCGTTATCCCAATACTGTACTGCGCACAGAAACCCGGGGAAACATCTCGCCCCGCGTTACGAGAGTGCTGCCAAGCAGGTATACTTGGGCCTACATTTACCACCCAACCTGGCTTTATGATGAACGTATCAGCACATCCATACGATGCTCTGACTCCAGATGTAATACTGGACGCCATGGAGGATGCCGGTTTTGCAGTCAGTGGGCGCTTATTTGCCCTGAACAGCTATGAAAACCGCGTGTACCAAATAGGGTTAGACGAAGGCCCTCCGGTGATTGCCAAATTTTACCGCCCAGGGCGCTGGACCGAAGAACAGGTGCGCGAGGAGCACGAATATACTCTGGAGTTGCTGGAAGCTGACATTCCGGTGGTTGCGCCCTTGGTGATGCCATCTGGCAACACCCTCGGAAAACACGGTGACTTCTTGTTTGCCGTTTTCAATCAGCGTGGCGGTCAAGCGCCAGATACAAGCATTACCGACACTCTATACAGGCTTGGGCAATGGCTTGGTCAGATTCACAACATTGGCGCACTGAAGCCATTCCAGCATCGCTCAACGCTCTCTCTTATGGATGGAATAGAAGCCAGCAACGCTCTGCTACTGGAGGGCGACTGGATTCCAAAAGATCTTCGGCCAGCTTGGGACAGTCTGATACCTGACTTACTAACCCATTGCAGCGCCCGCATTGAAGACGCAGGTGAACTGAATACATTGCGCCTGCACGGAGACTGTCATGCCGGCAATATACTCTGCCGAGACGAACAGATGCTTTTTGTGGATCTGGACGACTGCCGTACCGGCCCCGCCATGCAAGATATGTGGCTATTGCTAAACGGCGAAGATAGCGAACGCGGCGCTCAGCTTGGTGAGCTACTGGAAGGCTACGAGACATTCAGAGACTTTAACCGCCGCGAAAGACACCTGATTGAACCTTTGCGCTGTTATCGACAAATCAGCCACTGCGCCTGGCTTGCAAAACGCTGGGACGACCCGGCTTTTCCGCGCTTTTTTCCCTGGTTCGCCCAACCCAGATTCTGGTCAGATCAGGTGTTATCTCTGAGGGAACAACTGGCGGCACTGCAGGCACCTTCTATCACCCTTCCCAGTCAATACTGATCATTCATTCACGTTCAAAATGAGGTAAACATGAGCCAGAACGAGGCCAGTTACACCATCCGCAGCCTGTTTGTGACCGCCCTGGTCGCCATCGTCGGCACTGTCGTTATACTGGAACTTAGCGGACGCATAGACCACTCGGATAACAAAGATCACGTACCGGTTGGGGATTTCCAGGCGATCCATATTACCGAGGGTGAAACCTTCCGCATGTCGCCAAAGGCCTCTGAGCTACACGCAGTCTGCGAGAACGGCTACATGGCTATTGCAGCAGATGTAGACCCATCTTTCCGTGGCATTCTTGTGGATTACAAAAACCGCGGCGTGCGCTGCTACCGGCCATCACCAACCGGCCCGGCGGCAATTCCAGAACCTGAAGCACCGGCACAACCGCAAGAGCCAGCCAGCGATGAGTAAAACAGACCGCCCACCGCAGCAACAAACGGACCGGCTTTTTGCTGCCGAACGACAACCTGACGATTTCCGCTTTGATGCAGCCGTGGCCCGGGTATTTCCCGACATGATCCGGCGCTCCGTGCCTGGCTACACCACCATCATCCCGATGATTGAGGTAATTACCGAGCAGTATGCTCAGCCGGGCTCTAACTGCTATGACCTGGGCTGTTCACTAGGCGCATCTACCCTTGCCATGCGCCACGGCATTGTGTTCAACGACTGCTCACTGACAGGCGTCGATAATTCCGAAGCAATGGTAGAGCGCTGCGAACATTACATAGCGCTGGACGATCACCCACTGCCCGTTAGCCTGCGCTGTGAGGACATTCAGGAAACCGAGCTGACGAATGCCTCCGTTACCACCCTGAATTTCACTCTGCAGTTTGTTCCGCCGGAGCAGCGCAGCAGCCTGTTGGGCAAAATCGCCAAGGCCACCTTACCAGGTGGCGCCTTGATCCTTTCAGAGAAAATCCGCTTTGAGTCTGAAGATGAACAGGCTATTCAGACCCGGCTGCATCACGAGTTCAAACGCGCCAACGGCTATTCCGACCTGGAAATAAGCCAGAAACGCAGCGCCATTGAGCAGGTGCTGATTCCGGAAACCCTGGATGCTCACAAACAGCGTTTAAAAGACGCTGGCTTTGATCGGGTGCTGGTTTGGTATCAGTGCTTCAACTTCGTATCCATGCTGGCCACCAAGGCTGACTGAACCACATACGGAGAACGAACACACCATGGCAAATTTTGATTGGCGACGCTGTTTTCAGCAACTGTTAGCCGAGCTGGAGAATACAGACCAGAGCAACTGGGCACAAAGGATCAGAACCCAACTGGTGCATCGCTTTGATGACAACCCTCACGGCGATCTGGGTAGATGGCAATCGGCCCTGGACAGCCTTCCGGATATACCCGATGTAACCGCAGAACTTAACGCTTCGGCCATCACCCTTGGCTCACCCTATGCCTTAAATGATAGCCAGAAACAGACACTTGAAAGTGGGCTCCGGGGCCTTATGCCTTGGCGCAAAGGGCCGTTCGATTTCTTCGGTACTCACATTGATACCGAATGGCGTTCTGACTGGAAGTGGGACCGGGTATCACCCTACCTTGCAGACCTTTCGGGCAGGCGTATTCTGGACGTAGGCTGTGGCTCCGGGTACCACTGTTGGCGCATGCTGGGAGAAGGCGCCTCGCGGGTTATCGGGATTGATCCCGGGCTGCTCTTCATGTTCCAGTTTCTCAGCGTGAAGCGCTATTTGGGCAGTGTGCCAGTAGACTTGCTACCCCTTCGCATGGAGGACTTGCCCGAAGGGCTTGAAGCCTTTGACACCACCTTTTCCATGGGCGTTTTATACCACCGGCGCTCACCTCTGGACCATCTCCTGGAACTCAAGGGTACGTTACGCCGGGGTGGAGAACTGGTTCTGGAAACACTGGTGGTAGAAGGGCCTGAAGGCTACAGCCTGATGCCGGAAGACCGTTACGGGCAGATGCGCAACGTGTGGTTCTTACCCAGCTGCGACACGCTACTGCGCTGGCTTGACCGCACTGGCTTTTGTAACGCCCGGGTTGTGGATGTGTGTGAAACCACCACCGAGGAACAACGCCGCACAGACTGGATGCGCTTCAATTCTCTTCAGGATTTTCTGGACCCGGAAGATCCCTCCAAAACCATAGAAGGTTATCCTGGCCCGCTTCGGGCAACGATCATTGCGGAAAAACCTTAAAGATAAAAAGGCGCACAAAAAAACCGCCGTGCTCAACTAAGGCAGGGCGGTTTTTTAAAGCTTTGATCAACTAGCCGCCAAACGGATGGCGCAGGGTAATGGTTTCAATGCGATCAGGGCCGGTAGAAATGATATCAATCGGCGCTTCAATCTGCTCTTCCAGAAAATGGATATACGCTTTTGCATTTTCAGGCAGTTGTTCCAGCGTGGTTAAGCCGAACGTGCTTTCGCTCCAACCCGGTAGCTCTACATAGATGGGTTCGATATCTTTATAGCTGTCGCAACCAATTGGCGGACGGGTCACTTCACCCTTGGGCGTTTTATAGCCCACGCATACCTTTACGGTTTCCAACCCATCCAGAACGTCTAGCTTGGTCAGGCAAATACCAGATACGCTGTTAATCTGAATAGCATGGCGCAAAGCAACAGCATCGAACCAGCCACAACGGCGGGAGCGACCGGTTGTGGTGCCCACCTCGTTGCCTTTAATAGCTAAATGCTCGCCCATTTCATCAAACAGCTCTGTGGGGAAAGGGCCAGCGCCAACACGGGTCGTGTAGGCCTTGGTAATACCCAATACGTAATCCAGGTAAAGAGGGCCGAAACCCGAGCCTGTTGCCGTACCACCCGCCGTGGTATTAGAGGAGGTTACAAACGGGTAGGTACCCAGATCTATGTCCAGCAACGAACCCTGGGCCCCTTCGAACATGATATCGTCGCCGCGCTTGCGATAGTCATGGAGTAAATCGGTCACGTCGGCGGCCATGGGCAGGATTTCGTCGCCCATCTGCTTCAATTCTTCTAACGCTGCATCTATGTCTTCGGCTTCTTCCTTGAAGTATTCCGTCAACACAAAGTTGTGATACGACATGATTTCCCGCAGCTTCATTTCAAAGTCTGCCAGGTTGTGCAAATCGCCAAGACGCACGCCACGGCGTGACACTTTGTCTTCATAGGCCGGGCCAATGCCCCGACCGGTGGTGCCTATTTTGTCGTTGCCTTTAGCATGCTCACGAGCCTGATCAATACGCACGTGAGTGCGTAAAATAAGCGGGCATGCCAAGCTGATGCGAAGCCGGTCTCGAACCGCTACGCCGGATGCTTCCAGCCCGCGAACTTCTTTTAGCAGAGCTTCTGGCGACAGCACAACGCCATTACCAATCAAACACTGAACGTCCTGCCGCAGAATACCGGAGGGAATCAGGTGCAACGCTGTTGTTTTACCATCGATAACCAGGGTGTGGCCCGCATTGTGGCCGCCCTGAAAACGCACCACCGCAGCGACTTTTTCCGTCAGCAGGTCGACGATTTTACCCTTACCTTCATCACCCCATTGGGTGCCCAGCACAACAACGTTTTTACCCATGATTCTCTCTCAATGCGCACACGGTAGGCGTGCGTCTTGCAAATGTAGCAAACATGCCTGTATGAGTTGGCCACAACCCCTTGTCGTTAAGCCAACGCTAGCCCAGTTTCTGAACGACCCAGTGATCACCTTGCTTTACCAGCTTCCGGTCGCACCCACGGGTTGTGGGATCTACTTCGCTGTCTTCCGGTAATGCCCGGACAACCGTGTCGGTTACCCGCAGATCGGCAATCGATTTTTCTAACTTTCCATCACTTACGGCAGGCGCCCATATCGCTTTTGTGGCACTGACAGAGTGATCACCCAGAGTCACCAGGGCTCTTATGTCGAGGCTAAAGCCAGTCGCAGGACGGGCCCGGCCAAAATCACTACCGATTGCATCGTATCGCCCCCCCTTGGCAACGGTATCACCGTGGCCCGGCGCATAAGCGGCGAATACCAAACCTGTGTGATAGTTGTAGCCACGTAGCTCACAGAAATCGAAGCCGAAACTGACTTCCGGAAAGTCTCTGGCCAGCATTTGAGCAACTTGATCTAACTGATCAAGAGCTGCGCTCAAATCCTCGGAAGCGCCGCTCAGCACTTTGCGCGCTTCGGCCACCGCCTCTGGGCCACCACTCACACGGGCAAGCTCACGCAAACGGGCGCCTGCGGAGCCAGCCGGGCAATCACCCAGAAGCTGGTCCAACTCGGGTACAGATTTTCGCGCCATGGCGTCAAAAATTTTGGCATTGGTGTCGCGATCAAAGCCGGCTTCACCAATCAAGCTTTCGTAGATGGAGACATGAGCCAGGTCCAGATGCACGTTCGGCAGCCCGGCAACCCGCAAAGAAGCCAGCATAAGGCTAATGATTTCCAGATCCGCCGCTTCTGAAGCGCTGCCAAACAACTCACAACCGGCCTGAATAGGCGTACGACCAGTCAGCATGTGTTTTGGGCGAGTGTGAAGTACGTGCCCGGCGTAGCACAGGCGTGTTACACCTTCCTGCCCCAGCGTGTGTGCATCGATGCGCGCAGCCTGAGGGGTCATGTCGGCGCGAACGCCCATCATGCGACCTGTTAGCTGATCTGTCAGTTTGAACGTCTGCAGCTCCAGGTCGTGCCCGGTTCCGGTGAAAAGGGATTCGAGGTATTCAATTAGCGGTGGAATTACCAGTTGATAACCCCAGCGCTGGCAGGTGTCCATTACATCCCGGCGCAGGGATTCTATCTGTCCGGCCAGTGGCGGTAAGATATCCTCCACCCCGTCCGGCAGCAACCAGCGATCAGATACTGTCATGAGATTCCGTTGTCCATCCTGCCCGCCCTACTCATTTTCAGAGAAAGCTTGCAGGTTTTTAGGGTGACATTCAGGGCAGAAAAACCCGAACCAAAACCTGAAGGATTTTACACTGTTGGCAGACACAAAAAAACCGGAATACCTGGGTATCCCGGTTTTTCGTCATGCAGGGCGTATTTTAGCTGCCGCCCGCTGAATCCTTCAGGAACTTCATGAATTCGCTGTTAGCGTCAATAACCATTAGATCATCTTTATTGGAGAAGGTATTCCGATAAGCCTGAAGGCTACGATAGAAACTATAAAACTCCGGGTTGGAGCCATATGCGTCTGCATATATCCGTGCAGCCTCACCGTCGCCTTCACCTCGAGTCTCTTCAGACGACGCAAAAGCTTCTGCCAAAGTAACCGTTTTCTGGCGATCAGCATCGGCGCGGATACCTTCTGCTAACTCACGACCGCGTGAGCGGAATTCCTGAGCAAGCTTCTCACGCTCAGCGCCCATCCGGCGATACACGTTTTCGCTAACCTGCCCGGGCAGCTCAATAGCTTTCACACGGATATCCCGAACTTCGATACCGAACTCTTTTACAGACGTTTCGTTCACTCGGTCACGCAGAGTGTGCATGAGTTCGTCACGCTGACCAGACACCACCTCGTGCATGGTGCGAACACCAAACTCATTACGCAGCCCGTTGTCTACCCGGGACAAGAGCAACGACTGAGCGCGAAACTCATCGCCGCCTGTCGCTCGGTAGAACTGATCCACGTCACGAATTTTCCAGACAATATAGGAATCCACATCCAGCGGTTTCTTTTCAACCGTCAGGTACTGCCTTGAAGGCAGGTCCATGGTCAGCACGCGGATATCAAACTCCCGAACCTGGTCAATCACCGGTACCTTGAAGTGAATGCCGGCCTCAATGTCAGTCTCAACCAACTCACCAAACCTCAGCATAACCCCACGATGGGTTTCCGGAATAATAAACACACTCGACAGTACCAGCAGGACAACGATCAGGGCGCCTGCAAGGCCCACTACACCTTTAGGTCCCATGATTATCTGCTCCTCCGTACATTAGTGTCCTGCCTGGTTCGCAACTCCTGGATAACCTGATCGGTCAGCGCCTGAACATCCATCTGACCGTCTTCACCGGAAGATCCGCTTCCGCTTCGCGAAGACGTGCCTTGAGTCAAGCGATCCAGTGGCAAATACATCATATTGCCGCTGCTTTCTGTATCCACAAGAATTTTGCTGCTGTTCGAAAACACAGTTTCAACCGTCTGCAGGTACATACGATCACGGGTTACCGTTGGCGCCATTTGGTACACGGCAAGCAGCTCAAGGAAACGAGCCGTTTCACCGCGAGCACGCTCGACAACTTCCTGCTTGTAAGCACTGGCTTCTTCGATCATGCGCTGGGCCTGACCACGAGCCTCAGGAACCACCTTGTTGCGGTAGGTTTCAGCCTCTTCTTTCACTCGCTGCTCATCTTCGCGGGCACGCTGAACTTCACGGAAGGCTTCCTGTACCGCTGCAGGCGGTTGAGTGCTCTCAACGTTAACCCGCACTATTTCAAGACCGGTTCCGTATTCTTTCAGGAAATTCTGCAGACGCTGCTCAACGTTAACAGCCAGCTCTACACGACCCTCTGTAAGCACGTCATTCAGGGACGAACTACCAACCTCGTGCCGCAATGCACTGTCAGTCGCAAACGCCAAAGCCTGATTGGAATCGCGAACATTCAACACATAAGCACGCGCCTCACCTACACGATATTGCACCTGCAGGTCGACCGTAACCAGATTTGAATCCTGAGTTAGCATCTGGCCACTTGATTTGGCTGTTCTTACGTTGGTTACGCCCACTTTGGTTACGTCGTCAATCAACGGCACCTTGAATCTTAGACCTGGGCTTTCCGTTTTGGCGTATTCACCAAACCGTAAAACCACCGCGCGCTCTTGCTCGTCCACCGTATAAAACGATTGGAAGATCACGTAGCCCACTACAAGAATACCGGCCAGCGCCAGAATGGCACCGAAACCGCCAGCACCACCTGAGCCAGAACTGCCGCCACTGCCGCCTGATTTTTTACCTTTTCCACCCAACATCTTATTGAGTTTATCCAGGCCTTTTTTAAGTGCCTCATCAAGGTCTGGTGGTCCTTGATCATTGCCGCGACGACCACCGCCATTTCCCCAGGGGTCATTATCGTTACGGTTTCCACCCGGTTCATTCCAGGCCATAATGCTCTCCGTTCCTAACGTTTCGAATGGCTGCAGATACTAGGGATTTATCATCGCCCCGGCAATAGCCCTTATGGTTTCAAGTACGCTCAGTGTCCAAACGTACCGACTCTTCACTCTTACCAGCACGGCTGAGAAGCTGCAGCCAGTCCCGTTGCTGAAGCCGGGTTTCGAGTACTGTTTCGCCGGTTTCCCGGTGTTCTTCGCTGAGCACGGAGCCTGCCTCGTGCAAAAGCGCCCGAAGCTTGCCATCGGTAGGCCCAAGCAAAACAAAATAGTGTACAACATCTTCAGCTAAACGCTCTACGATCGCATCGTAAAGCCCGTCTAAGCCCTCACCGGAAACAGCTGACACCCAAGCCCTTACTGGCAGGCCCTGTTCATTGCGATCTACCCGGGGGCTGAAGTTGTCCAGTAAATCAATTTTATTGAATACCTGAAGCACAGGTATCTCATCGGCACCAATTTCAGACAGCACACCTTCTACCTGATCAATATTCTCATCGCGACGGCTATCCTGGCTGTCCACAATATGCAGTAGAAGTGATGCTTCGGTGGTTTCTTGCAGGGTGGCCCGAAAAGCCTCTACCAACTTGTGTGGCAGGTGGCGGATAAACCCTACCGTGTCGGCCATTACGACAGGTCCTATATCTGGAAGTTCCAGACGCCTGAGTGTAGGATCCAGCGTCGCGAACAGTTGGTCAGCGGCATATACCGAGGAATTGGTCACGCGGTTAAATAGAGTCGACTTGCCCGCGTTGGTATACCCAACCAAAGACACCGAGGGGATATCTGCACGTTTACGCGCCCTGCGGCCCTGATCTCGCTGGCGACGAACCTTGCTAAGCCGTTTGTGGATAGACTTGATACGTTCACGCAACAGTCGTCGATCTGTTTCAAGCTGGGTTTCGCCCGGGCCGCGCAGGCCAATACCACCCCCTTGCCGCTCAAGGTGGGTCCAGCCCCGAATCAGGCGCGTTGACATGTGGTCAAGCTGAGCCAGCTCTACCTGCAGCTTACCCTCGTGGGTCCGAGCGCGCTGAGCAAAGATATCAAGAATAACACCAGTGCGATCCAGCACACGGCATTTAAGCTCGCGCTCCACGTTCCGCTCCTGGCTTGGGCTAAGAGCATGATTGAACAGCACAACGTCGGCGTCATGCAGCACTATGGCATCGCGAATTTCTTCAAGCTTGCCCTCACCCACGAATAATCTCGGACTGGGCTGCTTACGAGTCCCGGTTACAGTTCCAACAGCTTCAACTCCGGCAGAAGACACAAGCTCCCGAAATTCATCCGGATCTTCAGTGCCGTCGTGGGAGGAAAAATCGATGTGCACGAGTATCGCTCGCTCACCGACATCTGGACGATCAAACAATGGGCGCTAACTCCGCTACAGTATTACTATTCAAGTCCTGAAAACAAACACCCGCGGCCATCAAAACCCAAAGGCTCGTCAGGAACGCGGGTGGAAATGCCGGCGAGCCGGACTCATTCAATCTTCGAGCTCACCGTCTTCCGCCGGATTCTGCTGAGGAATGCGAACATTCCGGGAAGGTACAACGGTGGAAATTGCATGCTTGTAAACCATCTGGCTGACGGTGTTTTTCAGCAAAATCACAAATTGGTCAAAAGACTCTACCTGCCCTTGCAGTTTGATGCCGTTAACCAGAAAGATGGATACCGGAATGCGTTCCTTGCGTAAGGCATTGAGGTAAGGGTCTTGTAACGAGTGCCCTTTTGACATGTGTGTTCTCCTGTTTTTTAGTAAATGCAGATCGTCAATATTCAAAGCTAAATGTGGTGCGAAGTCTGACTTTTTTCAAGGCTGCTTCAACGATATAACCGTCTTCGCTGTTCAACCAGTCCAAATCAGACCACTTCCGGAGCCATGTAAGCTGCCGCTTGGCTAGCTGACGGGTGGCTGCAACGCCTTTGCTTACAAATGTGTCATAATCGTCAGAACCGGCCAGATAACTCCAGGCCTGACGATAACCGACGCAACGCATGGATGGGAGGTCAGCGTGTAAATCGCCTCGCCCCTTCAGAGCCTGGGCCTCGTCGAGAAACCCCGCTTCCAGCATGTTCACAAAACGCTGGTGTATCCTGTTGTGAAGCACTCGCCTCTCAGGAGGCACCATAGCAAGCTGTGTCACAGTATACGGAAGCGTTGTAGCTTCGTCTGCCTGCCATTGGGTAAAATAAGTGTAATCCTCAATGCCTTGCTGGCCTGCCTCTTGCGCGGATGAGGCCTGACCACCCGCTGCCCAGAAAGCCGAAATCGGTCGACCGGTCAGGCGAATAACCTCCAAAGCCCTTAGCAATCGCTGGCGGTTATTCGGATGGATAATTTTTGCTGCTATCGGGTCGGCAGCCCGCAGCTCTTCGTAAAGAGTAGCCCAGCCATACTGCTCAGCCTCCACTTCCAGACTCTTACGCAATTCCTGGCTGGCAGCAGGCAACCCGGACATTCCATGCAGTAGCGCCTTGAAATACATCATGGTGCCGCCTACCAGTAACGGGATACGCCCAGCGCGGGAAATTCGCTCCATCTCCACCAGCGCATCCCGGCGAAAATCGGCAGCAGAATAGGTTTCGGCCGGATCACAAATATCAATCAACCTATGCGGCGCCCGGGCTAGTTCATCTGCCGAGGGCTTAGCCGTGCCAATGTCCATTCCCCGATAGATCATTGCCGAGTCAACGCTAATGATATCGCAAGGCAGCTGGTCGCAAAGCGCCATAGCCAAATCTGTTTTGCCGGAGGCCGTAGGCCCCATCAGAAAGATAGCAGGCGGGCTTACTGGCACGTTTGATACCACCCTAACGACCTCGCAAAAACAGTTTGTCCAGCTCTGCCAGTGTCACAAGGGTCCAGGTGGGCCGCCCATGGTTGCACTGACCGCTACGCTCGGTGGCTTCCATGTCCCGCAGCAGAGAGTTCATCTCTGGTATGGTCAACTGGCGGTTCGCCCGCACCGAACCATGACAAGCCATGGTGCCCAACAGTTCGTGGGTAACGGCTTCCACTCGATCGCTCTGACCATGTTCAATCAAGTCAGACAGCACATCCCGAACCAGTTGTTCTGTATCGGCGCCCCGCAGCAAAGCAGGTACCTGCCTGATAGCCAGCGTTTCTGGCCCGATACGCTCAATCTGCAGCCCAAGCTGCTGCAGGTTTTCGCCGTGGGTTTCTGCCAGTGCCGCTTCTTTCTGGCTGACAGCAAGCGACAGGGGTACCAGCAACGGTTGGCTTTTTAGATCCTGCTCTGCCAGCGCGTGTTTCATTCGCTCGTAGGTGATGCGCTCGTGGGCGGCGTGCATGTCTACTACGATCATCCCGGCACTGCTCTGGGCCAACACGTAAATGCCGTGCAACTGGGCAATGGCATACCCCAGAGGCGGCTCCTGGCTCCCCTCGGTGCTGGCAGGTTGGTCTAACGGCATGGCCGCGGTACTGCCAAATGATGCAGGCTCTTGCTGAGCGCTGACACCGCCGCCACTGAGAGACTGGTAAAATGCCATTTGATCGCTAGCCCGCCACTCTTGCTGAGGCGCAGCCTGCCCTCCAGACCCCGCTGCCGGGGCCTGGCCATCACTGCCAAATGAGGGTACTGCGGGCTGTCCGTTCCAGGGCTGCTGAGTGGGCACTGCGCCACCGGCCGGCTGCTCGCCCTGACTGGTTATTTCACGGCCAAAAGACTGAGCCACCGCGCCGCGAAAATGATCATCCGGCCGCACATCGGCTAAGGCTTTATGCAACGTACGGAAGATAAAGTCGTGTACCAGTCGCCCATCGCGAAAGCGCACTTCATGCTTGGTTGGGTGCACGTTCACGTCAACCGTGGCAGGATCGACTTCAAGGTAGAGTACAAACGCCGGGTGACGGTTGTTAAACAGCACGTCGCGGTAGGCCTGACGCACAGCATGGGCAACCAGCCGATCGCGGATAACCCGGCCGTTAACGAAGAAATACTGCAAATCGGCTTGACTGCGGGAGAAGGTAGGTAAAGCAACCCAACCCCAAAGGCGCAAACCTGTGGCTTCTGCATCGATAACCACGGCATTGTCGATAAATTTTTGCCCACACAGAGCGCCAACACGGCGCTCTCTGTCCAGCAATGACTCAGCCGGTCTGAGGTTTTGTATAACCCGCTGGTTGTGGCGCAGGGTAAATCCCGCATCAAACCGGCTGAGGGCCTGGCGTCGCACACTTTCTTCTACGTGGTTAAATTCGGTTTTTTCGGTGCGCATGAACTTGCGACGGGCCGGAGTATTAAAAAACAGATCCCGGACTTCAACGGTGGTGCCCACAGGGTGCGCCGCCGGTGAGATGCGTGCGTCCATATCACGCCCCTCAACTTCTACCCGGGAGGCAGCTTCCTGGCCATTGGTGCGGGAGGTCAGCGTGAGACGAGACACAGAACTGATACTGGCCAGAGCTTCGCCCCGGAACCCGAGAGAAGCTACCGATTCCAGATCATCGAGGCTGACAATTTTGCTGGTGGCGTGGCGGCTGAGCGCCAGAGGCAGATCGGTTTCGGCAATGCCACTGCCGTCATCACGCACTCGAATAAGCTTTACGCCGCCCTGCTCCATTTCAATATCAACATGATCAGCACCGGCATCAAGCGCGTTTTCAACCAGTTCTTTGACAACAGATGCAGGGCGCTCAACCACCTCGCCCGCGGCAATCTGGTTTGCCAGCCGCGGCGAGAGCAATCGGATGGAGGGCATGTTTCGGGGCTACCTCTTATTCAGTGGTGTTATTCAGGATGACGGAATACGAATGGTTTGCCCTACCATAACACGGTCGTCCCTCAGGCCGTTAAACTGCATCAACTCGCTCACGGTTGTTTGGTTTTTGCGGGCCACCCCGGAGAGGGTATCGCCACTTTGAACCTTGTATCGGCTAACCTGGCTGCCATTCTGGCGATTTTGTTTTTGCCACGCCAGCAAGGTGCCAGGCGGAGGCGTTTTCTGAAAGTACTCATCGATACCTTTCATGATGGCACCTGAAAGCTTGGTGCGATACCAGTCTGTGGACAGGTTTTTCTCTTCCTGTGGGTTAGATATAAAGCCCGCCTCTACAAGAATAGACGGTATATCCGGTGATTTCAGAACCGCAAAAGCCGCTTGCTCCACACCTGGCTTGTGCAGATGTGCCACGCCATTAAGCTTGCCCAGTATGGAACTGCCCACGCCCAGGCTGGCGTTGATACTGGCGGTCATGGATAAATCAAGCAGCACACCGGCCAACATGTCGTCGCGCCCATCCAGAGACACTCCGCCTGTGCCGCCTATCAGGTCAGACCGGTTTTCGCTTTTGGCCAGCCAGCGCGCCGTTTCACTGGTCGCGCCGCGCTGGGAGAGCGCAAACACAGAAGCGCCTTTTGGCTGGGGCGTGCGGAAGGCATCCGCATGCACCGACACAAACAGATCGGCGCTGTACTTGCGGGCCAGAATTGTGCGGTTTCTCAGGCCTATGTAATAGTCGCCGGTACGGGTAAGCTTGGCGGTATAGCCTGGCTGCTTATTAATCATATCTGCCAAGATATGCGACATTTTCAAGACCACATCTTTTTCGCGAGTGCCTCGAGGGCCTGTGGCGCCAGGATCTTCACCGCCGTGGCCTGCGTCTATAACCACAATTACATCACGCTTGCCGGCTGAATCCTGAGTGACCGTTGGTTTGGTCGCTTTTTCCAAGCGGCTGCCACTCTCATCAATCAAGTCCACTACCAGGCGATGACCATACTGTTGGTTAGGCTCGAGCTGAAAACTCCGGGGCTTGATGTCACTGGCCAGATCCAGAACCACTCGCAAATCTGTGCCATTGCGCGGAGCACTGCGAATACGCCGTACGGGGCTGCCAGACAGGTCCAGCTTGCCAAAGTCTGTTTTTAGCCGGGTGTTTTTTAGATCAATCACCAGTCGCGCCGGATTACCCAACGCAAACATGTTGTGGCTGACCTTTCCTTCGGTATCCAATACCAAGCGGGTATGATCCGGTGCCGGCCAAATGCGGATACCCTCCACATTTGTGCCAGCCTGGGCTTGTATGGTTATGGCCAGCAACCACGCAGACACCAGCACCATCAGGGTTTTCATTGTCAGCTTGTGTTTTTTCATACAGCTTGCCTGTTTATTCGGCTCGGGCCTGTTAACGACTCGGCCCGATCAGTTCCAGTTCATTCAAGAGTGACGCACCCCGCTCAGAGCCCGCTCGTACAGTCGCCGAGCGACCTTCGCCTTGATGCTCAAGGAGTATTTCGAGATCCGGTTTGGGCAACAGCCCCTCGCCGCGCTCGGGCCACTCGATAAGGCAAAGACTCTCGCCGTTGAAATAATCTCGAATACCCATGTATTCCAACTCTTCCGGATCACCCAACCGGTAAAGATCAAAATGATAAGCCGGAGGTACCAAATTTTCATAAGGCTCAACCAGTGTATAGGTGGGGCTTTTAACGGCGCCTTTATGCCCCAACCCTCTTATCACACCACGGCTAAGCGTTGTTTTGCCCATTCCGAGATCGCCTTCGAGAAAAACGGTTAACCCCTGCCCGGATTGTTTGGCCAGACGGGCTAATTCGTTACCCAGGCTCTGGGTTTCGGCTTCGCCTTCCAGAAACAACCTGCGCCCGCTCCCGAAAATGCTCATTCTTCCCCCTTGCCGCAGTGACTGGCGGGCTCTGCCTCCCGTAAAACCTGCGGCAACATGTCGATTACATCTGTGGGTATCAACCCCATATGTCCTTTTACTGCCGACGCCCGGCAACCAGCCTCAAGGTGAACAACCGCACCCAATACAACCGCATGACCCGCCGGCTCGCCAATCTGGGCATAAAGCGCGCCCAAAATGCCTGACAACACATCTCCCATGCCGCCGGTCGCCATACCCGGGTTACTGCCTCCGGCAATATCCACTGCGCCAAAACCAGACGCGATGACTGTTCCCGCGCCCTTAAGCAAAACCACGCCACCGTATACAGACTGCAGCTTTTTGGCTGCGGCCACCCTATCAGCCTCCACCTCAGGAACCGTACAACTCAGCAGCCTGGCCGCCTCTCCCGGGTGCGGCGTCAAGATCTGATTACCACCAGGCGTGGCCGCACGGGTAGAAAGCAGGTTCAAGGCGTCTGCATCTAAAACACGAGGTTTACCGCTCTCAAGTACCTGCTGCAGCATTTGCTGTCCCCAGGCGCTCTGACCCATTCCTGGCCCACAGACCACAACGGTTGCGGTGCTCAGCAGCGCTGGCAATTCAGACCCGTGAATCACCCCGCGAACCATAACCGACGGGCACCGCGCCAAGGCAGCTGTGACATGCTCAGGGCGCGTTGCCAATGACACCAGGCCAGCCCCGGAACGTGCCGCCGCTTCTGCTGCAAGCAGGCCTGCACCGCCAAAACCTCTGTCCCCCGCCACCACTAAAACATGGCCGAATAAACCCTTGTGAGCATTAGCTGAACGCCCAGGCAACCAATTCAGCACAGATTCCCAACGTCTTAACATAGCTACCGGTTTCTCATCGCTCTCGGCAACACCGGCCTCTACATTCAATGCTTCAAAAACCACATCACCGCACACCGCAGCGCCCTGGCCGGTATAAAGCCCAGCCTTACGGGCGATAAATGTGACGGTCATGGCGGCCTGAACTACCTCGCCTTCGGTCGCGCCCGTAGTCGCATTGAGGCCCGAGGGTAAATCCACGGCCAGCACCGGAACCTTGGCACGATTGCAATGTGCAATCACTCCGGCAAACGGATCTCTGGGCGCGCCTGCCACACCGGTACCGAGCATGGCATCAACGACCAACGCCACTCGTTCAAATAAAGAAACCAACTCGGGCTCGGTTATGTCCGTCAGTTGTTGAACGTCTACGCCATCCGCAACCGCCCTCTGCCAGGCTTTGCGGGCGTCGCCATTCAATTTTTCAGTGGGCGCGACGGCAATACAATGCACAGCAAGCCCATGACGCACAGCATTCGCAGCGATCAAGTACCCGTCACCGCCGTTATTGCCGGCACCGCACAGAACAAGCAAAGGTTCTAGGCCGGGCCAACGCACAACCAGCCGTCGGAAGGCCGCGCGAGCCGCGGACTGCATCAGGTCAAAGCCGTCAACACCCTGCTTTTCGATGACATATTGATCAATACGACGCACAGAATCGGCGGAAAACAGCGCATCTGATAAACTGCCTCCAGCAAGCTGTGGCATGAGCCTTGGCTCCCGTTACAGAATTCAGTTTAAGAAAATTGGCCAGCTACCTGTAAAGCATAGCAAAACCGCAGAAAAGGTCATAACTTAATCAAATTAAATTTCCGTACACACCGCCTCAACACGGCGGATACAATAGCAGCCTCTATGAGTACAACAGAAACCGACACACCTCTGAACCCGGAACTATCTGATTTGCCGGGACTTATCCGGCAATGGGCCAAAGAACACGGATTTTCGGATGCTGGTATCACGACTGCCGACACAGGTGAACATGCCCAGCATTTACAGGACTGGTTGGATAAAGGGTATCAGGGGAACATGGAATACATGGGCCACCATGGTGATAAACGCTACACCCCGAGTTCGCTGGTTCCAGGGACCACGCGGGTTATCTCGGTGCGTATGGATTACATGCCCACACCTGACAGCCCGAAAGAAGCGCTCACTAACCGGGAAAACGCCTATATCACTCGCTACGCCCTTGGCCGCGATTACCACAAGCTGATTCGTAAGCGGCTGGCCTCGCTGGCAAAAAAGATTGATGAAGCGGTGAGTGGCTACGATTACCGTGCGTTTGTTGACAGTGCCCCGGTACTGGAAAGAGCTTTGGCACAGCGTGCGGGGCTGGGTTGGATTGGCAAGAACAATATGCTGATACACCCGAAGGCGGGATCGTTTTTTTTCTTGGGTGAAATATTCACCAGCGCGCCTTTGCCTGTGGATGCCAGCTTTAACACCGATCATTGCGGCAGTTGTTCTTCTTGCCTGGATATGTGCCCAACAGATGCCTTTGTGGGGCCGCATAAGCTAGACGCCCGGCGCTGCATTAGTTATCTCACCATTGAGCTTAAAGACAGTATTCCAGAGGAGTTGCGTTCGCTGATGGGCAATCGGGTGTTTGGTTGCGACGATTGTCAGCTTGTATGCCCTTGGCAAAAATTCAAAAAGCCAACCAAGGAAGATGATTTTCAGCCCAGGCACGGTTTAGACAATAGTTCGTTGGCTGAGTTGTTTATGTGGACGGAGGAGCAGTTTTTGAAGCGTACAGAAGGCTCGGCTATTCGCCGTACGGGTTATGAAGGCTGGCTGCGGAATCTGGCGGTGGGGCTGGGTAATGCGCCGTCGACCATTCCGGTGATTGAGGCTTTAAAACAGCGCGCGGACTATCCTTCGGATATGGTCCGCGAGCATGTTCAATGGGCGTTAGCGCAGCACGGTTTATAGCTTGAAAAAGTGCTCGCGGTAGTGGCGCAATTCATTGATGGAGTCGCGAATGTCGTCCAGGGCCAGGTGGCTGCCTTTCTTTTGTACGCCTTTCAGTACATCCGGGCGCCAGCGGCGGGCCAGTTCTTTTACGGTGGAGACGTCCAGGTTGCGGTAGTGGAAGAAATCTTCCAGTTCGGGCATGTATTTTACCAGGAAGCGGCGGTCCTGGCCGATGCTGTTGCCGCACAAGGGGGATTTGCCCTTTTCCATGTATTCCTTGAGGAAGGCGATGGTTTGCTGCTCGGCTTCGGCTGCGGTAATTTTGCTTTCCTGAACGCGCTTGGTCAGGCCGCTTTCACCGTGGGTTCTGGTGCACCATTCGTCCATGGCATCCAGCAGACTGTCGGGTTGGTTAATTGCAATAACCGGCCCTTCTGCCACCAGGTTCAATTCTGAATCGGTGATGATGGTCGCCATCTCGATGATGCGTTCTTTTTCCGGATCCAGGCCGGTCATTTCCAGATCAATCCAAACTAGGTAGTTGCCTGCTGACATTCTTTTTTCCTCAAACTTCGGTGGAAGACAGGGCTGTTAATTACTATCCGGGAACCGCTACGAGCACATCCATGTGCGCTTGTCGTCGGCCATCCTTGGCCGCCGGCATTCCCGGATAGTAATTAACAGCCCTGCCCCGTAACTTGGCGTTATACCGCAACTAATATTCCCGTATGATGGCACAGCAACGTCACCACTTTCATCCGTGTTAACTGAGACCCTATGGCAAAACGGCAACTGAACAAGCAACAACAATTCCGGATCAAGAAGGTTCAGGAGGAACGGGCGGCCCGCGCGGCTCGTAAAGAGAGGTCGGTTAAGGCGCAGGCCGAGGCCGGTGAGTTGGGGCCGGAGCAGGAAGGGCTGATTATTGCCCACTATGGGCAGCAGCTTGACGTGGAAGCTATGGAGGGCGAGCAAACCGGTGAGATTGTGCGCTGTTTTGTTCGGGCGAATATCGACAGCTTGGTGACGGGCGATCGGGTTATCTGGCGACCCGGCAAAAGTGAAACCGGGGTAATTGTTGCCCGCTGCGAACGTGATAATTTGCTGCAGCGACCGGATAATTTTGGTGCTGTAAAACCGGTGGCAGCGAACATTGATCATATTATTCTGGTGATCGCGCCGGAGCCGGAACCCCATGACAATTTGATTGACCGCTATCTGGTAGCTTCCGAGACCACAGATATTTCGGCAGTGATTCTTCTGAACAAGACGGATTTGATCACGGATCAGAATCGTGAGCAGATTGATGCCCTGCTGGCGCGCTATGCGGCGTTGGGCTATGAGGTGGTTCGCACGTCGGCAGTGCAGTTCGACGGCGGGCCTTCGCCGGAGGTTGAGGCGTTGGTGAAGGGCAAAACCAGTGCATTTGTGGGCCAGTCGGGGGTTGGTAAATCGTCGATTATCCAAACCTTGATGCCAGACGAGGCCATTCGGGTGGGTGCGGTCTCTGAAAGTACCGGCAAGGGCATTCATACCACCACCACCGCCAAGCTGTTTCATTTGCCCATGGGTGGCGATTTGATTGATTCACCGGGTATTCGGGAGTTTGGGCTCTGGCATATGACACCGCAGGAGATTGAGTACGGTTTTCGGGAGATTCGTGAGGTGATCGGCTACTGCAAGTTCCGTAACTGCAAGCACATGGGCGATCCCGGCTGTGCTATCGATGCGGCTGCCGCGGCGGGCACTCTCAGCCAGGAGCGGCTGCACAGCTTTCACCGTATCCTTCAGGATATGGCAGAGCAGAATATGCGAGGGCTAAAGGCCAACTGATTCAGCGCTGCCCAGTGGCTACCAGTTAAGCTCGCCGGGGGCAGGCTCTGCTTTTTCCTTCAACCAATTGCCACTCTCAAGTTTTTCCATGGCTTCTGCTTTTTCTTCTTCAGTCGGTGCTGTTAGATCAATCAGTGGGGCGCCTTTGGCGCTGGCACTGTTGTGAATGCTGTCTTGGGTTTTTTTGTTGAGAACGATGATGGAAATCCGGCGATTAACGGGCGCATTCGGTTCTTTTTTATTGAACAGCACAGAATCACTCAACCCCACTACCCTTGCGATCTGCTGCGCGCGTACACCACCCGCGACCAATGCACGGCGTGCGGTGTTAGCGCGGTCTGCTGAGAGCTCCCAGTTGGTGTAACCTGGCCGGCCACCAAAAGGTGTGGCGTCTGTATGGCCGGTCAGGCTGAGCTTGTTATCTACCGAACCCAGGGTTTTGGCCAGTTCGAATAAAATTTCCTGTGAGTAGTATTTCAGCTCCGCTTTGCCGCTATCGAACATGGGGCGACCGGAGCGATCTACTATCTGTATTCGTAGCCCTTCATCCGTGATATCAATCAGCAACTGGTCTTTAAACTCTTGCAGAGTTTCGTTTTCTTCAATTCGCTGCTTCAACTCTTGAAACAACTCTTCCATGCGCCGCTGCTCAAGCGTATCTGACAGGGTATCGACCACGTCGTCACTGATCTCGATCTGGTTGGGTTCAAGATCGGCGCTGGTTTCATTAACGACAGAGGCGCTGCCTTCCAGGTCAACCGGGTTGGGTGACCCGCCTTCAGTGAAGCCAACCGGGTCGCGAAAATACCCTTCCACTGCTTTGATCTGCTCGGGGGAAGCGGTGGCGGTAAGCCAGAGTACAAGGAAAAATGCCATCATCGCCGTTGCGAAGTCAGCAAAAGCTACCTTCCACGAGCCACCATGATGCCCCGCAGCAACAACTTTTTTTCGCTTGATGATTATTGGCTGCTGTTCCACAAATATACTCCGGATTCAGGTTGCGCTATTTCGAGCGCACGTGATCGTTCAGTTCCTGAAAACCAGGCCGCTTGTCTGTGGGTAGCGCCTTGCGGCCAAATTCGATGGCCATTTGAGGGGCCTGCCCTGACACAGTTGCAACAATGGCAGACTTAACGCACTCGTATGCCTTGAGCTCGTATTTTGCCGCATGTTCCATGGCAATGGAGGTGGGGCCAACAAAACCATAGCCCATCCAGATACCGATGAATGTACCAACCAGGGCCGCCGCCACGCTCAGGCCAATGCGCTCGGGCCCTTCGCTCAAAAAATTCATGGTGATCACAATGCCCAAAACCGCGGCTACAATGCCCAGCCCCGGCAGCGCGTCTGCAATCTTGTTAACGGCGTGTGCGGGCTCTTCAAGTTCGTGCTGACGGCTGTCAATTTCACTTTCCATCATGCCGTCCAGCTCGTGGGTGGCCATGTTTCCGGCGCTGATAATACGCAAATAGTCCGTAATAAAATCCAGCAGTGCCTTTGATTTCATAACCGCAGGATAACGGACAAAAATCTCGCTGGATTCGGGATTATCAATATCTTCTTCGATGGACATTACGCCCTGCTTGCGGGATTTATCAAAAATCTCGTAGAGCAGGCTCAACAAATCCATATAGTAGGACTTGTTAAAAGGAGAGCCCGTTAGCAGACGCAGAATACTGGAGAAAACTTCTTTCAGCGTATGTAGCGGGTTAGCAATAATAAAAGAACCGATGGCAGCACCAAAGATGATGAGTAGCTCGGTGGGCTGCCAAAGTACCATGAGGTGCCCACCATGGAGCGCATAACCGCCCAAAACGCTGGCAACAACAATAATGGCGCCAATAATAAGTAACATGAGAAGTATATAAGCCTTTATCTTGGGGTTATCGGCCGGTGCCGAACACGGTCGCGGTTTTTTTCTGCAGTGATCATAGCAAGCCACTGCCGTATCCGCGAAGCTGTGAAACAATTTCTATACATAGCGGCGTCTGTGCAACATTCTTGCAGCGCTATTTGGTAAACTTTGCGCCTTTGAGCACAAAGGATCTCATTTAATGTTCGACAAGCTGTTTATTCTGAGTCAGTACGTCACTCCGCAGCTTGCGGTTTCCCGCGCTGCTGGCCGCTTGGCAGACAATGATCGCACCCCTGCTCTGAAAAACCGGGTAGTAAAGTGGTTCATAAAGCGTTATGGCGTTGATATGAGCGAAGCCGCAGAGCAAGACCCGACCGCCTATGCCAGCTTTAACACTTTTTTTACCCGAGCGCTTAAGCCGGGTATTCGCCCGCTTGCCGGCGGAGAAAATACCTTTGTAAGCCCGGTAGATGGCGCCATCAGCCAGCTGGGCCAAATATCCGGAGACCGTGTATTTCAGGCAAAGGGTCAGTCCTTCAGTTTGCTAGAGCTGCTTGGGGGTGATGCTGGCCGAACGGAGGCTTTCACGGAAGGCGAATTTTCTACGATTTATCTTGCGCCAAGGGATTATCACCGCATTCACATGCCTATGGCAGGTACGCTCAGGGAGATGATTTATGTTCCCGGCAAACTGTTTTCGGTGAACCCGACCACCGCGCAGAATGTACCCAATTTATTCGCTCGCAATGAACGGGTTGTATGCATTTTTGATACCGCAGCCGGGCCTATGGCGCTGGTGCTTGTGGGCGCGATGATTGTGGGTAGCGTTGAAACGCCTTGGGCGGGCGTTGTGGCGCCCAATAGTAGTGGCGTTAAGGCTATTTCCTATAATGGCGACAGTGCTATTTCGTTTGCCAAAGGCGAGGAAATGGGGCGTTTCCGCCTTGGCTCCACGGTGGTAATGGTTATGCCTGGCGGCAGTATCAGCTGGAATGCTGAGCAAGTTGCCGGAAAGCGGGTTCGCATGGGTGAGGCCTTTGGGGTGGTTGGGGCTTGATTTCAGGTCCTTTCTATCGGAAATGCTAATACGTCTGCAATGTCGCGGGTTCCCATTTTCAACATCAGTAAACGATCAAGCCCCAAAGCCACCCCGGCGCAATCTGGCAATCCCTGCTCTATCGCCGCCAGGAAGGCTTCATCTACATCCATTTCAGGTTTCCCGGCGGCTTTTCGCAGGCGGTTGTCTGCCTCGAAACGGCCGCGCTGCTCGTTGGCGCAAGTAAGCTCCCAGTAGCCGTTGCATAATTCCAGGCCGTCGATGTAGAGCTCGAATCTGTGGGCTACGTCAAAACCATCAACCTTGGAGATTTTGGCCAAAGAGGCTTGGGACGCCGGGTACCGGGTGATGAATACCGGGGTTTGTGCACCCAGATTGGGTTCAACAGCGAAGCTCATTAGCAAGTCCAGGCAGCCGTCCCGGCTGAGGTCTGCGAGCTGTTCCGCTTCCAGCCATTGGCGACAACGTTGGCGCAGCTCTTCTTCGGATACGGCAAACGGGTCTATGTCTGCCCAGTTGATCATGGCTTGGCGGTAACTTGTGATTTGTGGCCTGGGGCAGTTGAGCCAGCCGCATACCAGGTCGGAGACTTCTGCCATCAAGGCGGTATCGTCGTAACCTGTGCGATACCACTCCAACATGGAAAACTCCGGGTTGTGTCGGCGGCCGCGTTCACCATTGCGGAAAACTTTTGAGATCTGGTAAATGGACCCTACATCTGCGGCTAACAGGCGTTTCATGTGGTATTCAGGGGACGTTTGCAGCCAGCCACCTTCAACGCCTGGAGCGCTTACCTGTGCAGATACGCCATCAAGGTTGGGGTCTGTTACGCCACACCGACCTAATATAGGGGTTTCAACTTCCAATACATTGCGCCGGGCAAAAAAGCCGCGCACAAAGTTTGATTGTTGTGCACGGCTTTTCAGAGAGGCCCGGGTGGCAGCTGGCTGCCAGTCCGGCTGGTTTTTCATGTTAATATCAGCTGCTCTTCACCCGGCTTACGTATTCACCAGAGCGGGTGTCTACCTTGAGCACTTCGCCAATGGTGATAAATAGAGGTACGTTTACAACAGCGCCGGTTGACAAGGTTGCAGGCTTGGAGCCACCTTGAGCCGTGTCGCCCTTCATTCCCGGATCTGTCTCAACCACTTCAAGCTCAACAAAGTTGGGTGGCGTAATGATTAGCGGTGCACCGTTGTATAAGGTTACGGTGTAAACGTCTTGTTCTTTCAGCCACTTGAGCGCGTCGCTAACGGCTTTTTCGTCGGCGGGGTATTGCTCGAAAGATCCGTCGGTCACCATGAAGTGCCAAAACTCACCGTCGCTATACAGGTATTCCATGTCCTGTTCGATAACGTCTGCTGCTTCCAGGCTTTCGCCGGACTTGAAGGTACGCTCCCACTGCCGGTTGTTCATCAGGTTACGCAGCTTAACGCGGTTAAACGCCTGGCCTTTACCTGGTTTTACGAATTCGTTCTCGAGCATGATACAAGGGTCGCCATCGAGCAGAACCTTGAGACCGCCGCGAAATTCGTTGGTAGAATATGAAGCCATGAAATGTCCACCTGCCAAAATGCTATTTAAAATTAGAGGGCCGCTATGATACAGCGAAGCCCTGCCTATATAGAAGCCCAGCTTGCAAGCGATGATAATCGGAGCTGGCAACAACTGCTGTCCAGTTCAATAACCTCGCCAAAAGAATTGCTGGAGCGACTGAACCTGCCTGCCGATAAATGGTTGCCAGGGGCCGAAGCGGGACACCGGTTGTTTCAAACCCGGGTTCCTGAGCCTTTCCTGGCACGCATGGAAAAAGGTAACCCGGCAGACCCCCTGTTGCGTCAGGTACTGCCCTTAAGCCTGGAAACCGGCGCGGCCGAAGGGTTTGTAGCCGATCCGCTGCAGGAAGACGGCGCGATCCAAACCACCGGACTCATTCGTAAATATCGCAGCCGTGCCTTGCTGATGGTGACCGGCCAGTGTGCAATAAACTGTCGCTACTGTTTTCGCCGGCACTTCCCTTATAACGAACAACGTCTGGGCCCGGCCGACCGGCAAAAGGTACTGGACACGCTTGCGGCAAGCCCGGAAATCAATGAAGTGATTTTCAGCGGCGGCGATCCGCTAGCGGTCAGTGACCAACGGCTGTCTCAGTGGGCTGCGGCTATCAGCAGCATTCCTCACATCCGCCGCATACGCTTGCACACCCGCCTTCCGGTGGTGATTCCACAACGTGTATGCGATGCACTGCTCACGTGGATTAGCAACACGCAGGTACAGGTCGTTATGGTGCTACACATCAATCATCCGGCGGAAATTGATCTTTCAACCCGCCATGCTCTGAACCAACTCCGCTCTGTGGGCGTAACCCTGCTGAACCAAAGCGTGATTTTAAAGGACGTTAATGACGATGCTGATGTGTTGGAAAACCTGAGTGAGGCACTTTTCGACGCGGGGGTACTGCCCTACTACCTTCACGCATTTGACCCGGTCGCTGGCGCACAGCATTTTGATGTGCCAGACGAAAAAGCCAGAGTGTTGGTTCGGGAACTGCTATCCAGGTTACCGGGGTTTCTGGTTCCCAAGTTAGTTAGAGAGGTTCCAGGAAAACCTGCAAAAACGCCGATCAACCTCTTTTCAACAGGCTTGCAGGATGCTTAAACGAAGCTGACCTAAAATCACATGTCAAACATTGTAAACACATGACTTTCTGGCTTTCTTACACTGGCTTGCTATTTTAAAGTCGAGTACCGTCTATTTTGTAAAAAAATGTATTTACGGCGCTTTCCGGATCAACCTGCGTACCAAAACAGTTTTTGTTGTGCTAAGTGTGGGAGCCCGAAATGCGAAACGTTCGTCCTGATATTGGCGCATATTCATGGAAGGCACGACTCTCAAACCAGATCTCCGTGTTCCCGAGCAGAAAACAGCAAGTTTGTCATTTTGCGATACAACACCAAAGGCGTTTAAGTCATGGACTCATCAGCTGCCCATGGCCAATATTGGCGAGGTATCACGACAGCTTTATCACGCGATCATCGAACTTAACCAGCTGTTTCTTGCGCCCCAGAACCGCCTGCAATTTCTTGAGCTGATTCGCGGAAAGATTCATTTCGTTTGCCACGAGCTTTCACGTCATTACTTAGGGCTTGCCGTTGCTTTGCCTGAAAAGCAACGCAAAATTGCTAACCTGTCCCAGGCACTTCAACTGCACCTTGCCAGTGGTTATAAACTTTGTCTGCTAGAGGCTTTGGACGACAGCGGGTTGGACAAAAATCGCAAACTGGTTGCCACCGCCATTCACCGGGCAACGTCTGAGCTTGCCTCAACCATTCTGCGCTCTCATCAGCTCTATTGCCCCAGCCCGGCACATAGCTGGTTAGAGTGCCACCGCATGTTTCGGTTTGCCTATCGCAACAAGTTGACCAAAATCAGCATTGAAGACAATAACCTGAAGCAAAACAAGGCCAGCGCGGTTGCAGATAGCTACAAGCGTCTGTTGTTGCTTGGCTGCGCCAGACCCAACCAACTCAGACAGTCCGAATTGCTACAAGCATATGAGCTGTTTGAGTCCTGGACAGGGCATTCCCGCTGCGCGCCAAACACCGGAGAAGACAGCCTTTTCGCGGTAAATCTCGAAAGTGACAACTCACCTGTGTACACAAGCCTGCTGGAGAACAAGCCTGGCAATGAGAGTTTCGGGTTCGACACCAGAGAGCTCGCCACGATGATTGCCGATAGCCTGGACGCTCGCCAGCGCCAGCAACCGGCCCCCAATAGCCTGACTATACCGGGGAACGTTAACGAAACTCTGCTTACTCATTTAAGCCAGGCCCTGGGTATTCTGGCTAAAAGAAATTTCAACCGGATTGCCAGCCAAGGCACGCTTGAGATCTGCGTTGGGCTATCAGCGGCACACTATTTTATTGCGGGTGAAAAATCCTTCACTGAGTTCGTAACCGGTAACGACAATGACGCTGACGACGAAAACGTTTTCATCAGCGCGTCCCGCAAGAAAGAAGATGCCTGGAGTGGCGCCCACGACGCGGCACCAAGCGGTGAGCATCTTTATGCTGCAGACACACCGATTAACTATCGCGGCAGTTTTGGTAATACGCCCACGCCTGCCAACGATAAAAACCGGCCTAAATCGCATTCCGCGCTGCTGGTAAATACCAGCCCTGGCGGCTACTGCGTCTCATGGGAGACAAGTGTCCCGCCCTCTATGCAGGCAGGGGAAATACTTGGCGTACGGGAGCAGCGCACACACCCGTGGAGTATCGCGGTTGTTCGTTGGATTCGGCAAATCCGCCACCAGGGCACACAGATTGGTATTGAATTACTGGCACCCAGCGGCTCTCCTTGCGGCGTTCGTCTGATTCAGAAAGTTGGCAACAGCAGCGAATACCTGCGCGGCCTCCTGCTTCCGGAGATCAGCGTGGTTAATCAGGCTGCCACTCTGATTACCCCTCGACTGCCGTTTCAGCCAGGCAGCCGAATCTCGATGCTGCATGCCGGCCGAGAGGACCACGGCCAGCTAACGAAAAAAGTATCGTCGACCGGCAGTATTAGCCAGTTTGAGTTGAAGTTGCAGAATAATACCAAAGCCCCTGCTCCGAGCAGCACCGCAGCGCCAGCCGGCGCCAGTGAAGATGATTTTGACTCTCTGTGGCCCTCTCTCTAAAACCCTCCGACGGATGCCCCGCAAATCCCTCGGAGGCTTGTTATTAAGCCTCAACCCCTGCATTATTCAGCGATAGTGACAGTCCGGTCTCGCAGCACCCGTTCACAGTTTCCAGCAAGGTACTGTATCTAAAGCAGAACGCTTATCTGCCGTGGCCGGCCCAGCCAACCTGTTTTATGAGACGTCTTTGGAATGCAGAAACAGAACGCGACCGTACATCTCCTCATTCTTGATCCTTCACAAAATGATGCCGAATCTTTGATTAGTCTGCTCAGAAATGCCGGTAAAGCCACAAGGGCTCATCGCATCACCTCTGAAGAGGATTTGGAGGAGGCTCTGAAAAGCAGTAACTGGGATCTGTTGTTAGCACGTGATATCGAGCAGGAATTCACAGCCGACCAGGCCCTCGCCATGATTCGGCGCATGGATAAAGACATTCCATGCCTGTTTCTTACTGAGGAGGAAAACCGGGATAGAACCGTGGCCGTAATGAAAGCTGGCGCCCAGGGTACGGTGCAATCTGATCACAAGGATCTGGTGATACTCAAAACAAAACGTGAGTTGGCTGCACTTGACGATCGCCGCCGCAAGCGAGCGCTGGAATCTCACCTGCGTGAAGCGGAGCAGCGGTGCCAGTTGCTGCTGGAAAGCTCCAAAGATGCCATCGCCTACATAAATGACGGCATGCACATCTACGCTAACCAGTCCTACATGGAATTTCTGGGCTACGACGACATTGACGACCTGATCTGCATTCCGGTTCTCGATACGCTGACCCCCGAAAGCCAGAATGACTACAAAGCATTTATGAAGTCGTTCGCTGAGAAGGGCGAGGACGGCTTAAAAATGAATTGCACGGCCAAGCGCAGCGATGACAATGAGCTGAACGTAACCATGTCTGTCTCCGCTGCCACCTACGATGGCGAAACCTGCACCCAAATCGTACTCCAGCCAGAGCACAGCGATGCTGAACTGGAAGAGAAGCTGCGGGAGATCAGCAGCCAAGACCTCCTTACCGGGCTGTACAACCGTCAATACCTGATGACAGAGCTAGAACAAGCTATAGCCAAGGCCGGTAAAAATAACGAAACCGGCGCGTTGGCGTATATCGCTCTCGACAGCTTTATGGCCATGAAGAGCCAGGTAGGTATTGCTGGCGCAGACCTGCTACTGGGCGACTTGGCTGGCCTTCTGAAAAAAGAAGCAGACGATGACCTGATGCTGGCGCGCTTGAGCGATGACGCATTTGGGCTACTTTGCCTACCCTGCGATGAGAAGTCTCTAACCAATCGGTGTGAGCAGATTCGCAAAACCGTAGATGAATACCTATTCGAGATCAACGGCCGCACAGTGCCATTAACCGTTAGCATCGGCGTTGCATCCATTACTGAAAACTCGCCAAAAGCGGAAGAACTGCTGGCACGGGCGCACATTGCGTCTTCAGAAGTACGTAAGCAAGAAGACCAATCTCAAGGCAACGGCATCCGCGTATACAACCCGGCGGATTACGAAACCATGGATGACAGCAACTCCATTGAGGCGATACTGAAGGCGCTGGATGACGATCGGTTCCGGCTTTTGTTCCAACCCATAATCAACCTGCGTGGTGACGACGAAGAGCATTACGAAGCCTTCGTTAGAATGCTCGACAAAGATGAAAACGAAGTTTCGCCTTACGACTTTCTGCCGCCTATGGGGCCCAGCGATACCGCGATCAAGATAGACCGCTGGGTTATTCTACAAACCATAAAGCAGCTATCCAGCCACCGCTCCAAGGGCAATGATACCCGCATGTTCCTTAACGTGACGGCTGAAACCATACAAGATAAAACCTTCACACCCTGGCTGAGTGTTGCGCTAAAAGCCGCTCGCCTGCCTGGCGACTCGCTTGTTTTCCAGATTCGTGAGGGCGACGCAAACAATTACATGAAACAGGCCAAGGAGTTCACTAAAGCCCTGCACCAGTTGCACTGCAAGGTGTCTATTGCGCAATTTGGGTGCGCCCTTAATCCGTTCAACACACTGAAGCACATAGATACAGATTACGTGAAGATTGACGGCTCATTTACGGAAGAGATTCAAAAGAGCAACGAAGCCAAGGAGCAAGTTAAAGAAATGGTGCAGAGCCTTCAAAGTGCGGGCAAGCTCACCATTATTCCACTGGTAGAAAACGCCGGTGTTCTGGCAACACTCTGGCAGGCCGGCGTGAACTATATTCAGGGTTACTACCTGCAGGCTCCGGTACCGCAGATGAATTACGACTTTGGCGACAGCTGAACGTATTAAAATGAAAAGCCGGTTACTCAGAAACCGGCGTTTTTCAGCCCCTGATTCGTCTCACTTTCACGAAACCCGATCAGGTATAGAATGGCGTCTAAACCAAGGGTCGAAATAGCGTGACGGGCTGATTCTTTAACAAGGGGCTTTGCCCGAAACGCAACGCCTAAACCTGCCTGGCTCAGCATGGGCAAATCGTTAGCGCCATCCCCCACCGCAATCACCTGCTCCCGGGCTATGTGCTCTTTCTCGGCAATCTCCAGCAATAACTCTGCTTTACGCTTACCATCGACGATCTGGCCAGACACTTCACCTGTCACCTTGCCGTTGCGAATTTCCAGTTCGTTGGCGTAGACATAATCAATACCCAGTTTGGCCTGAAGGTGCCGGGCAAAGTAGGTGAAGCCTCCTGAAAGAATAGCGGTGCGATAACCCAACGCCTTCAAACTCTGGATAAGGCGCTCGGCCCCTTCGGTCATTTTCAGGCGGTTGGCAACCCGCTCCAGCACTGACTCATCCAACCCTTTAAGCAGTGACAGGCGTTCGGCAAAGCTTTGACTGAAATCCAGCTCGCCTTGCATGGCACGCTCGGTAATCTCCGCAACCTGATCGCCAACACCAGCTTCCCGGGCTAGTTCATCAATCACTTCAGCTTCGATAAGAGTAGAGTCCATATCAAACACCACCAGCCTGCGGTTGCGCCGAAAGATGGAATCTTTCTGGAAGGCGATATCCACATTCATCTCGCCGGCAATGTGCAGAAAATCGGCTCTCAGCTGCTCAAGATCCAGCGGCGTACCGCGTACGGAAAATTCCACGCAGGCAATTCCGGCACTGGATGCGTTGAGTGAAGGCCTGGCAGACAGCCTGGAAATGTTATCGATATTCAGCCCGTGACGTGCGGTAATAGTGGATACACTGGCAATTTGCTCTGCCTTAATATCACGAGACAGCAGCGTAACAATGTAGCAGGCTCGGTTACGACCCTCGGCCCAGGCTTGATAGTCTTCAACGGTAATTGGAGCAAACCGAACCTGGAGATCCAGGGCGTGAAAACGGAACAAAAGATCACGGATCACTGGCGATGATTTCGACTCATCGGGAATTTCGATCAAAATACCCCAGGTCAGGTGATCGTGAATGACGGCCTGACCTATATCAAGAATCCGAACATCATATTGCCCCATGATGCCGGTGATCTCTGAGGTGAGCCCGGGCTTGTCGCGCCCGGATACATTAATCAGTACAAGCTCACTCACTGTCGCTGCTCTCCATCTTCAGAACTGTCCTCTTCTTTTGCCCGGGCGGCGGAAGGAATGACCTCAATCGCATCGACTCTCTGTAAACCGCGAGGGAGTTTGTGTCCACGCCGGCCGCGATCGCCAATATAGTGTTCCAAATCGGCAAACTGCAGCCCCATTTTGCGTTTGCCCGCCCGAATTTCCAGTTGATCATCCTCGGCAAATACCGCTATGGCTACCACATATTCCTCACGGTTTTGTACCCGTGCAGAAGGAATGCTGATAATTTTATTGCCCTTGCCTTTGCTTAGCTCCGGCAACTCACTGAGCGGGAAAACAAGCATTCTGCCTTCATTGGAAACCGCCCCTAAATAGAGCGTATTCCCGGTATTGGGAATGGCCAACGGCGGCATTATTTTTGCGCCTTTCGGCACACTGACCACCGCCTTTCCGTTCCGGTTTTTGCTGATCATATCGTTCAGCGACGCCACAAAACCGTACCCGCCGTCAGTCACCAACAGCGTTTTGCGTTCAGGGTCGCCCATTAGAACCCCTGCAAAGCTCGCCCCGGAAGGTGGGTTGATCCGGCCGGTCAGCGGTTCTCCCTGGCCTCTCGCCGAGGGTAGGCTGTGAGCCATAAGAGAATAGGCCCGGCCGGTGGAATCCAGAAAGATTGTTTGCTGGTTGTTGCGACCGCGGGCCGCTAAGGCAAACCTGTCCCCCGCCTTGTAGCTCAGTCCATCAGGGTCTATATCGTGGCCCTTGGCAGCGCGCACCCAACCCTTATCAGACAGCACAACCGTCACAGGATCATTGGATACCAAATCATTTTCACTGAAGGCCCGCGCCTCTTCGCGCTCAACAATGGGCGAGCGACGGTCATCGCCGTATGTTTCGGCATCCTCAAGCAGTTCATTTTTGATCAGTTCGCGTAAGCGATCTTCGGAACCAAGAATAGCCTGGAGTTCGTCTCGCTCTATAGCCAGTTCATCTTGCTCGCCGCGGATTTTCATTTCCTCAAGCTTGGCCAGGTGCCGCAATTTCAACTCAAGGATGGATTCGGCCTGCTCTGCAGTCAGACCAAACCGCTCCATAAAGACCGCTTTCGGTTTATCTTCTGTGCGAATGATGTGAATAACTTCATCAATATTCAGATAAGCGATCAATAAGCCTTCAAGAATGTGCAAACGTGCCAGTACTTTGTCCAGCCTGTGTTGCAAACGGCGGGTGACCGTTTCACGCCGGAACAGCAACCACTCTGAGAGCATCTGGTGCAGGCCCTTTACCCCCGGGCGGCCATCGTTACCGATGACGTTGATGTTTACCCGGTAGGTTTTTTCAAGATCTGTACTGGCAAACAAATGGGCCATCAGCCCATCGAGATCTACCCTGTTAGAACGCGGCACAATCACTAACCGGGTGGGGTTCTCGTGATCAGACTCATCGCGAAGATCTGCCACCATGGGCAGTTTCTTGGTTTGCATCTGATGTGCAATCTGCTCAAGCACCCGGTTACCAGACACCTGATGCGGTAAGTCTGTAACCACAATCTCGCCGGTTTCCCGCACCCAGCGGGCACGCATACGGAGCGAACCCCGGCCGGTTTCATACATTTGGCGCAGGTCTTTACGGGGCGTAATGATTTCCGCATAGGTAGGAAAATCCGGGCCCTTAACATGTTCGCACAGCTGATCCACCGTTGCCTCGGGGTTATCCAACAACCGAATACACGCGGCTGTTATCTCCCTGACGTTATGGGGTGGGATATCCGTGGCCATGCCCACCGCAATACCGGTAGTGCCATTGAGCAGCACATGAGGCAGTCTTGCGGGCAGCACCGACGGCTCATCCATGGTGCCATCAAAGTTAGGCACCCAATCTACCGTGCCCTGACCCAACTCGCCCAGCAGCACATCCGCAAAACGCGCCAGCCGGGATTCTGTGTAACGCATGGCGGCAAAGGATTTAGGGTCATCTGGCGCGCCCCAGTTGCCCTGGCCGTCTACAAGCGGGTAACGATAAGAAAACGGCTGCGCCATCAATACCATGGCTTCGTAACAGGCGCTATCGCCATGGGGGTGGAACTTACCCAGGACATCGCCCACGGTACGGGCTGATTTCTTGTATTTGGACGTAGACTTCAGACCCAGCTCTGACATGGCGTAGATAATGCGCCGCTGAACCGGCTTTAACCCGTCCCCAACATTGGGAAGTGCGCGGTCAAGAATGACGTACATGGAATAATCGAGATACGCTTTTTCCGTGTAGTCTCTGAGTGAAACCCGCTCAAAGCCTTCATCCGTTGTCTGAAACTCTGGCATGGATGCCTCTTTTACCTATATTGCCTGATTTTAAAGGAGTCCGTGATGCTACCCTGTGCGCCCGGAATAATCACGGCGCCGGTGCAGCCGGACATTATATTAAGCGCCGAGCCGATACACCAACAACCTGCGGATTTATCGGCTAAAAGGGCTTATCAATACCCGCTGATATCGATTCCAATAGCGGAATTCCCGCATGGAGAGTCGGTAAGGTGCGCCGTATGCTCAATCGTCAGTGATGAATAGAAGACCGTTTTCCTTTCAAACAAGCGGAACACTATGAAACCCAATCTCAAAGCCTGCGGGCAAGCCATGGTTACGGCCATGGTGAATGCGGCACTAGCCGTCGCGCTGATGCTCCTTGTGGAGTTTGCTGTCAGCGGCAGCTTTCAGGTTCCTGCAACGTATCTCTGGGCAGGTCTGCTGATATGGCTGGTTATTTTTGCGGCTCAGTTCTGGCGCCAACGGCACCTTTGCCGCGCCTGTGATACAGCCCGGGGAACAGGCACACACCACCACAACCTTCATTCCGACGCATAGCGCCGAGCAAACCCAACCCTACTTACCAGAATTTCCTGACAGCTGGCCCTGCCAGGCTTTCACAAAAGCATAAACGCAATCAGACCAGAACAATCAACAAGTACGTGCAGGAGCTGGAAAACTGACAGGCAGGCTCCGGACATAACCCCGGAACCTGTGATTGCAGAACGCCAGATTTACTGACGGATACCTTCAACAGAGATAATAATCTCTACCGTTTCGGACGCCTTGCCAAGGTTCATCGGGATACCAAAATCTTCAAGGCGCAACTCCGTCTCTGCTTCAAACCCCATGCGATAGCCACCCCAGGGATCTTTGCCGTGACCGATCATTTCTGCATCCAGGGTTACCTCGCGGGTTACACCGCGCAGTGTGAGATCACCAATAATGTCTGCCTCGCCTTCGTCATCAAGCTCAACACGCTTACTCTTGAAGCTGGCTTGAGGGTACTCGCCCGCATGCAGTAAATCTTCGGTGCGCAAATGTTTGTCCCGCTCCGCATGGTTGGTATCCACGCTGGCTGTATCTATGGTTACGTTCACCGAGTTGTTTTGCGGATTTTCAGCATCGTAAACAAACTGCCCATCAAACTCATTGAAGCGGCCATAAACCCAGCTATAGCCCAGGTGCGAAATCTTGAAGGTAATGAACTGGTGGTCTTTTTCATTATCAAAATCATAAGTGCCACTTTCTTCATTGGCATGAACACTCCCTACGAGTGCTATTGAAATGGCGGATGCAAGCAGTAACTTATTCATAGTGTCTCCATGTAAAAAAGCAAAAGAGGTGCTCTGTTTCAGAGTAACATTGCACAAATTAATTATCCCGGCGCTCCGGTACAAGCATCCGGCGCAAGGTATTATCCCGATCTATAAAATGATGCTTCAGTGCGCCCGCTGAGTGGATCAGCGCAAGAGCAACCAATGCCCAAGTACTCCAGTAGTGTACCAGCCCTGCTGTATCTTCAAGCCGTTTAATCTGGCCTGTTACGGATGGGACATCGAACCAGCCAAACACACTCACGGATGAGCCATCGGCGGTTGAAATCAGAAACCCGCTCACGATCGCGACAAAGGTCAGAACGTACAGACAAACGTGAGCTATTTGAGCACTGAGAACCTCCCAACGCTTATGGCCTGCCAGCGGCCCCGGAGAGGTGCTAAACCATCGCCAAAGCAGCCGGAACACCATCAGGCAAAACAATAGAACGCCGATACTGCGGTGGATGTCCGGAGCACGCTGGTACCACTCACTGTAGTAGGTCAGATCAACCATCCAGAAGCCCAAAGCAAACAGCCCAAAAACGGCAATTGCGGCAACCCAGTGAACAACAATAGATAACAAGCCAAAGCTGGCGGATGTATTATTTATTTGCATAACGACCATGGTCTCATACGGGTTATACGGATTGTTGAAAACTATAAATACGATAGAATTCTTTCATGTTGAATGCCCCGTTGGGGGCCTCATTGAACGAGAGGAAAAGACATGGAACTTGAATTCGACGAATCTGTTGCAATTCCAAGTAATAATTGATTCTCAGGCGGCCCAAACGGCCGCCTGAATCATTATACTCAAGAAGAATTTCAAATCAGCCCGTGTTAATTCCGTATACCAACGCAATCACGGTAACTGATATCAGGCCAATAAATACATTCATTGGCAAGCCAACACGAACAAAATCCCCGAATCGATACCCGCCAGGTCCAAACACCATCATATTAGTCTGATACCCAAGAGGCGTGGCAAAGCTGGCCGATGCAGCCATCATCACCGCAATAACAAACGGTTCAGATGCAATGCCCATGGTACTGGTCATAGACAACACAACCGGAATAACCAGAATAGCCGCCGCATTATTTGTGATCACCTCTGTGAGCACAGACACTGAAAAGTAAACCATGAACAAAGCCAGCAACGCGTGTCCTTTGCTGAGGCTCAATATCGCACCTGCCACATAACTCGCAGCGCCGGTTTCCTGCAGAGCGGCACCCAGGGCAAACGACGCGGCAATGGTAAGCACCACAGGTACATCAACCGATTTCTGTGCCTGACCCACCGAGCAACAGCCGCTCAGGATCATCAGCCCCGCCCCCATCAGCGCGGCGTTCAACATACTGAGAACACCACAGGCGGCCAACCCTACCAGCACAATCAGCACCGCCCAGGAAAGCCAGGCACGATTGTGTCTCGGAGCTTCGGTTTCCAGGTCATTTATCAGCAGAAAGTCATTATTGTAGCGTTGGCGGCTTACAAACGCTGGCCGGGCCTCCAGCAGCAACACATCGCCGGGCTTGAGGCGAATATTACCCAGGTTTCCCGATACCCGGGTGCCGCCCCGGGCAACCGCCAAAACAACAGCGCCATAGCGTTCTCGAAAGCGCGCATCCCGAATAGTCAGGCCCAACACCTCCGACTGCGGAGACAAAGCGGCTTCCATCAAGCAGCGCTCGGCACGATCCTGGCTTAGACTGGGTTCGTCGGCGTGCACAGAAGGCACGATGCCATTGATTCGCAGCAAATCGGAAATCGCCTGAGTATCACCAGCAAACACCAACCGGTCGCCCCCGCACAGGCGCTCTTCAGAGGGCACCGCCGTTACCACACTGCCATCACGCTCAATTTCTACCAGGTAGAGATGCTCCAGTTCTCGCAGGCCTGCCTGGCCTACAGTCTTACCGACCAAAGGCCCGTTAACAGCAACAGCTACTTCCAGAGTGAACTCCCTCATGGAGCCAAACTTATGTCTGTCCTCCCGGTTTGGCAGCGCCCTGGGCATAAACAACAATATGGCAGCGATACCAAGAATGGCCACGGGCAAGCCAACGGCAGTGATGGAAAAAACAGAAAGCCCGACCTCCCCGGTCAACTGCTGGTACTGGCCATTCACAACCAGGTTGGTGCTGGTGCCAATCATGGTCAACGTGCCACCTAGTATGGCCGAGTAACTAAGGGGAATCATGAGTTTGGAGGGTGCAATGCCAATTTTCCGGGACCAGGCATGAATGGCCGGAATCATGGTTGCTACAACAGGCGTGTTATTGAGAAAGCCACTTAATAGCGCAACCGGCAGGGTAATACGTGCCTGAGCCAAGCGAACGGTCTTGGGGTTTCGGAGCAGGTACCTGACCAGCAGATCTACCCCGCCAGAATGGTGAATGCCCGCAGCCACTACAAACAGAGCCACAACCGTGATTAACCCGGTATTGCTGAAACCCATCAGTGCCTGATCGGCGGAAATAATGCCACTGGCGCTGAGCACAACCAGCACGCCCATCATCACCAAATGGGGTGCATATCGCCCTGAGCTCATGAGTATTAGCGCGACGCCTGCCAGCCCCAGCGCAAACCAGCCTTGCCAGTCCATTTACCATTCTTCCCGGTCAGAAAACCGGAAGAATAGCGAGTTTACGCCGTACTTAAAAAGAATAACGAACTATTCTTATAGCACCAAACCGAATAAGCAGTTAACCGGCCACGTCTGCCATGTTGCCATAAGTTTCCAGCCAGGATCTGCGGTCGGAGGCGCGCTTTTTACCCAAAAGCATGTCCATCTGGCTATCGGTATCGTCTCCCTCTTCGATGGTCAACATAACCAGGCGGCGCGTATCTGGCGCCATGGTGGTTTCACGAAGTTGAAGCGGGTTCATTTCACCCAACCCTTTAAAACGGGTAACAGAAATCTTGCCTTTGCGCTTTTCCGCTTCAATACGGTCAAGAATGCCCTCTTTTTCATGCTCGTCGAGGGCGTAGAATGTTTCTTTGCCCAGATCCACCCGGTAAAGCGGCGGCATGGCCACAAACACATGGCCAGCGGCAACAACCGAGCGGAAGTGCTTAAGAAAAAGAGCGCACAGAAGCGTCGCAATATGCAGACCATCAGAGTCTGCGTCGGCAAGGATGCAAATCTTGTTGTAACGCAGACTGTCGAGTTTGTCCGAATTGGGATCCACACCTATAGCCACGGCAATGTCATGAATCTCCTGTGAGGCCAGGATTTCACTGGAATCGACCTCCCAGGTATTCAGGATTTTTCCGCGCAACGGCATGACCGCCTGGAACTCGCGATCGCGAGCCTGCTTGGCAGAACCGCCAGCAGAATCCCCTTCCACCAGAAACAACTCAGAGCGGGCGGTATCGCCGCCGGAGCAGTCTGCCAATTTTCCAGGCAAGGCTGGACCGGATGTCACCCTTTTGCGTGCCACCTTTTTGCTGGCTTTAAGCCTACGCTGGGCATTACTGATGAACAGTTC
>JAKDUK010000074.1 GCA_030457765.1 Marinobacter sp. | reverse complement strand
AATGGAAATGGGTACGCCGCCTATAAACGGCAAGTAGTTGTTGGTGAACATGGCAATCCTCAGAGGGTTTTCCAGCCATGGTGTCGGGTCCAGGTTGTAATCCGGGTAGTAATCCTTGCCAACAAAGATGATGGCGTAAAGCCTGATGGCGATGGCCGCAAACACCGCGACGATCAGGAGGAAATTGAGGTAACCAACATAAAAAATTGAATAAACGAAGAACCAGAGGCTTTCGAGGCGCTTCAGAATAGGGTTTTGACCAACCTCAAGTTGCTGCATTGTGTGGTTAACCTCGCCTGTGGGGCTGATGCTCACCTGCACATAGTGATAGAAGCTTTTGTCGTTATTCAGAATTAAACCGCCTGCACCGCCGGTGGTGACGAACTGCGTGTTGCCCAGCTGCATTTCGGAGTACAGCGAGAGGTTGGCAGAGAACACTAAATCAATGTTGTGTTTCTTTGCGGCATTTAGCAGGGCGCTTCGAAATTCAGGCGGAGACAGGTAATCTTCGGGCTCATCGAACAGGGCATCTTTTTTAGGCTTTAACGGTGGGTGCCCAATAAACAGAATTCTGGCTTTCGAAGCGTCTTGGTTGAGCAGGTCATCCAGCCAGCGTATCTGCCACTGCCAGGGCGTTTTACCAGTGCTGTCCAGAAAGATCAGTCGGCTGCTGCCAGCCTGGACGCTGTAGAAGTGTGGCCCGAAATGATCATAAAAACGGAAGCTGCCAAAATTCTCGTATTCGTGGGGGCCGAATGTGAGCAGATATGGAATGCTTAAGTGATTGAGAGTGCCGTAAAGGGCGCGATATTTGTCTTCGCCACCGCCGCTGACGGCGTTGCCTGCAGACACCATAAAATCCATTCCGGAACGGTTCAGCTCTGGAATAATGCGTTCTTCAAAAATGCCGACCGAATTATTGATGTTGCCTACCACGGCAAAACTGAACGGCTCAGACGCAGATATGTCGCGATGAATTTGCTCTATCTGTTCAGTATGGACGCCAGAAAAGTCTTTCATGAAAAAATTCAGATAGGTTTTGTAACCTACCAGCAGCACCACGATCAGCAGGCAGAGGTAGAACAGAAGTTTTAATGGATTACGGAAGATCATCTGGACGCCCTGCGATTTTTAATCAACTCTCTTTGCAATACGATCAGGCCAATGATCATGCCCAGATAAATGGTGATCAGGCGCCAGCTTACAATAACCAAAATCAGATGATTCCCTGAAAGAAGGCCACTAAAGAAGCTGCCAAACACACCTTCGGAAATACCAGAAGCGCCAGGTGTCGGTGAGAAGTACATTATAAACGTTGTTACTACCAGTAGCCCCAGTGATACCAGATAGTCTACATCGTAGCCCAGGTTATAGATCAGTAGGGCGGGAAAACTGAACAAACTGAGTAGGAACACGCCGGTAAAAAGAACCGATAGCGCCACAAATAGTGGCCTGCCACGCAGGTAGTCACTGAAACTGTGAGAAAAGCGCAGCATTTCCCGTCGTGCCTTGAACTGCCAGTGCTTATGGCGGACATCGTTGATTACATGCCAGCGGTTTAGTGTATTAAGCAAGCCGTTGAGGGGGCCAATGAGCCAGTGTGTGCGAAATAGCAGAATGATGAAAAAGCCCAGGTACAGCAAAATGAAAATAGCCAGCGCCAAGCCAATATCGCCGGTGATGGTTTGGCCATCAAACGCATCAAGTGTCAACAAAAAAACCGGTGTGAGGGAGAAGATGAAAAGCACTGCCAGTACGGTTCTGATGGTAGTCGCAGCGGTGGCTCTGCCTACGGGCACCCCATGGCGGTGAAGATACCAGATTTGTGCGAACCCGCCGCCTGTAGCCATGGGTGTAACGTTGGAGAAAAACAGGTTGATAAATACCAGGCGAAAGATAACCGGCAAGGACAACCGGTGCCCAAGCGCCCGCAGAGTGAAGTGCAAACGTAAACCGTCGGAAATAAAATACACCAACAGCAAAGCGGCAACTGCCAAAAGGGTTTTGGGGGCAACCAACCGATCGTCGAAGCTGATGCTGCGCCCTGCAAACTGATCGTATACGGTGTATAGCCCTATTGCAGTGAGCGCAATAAACAGCAGGCTGAACAGTATAAGGCGTCTTGCAGAGGTGTTTTTTTGGTAGTTGCTGTCGGTATTGTCAGTCATGGGCTGCCCGTCAGAAAGAGACGAGCAGTTTACAGGACTCTAGTGGCCATAAACCAACATGTTGGTGTCTGTAATGGCAAAGTCTGTGAATTGAACGCTGCCAATGCTGGTCTGGCCTATTTTGAATACCGGCATATCTATGTCGGCCCGGAATTCCACATTGTGAATAGAGAGGCCTTCTTTGCCAGACACAGATCCTGTGCCCTTGGAGAGTTTGGCGGTGGCGCTCGCCATGCCAAAGTGGCCAAGGGTGTCGTCGCCGCGTCGATTATGAATTTGCAGCCCCTCAATACCCACGGCTGCGAAGTTGAACAATAGTATAACATCTGCAGCATCCCAATTAAGGCTGCCGTTGGTGATCTCAAAGTGAGTATCTAGCTGCAATTCGGCCCCGGACACGACATTACCATTGCTCAGTGTTTTGCTTGATCCGCCTTCGTTGCGGATAACCAGGTCGGTTGGCCCTACATAGCCCTGCAACAGTACGTCTGAAAATAGCGTGGCCGTACCTTCAGAGCCGCTGGCGGTGATGCTCTCAACTTCTAACTCAAAATCCACTGCCTGCAAATAATCGGACAGGCTGTTTGGGTTGCCATAATCGGTTGCGCCAAGGTGGATCACCAGGTCGCCGCTATTGAATTGTTTGCCGAATTCCCCCGCCATGGAATACGTTGCAAGGGCATCGGCTACGTCGGCATTGCTCGTGTTGAAGAGCCCTGCATCTGCCCGGCGGGCAACATCTGAAAAGCCGTGCTCAAGTACCTCGCCCGTTCCGGCGATATCGATGGTTAACTTCAAATTATCCAATGCGGTGTTGTTGTGCCCGGAAAGCCGCATGTTGTTCACATTCAACGAGCCTTCATCTATCCACGTCAGACGATCAATATTGATTTTGGTTTCGAGTTCAATGGTCACACCAGCCTGGCCTGTTACGCCTGAAAGAGTACCGTCGTCCAATGGTTGGAATTCAGCCATGGCAATTGCGGGTAGGCAGAGTGTAAGTGCCCAGAGTGAAAGCGCTGTGGATCTTGTCGTGCGGCGACAGAGTTGCGGCTGAATCATGATGGCCCCGATTTCATGGTCTGTTTTGTTTTTGTTGGTAGGGAGCTTTTACCAGGCTCCCCGGCCGCAGGGGACAGCATAACCAATGCAGCGGGAATAAAGCTTCGTTACATGTTGTTACGATAGGCGTGAAGCATTGATATGTCTGTGAGTTCAATCACAGTTAGAGGTAGAGGGCAGTGCGCGTTGAATCATCGCTTTCTGGTGCTCCGCAAAGTCACGAATCAGCAGCTGGGCCTTATCCACATCTCGCGCTAGTATGGCCTGTGGAAGGCGTGTGAAAAACTGACTTGTCTGGGCCAGACCACGGCGATAACGATCGGCACTCAGATAATAGGCGCGACTAACCGCAGGCTTGAAGTTTAAAAGCGCTTCTGTGAGGTACGCATTGCCTACTAGCTCACAGCAAGCCTCCATCACCTCAAAACTGGCTTCCACTACGGCGGCAATATTTGTTGTGGGCTTCTTAATTTGTTCTACAGCACGGCCTACCACTGCCAGCATGCGTTCTCGGTCGTTCTCTTGCCAGCGCTCGCAGAGCCTTGCGACAAGCATAATCAGCAAGTGCATATAAACGTCGTAAAGCTCCGATGCATGGTTGGCATCCAGCTTTGATGCAGCAGCGCCTTTGCGAGGCGTAATTTCAACTAAATGCCAGCGTTCAAGGGTATACAAGGCCTCTTTCACAGAGGCGCGGCTGACCTTGAGTTTAGTGGCTAGAGTGGCTTCTTGAATGCGTTCGCCGGGCTGGATTTGCCCTGTCATGATCCGTTCTGCCAGGTAGTTGGCGATCTGCTCTGCCAGGGTATTAGGCACCTTGAAATCCATAGGGGGTCTCTGAACAGGCCGTGAAAGCCGGCGGGCCATAAACAGGCACTACTCCGGCACGAGAATGAATGGGCGGCAGTTTATCACACCCTGCGCCCGGCCTATGAAACACACTGAAAGGTGCTTCGGCCCTTGAAATTACGTACACACGCACGCAGATATAACCCTTGAACTTTCAAAAGCAAAAAAGGGAAACCCCATGCCCAAGCATTTCGAGCAAGCCCCTGGCCTGCATGAAGCGCCGGTTCCAGAAACAGAAGGCTATGTGTTCAACCAGACCATGTTGCGCATTAAAGACCCTGAGCGCTCGATGGACTTCTACACGCGAGTGATGGGAATGCGTTTGGTGCGCAAGCTGGACTTCCCGGAAATGAAGTTTACGCTTTACTTCCTTGGCTACCTTGACGACCGGCAAGCGGGCCTTGTGCCCTCAGATGATGCCCACCGGACTACTTTTACGTTCGGGCGCGAAGCCATGCTAGAGCTGACCCATAATTGGGACACCGAAAACAACAAGGACTTCGCCTATCACAATGGTAATGACGAGCCCCAGGGATTTGGTCATATTGGTATAGCCGTGCCGGAGGTTTACACAGCGTGTGAACGCTTCGAGAGCCTGGGCGTTGAGTTTGTCAAAAAACCGGATGACGGCAAGATGAAGGGCCTGGCCTTTATTAAAGATCCAGACGGCTACTGGATCGAGATATTGCAGCCAAATATGCTGGAAAAGCAGCGAAAGAACAGCTGATTAGCCTGATTTTTTGGTGTCGCCTTTCGGGGCGGCGCCCGATGTTCCTCCAAAACGCGAGGCCACTATTACTGCTATGGTGAGTATCAGTGCGCCGGCAATACCAATTGGCCCAAGAATCTCCTCCAGAAATAGCCAGGCGAGCAACGCCACAAACAAAGGTTCCAGTGTGACGATAATACTGGAAAGCGTTGCCGGCGTGGTTTTTATGCCGGTGAAAAAACAGACGTAGCCAATGCAGGTTGGCACAATTCCAACAAACGCCACCATCAACCAATGCCTTAATTCAAGCTCTTCAACTATTTCAAACCCACCACTGAAAGCGACAACCGGCAGTAGAAATAACGCAGCTGTAAAAAAGCAAATAAAAGCGGTGGTGAAAGCGGGAGTGCCCGCAGCGCTGTAGCGGCTTGTCATCGTGAAGCCGGTGTATACCAGTGCGGCTAAAAGCGCCATGAGAATGCCGGCAAGACGCAGGGTGCCGCTGGTATCCATATCGCTGAGAACCAGCATGGCAGTGCCGATAACGGCGGTAATCAGCGACACAATCGTGATCAGGCTTGGTTTTTCCCCAAGCAAGGGAGCGGCAAATATTGCCACCAGTACGGGGGGCAGGCACAGCGCAATCAGCGTGGCGATGCCAGCCCCGGTCATATCCACGGCCATCAGGTAACTACCTTGGTAAATGGCCTGAAATAGGCCAAGGGCAACCAGGGGCCCGAGGGATTTTAAATTCAGTTTTCGTCCCGATTTGCCTGGTGCCTTTGTGCCTGAGCTGGCGTGTTGCCGCTGCTCTGTGCGCATTAATAGCCAGAAAAACGGCATGGCAATAACAAGTCTCAAAAAAGCCAAGGTGACAGCTTGTATGCCGGTTTCGGTAAACAGAAACTTCGCAACAATTCCCGTGGTTCCCCATAGAAGGGCCGCCAGGGCGATTAGCAGGGCGCCTCGAATCATTCTATAACCAATACAATCAGTTCTTTGGGGCCGTGAACACCGTAAGCCAGGGTTTGTTCAATGTCGGCGGTTTTGGATGGCCCGGAGATTAGCAGAGCGTTTGTAGGCATGCCAGAAGCCCAGCTTTGAGTACGCATGGCTTCGTAGAAGGTTTTGTAGAGCTCTGAGGCGTTCAGTACTGCAATATGAATCGGCGGCACCAGGCTCATCAAGCGGGGCTCATCCGCGGTTGGCCAAAGAATTACCGATCCGGTTTCGGCAATACCGCCTCGGGATGAAAGTATTTCTGCAAGCTGCGCGACCCAGGATTCTGGCGTGCATCTATGCACCTCTGCGTGCACCGATTCGATGGTTTTCTGAAACTGATCCACGCGCTCGGCAACCGAAGAGGGTGGCCGTTGCAGCACTGAGAAGTCACATTCAGGCGCTCTCAGCTCGCCACCACTGCGGTTACGTAGGCGTTGTAAAATCGTGTCTCGGGAATTCATTGGCCCCGCTCCTTCACGCATTCGTGGAGGGTTTTTGCGGCCAGTTTTGGTGCCGTTCGGTACCGTGTCCAACCACCCAGTTTTGTTGGTTGCAACTTGCGCAGGCGAGCGGCGATTACGGTGGCAAGCCGGTAAACACCGGGGCGCGCATGCATCCAGCTCCAGCCTTTCCAGATAAGTGCTTCCAGGGTGCTACGTTTCGCGCCGTGGCCCTGTACTTTGGCGGGGTTAAGCTTGTCGCCATCTACAGATTCCTGGCGCAGGCGTACCAGCAGATCCGGTATCGGGATTTTGACAGGGCACACCTCACCACAGGCGCCGCAAAGACTTGAGGCGGTGGGTAAATGGCGGCCTTCATCCAGACCGATCAGATGGGGCATCAGAATTTTGCCAATTGGGCCAGGGTAGGTGGTGCCGTAGGTGTGGCCACCTACGCGGGTGTAAACCGGGCAATGGTTCATGCAGGCACCGCAGCGAATGCAGCGCAGAGTGTCCAGTAGCTCGTCATCCTGGTAAATAGACGAGCGGCCGTTATCCATCAGCACCAGATGGACGTCTTCTGGGCCGTCGAGTTCTTGCGGTTTGCGTGGGCCTGAGATCATGTTGAAATAGGTGGTAATGTGCTGCCCGGTGGCTGATCGCGTTAGTAACGCTAGCAGTGGTGCCACGTCTTCCAGGTTGCCCACCACTTTTTCTATGCCAGTAACCGCAATGTGGCAGGGCGGCACCGTAGTGGTCATGCGGCCGTTGCCTTCGTTCTCTACCAAGCAAAGGGTGCCGGTTTCGGCGACCGCAAAGTTCACACCAGATACGCCTACGTCTGCATTCATGAACTTTTCGCGCAACTGCTGACGGGCGCTGGCGGTCAGATATTCCACATCGTTGGAAAGATCTGTGCCGGTTTTCTCATGCATGAGCTCTGAAATCTCACCGGTATTCTTGTGAATCGCAGGCATAATGATGTGGGAAGGCGTTTCGTCGGCAAGTTGAACGATGTATTCGCCCAGGTCTGATTCCAATGCTTCAATGCGATGCTCTTCGAGGTAATGGTTCAGTTCCATTTCCTCAGACACCATGGATTTACCTTTGATAACGGTTTTGGCATTCCGGGCAACACAAATGTTGCGGACAATTTTACAGGCTTCATCGCTATCAACGGCCCAGTGCACTTTGACGCCGTTTTCTGTGAGCTTTGCCTCAAGCTGTTCCAGCAGATCAGGCAAATTGGCCAGCGCCCGCAAACGGATGTTAGCGCCTAGCTCCCTCAATGCTTCCAGATCCCAGCTTTCAAACGCATCCTTACGTTTGGTGATCAGCCCATCCATGGCTTTGCGGAAGTTCTGGCGTATTTTGGGGTCTGAAATGGCGGCTCGCGCTCGGGGGTGAAACTCTTTTACGTCGATTTTATGTGGGTGTTGGCTGGCAGGTTGGCTCATCACTTCCCTCCGTTGCCTGGGCCTGTGCGCGCCCAGAGAAAACTCAGAATGTGCTCGCCTGCGAGGGGTTTTTGGTTTTTCTCTGCGTACCCGGCAATATTCATCAGGCAGCCGCAGTCTGTGGTGACAAAGTTACCAGCGCCGGTGTCGGTAAGCGTGTCCACTTTTTCGCTAACCATTGCTCCGGAAATCTCAGGGTGGCGTACGGCGAACGTGCCACCAAAGCCACAACATTCTTCTGCGCGCACTTGTTCAATCAGGCTTACGTTGCTCAGCTGGCCGATCAGGCGGGGGCCAACCTCCGCCACGCCCATTTCACGGCGGGCGGAGCAAGAGGTGTGCATGGCGACTGTAGTGGGTTCGCCAAGATCTTCCAGCTTTATGTGGCAAGCGTTTAAAAGAAAATCTGTGAGTTCCCAGGTTCGAGCGGCAATGTCGGTGGCTTTGGCTTGCTGAGTGGTGTGCTTGAAAAGGCTGGGGTAGTGCTTGCGCATCATGCCGCCACAAGAGCCGGAGGGCACTACAATTGGCCAGTCTTCAGGGAACAAATCCAGTTGCGCCTTGGCCACGGCACGGGCTTCGTCATGATAACCGGAGGTGTAGGCAGGCTGGCCACAGCAGGTTTGATCCTCAGGAAAGATAACCTTAATACCTTCACGTTCAAGTAGTTGTATGCCAGCCATGCCGGCATCTGGGTAGAACATATCTATCAGGCAGGTTGCGTAAAAATAAACGTGAGAAGGTTTTGGCGGGTAAACCTTGATGGGGTCAGCCATAGCATGCCACTCGAGCTGGTTGGAGTTCTTATCCAGTAATCATAGGGCGGCGGGGGTGAGGTTGCCAGACGACTTTTGTGGTGTGGGAGATAGGCTGTAAGTGAAAGTTCGGCAGAACGACAGCGAAAAGCCGCCGTACTGCCAAGGGACAGGGAAGCGTTCTCCGCCACTTACTTTACAGTTAAGCGCTCGTTGTTTTTTTCAATAGTGCGCGCGCCAATTCCTTTCACGTTCGAAAGATCCTGAGCTGTTTCAAAGGGGCCGTTTGCTTCGCGATAGGCGATAATGGCTTCTGCCTTGCTGGCGCCAATGCCGTCGAGATCCGCCAGGGCGGTCGCATCTGCGTTGTTTATATTAACGGCCGGCTGTTCTGCGTAAGCAAATCCGGTTACCAGGCTGAACAACAATACGAGTGTGGCGAAAAAAGGTGTGTGCTTCATCTAGGTGACTCCTGAGACTGACGTGTGTCGTTATTGGTTATCATCCAGGGCACAAGATAGCAGGAGCAGGTTTTAGGTTTTGGCGGGCAGGAAAGAAGTAACAATTCAAGAAGACAGGGTAGTTGTCTAAAACAGTGCACGGGCAGGGGCACATTCCATGTGATCCCCCGATTCCGTGGCTGACCCCCGCCTGATCCTTCAGGCTACAGCTCATCCTGAGCGTTTCATCCTTGATGCCGGCATCCTTGCTGGCCTGTCATCCCTGACGCTTTCTATTATAGAGGGAGTGAAACTGTGAGATATCGGAGATTAGCTCGCCGGTGTGTGAGATATCTCCTACAGGTTGTGTAGGCTTAGATGCTTGTCGTCAAGTGCGACATATTAAAGCGAGTGCCCCAATAGACCCAGCACACCAAGTGCAATCAGATAACCTGCAACAATGTAGTTAAGCATGCGGGGGAACACCAGAATACCTATGCCGGCGCCCAAGCTAATCAGCGGAGCGAGTTCGAGGTGGAGTGTCATAGTTGTCCTCTTCGGTGGTTGGTTTTTCAAGAACGAAAGACGTCCGTTTGCCGCAATTATGGCTGTACTGTCGGCCAGATACTACATAACGCTGGCCGTTCGAGCTGTCTGGCCGCTTTAAAACAGCCCCATTTGAGGTGGTTTCAAATCCAGAGGCAAGGTTTCAATGCCTTCCACCCGCTTGCTTAACAGTTCGGTCCAGAGCTCGGTTAGTGACAATGCATCGCCGATATCCGGCATGTGCAGGAAAAAATAGGGACGCTGCCCTTGCTCAATCCAGGAGCCGACCCGATCAACCCAGGGCGCAAGGTAGTGGCGATTCGCCTCTACATCTGGGTGGCCGATGTACCGAATCACGGGAGCCGCGTCACCTGGAAGTAAATGTACTGGCACCCGCGGCTTCTTACGCTGGGCGCCAATCGTTATGTCATTATCAGGTGTGGCTGCAAACAGGGCCCGGCTATCCAGGCATACACGGGAAATATTACGCTCACGCAGACCACGGTTGAGAGTTCTTTCGGCTTCACCTTTGCTGAAAAAAGCGCTGTTACGAACTTCCACCGTGCACGTCAGGGGCGCGGGTAAGGCATCTACAAAGCGCCAAAGGTTGCTTAGGTGCTCCGGCCCAAATGCGGCGGGAAGCTGCAACAGAAATGGGCCTAGTACGTCTTCCAGCGGTGCGACTACTTCGAGAAAATCCCGCATACTCAGATCCACTCCCGATAACAGTCGATCGTGAGTGATAGCACGAGGAAACTTGAGTAAAAAACGAAAATTGTCTGGCACCTGCAGGCGCCATTGCAGGCATTGCTCACGACTTGGCGTGGCGTAAAAGGTGGTGTTTCCTTCTACACAGTTAAACACTTTGCTATAGCGCTTCAGCGGGCTTTTACCTGGAGGTAATGCGTTATTCCAGGCAGGATGCTGCCATTGAGGGCAGCCAAAAAAGTAGGGGTGTGCCATGGGCTAGCGCTTCGTTCCAATTCAGATGCTTTTATTCGCTGGCGCCCGATTGTCGCCTTGGTCGCAGATCATGCATTATACCTGAGTATAGATACTCCGTATTTGGCGTGATTTCTGGGGGAAGATTGATGGAGCATTTTCTCGAACTGGCTGCCCACGATGGGGTCTTTGTATTGCGTCTGTTGGTCGCAATGCTACTAGGCGGTTTAGTTGGCATGGAGCGCCAGTCACGCGGCCGTGAGGCTGGCTTACGAACCAATATATTGGTTTGTCTCGGCTCGGCTGCTGTTATTGTCGCCTTTCAGAAGCTGTCTTCCGAATTCAGTATGGATGCAGACTCTGTTATCCGGATGGACCCGGCCCGTGCAGCTGCCGGTGTCATTACAGGGATTGGTTTTCTTGGTGCCGGCACGATCGTAAAAAGCCACGACTTTGTGCGTGGGTTAACGACAGCGGCCTCCATCTGGGCTGTTGCAGCCATCGGGGTAACCGTTGGGCTAGGGGAATACCTGATTGCGAGCGTGGTTACTCTTCTGGTGCTCGTTGCGTTGTATGTTCTGCACCGGCTGCCCTTTAGAGGCGACCGTTATGCGTCGCTTGAGCTGAAATGGACAGGCGATTTTAATCTGCTTGCGGATGTGATCGCCCAGCTGGAAGAGCAGGGCGCGAAGATCAAAAACCGGAGTGTGATTCGTCAGCCAAAAACTGAAAACTGCGAAGCGACACTGGTTTTGCGGCTGGGTAAAAATGAAAGCGATATGGAAATATTCGGGCGCTTGCAGGCAGATGTTCGGTTTGACGAGGTGGGGTGGAATTGATTTTCATAACCGCCAGTATTGAGGGCCGCGCCGGTAGCGGCCGCTCAGAACTGCGAGCAGATGACTGGCGCCCCGCAATAGTCCCACCAGCAACGGTGCCAGCAGCCATAACAGCCAGCTACCGAGATAAAGCGCAGGAACAAGCAGCAGCAACCAGCCTACAAACTGCACGGCAACGACTGGGTAGCCAAGTACATCTGCAATACCTGCAAACAGATCGTTAATAATGCTTGGGTGGGCGATAACCAAGTAGCTGGCGCCAACCATAAGGGGCCACTTGGCGTAACGGGCGCTGCGCAAAACCATTCTCCCACTGCGTGAAACCCGCGCGGCCAGAGCGGCGGAGCGAGTGCCCCGGCTTGCGCCCTTGGTGGCGACAGCCGCAGTGCGCCCAACGCGGAGCACTTTCGCTGCACTGGCAAAAATCAGCACGTCCACCGACGCCCAGCCAACGTCGCCTGCGGTAATCTCACTCCCGGAACGGTAGTTGCGCTCCAGATCACGAATGCCGCTGGCAAAAAACTGATTCACGCCTTCCAGCACCCGTTCTGTGCCAATCCATTGAGTAGCGCCCTGGCTGTCGACAACAAACTGTCCCAGAAAGTCGTGACCTTCGCTTTGAATGAAGTTGACGGCGTACCAGCCTCGCTCTTCCGGTGACAGTTTTTTGCCGTCGCTTGAGGGCTGGTTGTCAGGTTTCGAGCTCTCCGGCTCGCCGGTAAAGAACCGTTTGGCCGCCTGATATTGTCGGGACGCGTTGTTCATCCATTCAATCGTGCTGATGGGCTGGCTCACGAAATGCTGGATAGGCGGCAGGATGCCCTCACCATACTGCCTAAGGATGTTTTGAAACTCAGGTTCTGCAGCGTAAAGCGGGAACACATTCCGGGCCATATCCGGGTAACGCATGAACGCAGCCTGCGCCTTCAGAAGCAGAAGAGGGTCATCGGACATATCCAGCAGTATCGCCTGAATTTCAACAGGCTCCTGTTCGATGCCGGGAAAATCACCGAGCACATCTTGAGCATGAATATTGATTAGCTTTTGCTCAATAGGAACCGGCTTGGCTATGGCACTAAAAATAGCCGCCATCAGCAAGGCCAAGCCACAAATCAGAAGCAGCTTTTTCAAACAGTCACCACTGTATATCGGTTATTCATACCAACCAGTCTAGCGCGAACTGGGTGAGTTGGTGATGGTTTGC
>JAKDUK010000073.1 GCA_030457765.1 Marinobacter sp. | reverse complement strand
CATTCCGAATATTCTTTCTATCCATGACCTTACTGGCACTTCTGGTCATCCCGCTCTGGGTATTGCAGGTAACCGGCGTTATCAACATGCCACTGGCCATACCTGGGTTATTTTGGCACCAACATGAGATGCTATTCGGCTTTTTATCGGCTGCCATCGCCGGGTTCCTGCTAACCGCCGTGTGCGTTTGGACCCAGACTGAACGTACCCACGGTTTCAGGCTGGTATTGCTATGGGGCGTATGGATGGCCGGGCGATTGCTGCTGGCTTTTGGCGCAGGCTTACCAGACTGGCTGGTTCAGGGCGTTAATCTGGCCTTCTTGCCGCTGGTTATGCTTGATGCCGGATGGCGAGTTTGGCATGCCAAACAAAAACGCCAGCTTATGATTCTGGTGGTTCTAGGCCTCCTCTGGCTGATGCAAATCGGGTTTGTTACTCGCCTGGATATGGCATTCAGCCACGGCGCACTGATTGTAGCCATGGCGTTGATTAGCATTGTTGGCGGCCGTATTACGCCGGCATTCACAACCGGCTGGCTGCGACAGCGCGGGTTGGATGCAAATGCTGTGAAAACCCACTCAGGGCTCGATATGGCCGCCCTGTTTTCCATGATTCTGCTTACTGCGTCGCTGGTAACCGGCTGGCAAACATTTACTGGTATTCTGGCAATTGTTGCCGGCACTCTTACGCTCATCCGCTTAGCTAACTGGAAAGGCTGGCTAGCGCGCAAAGACCCCTTACTCTGGGTTCTGCACCTGTCGATTCTCTGGGTACCTGTTGCCCTGTACCTGCTAGCAGGCACTCTTTTTGCCGGCTGGCCATCTAACGCCTGGAGCCACGCGGCAGGCACAGGTGCCGTTAGCTGTCTCATTCTGGGAGTCATCGCCCGGGTAACACTGGGTCACACAGGCCGGCCACTGGTACTGCCCAAAGGTATGGTCGCCGCGTTTATAGCCATTCAGCTTGCGGCTGTGATTCGCGTACTGACTGCGTTTGATATCATTCCGTGGCACCCCGGGATTGGCAGCAGCAGCCTGCTCTGGATTTTCGCCTTCGGCATGTTTTTGGTGCGCTACACCAAAATACTTGCCAGCCCAAGACCAGATGGCCGTGTTGGTTGAAAATCATCAAATATCCACTAATGGTCAATAGCGACTCACGAAATAACAGCTAAAGTATCAGTAAATCATTCTGTAATAGAGAAAACGGCACTATGAACCCGGATCATTTTGACAAAGAAGACTTGATTAAATGCGGTCATGGCAAACTTTTTCCGGGCGCCACGCGGCTGCCCATTGATGAAATGCTGATGGTTGATCGTGTTACCCACGTGGGCACAGACGACGGTTTGTACGGTAAAGGCAGCTTAGTGGCAGAACTGGATATCAACCCAGACCTGTGGTTCTTCAAAGTGCATTTTGTGGACGACCCGGTCATGCCCGGCTGCCTGGGGCTTGACGCCATGTGGCAATTGGTCGGGTTTTATCTGGCCTGGGATGGCAGCGAAGGCAAAGGCCGCGCACTGGGTGCCGGAGAGGTAAAGTTCACCGGCCAGGTGCTACCCACCAATAAAAAGGTGCGCTACTACCTCGACATTAAGCGGGTGATCAAGCGTAAACTGATACTGGCCATTGCCGATGGGCGTATGGAAGTGGATGGCAGGGAAATCTACACAGCCAAAGACCTGCGGGTTGGCGTATTCTCTTCCACCGATGACTTTTAGGAGCTAGCAAGATGCGGCGTGTTGTAATCACCGGTATGGGGATTGTCTCCAGCCTTGGCACCAATCAAAAAGAAGTAACTCGCTCCCTGCGGGAGTCCATACCCGGCATCGGCTTCAGTGAAGAAGCTCGTGACAACGGTTTGCGTAGTCACGTTTGTGGCCAGATCAATCTGGACCTGCCAGCACTGATTAACCGCAAACTTTTGCGCTTCATGTGTCCGGCAGCAGCCTACACATATCTCGCCGCCTGCGAGGCCATTGAGCAGGCCGGGCTATCCGAAGAACACCTCACTGCAAACAGCACGGGTGCTGTTTTCGGTACCGGCGGCGCTTCCACGGTTGAACTGATGGACGCCATTGATACCCATAGAGAGAAAGGCATTCGCCGGGTTGGCCCGTACCGGGTGCCCCGCACCATGGGTAGCTCTATAAATGCCACTATTTCCACAGCATTTGGCATCACCGGCATCAATTACGGCATTACGTCAGCCTGTGCAACCAGTGCTCACGCCATTGGCCACGCGGCAGATCAGATCGCCCTTGGCCGCCAGGATGTCATGCTTGCAGGTGGTGGTGAGGATATCCACTGGACACTGAGCCTGATGTTCGATGCCATGGGCGCACTGTCAACCAAGTACAACGACACTCCAGGGACAGCATCGCGCACCTACGATAAAGACCGGGACGGTTTTGTTATCTCGGGCGGCGGCGGCACTGTCGTGCTCGAAGAATTGGAGCACGCCCAAGCTCGTGGCGCGAACATCATTGCAGAACTGGTTGGCTTTGGTGCCACATCAGACGGTGCCGACATGGTTGCTCCCAGTGGCGAAGGCGCCATACGTTGCATGCAGCAGGCCATGAAAACTGTAGATGGCGAGATCAGCTACATCAACACTCACGGCACCAGCACACCTGCCGGCGATGTAACAGAACTGAAGGCTCTGCAAACAACCTTTGGTGATAAGATTCCGCCGCTAAGCTCCACCAAGCCTCTTTGCGGCCACGCCTTGGGCGCAGCCGGTGTTCATGAAGCAATTTACAGCATGATCATGCAAAAAGAGGGCTTTATTGCCCCATCAGCCAACATCCAGAACCTGGACGAAGGCGCTGAAGGCTACCCGATTGTGCGCAAGCGCATGGACAACCAAAACCTGGATCTCGTTATGAGCAACAGCTTTGGCTTCGGCGGCACCAACGCAACATTGATATTTAAAAAGGCCTGATCAACATCAGGAAAACCTGACAGAGCGATATTCAGCCGGGGATGTGCCCATCCAACGCTTAAACGCCCGGCTGAATGCACTGAGCTCTGAAAAGCAAAGTTGCTCGGCTATTTCTACCAGTGGTTTGGTTTTATCCTGCATGTAAGTTAGCGCCTGCTCACGGCGTACGTCTTCCAGCAGACGGGCAAAGGTTAAACCTTCCCGCTTCAATTTCTTGTGAAGCGTGTACCGGCTCATGTGCAACTGTGACGCCACCACCTCAACACCCACCTTGCCTCGGGCAAGTTGAATACTGATCTGAGAACTCACCTTGTTACTCAATGAAACCCGCACCACCTCTGGGTTCAGAGGCTCTAATGCCATCCTTATTTCTCCTTACTCATACTCACTGTGTCAATCAGTTCCGGCTTACAGCGTACACATGTTAGCTGAAAACAATCAATAAGACGTTTGAGCAGGATCAAGGGAAAGTGAATGAGCTTGCGGCAAAATAGCCAATCACTGATTTACCCGGAGCCCTAATGAATATCCCGGAACTGCTGGCGCCCGCCGGCACCCCTGAACACCTTGAAACCGCATTCGCCTATGGCGCAGACGCTGTGTATGCCGGCCAGCCACGCTATTCCCTGCGTGTCCGTAACAACAGCTTTAAAGATGTTAATGCATTGGGTGCCGGCATAGCGCGGGCTCACGCACTGGGCAAGCAGTTTTATCTGGTGTCCAACATTGCACCCCACAACGACAAAGTGCGCTCTTATCTAAGAGATCTGGGACCGATACTGGAACACAAACCAGATGCATTAATCATGTCTGACCCCGGTTTGATTATGCTGGTCCGGGAAAAATGGCCAGACCAACCCATTCACCTTTCGGTACAGGCTAATGCGGTAAACTGGGCAACGGTAGAATTCTGGCGCCGCCAGGGTATCAACCGCGTGATCTTGTCCCGTGAGCTTGCCTTGGGCGAGATTCGCGATATCCGAGAGCGGGTTCCTGATATGGAGCTCGAAGTATTCGTACACGGCGCTTTGTGCATGGCCTATTCCGGCCGTTGCTTGCTTTCGGGCTATATGAATCACCGGGACGCCAACCAAGGCGCATGCACAAACGCTTGTCGCTGGAACTACAAAGAAGTTGAGCACACCCACGACCACACGGGTGATTTGATTGCCACCTCGGCCCAAAGCCATGCGCAAAGTTACGAGCCAAAGGAAATTCTGCTGGAGGAGCCCAACCGCCCTGGTAGTTTTATTCCCGCTTACGAAGATGAGCACGGCACGTACATCATGAACTCCCGGGATTTACGGGCAGTGCAGCACGTGGCTGAATTAGCCGCTATGGGCGTGCACTCGCTGAAAATTGAGGGGCGCACCAAAAGCACCTATTACGTAGCACGCACCACTCAAATTTATCGCCGGGCCATTGAGCAGGCGGCACAGGGAAAAACCTTCGACATGAGCCTGATGAACGAGTTGGAAGCCCTGTCCAATCGCGGCTACACCGAAGGCTTTCTGCGCCGGCATATGCCCCAGGAATACCAAACTTATGAGCGTGGCTCATCTTACCTTGGTACTCAGCAGGTAGTGGGCACCATCACCGACAATGACGGCCAATGGCTCACCATTGACGTGAAAAACAAGTTTGCCCCCGGCGACCAGCTAGAGTTGATTACACCTTCCGGCAACCTACCGTTTTCAGCCCAGGTTATGGAAAACCAAAACGGCATTGCCATGGACGTCGCACCCGGTAGTGGCTACATAGTTCGCATACCTCGCCCGCCCTATACTCCACATTCACTGGAACACAGCTATTTAACCCGTACTCTGCCGTCAGAAACCTGAAGGTCCGCCGAATTCCTACCTTCGTATAAATTCTTACCAAAACCACCCTGCGCCCGTCAGACTTAGCCTCTGATGGGTGTATTACGTTATAATTCGTTTTCCCCACATTTAATACCTGACTAATTTACTCTGGTATTGTATAATCTCGAACCAGAAGCATTAAATCAGGCCCCTGCAACCCACTCTGGTTGCCGGTAAACCAAGGGCCTTAGAGCCCACGATGAAAGAATACGGAGTGACGATCATGGCGACCACCGACCAAGAGGTGAACGAACTGATCAAACGGGATTACGAACACGGTTTCGTGACAGAAATCGAAACCGAGACGTTCGAGCCTGGTTTGAATGAAGACGTTATCGCCCGCCTTTCTGCAATCAAGAAAGAGCCGGAATACATGCTGGAATGGCGTCTGAAAGCCTATCGTCGCTGGCTCGAGATGACAGAGCCAGACTGGGCGCATGTGGGTTACCCGAAAATCGATTACAACGCGATTTCCTACTACTCAGCCCCCAAGCGCAAAGAAGACATGCCTCAAAGCCTTGACGAGGTGGATCCCGAGCTTTTGAGAACCTATGAAAAGCTGGGCATTCCGTTGCACGAGCGTGAACAGCTTGCGGGCGTTGCAGTGGATGCGGTTTTCGACTCTGTGTCCGTAGCCACTACGTTTAAAGAGCCACTGGCAAAGGCTGGCGTTATCTTTTGTTCCATTTCAGAAGCAATACGCGACTACCCAGAACTGGTGGAAAAATACCTCGGTTCGGTTGTGCCATACAGTGACAACTACTTCGCCGGGCTGAACTCTGCTGTTTTCTCCGACGGAACCTTCGTGTACGTACCAAAGGGCGTTCGCTGCCCCATGGAACTGTCTACTTACTTCCGCATTAACGCGGCGAACACAGGCCAGTTCGAGCGCACGTTGATCATCGCCGACGAAGGCAGCCACGTTAGCTACCTTGAAGGCTGTACTGCCCCCATGCGCGACGAAAACCAGCTGCACGCTGCAGTGGTAGAACTGGTCGCGCTGGACGATGCCGAGATCAAGTACTCCACGGTGCAAAACTGGTACCCGGGTGATGAAAACGGCAAAGGTGGTATCTATAACTTCGTCACCAAGCGTGCAGCCTGCATTGGTAATAACTCCAAAGTGTCCTGGACTCAGGTTGAAACCGGCTCCGCCGTTACCTGGAAGTATCCAAGCTGTATTCTGCGCGGAGACAACAGTGTGGGTGAGTTCTACTCCGTGGCGCTTACCCACAACTACCAGCAAGCTGATACCGGCACAAAAATGATCCACCTGGGCAAAAACACGTCCAGCACCATCATTTCCAAGGGCATTTCAGCTGGCCGAAGCTCCAACGTATATCGTGGCCTGGTCAAGTTTGGCCCCCGCGCAGAAGGTGCGCGCAACTTCACCCAGTGTGATTCGCTGCTGATTGGCGACCGCTGTGGCGCGCACACTTTCCCGTATATCGAGAGCTTGAATAAATCCGCGATCGTAGAACACGAAGCGACCACCTCCAAGGTCAGTGACGAACAGATGTTCCTGTGCCGCCAGCGTGGTATCGATCCGGAACAAGCCGTTTCCATGATTGTGAACGGTTTCTGTAAAGAGGTGTTCAAGGAACTTCCCATGGAGTTTGCGGTAGAGGCCGGCAAGCTTCTGGAAGTCAGCCTGGAAGGGTCCGTCGGCTAAGCCGGCAGCAACCCAAGTATCGCGCAAGCAAACAGAATTCAGACGGTTAAAATAGAGAGAAGCCTACAAATGCTGAGCATCAAAAACCTGCACGCATCCGTTGAGGGCAACGAAATCCTCAAGGGCATCAACCTGGAGATCAAAGCCGGGGAAGTACACGCCATCATGGGCCCGAATGGCTCAGGTAAAAGTACCCTTTCTCAGGTGCTCGCAGGGAACGACGCATTTGAAGTCACCTCAGGCGAAGTTACCCTGAACGGCGAAAACCTGCTTGAGAAAGCAACCGAGGATCGTGCCCGGGACGGTGTGTTTCTGGCGTTTCAGTACCCGGTGGAAATCCCCGGCGTTAGCAACATGCAGTTCATGCGCACCGCTGTGAACACCATGCGTCATCACAACGGTGAGTCAGAGATGAACGCTGCGGAATTTATGAAGCATGCCCGGGAAGTGTCAAAGCAGGTGGACCTAGACCCTGCCTTCCTCAAGCGTGGCGTAAACGAAGGCTTCTCCGGCGGCGAGAAAAAGCGCAACGAAATCATGCAAGCTTTGTTGCTGCAACCGAAGCTGGCCATACTGGACGAAACCGACTCGGGGCTGGATATCGACGCCTTGAAGGTGGTTTCAGACGGCGTTAACGCCCTACGCTCCGAAGACAGATCCATTCTGATGGTCACACACTATCAGCGCCTGCTAGACCACATAGTGCCAGATTACGTGCATGTTCTGTCAGATGGCAAGATTGTAAAATCCGGCGGACCCGAACTTGCTTTGGAGCTGGAAGAGCGTGGCTATGCCTGGCTTGGCATTAAGGATGAAGCAACTGCAGCCAGTTCAGCCCTCTCCAACTCAGCCAATTAAGGAGACCGCGGAATGAAACCAGCACCAACTCTTTCCACCGCGTTTCTGCACCCGGCTGGCCAAGCGCTGCCCGAGCCGCTTCTCGCCCTGCGTAAACAACGCGGCGCCGCCTTGGTAGATATGCCCCTGCCAACGCGCAAAACAGAAAACTGGAAGTACTCCAGCAAGTACCTGAAGCTGACCGATGAAATGGCCATCTCTTTGCCTACGGCTGGTAAAACCGGAAGCGCATTGGCTGTTCCCGGTTACAAGGTGGTTTTCATTAATGGCGTCATGATACCAGAGGCCAGCGAGTATCCGGATCTGAACGACATCCTGATTCAGCGCTTCGGCGATCTTTCAGACGCAGAAGCCAGTGACCTGGCCGGGCGCCTGGACAGCACTCTGGATAGCAAAGCCGTACAACTGGCTGGCCTGAACTCGGCTCGCTTTGAAGACGGCTTGGTGATTCGCCTGAAGCCGGATGCGGTACTTGATCAACCGCTATTTATCATCCACGAAGTAACAGCAGACGCCAGCGGCTCGGCCTTTCCGCGCATTTTTGTAGATGCCGGCCGCAACAGCCAGATCACTCTGGTTGAAGAGTATATTTCCAGCGGCCAAGAGCCCGTTATGGTGAACACCGTAACTGAGTTCAACCTTGCCGAAGGCGCAAACGTAACCAACATTCGCCTGAGCATGGGTGGTGAAAACGTTCAGCACATAGGCGCCACTGGCGTAGTGCAGCAGCGCAGCTCGCGCTTTGAAAGCCACTGCGTAGGCTTCGGCGGTCCACTTCGCCGCCACGACCTGCAAGTGCGACTAGAAGGCGAAGGCGCTGAGTGCAAGCTTAATGGCGTAGTGGTTACCCAAGGCAAGCAGCATTACGACAATCACACCACCATTGAACATATTGCGGCCCATTGCGACAGTGAAGAAACCTATCGCAACATTGCGGCAGATAAATCCCACGCAGTGTTCAACGGCCGGATTCATATTCACCAGGACGCGCAAAAATCCAACGCGAATATGAATAACAAGAACCTGCTGCTCTCTACCGGCGCAGAAATCGACACCAAGCCTGAATTAGAGATTTACGCCGACGACGTCAAATGTGCCCACGGCGCAACCATCGGCCAGCTTGATGAAGAGTCAATTTTTTACCTGGTCTCACGGGGCATTGGCCGCAGAGAAGCCAATGTTCTGCTAACCATGGCGTTCATCAACGAGCTGGTGGTACAAATTCCGGTGGAAGCCGTACGAGATACGGTTCAAACCCACCTGAACCAGTTCTTTGATCAAGCATTTCAGGAGGTCTAACCGGTATGAGCGATATGTCCGTGGCAAGCACAGCTACCCGCAAGGCGTTTGACGCACAAGCCATTCGCCGGGATTTCCCCATCCTGTCGCAACAGGTTAACGGGAAACCGCTAGTGTATCTGGATAACGGCGCGTCGGCCCAAAAGCCGGCCGCTGTTCTGGATGCCATGGACCGCTACTACCGGGAAATGCACTCTAACGTACATCGGGGCGCTCACACACTGGGTGACCGGGCAACGGCAGCGTTTGAAGGCGCGCGGGAAACCGTTCGCAGCTTTTTGAATGCCAGTAGCACCCAGGAAGTTATCTGGACCAAAGGCACAACAGAAGCTATCAACCTGGTAGCCAATGGCCTGGCACAGAAACTCAAAGCCGGTGACGAGATTCTGGTCAGCCACATGGAGCATCACGCCAATATCGTACCCTGGCAGATGGTTGCCGAGCGTACAGGCGCCAAAGTGGTGCCAATTCTGGTTACCCCAGAAGGCGAGCTGGACATGGAATCGTTCAACAGCTTGCTGAGTAACCGCACCCGCGTATTGGCCATTACCCACGTCTCCAACGTACTGGGCACGATCAATCCGGTTGCAGACATGGTGAGCCAGGCCAAAGCTCGCGGCATCATCACCCTACTTGATGGCGCCCAGGCGGTGCCCCATTTCCAACCGGATGTGCAGGCACTGGATTGCGATTTTTACGTGTTTTCATCCCACAAGCTGTTTGGCCCAACTGGCATTGGCGTACTTTACGGCAGAGCCGCTTTGCTGGAAGAAATGCCTCCATACCAAGGCGGCGGCGAGATGATTGAACGGGTAACGTTTGAAGGCACAACCTGGAACACACTGCCCTACAAATTTGAGGCTGGCACACCTGCTATCGCTGAGGCAGTTGGCCTCGGTGCCGCTATCGACTATCTAAACGGCCTAGACAGAGCCGCCATGGAATCAGCCGAAAACGCCTTACTGAATCGAGCCAACCAATTGGTCGAAACCGTTCCTGGCATGAGCATAATCGGTACCGCAAAACATAAAGTGCCAGTGATGTCCTTTAAAATCGAAGGGTTGCACCCAAGTGATATAGGAACTTTACTGGACCAACAGGGCATTGCCATTCGCACTGGCCATCACTGCGCCATGCCACTGATGGACTTCTACGGAGTTCCCGGTACAGCCCGGGCCTCCTTTGCGTTCTACAATACACTAGACGAGGTGGAGCAATTGTTTACCGCCTTGCAAAAAGTTCAGCGCTTATTTGCCTGATGGAGGAGACACCATGACAGCCGAAGTCTTCACACCGACCGCTGGCGTTACCATGACGCCAAACGCCGTCAAGCACGTGCGCAAGCAACTCGACAAAGCCGCCAGTGCCAAAGGCATTCGGCTGGCTATCAAAAAAAGCGGATGCTCCGGCTTCAAGTACGAAACCCAATGGGTTGATGAAGCCTCAGCCGACGACAAAGTGTTTCATATTGATGGCGTTGACGTGTTTGTGAAAGAGGAACACCTGGCGATGGTGAACGGTATCGAAATTGATTTCGTTACCGAAGGCGTAAATTCCATGTTCCAGTTCCGCAACCCAAACGCCACCGCCGAGTGTGGGTGTGGTGAAAGCTTTACCGTAACCTGAGACTAGCTCCCTCTCCCCTCGCGGGAGAGGGTTGGGGAGAGGGGGCGATGCAAGGCATAAAACGAGGTTTAATCAGACATGCAAGAACGTGAAGTCGTCCTGACCAAACGCGAGGTTGAAGCCCGCCTTGTTCCAGTCGGAACCGAAGTAATGATTCCGGCAGACAGCTTTGTGACCATCACCCAGTCACTTGGCGGCACCTTTACCGTTGCAGTCAACGGCAACCTTTGCCGCATCGAAGGCCACAACGCTGACGCTCTGGGCAAGGAGCCGCTGGAAAGTAGCTTTGAGACACCCGCCGACGGAACTATCAACGAGAACCAGGTATGGGAGGCCATCCGCAACTGCTATGACCCGGAGATTCCGGTCAACGTGGTAGACTTGGGCCTGATTTACGAGTGCAAAATAGAAAATGGCACTCCCGACGGCAATCATGTCTTCATTCTAATGACTCTCACCGCCGCAGGTTGTGGTATGGGGCCGGTCATTACCGAAGACGTGAAGGTCAAACTTGAGCACGTACCCAACGTAGATAAGGTAACCGTTGAACTAACCTTCGATCCGCCTTGGAACAACGACATGCTCACCGACGAAGCCAAGCTAGAACTGGGAATGTTTTAAATGCCAGCTACGGAACAAGATTTTCTGGACAACCCGCTAGGAACAAACCCAACCCTGGAAGACGTACTAGACGGCTTTGAGTTTCTTGATGATTGGGAAGAGCGGTACGCCTTTATTATCGACTTGGGCAAGCAGTTACCGGCTTTCCCGGACGACGCGCGAACTGAAGAAAACTACGTTCACGGCTGCCAGAGCCAAGTGTGGGTAATTTCTCACATCGATGAAACCAGCGGCAAACTCTATCTTCTGATCGATTCCGACGCCATGATCGTGCGCGGCCTGGCGGCCATGATTACTATCGCGCTGAACGGCAAAACCCCAAGGGATTTGCTTGCCACAGATATTGATGAGTTGTTTGAGCGGCTGGATTTATTCCGCCACATTTCCCCTACTCGCGGCAATGGTTTGCGCTCTATGGTCGGGAAGGTTCGGGATATTGCAGCAACTGAAATAGCCGCCTGAAGTCTGCCCTCTTCTACGCCGTTCTAATAAATAACGGCGTAGTCGCCCTTCTGAATATTGATATGAGAACCAAGCTTCGGCATCCAGGCCCTGGCTGAATCCAGCGCCAGGCTATGAATGTGTAACTCCACATCCGTATCCCAAAGCTGGGCCGGCTCATCAGGCCGTGCCAGCGAGCCTTCAGCCCGCACCAGCCGCATTTTTGCGCCAGGTAACAAACCAGAGGGTGTTCCTACATCTAGCAACAGATCCTTCCCCGTCACCTCAATAATTGGAACAATCATGGGCTGGCAATCAAGTTCAGAGATAACGTCTGAGGTCATATCTTCAAGCACTCCTGCCACTGCCTGCCCGTATGCAGTTTTATAGAATCGGGGAGACCCAAAGCCTATATCATCGAAGCGTGACACGTCCCAGCGGCCAGATACGGAATACCGCTTTTCCATAACAACTCTTCCGGTATAGCCATCGTGAACAATCATATCCAGTTCAAAATTTCGGCTGTTGTCTGAGCCAAATAAAGCCCCTTTAAGCTTGGATCTGTAATCTGTATCCCAGGCACCCGGGTCATCTATACCCACGCTACGGACAACCCCGGACAACACAAACTGGGCACCCATCTCACGGCTGACCGCAGAGTATTTACCGAGCTTGTTGCTAGACCCAATCATCATAGTGGGAGCGGCGGTGCGACTCGCGTACATCTGCCACTGGGGTGCGGAGAAAGCCTGTACTCGTTCTGATTGTTTAAAGCGTTGATAAAGTGTGGTGGACACAGCCTTCCCCACATCTTTTAAACCACCAAAAACCGATTGCCCAGGGTGCTCAAGAGGAAAACCGGCAATCGCCAGCTTTTTACGATACCTGGGCGCCTCTGCACTCGGGCATTGTGGATTGGGCTCAAAAGTCTCTGCTCCCTGCTCCTCACGGATAAATTTTGCATAGGCATCAAGCACATCTTGGGTACGCCCCACCTCTTTGGTGACAACCAAATTGACGGGTTCGCGCCGCACTTCCTTGGGCTCCTCTGCCTTCTTCATCTCTTCATCGCCAGGAGCCGGCGTTTTTCCCATGGGCCAAACCGGGCCCCCCCAAAAAACACAGCATAAACGCGCCACCACAGCCCAAATACCGCGGGCCCCCCAAACAAAAA
>JAKDUK010000072.1 GCA_030457765.1 Marinobacter sp. | reverse complement strand
AACCATGCCGGCTGAAATCGCTGCCATCGAACGCTTGCTGAAGGCAGGTAAATCGAAGGTTCAGCGTAACCGGATATGGGAGCAGATTTGTGCAGAAAACGGCGTAGGGCAGGTGATTGGCCGCGAAATTCATTTTACGCCTGAAGACCGACAGCGCCTGAGACAATACATTGTGGCCGAGCATGGCGTAGATCCTCAGTACGATTCCCGTGTCGGTGGCCGTATGGCCATGGCCCGTAAAGACTCCAGTGAAAAGCTCAGCAGTGACTCGGTTTTCGGCCAACTGATCGTGTTGGCAACCGCAGGTAATGCAAAGGTGAGGGCGAGCGGCGAGTACGTCACCACGCCTGAAGGCGCAGTGCTCAGCGTGCTGCCAGAGTGTCTGGATACCGACCACCTCCAATCCCAAAACCTGGTGATCATCGAAAACGGTGGTTTAATGCCTTACTGGGCAGATCTGCAGTTGCCAGAATCCTGGCAAGATTCGGTCATTCTATACCGTGGCCACCGGGAAAATGCCCGATCCGTGGCCGAAATCGGCCGTAACCAACCCGCACAAAAACTGGCCTGGTTCTATGATTTCGATCCGGCTGGACAAGCCCTCGCTCTCGACCAAGCCAAAGGCAGCACACTGGTACCCGAAAAATGGCAGGAGTTCGGCTGTCACACCCCGTTTAACCAGCCAAAGACTTACCGCAAGCATTCAGCCGCCCTGAGAAGGCTAAAAGCCCGAGCCAGCGGTGAGTTTCTCGCTATCGCTAAACATATGGAAGACGAAGAGTTGGCGCTGATGCAGGAACACATGGTTCTCAGGCGGGTACCTTTAATAACTCTGGCTATAGTGCCTAACTCATAACCTCCCCGTTGGCTATCTAGGCTGGCGGCCACTTTTTGTTTAGAGAGCTGGCGGATTTAGATGTCCAAACCGCTTGGTGATGCTGTCCCATTTTCTTTATCTCATTTCTGTGGCTCACGAGCCATCGCCTATGTCAGCCCTGCCATACTCGGCGGCTACTCTTCCTTGTTAACATTTTCTGACAATTGCGTCACAAACTTTAATATTTGGCGCTTGGAAAGCATCCCTACAGAAAAAATCAGCTCAGGAGTGCCAGATGAAGCGGAGAGAATTTCTCGTCAAAGGCAGTGTGGCGAGTGCCTCATTAGTGGCCTTGTCGGCCTGTAACGGAGCAGGTTCAAATGAGCCAGGCCTCACAAAGCCTGATGATGCAACCGCGGCAGAAAATAGGTCTGGTGCAAAAAACACGATTGAAGCAGTTCAGGACAAAATGCCTCCTTGGGCAGGCGCTTCGCCCTTCAGGCATGGGGTTGCCAGCGGCGATCCCTGGCCCCGGCAAATTATTCTATGGACGCGAATAACCGCTGAAGGGCTGGATGAAATTCCGGTTATTGTGCGGGTGGCGCGGGATCCGATGTTACGAACTATTGTGCACGAAGGCGTTGGTTACGCGCGATCTGATGCTGATTTCACTGTAAAGATCGACGCGATGCTACCTGACGCGGATACCACCTACTTTTATCAGTTTGAGTGTCTGGGGCATATTTCTGCTATTGGCAGAACTCGTACAACAGCCCACGCCCATCAAGATGTTGATCATGCTCGCCTGGCGGTACTTTCCTGTGCCAATTACCCTTATGGGTATTTCAATGCCTATCGCAAAGTTGCCTTTCGGCGAGATCTGGACGCTGTAATCTTTCTTGGAGACTACATCTATGAGTATGGGCCAGGGGAGTATGGCGATCCTCAGGTCGAAAAAGATCGCCCTCTGGACCCACCCCACGAAACGGTCACTCTGGATGATTATCGGCGTCGGTATGCATTGTATCGAACCGACGGTGATCTGCAGGAGTGTCATCGACAGCATCCATTTATCTGTGTTTGGGATGATCATGAGATTGCAGATGACACCTGGAGCGGCGGCGCCTTAAACCATAATGAAGGAGAAGGTGATTTCGCTGATCGTAAACGGTCGGCTATCAAGGCTTATTACGAGTGGTTGCCGATACGTCCGGTGTTGCCCGACCGGCAAATACGAATCTATCGCTCGTTCGAGTTTGGTCAGCTGGCATCATTAATGATGTTGGATACGCGACTCATTGGTCGTGACCAGCAAACCAGTTCACCGGTTGAGGCGCGAGATCGAAATCGCTCTTTATTGGGTGCTGATCAGCAACAATGGCTGTTTGATTCTCTTCAGCAGTCCCAGAGCCGGGGGGCTCAATGGCACTTGCTTGGCCAGCAGGTAATGCTGGCGCCTCTGACGCTTGGTGCACTGCCTGATACGCCCAATCTGGATCTGGGTGGAGGCGCCCAGGTAAATTACGATCAGTGGGACGGCTATGAAACCAGCCGCCGTGCGCTGCTTGGCAGAATCGAAGCCATGGGGCTTGATAATACCGTTGTTCTGACCGGGGACATTCATTCATCCTGGGCAATGGATGTCAGCATTGATCCGGGTAACATTTTTGCCTACAACCGGTTTACCGGCGAAGGCTCCCTGGCCGTTGAGTTTGTCGCACCAGCGATTACGTCTCCTGCGGCGCCCACCAAGGGGATATCGGATCTTGCCAAATCCTTTCTGATTCCTGCCAACCCTCACCTCAAATGGCTTGATTTTTACAACCGGGGTTACATGGTTCTTGATGTCAGGCCAGAGCACTGCCAAGCCGATTGGTTTCACCTTGAAACTGTATCCATGCCGAGTAACCAGGAACATTTCGCCATGGCCTGGTATACCGCTAGCGGAGAGAACCATATTCAGGCTCGCTACACGCCCAGTGAACCAAAACGTAACGCGCCGCCCCTGGCGCCTGCCACTGAGGAAGCTGAGGAGGCTTTGGCATGAGTACAGATCGGCGCACATTTTTACGCCAACTGGTGATAGGTGGGGCCAGTGTGTCCGCTTTGACAGCTTGTGGTGGTGAGGGGAGTTCAAATGAAAGCAGTCAGCCGCCTTCAGGGCCAGATTTGCCGGAAGTGCCTAACCCCGAGACACCTGATACAGGCACATCAGAGCCAGAAAACGCGACGGAGTCGCTCAGCTTTATTGTGATAGGCGATATGGGTACCGGCAACATCGGGCAGTATCACGTGGCAGAGGCAATGCGCAAAATCGCCCAGGATCAGGGCTGCGATTTTGTTCTGGGGGCTGGCGATAATATCTATGAGGACGGTGCTACCTCAGTGGATGACAACGGCTTCTTGGAGAGCTTTGAATATCCTTATCAAAACCTGGATATGCCTTTTTATATGTGCTTGGGCAATCACGATTGCGCCAGTACCATTTTTGGCGGTGGTAGCGACAATAAGCGTGGGGATTATCAGGTAGATTACCATTACAGCCGACAGCGTTACTCCACTAAATGGCACATGCCAGAGCGCTACTATCAGCAATCCTTTGGCCGCCTGGAAGAGGGCCGTCCCTTCCTTGATTTATTTGTAGTCGATTCAAACCCCTTAACCAGTTTCTATCAAGACTACAACAGCGATTTTAGCTGGGAAAATTACGGCTATCCACAACAGCTATGGATGAAAGACAGGGTGGCCCAAAGCAAGGCCCACTGGAAAATCGCCATGTCCCATGTGCCTTATCGTTCGAACGGAAAGCACGGTAACGCCGGCAATCTGGATGAGGGAATGCGCGTTTTGTTCACCAACCCCGATGCAGACGGCTTGCGTTATAAGCTGTTTTTGGAAGAAGCGTTCGCGGATGAGATCGACATGTTGGTTACCGGTCATGACCACTTGTTGCAGTGGATAAAGCCTGTGGAAAGCATGGGGGCTGCGCAGATAATTGTTTCGGGAGCAGCCGGTAAAACGGACAAGTTTCAGGATAAAAAACGCAACCCTACGCACTTTCAAGCTGAGAATGAGCTTGGTTTTGTTTGGGTAAACCTTACCAGCGAGCGCATGCAAGTGGAGTTTTATCTGGTGGACGAGGACACCGGAGACTTCCGGTTAGCTTATTCCCAGGATGAGACCAAGTCTGTAGGGATAAATGAAGCCATGCCTGCATAAAGGTGTGGTTGAATATTGATGAGCCAGAATCATTCTGGCCCATCAATACAAGCCAGAAAACACACCCTTATTTTTTGACCCTTTCAAATAGTACGCATTTTTACTGCTAAGCAGAAAATTGCCCGACTAATCAATAACTCGCGTTAATTCGCCAGCGTTTTCACGTCTGTGTGACGAAATATTGGCGATTTGTTAGCTATTTTGATGACGAATTTCACATCGATGATCGGCCGCGTTTTGTACAATTTAACAAATTCGACGAATTATTGGTGTTAAAGCGATATGAAACGCGTCATTAAAGTGTCAAAGGCATGGATCGCCGCGTTTACTTTTGGAGTGGTGCTTACAGGGTGTGGTGGTGCTTCTGATTCTGCAGGTGGCGTAAGCGTAGGCCCGGGAGCGGGCATGGCTAAGCCGGAAATAGGAGGGGCTGTTGCTAAGCCGGTTTTTCCTGGGGCAGAAAGAACCGCGGTCCTCAGTTGGAGCGCTCCTGATAGCCGGGTAAATGGTGATGGCATCAAAATGGGTGAGCTGGACAAGTATATTATCCATTACGGCCAGGATGCTGATGACTTGGATCGCAAGGTTATCGTTTACGGTGCTCAGGAAAATCCTAACATGACGCATAAGGTGAGCAATCTGGGTGTGGGCACTTGGTACTTTACAATTCAGGTTCAAGACACTGGTGGGTTAATGAGTGCTCCCTCAACTTCAGTTCACAAACAAATTGAATCCTGAAGATTTCTATAACAGGCTCCCATGAAACATCAGTACTACTTTGCTCACACCATCGGATCGGCAATCGGAAGTTTAAGCGTAAACGATGAACCTTCCCCGGGGCTGGAGACCACGTAAATCTCCCCTCGGTGCTTTTCCACGACAGTCTTCACAAATGAGAGCCCCAGCCCTGTACCGTGATTACCTGCCAGCTCAGTGCTTTTCTGGCGCCGGTATCGATCAAACAAGTAGGGTAGTTCCTCTGGGTCAATACCAGCCCCTTCATCTGCGATGGTCAGGCAGGCCTGGTGCCCTGCACGAAATACTTGCAGGTTCACAGTTGAGCCAGCTGAGCTGTATTGAACGGCGTTGGTCAACAGGTTGATCACTGCTCTTTCAAGCAATTCTGCATTACCTCTTAACCAAAGGTCTTCCGTGCCGTTTAGTTGCAGGGGGATGCGCTTCTCTAACGCCTGCTCGCTCACGCTATCACGGGCGTTTTCAACAATGGCCAGAAATTCGCACTCGTAAAAGCGGGTTTCTGTTAGCTGTTCGGCGCGTGCCAGTTGAACAAACTCTTCCGCCAAGTGGTAGCTTCGCCTTGCCAATCGCCCTAGTTGCTCTAGCTGGCTTTTGCCGATATGTGTGGGGTCTCGCTTCAGCTGTTCGATCAAAGCCAGTTGTGACACCAGAGGTGAACGCACATCGTGGGAGATAAAGTCGATTGCTTCCCGGTGCTGTCGTTGTTGTTCCCGTAACTCAGAGATGTCAGAAATGTTGGCAATAATGCCGTATTGCTCGCTGTCTGGCAGGGCAAAGGGTGCGAAATGAATGAGAAAATCCTTGTCCTGGATTTTCAGGTCCACCGTTCGGCTTTGCAGTAGGGTGAGTGTTTCAGAAACGGTTTCATGCCAGGGTGGTGTTTCTCTCGGATCGTGGCCTTCCAGAAGCCGCGTTAAGGGAAGCCCGCCGAGGCTTGGCATGGGTTCACCGAACCATCCTTCAATGTGGCCGTTGGCAAAGCGGATAATGCCCAGTTCATCGGTTACGATGATGCCATCAGGCATGCGCTCAAAGCTGCGGCGAATAAATTCCTGGATGTGATTGACGCGCTCAGTGGCAACTTTAACGCGCTCGATGCGCGCCGAAATGGCATCGCTGGGCCTGAATTTTTTCGTTGCGAACGCTGCTCTGGAGAGAGTTAGCCTGCGTAGGTAGCGTTGTATGGCTTCTCGGCTGAGATCGTTGGGCAGGCTGAGCCCCAGTGTGTAGCGGGTGTTGCCTCGGTATAGCTGAATCCAGCTTTGATTTCCTTCATGGCGCCATAATCCTGACTCCAGGCTCTCTGGTGCATCGCCCGAGCCCAGGTGTCGCGCGGTGAGAACATCGTTGCCTTCCATCAACAACCAGCCTTGTGGCTGAAACAGTTCCTGAAAGTGCTCAAGAAGTTGCGTGGGTGGGCGTTTCGCCGGTTCTGGTAATGCCACTCTGGGGCTGCGCACCAGTTCATCCAATTGTCGGTTGAGGAATTGGCTGGTTGTGGTCAAGCGCAAGCCGCTGGCTACGGGGAAGGCGAGCAATGGAATCAACAGTGCGTGGGTGACTGGTAGCCACACGCGAAATACAGTCAATAAAACTGCATATAGGCCAAGAAGGGTGGCACTGGCCACTATGCACGCAATTAGTGTGCGAGCCGGGCGAATGCGGGGTAACAAAATGGCCAGGGCCAGAAGTGTGAGGGCGGCCAGCGCTATGCTGATCCATTCAGGCGCCGGGCTGATGAGTAGTTCTTGTTGGGCCGCAGACAGCGTATTTGCGTGAAACTCAACGCCCGACATCGGCTGGCTGAGGCCAGAGAAGGCTGTTGGCAGCATGTCTCCTAGTCCGGCTGCGGTGGCGCCAATAAAAACGGTTTTACCATTAAACACATCCGGTGCCGGGGGTGTGCTAAGCACGTCGTGATAGGAATAGGTGGGCAGGGTCCCTGCTCCGCCTGTAAGCGGAACAATTCGGTAGTCGTCCCTCACATTCACAAATGAAGGCAGTCCTTGGGTGTCTGGTTTCCTGGGGTGTGTGCCGGAGGCTGCAAGTGCAAGGCTGGGCCACAGTTGATGGTTCATTCCATTAAACAGATAAAGGCCCCTGGCAATGCCGTCGTGGCCCAGTTCAACGTGTGCATGACCCAGGCCTGTGGCCGCACTGATCAACTCACGTGAAGGCAGTTGCTCGCTAAGCAAAATGCGGGAATTTGAGGGTGACAAGTGTAACGGCAGGATAACCTTGCCGTGGGCTTGCATAGCGCGTTTAAGCGCAGCATCATCTGGAGAAGGTTCCGTGAAGAGTATGTCGAATACGATGGTTTTTGCGCCAGCCTGGTGTAGCTTTTTGATAAGGGCGGCGTGGGTTCGTCGCGGCCAGGGCCAGCGGCCTTGCTGGGCAAGGCTGAGGTCATCAATAGCAACGATTGCTATGTTGGGAGATGCGGCAGCAGGGCTGGCAAGTAAGGTCGAGTCCAGAAGCCAGTAATCAATACGCTGGGGCAGTGCCGTGGTCTCGGCAAGTAAAAACATGAGCAGGAGCGCCAGACCGAGTGTCCATGGAGTTGTTTTAAGTGGCAGCCAATCGCGGTTCATGTGTCCTGCAGTTTGCGTCAGTTATTCAGTGTTATTCCAGGTACAGTTCCCTCCCTGGTCCCCAGCGGCTTTGTAGTGGGCCGTCTGAAAGCGCTTTCAGGCGCACAAAATACCGCCTTCCGGGAATAAGACGCAAGGCCGCTGTGGTGTCTGGCAGCGTTGCTTCCTTAATAATATTGTCAAAACTTGGCTCTTCCGCCAGTTGCATGCGGTAATTGGCAGCGGTATCTACCTTCTCCCAGAATACGCGAACCTGGCTGTCGACGTAATTGATGCTAATGATACGCACCGGTGGCAGAGTTCCGTTTACGATCAGTTTGCGAGGCTCTGTGGTGGCCACGGAATTTCCGCCGGCTTCTGTCACTACGCGCCAGTAATATTGGCCTGGGCTTAAGGGGCGAGATGGCAGGGCTGACGTTCCTGGCGCCCATTCGCTGGTTGCAACTAGGTTACGGAAGGCTTTATCTTCGGCAATTTCAACCCTGGCTACTTCGTTTTTGCCGTTGAGGGTCCATCGGAACTCTGGCATGTCGTCGTTTACGCTGCTGCCGCTTTCTGGCTTAACAAGGTTTGCGGTGCGGGCTTGCAAATCGACTTCAATTGGCACAATACCGGGCATTCCCGCCATGCCATGTGGGCCAAGCACGGCCAGATGAATCTCATAACGGCCGTTATCCAGGCGACTGATATCAAAACGGTTGCCGTTGATGTCACGGCTCTCAACCCAGCGCCCGCTTTGTGTTTCAAAAATATCCAAGCGGTAGTTTGTTGCCGGGCCTTGCTTCCAGGTCATCTCTGTTGGTAGCTGGGTGAGCACCTTCGGGAGAGGGTTGATCTGTGGTGCCGGGGGCATCTTGCGTATGTTCAGCTTATTTCGGTTGCCGTTGCTGCTTGCCACCGTTGCACTATAGCCAGCAGGTACTCGGTGGGTTTGGTTTGGTACGCCAAAGTCGACTATACCTTCGGTTACTTGCAGGTGTGTGCCTTGGGACCCGGCGTTTAGTGAAAATGTGGTACCACGAACGGCGGCGACGGCAGAAGGCGTTTCAATTTCAAAGCGGGCACCACCCTCAATCACCGGTTTGACACGGGTGTGGATTTCACCTCGATTCAGTCTTAGCCGGGTGTCTACCATACCGGATTTGCCGTATTGGGTTAGGCGATTGAAAATCAGCCGGGAATCTGGCGAGAGTCGAACTTCTGAGCCATCGGCTAAGGTGATGGTTGCTGCGCCTGCACCAGAAAGTACCTCGTCGCCTACTCGAACCAGAGCCTCTTCTACTAACGGCTTTTTCCGACCATCAATGCCAGATATCAATTGAACATTGCCAGAAACCGAGGTGACTCGTGCGGGGTTAGGCTGTCTTTTTAGCCAGGACAAAGGTATTCGAATACGGTCGCCTTCGCCCAGGGTGGCAGAGTTGTCAATGTTGTTGTATTGCAGTAACCGGCCGGAACTGTGGCTTGCAACCAACAGATCACTGGCTACTTCGGTAAAGTTCTCGCCGGGTTTCAGGGTGTAAATCCATTCAGGAACGGCGCTGCCCGCGGTGCTTGCCATTGTTGTTGCTGAGCCACGAGTAATAGACAGTTCCGCATGCACTGGCGTGCCCAGCGCCAGAAGAGCCAGCAGCAGGAATGCTTTGGTAAAAAGAGGGATAGAGTGTTCAGTCATTAAGCTATGTTGTCGATTGCGGCTTCGGCCTTCATGGCTTCCAGGCGGTATCCACGTTGGTAAATTGTTTTGATACGAAAGCCGTTTTCCGGGTTCAGGCCTAAACGGCGACGCAGACGGCTCATGTGCGTGTCTACTGTTCGGGTATTGATATCACGTGCCAGCCCCCATACTCGCTCCAGAAGTACTTCTCGGGTGAGCAAACGGCCTTGGTTCTGAAACAGAAATAAGGTTAGGTCGAAATCTTTGTCCGTGAGCGTAAGCGTTTCACCGTGTAAAACAATGGTTCTGTGCTGGGTGTTTACCTCAAAGGGGCCAAATTTAAGGTCTTCTTTTTCGCTGTCTGGGTTGGTGCGACGCGCCAGGGCGTTAATACGCGCAACCAGCTCTGCAGCGCGTGCTGGTTTTGCAAGAAAGTCGTCGGCACCTGCGTCCAGGGCCTGAACAATATCAGCTTCGCTGTCTCTCTGGGTGAGAAACACGACGGGAATAGGCCAGTTGATCTGTGCGCGTACGCTTTTCAACACATCAATGCCGGTCATGTCAGGGATCTGCCAATCAAGAATCATTAGATCGTAGCTGCGGTGCAATACAGCGCTGAGAAAGTTTTGACCCGTAGGGAAGCTGTCGCAGACGTGTCCGCGCTCCGTCAAAATGGACTGGATGTGCTGCGCCTGTTCCTGTTGGTCTTCAAGCAGAGCAATGCGCATTGTGCCTCTCCCGGGTTGAATGTTGTCTCGTTACGATTCTGTGCCGCTGTGTGCGATACAGTATGTCCTTCCATTTCAGCTAATTATCACAAATTTTAACGACGCATTCAGTGTCGTTATGTAGCCTTGCGTAAACGAGTAGCGGGCTTGCCGTTGTTGTCGTCTAATGTTTGTCGGCAGGCAGGGAAATTACTGCAGCCCCAGAACCAACCTTTTTTGCCTTGTCTGCGAACCAAAGGCGAGAAACAGTGGGGGCAGGGGATCGGCTTTTGCCCTGTACCGTCCTCGGGTGCTGCGTCTTCAATGGGGCGGGTGCCACGGCAGTTTGGGTAACGGGTGCAAGCAAAGAAACGGCCGAACTTGCCATCTCTCTCTGTCATTGGGGCGCGACATTTCGGGCAGTTGGGCGCTGTGCTTTGCGATTTGGCATCAGGGGCGTTAGCCGAAGGATCAATGAAACCGCGGATTTCTGCTTTTAGGGACTCCAGAAATTTGCGCGGGTCGTCCTCGCCCCGGTGAATGCTATCCAGCGTGGCTTCCCATACTGCCGTTCTGTCAGGTTTGCTGACAGACTCAGGCAGCGCATTGATCAGCGCGTTACCTTTGCTGGTGGCGCGAATGTGCTTGCTGTCCCGGTATAGGTAATCCCGTTTGAACAGGGTGTCGATGATGTTCGCACGGGTGGCCTCTGTGCCTAGGCCGTCGGTCTCCCGCAGGGTTTTCCTCAACTCTGAGTTGGCTACAAATCGGGCGATGTTAGTCATCGCCGACAGCAGCGTGGCATCGTTGAAGTGTTGGGGCGGTTTGGTTTTGCGTTCGCTTACACGGCTGTCTTCACAGATTACGGGTTCGCCTTTATCCAAACGCGGCAACGGTGGCTTTTCGGCCTGGTTACGACCGTCTCGAAGTCTTAGCTCCAGTGTTTTCCAGCCGGGTGTGAGTACGGCTGTTTCTGTGGCGCGAAACCGATGCTCCGATACCCGCACGGTAAGCCGCCCTTCGCGGTGTGTGGCATCTGCCGAAAACTGCATCAGGTAATAGCGGCTGATCAGGCCGTAGATCTTCTGTTCGGATTCACTGAGCTTGCCATTCGCTGCTGTGCGGCTGGTGGGAATAATCGCGTGGTGAGCGTCTACTTTTTTGTCGTTCCAGGCTGCGGTTCTGCGGCTGAAATCAGCCTTGCCACAGGCGTCGGCAAGCTCTGGCATAACCCGGCTAATGGCGCCGGCAACCTGTTCCCGCTGGGCGTAATGTCCTTCAGGTAAATAGCGGCAATCTGACCGTGGATAGGTGATGAGTTGGTGGCGCTCGTACAAACTTTGAGCAGTGTCCAATACCTCTTTCGCACCCATGCGGAATAGGCGACCGGCTTCTATTTGCAGCGCCGACAGCGAAAACGGCAAAGGCGGCGCTTCTGGCCGATCCCTAAAGCGAGATTCTACAATGGAGCCGGGCCGGCTGTGAACGCTGGCTGCGATTTGCTCGGCTGTTTCGCGGTCTAGCAGGCGATTTTCATCGTCCAGGTGGTCTTGAAACTGTTCTTCCGGCAGCCATTTGGCGGTGAAAACCTGTTGATCCGCTTCTTCTTCCTGCGCTTTGAATCGCGCTTCTATAGGGAAGTAAGGCTTGGGGTCGAAGTTTTCGATGGTCTTATCGCGCTCCACTACCAAGCCCAGTACCGGCGTTTGTACGCGTCCAACGGAGTAGACGCCTTGCTGGCCTTGTTCCTGATAGTTCAGCGTGTAAAAACGGGTGAGGTTGATTCCGTAAAGCCAATCGGCTCGCTGCCGAGCCAATGCAGAGTGGGATAGCCTACGAAATTCCAGATTGTCTTTGGGGTGTTGTATGGCTTTGGCAACGGCTGCTGGCGTTAGGTCGTTTATGAGTATTCGTTCTACCGGTGCCTGGGTGCCGAAATACCGTATTACCTCATCAACCAGCAGCTGGCCTTCTCTGTCCGGGTCACCGGCGTGAACAATGGTATGTGCCTGGCGAATCAGCGATTCCAGCGCGCTGAGTTGCTGGCGCACGCTGTCTTTTGGGGTAACTTGCCATTTATCTGGAAACATGGGCAGGTCGTGCTTGCGCCAGCTTTTCCAGGCGGGGTTGTAGCTGGCGGGCTCGGCGGGTTCCAGCAGATGGCCAATGCACCAGCTTACGGTGGCGGCGTCACTGCCTTTGCCGCAGCGAATCCAGCCCTGGCCTTTTTGGTAAGGACCGGGGAGGGCGGCAGCAATGGCCCTACCGAGGCTGGGTTTTTCGGCGATATACAGGCGCATGATTTTGGCTTGGTTTTATCTGGGGTGGAATGGGTGGGGAATGTGGCTGTTTGGTTGTTGGGTGTCAAGGTTCGGGTGGCTTGCCTCTTGTAGTAGACTGTTGTTCTGGGGGAGGCGGCTGTGGGAGTTGTTTTCCCAAAAGACACCGTGAACCCATCCTTGGGGGCTTGGTGTTGCCATCCCTGGCAACACACACTTTTGGGAAAACAACTCCCACACCCGCTTCAAACTCCGGGGTATCGCCACTACATTCAGAGCGAATTTTGAGAGTTAAATCATTATGAAAATCCAGAACACACTCGAAACCAAGCTGGAAGAAGCGTTTGATGCCAGCCTTCTTCACGTGGAGAACGAAAGCCATAAGCACAGTGTACCGCCGAATTCGGAAACGCATTTCAAGGTGACCATGGTGTCGCCGGCGTTTGTCGGGCAGATGAAGGTTAAGCGGCACCAGGCGATTTACAAGGTGCTGGCGGAAGAACTGGAAATGGCCGGTGGCGTGCATGCGCTGGCGTTGCATCTATACTCTCCCCAAGAGTGGGAGGCGTC
>JAKDUK010000018.1 GCA_030457765.1 Marinobacter sp. | reverse complement strand
CATGACGGATCAGAAAAAACCTGACCAAGCCACAACCTCCGAAAAACCCTGGGGCGGGCGCTTCAGCGAACCTACCGATGCTTTTGTGGAGCGCTTTACCGCGTCCGTAGGATTTGATCAGCGCCTGTATCACCACGATATCACCGGTTCGATCGCCCACGCGACCATGCTCGCAGAAGTTGGCGTTCTGACCGAAGACGAGCGTGACAGCATTATTGATGGCCTGAAAGGCGTGAAAGAAGACATCGAAGCAGGGCGTTTTGAGTGGTCTGTGAGTCTTGAAGATGTACACATGAATATAGAAGCCCAGTTGACCAAGCGCATTGGCATTACGGGCAAAAAACTGCACACAGGCCGCAGCCGTAACGACCAGGTGGCTACGGATATTCGCCTGTACCTGCGGGATGAAATTGACGTGATTGCTGAGGAACTCAGGCGCTTGCAAACCGGCCTTCTGGATCTGGCCGAGCGCGAAGCCGATACCATTATGCCGGGGTTTACCCACCTGCAAACGGCACAGCCGGTCACGTTTGGCCATCACCTGTTAGCCTGGTATGAAATGCTGGTTCGCGATGGCGAGCGTCTGCAGGATTGCCGCAAGCGGGTAAATGTGATGCCTTTGGGGGCAGCTGCTCTTGCCGGTACAACTTACCCAATCGATCGCGCTATCACTGCTCGGTTGCTGGGTTTTGATCGCGCCTCTGAGAACTCTCTGGATTCGGTCAGCGACCGGGATTTCGCCATAGAATTCTGCAGCTTCGCGGCCCTGCTGATGACCCACATGTCTCGCTTCAGTGAAGAGCTGGTACTATGGACTTCTGCACAGTTTGATTTTATTGATCTGCCAGATCGTTTCTGTACCGGTTCATCCATCATGCCCCAGAAAAAGAACCCGGATGTGCCAGAGCTTGTTCGTGGCAAGACCGGCCGCGTAAATGGTCACCTGATCAGCCTGCTCACATTAATGAAAAGCCAGCCGTTGGCGTACAACAAAGACAACCAGGAAGATAAAGAGCCTTTGTTCGACACTGTGGATACCGTCAAAGGTTGCCTGAAAGCATACGCCGACATGGTTCCCGCCATTGAGGCGAAAGCCGACAACATGCGAATTGCCGCCAAGCGCGGGTTCTCGACAGCAACGGATTTGGCTGATTACCTGGTGAAAAAAGGCATGCCTTTTCGGGACGCTCACGAAGTAGTCGGCAAAGCAGTGGCCTTCGGTGTGGCGCAAGAGCGAGACCTTTCAGATATGACTCTGGAAGAGCTGGCCGGCTTCTCCGAGACCATCGGCGCAGACGTGTTTGATGTGTTAACCCTGGAGGGCTCTGTTCAGGCTCGTGATCACCTTGGTGGCACAGCGCCGGCTCAGGTTCGGGCAGCCGTAGCCCGGGCACGTAAGCTACTGAGCTAACCGCCAATTCGCCCGGTGGTAAGGTCTACGGCCACCGGTGTCAGTTCTGCCAGGGGTTTGGGTGGACCTAGCCTGAACCCTTGGCCGTAGTGGATCCCCAGCGTTCGTACTTTTCTGAGAATGTCGTCGTTTTCAATAAAGGTGGCGACCGTTACCTTGCCTGAATCCTGTGCAATTCTATGCAGCGCTTCTACCATAATTTGCTGAACCGGATCGTCGCCCAGTCTTCGCATCAGGCTGCGATCTAGCTTGATAATGTCCACCGGCAGTTTTGCTGCAAGGCTGTAGCTTTCCACCGACGCGCCAGCGCCATCCAGTGCAGTACGGCAACCAATTTGATGCAAGGCGTCACACAGAACGGCCACCTCATCTGGGTATTGGGTTGCGTGGGCTTCGCGGATCTCAAGGCAGAAGCATTCTGGCGGGTAGTTTGAAGCTCTGAGTACAGACTCCATAAAATCTGCAAAGGTATCGTCTAGCACACTGGCCAACGACAGGTTAAAGCCGCAGTATTTCAATCTTGGTTCCAACAATGAATGATCGCCCAGCCAGGCGAGGGTTTGTAGTATCACCTGTCGGTCCAAGCGTTTAGCCAGGTCAAATCGCTCGGCAACCGCGAGAAACTGCTCTGGTTGCAACCAGTTATGCTCACCATACCCGGGAATGCGGGCGAGAATTTCGATGTGATCACCCCAGGTTACACTGGCCACTGGCTTAAGCGATTGAAATTCAAGGGTCAGCGCCTGGTTATCCAACGCCTTGCGAATTTGCTCGACGTATTCATTGCTGGTGTTATCGTCTGTTTTAGGCTTGGAAGCGTGAGCGGTATGAACCCGGTTTCGTCCGGACGTTTTTGCATCGTGGCAAAGGTCTGAGGCCTGGCTCAGCAACTGTTCCGGATCGGCTGGCGTATTTCTGCCCATAATCAACAGGCCGCCACTAGCGGTGGTTTGCAGTTGATGTCCTTGCCATTCAAATACAAAACTGCGAATCAGCTCGAGAATATCGTCTGCCAGCTTGCGGGCCTCAGTTTCTGTGCAGCTTTCAATAAGAAGGGCGAAAGTGTCGCCAGAAAGCCGCGAGACCGTATCTTGTGATCGGCTTCGGATATCAAGGCTGCTGGCCAGCTCCCTGAGATACCGATCGCAGGCGCCGTTGCCGGCTATGGCGTTGAAGTGGCCAAAGGCATCCAGGTTTAGATACAGAAGACCGCTGCCTACTGCTGTTTCGGCCCGTTCTTCTATGCTGCGTTGAAGGCGGGCAGTAAACTCCCTCCGGTTTGTTAGCCCGGTTACCGGGTCGTGCCGATACCGGTATTCGCTGTCGCCTGTATTACTGGCGCGGTTGCTGATGTCACTGGCGACAACGACCGCACCTGTGGTTTCGTTCTTGCCGTCGGTTAGGCGCTGGTAATGGAATTCATAAACCGGCCATTCACCGCTTTGCTGGGTGATGGGCATGTCCACAACAAAACTATTCTGCTCAAAAGCTCGCCGCCAGAGCTGTTCTGCCAGGTGTCGCTCGTTCGGGTGTTTTTTCAGTAATTGGCTAAGGTTGTCTCCCACGCTGGGTGTTGTGCCGAAAATACCTGCGAACAACCTGGCGTAAGGCTGGTTGAAGTGCAGCAGGCTGAGGTTTTTATCCACGGCGGCTATCAGCCCTGGGCTTGCCGCTGTGGTGGCGCTCAGGATTTTTTCTGCGCGAATGCGGGCCTGATCGCGCTGCATTTCGCCGGTGCGGTTAACCAGGGTGCCACCAAGCTTGCGCACTCTGCCGCCTGTTTTAAGGGCGCGGCCATTCAGGGTGGCGCGAACCTTCTGTTGCTGCGCTGTAAGCAGGTTTAACTCAATAGTGAAGGGTGCGCCTGTGTGGGCACACTTGCGGAACAGGGCCCGAATACGTCCCTGGCCGCTCTGGCAGTAAAACAGCGCCTGCTCGGGTGTGATGTTTGTGCCAGGCTTCAGCTCAAGCAGTCGGTATAGCCCTTCGGTCCAGGTGATTTGGTTGCTGGCAATATCCAGCTCCCACACCCCAAAGCTTGCGGCACTCTCTGCGAAGCGCAATAAACGCGGGTCTATGGCAGAGCTTTCCTGTTGAGTGATCCGAGCGCTGGCAGCTTCGTCTGAATCGCGCATACTAACGCGTAATGAAAGGCAGGCGGTGTAGAAAAAACCTTCTTTGTGGCGAAAGGTTACCAGCACATTTTGGCCGCTTTCTATGCGGTGCCGGTTTACCGGCGCAAAAGGGTCGTCCTCTCTTGAGGCCAGAACCTGGTGTACCATAATGCCTTCAAGCTCGTCGGCGTGGTATCCGAGCACGGCTTCGGCATTATTGTCGGCAAATAACACCTTGCCTTCGTCGTCAATACGCAACAGGGTCTTGTGGCCGGTGCCGGCGGATGCATCGGCACGATAACGCTGTATGACAAATTCTTTCACTGGGCAGGACCTCGGGTTTTCTGAAGCGTATACCGCTTTTATTCTTCTGACGGTTTTGCCACGATGAGTCCATCATACTGATAATGAAACCGGAAAGAACCTCTCCCCCGGAGCTGCTTTGATCGCTCATGCCCCACCGATTGTCCTGGATTTTGAAGAGGGCATTGACCGAAAAAACCTGCGCCGTCTGCGGGACAGATTCCTCGTGGTTAATCGCCAGCGCTGGGAAAGGGCGCGTTCGTCGCTTACCTATCGCCAGCAGGTGGTGTTGGAAATATTGCCTCTGGTATTTCACACCAACCATCCGGCTTTGCCCGGCTACCTGGATGCCGACTGCCCATATGGCTTAAGTCATTACCACCCTGATGCTTCAACCACAAACGCTGCGCGGCGTTTAGCGCGCACCTTCAGTCTGCGAGACGAAGGCAAGCGCCGGGCCGATTTAGAAGCGCTGTTTTTGATGGGCAGCCCCGGCACAGTGGGGCACTCGGTAGCCAGTGATTTAGATGTTTGGCTGTGCCATAGAGACGATCTTCAGGAGCCTGGTATTCGGCGTCTTGAGCGTAAAGCAGCAAAGCTAACGGAATGGGCGGCTTCTTTTGGTATTGAGCTGCATGTGTTTGTGTTCTCCGCGGCCGATTGGCGAAATGGGCGCCAGCGCGCAGAAGTGAAGGGTGAAAACTGTGGTAGCGCTCAACACTATTTGCTTTTGGATGAGTTTTATCGCACCGGCATCCACCTGGGGGGCTGTTATCCGCTGTGGTGGCTTATTCCATCGGAGCTGGAAGGGGATTACCAGGAGTGTGTTAATAAACTGGTAGATTATCGGTTTATTCGGGGCGATGAGTACATCGATTTTGGTGCAGTACCCGCCATACCGGCCATAGAATTCCTTGGCGCTGGGGTGTGGCAGCTCTACAAGGGTATTGAAGCCCCCTGGAAGTCTATTCTGAAGCTTCTGCTTGTTGAGTGTTATGCGCAAACTCAGGAGCAGTCGGTGTTGTCGCGGGTGTTCAAGCAAGCGGTATTTAGCGGAGTAATCGATGTAGATGTTCTGGATCCGTATGTAATGCTCTACCAGCGACTGGAGCAATGGCTAACAGAGGCGGATGCCAGGGGCAGGTTGGATCTGGTGCGGCGCAGCTTGTATATCAAGGCTGGGCTGCCGTTAAGTCGTGCCAGTGCGATGGTCGAAGGCGAGGAGCTCTGGAGAGCCCGCCTACTCAGAGGTCTTGTGGCAAGCTGGGGCTGGCAGAAAAAGCAAATAGAAGCGCTAGACAACCGGCATCTTTGGCGCGCCGAAGAGGTAGCCTCGTTGCGCCGGGTGGTGGTGTCGGAATTGACTCATAGCTATCGGTTGCTGTCGAAAATGGCCCGCGATCATGGCGAACAGTCGGCAATCAACGCGAACGATATCAGTTTGCTGGGCCGTAAGCTTTACGCAGCTTTTCAGCGCAAGGCCGGCAAAGTTGAACAGGTTAATCCCGGGCTCGCCCCCTCGCTGGCGGAGGAAAATCTGGCGTTTTATCATCAATCGGAACAGGGCCGTGCTGGAGGTGGCTGGCTGCTGTACCGGGATTTGGAGGATCCCTCTGATGCCTTCTGGCAGCCGGTTATCCGGCGTACTGGCAACCTCGCTGAATTAGTTGTGTGGTGCTATTACAATGGTTTGCTCACCCGCACAACTCGCCTAAATGTGCGCTCGGGGCAGGGTGTGGCCTCCATTAGTGAGTTGCGGGAAATATTGCATGCGCTGGCGGGGTTTGTGCGGTTTCCTATAGCGCCGGCAGAACGTGAGGCGCTTGCCCGTGGCGTGCGCCCCTTACGTAGCCTGTTACTGATCAATGTAGGGGTAGACCCGCAGCCCCATCTTACCGAGCGGGGGCTGCACAAGCTTAGCGCCCGACATGATTCGCTGGGCTTCAGCGGCGGGCGTGAAAATCTGGTTGTGACCATCGATCAGATCACGTTGAACAGCTGGCACGAGGTTAGCCTTCAGCATTACGCCTCGGGAGATACGCTGATTCAGTGTCTGAAAAATGTGCTGGCCGCCGTGGCGCTCGATCCACGCGCCATTCCCGGTGTTGCGGTGCACAGTCACAACCGGGGGCACGGCAGCGCCATTGCCAGGCGGGTGCAGGCACTGTTTGCAGATGTGCTGCGCCAATTTTTTGCCGGTGGGGCTGGTCCACACCCTTTGCGCTACGTTATTGAAATGGACCGTCGGTATTTTTTGCTGGAGTTCAACGGCACTGAGCCGCGTTTCATCGCACTGGAAAGCCGCGCTGCCCTTATGGAATGCCTGGCCCAGCCACGAGACGTTTACCTGCCTGTGGTTTTTGATCGTTATGCCTTGTTAGACGACCCGGCTGTGCGCGCGGTGTGTCAGGCCAGCGAACCGAATAGTGTTCAGGTGTTTTATCGGATTCGCGGCGAGCGAGCGCAAATCTGGGTAATTGATGAGCGGGGATCACTATTTGGGTGGAGCCAGCCAGCAACTCGCCGGCGTTATTTATTGACCCCGGTGCTGCGTTTTCTTGAAAACCTGGTCGAGCGGCGCACTCTGCGCTACAGCGAAATGCCAGCGGCGTTTGCTGGCGTACGCTGCTATGAGCTGGTTAAAACCGATGGGCTCTGGCGCCCGGAATATCGGCCCCAAGCAGATTTTGGAGCTGCCTTGCCGGGGCTGGAGGTGCAAGCTGTGGGTGTGCAGGAAGGTGATAGCCGGGTGCGCTTTGATCTTTACTGTGGCGACCAGGAATTTACGGTACTGCAATACGGTGACCAGCTGATTCGGGCGGTTGCTCACTACATTCACTCACTGCGCCAGAGTCGTGATCGCTACCCTGTTTACCTAACAGATGTGCATCTGCCTCACGATCTGGACCCTCGGGTGTATCAGCAAGATATACAAACCACTCAATATCTCTATTACCGCTCGGTTCTTGAGGCGGCGCTGAACCGCGAACTGGAGGCGTTTCAGTAGCTCTCTGGCCTCGCCGTGCGGGGCGGGGGTCAGGTATACTTTGGTCATTATGAACTCAGGGGTGACAAGTATGCGCGTGTGGACATTGCCGGTGGTGATTATGGTTGTAGCGGCTGCACTTGGTGGTTGTGGCCAGAAAGGGCCGCTGTATCGCGATAATCCTGACACATCTTCTGGGCCTGTTGGGGAGGCTGCCAGCGCTGAAATGAAAAATGAGCGCCCAGACCACCGTGACTCAAACGCCAAATAGCCCTGTGTATATCAGTCATTGTTAAACGAATCAGGAACCAAATGGATCATTTTAATTACCGTAAAGGCGAGCTGTACGCCGAAGGTGTGCCCGTTTCCTCTATTGTTGAGCGTTTTGGTACGCCAGCTTATGTGTATTCTCGTGCCACTCTGGAGCGTCATTACAAAGCGTATGATGACGCCCTGAAAAATCGCGCACACCTTGTGTGTTATGCCGTGAAAGCCAACAGTAATTTGGCTGTGTTAAACGTGCTGGCACGCCTTGGTGCCGGCTTTGACATAGTGTCTGCCGGGGAGCTGGAGCGAGTTCTGCGGGCCGGCGGCGACCCTGGCAAGGTTGTATTTTCTGGCGTGGGTAAGCAGGAATGGGAGATGCGCCGAGCTCTGGAAGCAGGGGTTCGCTGCTTCAATGTGGAATCGGACACTGAGCTTGACAGACTTAATGCCGTAGCCGGCGAGCTGGGAGTTATAGCCCCGGTATCTTTGCGTGTGAACCCGGACGTAGATGCCGGAACCCACCCCTATATTTCTACCGGCCTGAAAGAGAACAAGTTTGGTATTGATATAGCTGAGGCTCTGGCTGTATATACCCGGGCCGCAACTCTGCCAAACCTGGAAATTAAAGGTGTGGATTGCCACATTGGCTCACAGCTTACAACGGTTTCTCCCTTCCTGGATGCCCTCGATCGGGTACTGGAGTTGGTTGATGCTCTGGCCGATAACGGCATCCACATTCAGCACCTGGATATGGGCGGGGGCCTGGGCGTTACTTACAATGATGAACAGCCGCCTCAGCCAGCTGAATACGTTAGAGCCTTGGATGAGCGCATTGGTGACCGCGACCTGGAGCTGGTTCTTGAACCTGGCCGCTCCATTGCAGCAAACGCCGGCATACTGATTACCCGGGTTGAATTTTTAAAGTGCACCGAGCACCGTAACTTTGCCATCATCGATGCCGCCATGAACGACTTGATTCGCCCGGCGCTATACAGTGCCTGGCAGGCCATTGTTCCGGTGCAACCTCATCAGGATGCAGAGGAAAAGAATTGGGATCTGGTTGGGCCAGTTTGTGAAACAGGGGATTTTCTGGGTAAAGACCGGCCACTCCAGCTTAAAGCAGGAGACCTCCTGGCCGTTCGCTCTGCAGGCGCTTATGGCTTTGTAATGAGTTCCAATTACAACACCCGCAACCGCCCACCGGAACTGATGGTTGACGGTGAGCATGTACACATTGTTCGCCATCGCGAGACGATTGAGGATCAGCTCGCTCCCGAAAACTGCCTGCCGGAATGACTGGCGGGCAAGAAATGAATCGGCCACGGCGTAATCAGGGGCCTTTGTTGCGGTTTAGCAAGATGCACGGGCTGGGCAATGACTTTATGGTGGTCGACGCCATCAGTCAGCCATTTCGTCTGCGCCCGGACATAGTTCGCGAGCTGGCGGATCGTAATGTGGGTGTTGGCTTTGACCAGTTGCTTGTTGTGGAGCCTCCCGGGCTGCCGGATGTGGATTTTCGCTACCGGATATTCAATGCCGACGGATCTGAAGTTGAACAGTGCGGTAATGGCGCCAGGTGCTTTGCAAAATTTGTCCGGGATCAACGCCTTACCAATAAAAAAAATATACGTGTCCAAACCGCGCGTGGCGTAATTGAGTTGGAACTGCTCAAAAACGGCATGGTGGTGGTGAACATGGGGGTGCCTGAGCTAAATCCACCTGCTATTCCCTTTGCTGCAGAGCGCCGCAAACAATCGTATACCGTGGAAGTGGGGTCAAAAACAGTGGAGCTTAGCGCTGTTTCTATGGGCAACCCCCACGCTGTTATTATAGTTGATAATGTGGATACCGCGCCTGTTTCAGACCTTGGGCCGCACCTGGAAAACCACCCCCGATTTCCATCAAGGGCTAACATTGGTTTTTTACAAATACTCAGCCGGGGCCATGCGCGTCTGAGGGTGTATGAGCGCGGCACGGGCGAAACCCTGGCCTGTGGTAGCGGCGCCTGTGCGGCGGTCGTTGCGGGATGCCTGCAAGGCCTTTTGGATAATCGCGTAGTGTTGGAATTACGCGGTGGGCGGCTGGTCATTGAATGGCAGGGCGAAGGGGCCCCTGTTATGATGGAAGGCCCTGCTACGAGTGTATTTGAGGGGCAGTTAAGGCTGCCAGGTGATTCAGGTGGCAGCCGGCGCCGAAAGCCCAGTCGCCCACATAAACAACGGATCTGATAGCCAGGAGAGCACGATGACAGACCAAACGGCCCACCAGAAGGCCGATGAGCTCACCCGGGAAGAGGTGGCTGAGTACTTGAAGAGCAACCCTGACTTTTTTGTTGATCAGGATGAGCTTCTGCGCAGTTTAACCTTGCCCCATGACAGTGGCCGAGCCATTTCGTTGGTTGAGCGCCAGGTGCATCTGTTCCGCGAACAGCGGGATACTCTGCGCCACGAACTGGTGGAGCTGATCTCTATTGCCCGCCACAACGATCGCCTGTTTGAAAAGAGCAAACGTCTGCTGATGCAGGTTATTGAAGCTCGCAACCTGGTTGATATGGCTTCCACTATTGATGACAGCATTCGCGGCGACTTTGGTCTTGATGCGGCATCGGTGATCCTGTTCACCGATGTAGAAGTGCCTGGCAGTGCTCAGGGCGCATTGCATGTTGTGAGCCCGGCGGAAGCGCAGGATCGTCTTGGCAACCTTCTGGAGGGTAGCAAAGCTGTCTGTGGTCAGTTCCGTGAGAGCGAGCGGGAATTTTTGTTCCCTGACAGAGACATACCCATTGCGTCGGTGGCCTTAGTACCCTTGCGCCATGATGAGCTGGTTGGCGTTTTTGCGGTGGGCAGTTGTCAGTCGGGCTACTTTGACCAAAGTATGGGCTCGCTGTTTCTTAGTTACATCAGTGACACCCTCAGCAGGCTTTTGCCACCCATGATTCGGCGCCACACCTCCGCCGTTCCGGTAGCCGATCTTGCGGCGGAGTCTCGTTAGAGTGACTGTTGCCCCAGCGCCTGCTCAGCTGCCTGATGAATTGAGCGGGTGCATAAGTGATTTCATTCAGCATTTGGCCTCCGAAAAACGCCACTCTCCCCGTACCTGCGACAGTTATCAGCGGGACCTGCAACGGCTAGCTATTTGGCTTGTGGATCAGGGCAGCGCTCAATGGCGGGCCGTAAGTGGTTACGATCTGCGCCGTTACGTAGCAAACCTCAGTCGCCAGGGTTTAAGTGGCCGCAGTATCGCCCGGCACCTTTCGGCCATCAGGCGTTTTTATCAGTACCTGTTGCGAGAGCGACTGGCCACCGACAACCCGGCTTTGGATATCCGCCCGCCAAAGAGCAGCCGGCGCCTGCCCAGCGTGGCCGATGTGGATCAACTCAATTACCTTCTTGATGCCGCACCGGATGACCCGCTGGAAATACGTGATAGGTGTATGTTTGAATTGATGTATTCTTCTGGCCTGCGTTTAGCCGAACTGGCCAGCCTGGATCTCAGTGCAGTGGATCGCAAGAGCGGCGAGGCACGGGTTGTCGGTAAAGGCGGGAAAGCACGCATACTGCCGGTAGGCCGCAAAGCGCTGGACGCTATCACTCAGTGGATGCCTGTTCGTGCAGAACTGGCGCCAGAAGCCGAAACGGCCTTGTTTGTAAGCCGCCGGGGCGATCGTCTCAGCCACCGCAGCATACAGGCTCGCCTGAACCGCTGGGGTGTTGCAAAGGGGGCTGATCAGAAGCTCCATCCTCACATGTTGCGACATTCGTTTGCCAGCCATATGCTTGAATCCAGTGGCGACCTGCGAGCGGTTCAAGAATTGCTGGGCCATGCCGACATAGCCACTACGCAGGTTTATACTCATCTAGACTTCCAGCATTTGGCTCGGGTGTATGACCAGAGTCATCCCAGGGCGCGCCGACGTCATTCACGTGGTCAGACATACGGACAGCAAAGGAGCGAGTGATGTCATCGGACCAAACCTGGAAGGAAAAGTACTTCCAGGAGCTTGAGACTGCAGAGCACAGGGAAGAAAAGTGGAAGGCCGAGCGCAACACACTGGAGCGTATGCTGGTACGTACTAGCCTCGCCTCTGAAGGCCAGGCCCCAGAACTGGACAGCCTGCTTGAGCGTGTTCGATCCGATTTGCGTAAAAAAGAGGTCGATGTGAAAAGCTGGCGAGAGCTGCAGGGCCAGATAGACCGTCAGGTCGCTCTTCTCGACGATACAGGTGTGGCAGACAGCGACGACATTGAGAACCCCCATAGCCAGCGGCTTCGGATTGCCCGGCGTGTTGGCCATCTTTTAGGCCAGCTGCTCAGCCAGGTGTCTTTGGAATCTGCCGCTGAGGCACACGCAAGAAATTTGCAAAAATCACTGCTCTCCAGCGATAACTGGGATGAACTGAGGGAGGGGCTCAATCAGGTAGCAGACTTGATTGTTGCCGCTGTCACTCGCAGCCAGAGGGAATTCGAAGCGTTTCTTAAACGCCTTGATGAGCGCCTTGAGGCCTTGCAAGAGCACTTTTCTGTGCAATCGTCTGCGCAATCGGGCCGCCAGGCTGCGGCAGACACCCTGGATCGCAACATCCGCGACGAAATTGAACAGGTTGGCCGGCACATTGAAGCCAGTGACGATATTCATGGGTTGAAGCAGTCGGTTAGTGGCCATCTTGAGTGCATTGGTGACGCGGTCGGTCGTTTTCGGGTAGAAGAAACCGAGAGAGAAAAATTGCTGTCTGAGCAGTTGATGGCTATGCAAGAAAAAGTGGCTATTATGGAGGCGCACTCAGAGCAAATGCAGAGTCAGGTCCGTAAGGAGCGCGAACGCGCCATGACAGATCTGCTGACTCAGTTGCCTAATCGTGAAGCTTGGCAGGAGCGCCTGGCTTTTGAATTCAATCGGTGGAAGCGTTATCAGTATCCGCTAACGATTGGCGTTCTGGATATTGATCTTTTCAAGCGCGTAAATGATTCCTACGGGCACAAGGCTGGCGATCGGGTGCTTCAGCTTGTCGCCAAAGAATTCAAAAATCGGCTGCGTGCCACTGATTTTGTGGCTCGTTTCGGCGGTGAAGAGTTTGTGTTTCTGTTTCCAGAAACCCCTCCCGCAGATGCGCAAATTGTGATGGACAAGCTCCGATCACACATCAGTGCCCTTCCGTTCCATTTCGGGGGTGAGCCGGTAACTATAACCTTCTCCGCTGGCCTTGCCGCCTTTCACCCCGGGGATACCGAGGAGTCAGTTTTTGAACGGTCAGACCGTGCGCTTTATATTGCTAAAGATGAAGGCCGCAATTGCGTTAAAGTCAGCCAACCAACCGACTAGTGCGGGCTTTTCTAATGTACAAATATAGCATCAAAAAACATAGTGCCATCTTTGAGGCTGTCCGGTGAAAGCGACTCTACTGTTTACGCTATGCTGGCTAGTGCTGGAGTTCCAGTCGTCAGCGCTAGCAGATCCCCCCCAGATATCTCCAGCCCCTGTATTGGGCAACGAGGACTTACAGTGGGTCAGTGAGCAGGAGAAGCTGGAAATTGGTGTGCGCACAGATCAAATACCGCTGGTGTTTGAAGCCGCAAACGGTGTTCTGGCTGGTACTTACATTGATTACCTTACCCGGCTTTCTGGCAAGCTTGGCCTGCCCATTAACCCTGTTGTTATTGACTCCGGTGCCAGTACCGGGCCAGTACTCGACCGGCCCACAACCGATGCGCTCCTGACCACGCGATTGTCTGGCACACCCGCCCCTATTGGTACGCGTTATACCAGCCCGTTGATGACCCTCACCTACGGTTTGTTTATCAGTGCGGGCGATTCCACCATTCGCTCGCTGGCTGATCTGGAAAATCGCCGTATAGCGGTGGTGGAAGACGATCCTAATCAATACACCTTGCTTGATTCTGTTGAAAGCTTTACGCCGGTTCCGGTTCAGAGCCTGGGCGAAGCGGTCAGCCATGTGTTATCCGGCCAGGCGGATGCTTTCTTGGGCGCTGTGCCTGTGGTCTCAGATTACCTTCAGTCGGCCATGATTAACGGCATAGGTCTGTCGCTGCTGCTTGAGCAAACATTGGTGGATGTGGTCTTGCAGGTGGATGAGGGTAACGAGCCATTATTCCGGGTGTTGGATCAAACCGTAGATGCGATCAGTCATAACGAACATCGGGTTATCCGGCAATCCTGGCTGGATGTGGATTTATCGGCGCTGGAGCAAAGCGGCGTAGAGTTGTCGGCCTCTGATGTCGAGTGGCTCAAACGCCATCCTGACCTCAAAATTGCCTATCGCTCTGACTGGCCGCCGTTTGAGTACGAGCAGGATGGTCTCGCCACTGGTTTGGTGGCAGATCTTGTCGCGCGCCTGGAAAACCAACTTGGAGCAGCGTTCGAAGAGCACATCCTGGAAGACCGCTTGAGTGCGGAGCAGGCGCTTATCTCTGGCGAGGTGGATATTCTGCCCGGCTTGTCACGCACACCGCGCACAAAGGATTCGTTTTTGTTTACCCGCGCCTACGTGAACGTGCCGATTGCCTTAGTAATCCGAGACGATGGGCGGTTTATCGGGGACCTTCGGGAGCTGCGCAACGAACGAGTGGGTGCGGTCAATCGCCATGCTGCTCACGATTATTTGCTGATCAACCATCCAAACTTGGACCTGTACCCGGTGGCAACTGTAGAGGAAGGCCTGCTGGCGCTCTCCAACGGCGATCTCGATGTCATGGTGACTCACATCCCCGCGGTCAGTTATACCGTTGCCAGGCTTGGCCTCTCTAATCTGCGAATTACCAGCATCACACCTTATCAGTATGATTTGCGGCTGGCAGTTCGCAAAGACAACCCAGAGCTGCATCGTATTCTGAATAAGGCTTTGGGTAGCCTGAAGCCGGCTGAAACCGAAACCATATACAACCGGTGGATTCATCTGGATATCGAGCAAAAGGCCGACTACACCGTGGTGCGACGGGTTGTTCTGATTGCCCTGGTGGTGGTGCTTATCTTCCTGTACTGGAACCGAAAACTATCGCGGGAGGTGGACGAGCGTATCCGGTCTGAAAATGCTCTGCGCCGAAGCGAAGACGAGCTGCGCGCCGCAAAACTGGTAGCAGAGCGCCTGGCCCGGGAGGCAGAAACGGCCAGCCGAACGAAAAGTGAGTTTTTGGCCAATATGTCTCATGAGATTCGAACACCCATGAACGCGGTGATCGGCTACAGCGATCTTTTAAGCAACAGCGTGACAGACCCCCAGCAACGTAACTATCTGGATGCTATCCGGGCTGGCAGTCGCAGCCTGCTTATGCTGATCAACGACATTTTGGATCTCTCCCGTATTGAGGCGGGTAAAATGCGTCTGGACTACTCGCCGGTATCCGTTCGCCGGCTTCTTGATGATGTTCGCCATATTTTTGATTTGCGGGCACGGGAGCAGGGCATCACCCTGGAGGTAAGCGTCGGTTCAGATATGCCAGTAGCCATGATGCTGGACGAAACCCGTTTTCGGCAGGTGTTGTTCAATCTTGTGGGGAATGCCATTAAGTTCACCCACGATGGCGGCGTGGCTGTGCGGGCAACGGTTCTGCCGGTTGAGGAAACCCCCGACGAAGTCCCGGAACACCAGAGCTACCGGCTTACTGTTAAAGTAGAGGACTCTGGTATCGGAATCCCAGCTGATCAACGCGACCGTATTTTTGATGCGTTTGAGCAACAGGAGGGACAAAATACCCGTCGCTATGGAGGCACTGGACTTGGACTTGCTATCAGCCGCAAGTTGGCGCAAATGATGGGTGGCGAACTGCAGGTAGAAAGCGAGCCGGAGCAGGGCTCTGTTTTTACGCTCACGCTACCTCAGGTTGTGGCAACGGGCGAACAAGCTCAGGACGAAGGCGAGACCAAAGAATCTGAACGGCTGCTAGCCCAAACCTTAAGCATGCAGGAGCGAGGTTGGCTTCGAGAGCAGTTAACAGCAGACTTTGGTGACGATTGGGAAGCCGTGCGCGAGAGTGGCGACCCGGAAGAAATGCGAGAGTTTGCGTGCCGTGTACTGGCGTGGGGGCAGCGCTTTCGCTCCAGGTCGGTAACCCGCTACGGTGAGAAACTGCTGGCCGATGTAGAAGCATTTAACCTGGACGCGGTTAACAGCACACTGGAAGGGTTTCCAAAACTGTTGGGCCGAGAAGATTAACGGCCATAGCTTATAGGCAATCGAATTGGGAGCGGCGGTCAAAAGCTACAGAAACCATGTCGTAACCAGAATCAGACAAATCACGAATCAGTTCATGGTCTTTCAACAGTGTCATACAGACCTTGTGCACGCTGGCCTGAAGTTGTTCTGATGCAGACTGACCAGAGGCAAGTCGAAAGTCGACAACCAGGTATTTGCGCTCGATGGCTGAGGAAACCGGAATGTCTTCCCGCTCAATACTTTCGTAGCCGATGTAGGTTGCGTGATCCTGAGGGAATACCTGACTCATAATTATATCCAGATTCTCCGCCTGAATGGCTGGTGCAGAGCATAACGCTACCACGGCTGTAGCGCGGGCCAGATTCTGGATGTTCATGGGGGTAGCTCCCTGAATTGCATTTTAACTTAATGTAACCGAGTGTAATGTTTGGTTACGAATGATTATTGCAAAAACTGTCGTTTATTGCGCGGTGTTTGGCAGAGTTTTTTCAATTGTTTGCAGTTCCTGTGAATGGGTAGCGGGTGGCGCGTGCACGGGGCTCCCCTGGCGGGGTTGCATCAACTATCATGAAATAAAAATTGACGGCAGGAGAGTTGCCCATGTTTCAGCTTATGTTCAAGGGTGAGTGTGCCCCCGGCACGGATATGGCGACAGCACGGAATAATGCCCGGGCGCTGTTTAAGGCCAGTGTTGAGCAAATAGAGCGCATGTTCAGCGGCAGCCCGGTGGTGATTCGGAACAAGCTAGACCAAGAGCAAGCCGAAAAATACCGCGCGGTGCTGAACAAACACGGCATGGTTGCCTATGTTCAGCCCATGGCGGGTAGTCAGCCGAAAACAAAACCGGAACCTGCAACCACGCCGGCTAGTAAACCAGTGGAGCCGACGCCTGCCCCTGCCAGCCCACAGTCTTGCGCTGGCGCCGTGAATGTCGAGCCGGGTGACCGGTTGCAGGTTGCAGGCGATAAGGTAGATGACATTCTTGCCGGGTCAGCACTTGGGCTCGACCCGGTCGGTGTTACCCTGGCAGAGCCTGTAAAAGCAGAGGTGCCGATGTTCCAACACCTGGATGACTGGACACTGGCGCCGGCCGGCAGTGATATCGGCATAGAGCGGGATCTGCCGCCGCCTGTGGTGCCAGACGTGTCGCATCTTTCGTTGGCAGATGAAAAGCCAAATAACCAGTGAGTATTGAGTGTATGAGGTTTGACAGGTTTTGAAGCGATTTTCTGTATTTACTTTCACCTGTCTGATTTTGGCCTTCTTCATATCGCACACTGCGGCGGCCGACAGTACCTCGACCGAACGCCCTAAAGTAGGTCTTGTGCTCAGTGGCGGCGGGGCCAAAGGTATGGCCCACGTCGGTGTGCTTCGGGTGCTGGAAGAAATGAAAATTCCGGTGGATATGGTGGTGGGAACCAGCGCTGGCTCTGCGGTGGGTGCACTCTATGCCTCTGGCATGTCAGTGGCAGAAATTGAACGCCGTTTTATCGAAATGGACTGGTTGTCGAGCTTTCAGGATAACCCGGGCCGGACTTACAAACCTGTTCGTCGAAAACAGGGCGAGTGGCGATACCCTGTTACACCGGGCCTTGGTGTCAGCTTAGACGGATTGCATCTGGGAGCCGGCATCATTGCCGGACAAAATCTTGGTTTTATCCTTAATGAGCTCACCCGCAACGTTGCCCTGATTGAAGAATTTGATCGCCTGCCTATCCCCTTTCGTGCGGTTGCAACCGATTTGGAAACCGGCGAAATAGTGGTGCTTGGCAGTGGCAATCTGGCCGCAGCCATACGGGCAAGCATGAGCATTCCCGGCGTGTATGCTCCGGCGAAGCTCAATGGTCGTTTGCTGGTAGATGGTGGCGTAGCCAGTAACTTGCCCGTTAGTGTTGCCCGCGAGATGGGAGCAGACGTTATTATTGCGGTTGATATCACCGATGCATTGATGGGTCCAGACAAACTGCGGGAGGCGTTCTCGGTATTTGGTCAACTGACCACCATCATGACTCGGCGTAATACCGATCAACAATTGGCATTGCTCGGCGACGAAGATGTGCTCATTCAGCCAAATCTGGAAGGCCATAGCTCGGCCGACTTTTTTAACGCGCCTGTGCTGTTTGAGCTGGGAGCCACTGGTGCCAGATCCCAGGCGGTTGAGCTGAATGCTCTCACGGTTGCAAACCCTGCATGGCAGGCCTACAGGTCGCGGTTAGCCTCTGCCAGCTATAGTGCAGGCGCTATTTCCGGCATAAAAATAGAGCATGACCGCCGCTTGGGCCGCGAATTCCTCCGTGAGCGGATACGGCAAAAAATTGGCGAGCCGCTGGATGTAAATGCACTGGAAGCAGACTTGAAGCGTATTTATGGCTTGGGCTATTACGAAACTGTGTCTTACGCCCAGTCACCAACAGCCGATGGAACGCTACTGGTTATTAAGGCGCAGGAAAAAAGCTGGGGACCTAATTACCTGTCGTTTGGCCTGAATTATGAAGACAACTTTGACGGCGATACGCGCTTCAATCTGACTTCTTCTTTGCGTGTGACGGAACTGAATGAGCTGGGCGCCGAATGGCAAACGGGTGTGCAGCTTGGCACGGAACCACGTGTTCGCACTCAGTGGTATCAGCCGCTCGATTATGGCTATGAGCGTTTTTTGGTGGCGGGTGCACAATACTCCCGGGATACCATTAGCGTATACGGCATTGAAGGTGCTCGCGTTGCGGAGTTGGATGTCACATTCCGCCAGGCAGATATTGGTTTGGGTATGGAGTTGGGGGGCAATGCTGAAACCCGCCTTACCTACGCCCGGGGTTATGCCACCGTGGATGAGCAGATAGGTACTGCGCCTTCCCCGGATGGCGCAGTACATCAAGGCAATGTGAGTCTACAACTGGTGCACGATTCACTGGATGATCCGTTTTTCCCCCGTGACGGAGCTTTTGCCGGCATTCGGGGACGTGTGGAGCGTGAAGATCTTGGCTCCGACCGACACTTCGACTCTATAACCGGAATGGCACTTGGCACAGGGAGCTATAAAGGCTTCACCCTGACTGGACTACTGTTTGCCCATACGGTGACCCGCGGCAACGCGGGGCTTGAGAACGCCATACGCCTTGGCGGATTTCGGCGCTTGTCTGCGTATGCACCCGGTCAGATAACGGGCGACAGTGCGGGCATGGCGTCAGTTTACGCCAGCCAGTCTTTTGGAGGCCCGATTACACCCTGGTTCGCGGGCATGGGGCTGGAGGCAGGAAACGCCTGGGAATCCCTGAGCGATGCCGGCTGGAACAGCTCGGTGAAATCCTGGAGCGTTTTCACAGGGGTGGATACTTTTTTAGGCCCCGTGCAGCTGGCAACAGCGTACAGCAATAAGGACAACTGGGTGGCTTATCTGAATATCGGTTTCTCGTTCACCCAGTTGTTTTATTAGTATCACATACCTGTTGGCACTGCTGCATGGCATAGCGGCGCAGAAGTGAGCTTAACCGGTCTTCATCTCTGTCTTTGATGGCACTGATCGATTCCCGCATGTGGGCCAGGTTGTCTTCCAGTACACGTTTACCGCCGTGCTTGAAGGCGACGAAGGCGCAGCGCCTGGCCGAAGGCCACAAATCATCAATAGCGGCAATAATAAAATAATTATCGGCATAGGCCAGAGAGGCCTTGGTATATTCAACACCCAAGTCCAGGAACGCCATCAGATCATTCTTGTTGAAGCAATCTTCCATCTGCTGATACAACTGTTCCAATCGTTCCAGATCTTCAGGTTGCCATTGCCGAACAAGTTTTCGGCCGGTGTGGGTCAGGTAGAGCTCCAGTGTCTCGTAAAGGCTGCGCACAAAATAATCGTCCAACTCCGTAACAAACGCACCTTTACGGGGTACGTTTTTCACCAGATGGCGCTTTTCGAGCAGCAAGAGGCCTTCCCGAATGCAGCCATGGCTAACTTCCATTTGCTTCGCCATGGCCGCCTCGTAGATACGTTCGCCGGAATCAAGCTGGCCAAACACAATCAGATTCTCGATATGGCGCGCGACCTGCTCGGTCAGAGTTACTTTGGGTTTGAAGGCCTTCATGGATAATGTTCACTGGATTAGGTTGGCTGGATGAGGTGTGAATAGTCGCACATTCATCTGTTTCGGGGCCAGTGTCCTTGGCCTAACCGGTGTGCTTGCGGTTGTTTTAACTACAGCAAAGGAGCCAGTAAGCGAACCGCGCGGCAAGTCAGCCGGAACAACACGGAACGGTTTTGATAGTCTTGTTCAGTCATTTTGCGGCAATGGGCAAGGTCTTCTGTAAGCATGGCCTCTACCTTGACTACAAACGAGTCAGATGTGTTTACCGCAATGATCTCAAAGTTAAGACGCATGGACCGGTTGTCCAGATTTGCTGTGCCTACAGCCGCATATTGATCGTCTACCAGAACGATCTTCTGGTGCATAAACCCCGGCTGGTACCGGTAAATGCCAATGCCTGCCTGGTTGGCCTGAACCAGGTAGGAATAGGCTGTAAGGCGAACAAGTCGACTGTCCGATTTTTCCGGAATCATGATTCGCACATCCACGCCTCGAAGAGCCGCTAGCTGCAATGCGTTCACAATTTGAAAGTCTGGAACAAAGTAGGGTGATGCGATCCAGATGCGGGATTGCGCATTGTTGATACAGTTCAGGAAGAACAGCGTGCAGGTTTCCCAGGTGTCTGCCGGACCGGTTGGCAGAATCAGAACCCGTTCATCGCCGAATAGGTTGTTCTGCGGTGCCCAGTCCAGTTCGGGGAACTCGTCGCTGGCCCAGTTCCAGTCTTCCAGCCAGGCAAGCTGAAGCCCGGTAACCGCAGGGCCTTCGATGCGGCAATGAGTATCCCGCCAGGGCTCTTCATCTATGACCGTGCCCAGATATTCATCGCCCAGGTTGATGCCTCCTACAAACCCTGTTTTGCCGTCACAGATCAGTAATTTTCGATGGTTGCGAAAGTTGATCTGGAGCCGTCGGCGGCGAATGTTGCCATCGCCAAAAGAAGCGACGTGAGCCCCTGCCTGCGAGAGCTCTTTGAGGTAGGCGCGGGGCAGCCCAACGCTGCCAATTTCATCGTACAGAAACCACACCTGCACACCGTCTGCGAGTTTGTGCTCAAGAATGGTTTTGATGCGCTGGCCAATCCTGTCAGAGCGCACAATGTAGAACTCAAGAAGAATATAAGAGGTTGCGTTCTCCATAGCTCTGATCAGCGCCTCAAACGTTGCCTCTCCGTCCTGTAGCAGGGTACAGCGATTGCCCTCAGTAAAGGGTTGTCGGCCCAGCTTGCAAAGTACCTGAAGTTGTTTATCAAGCTGTTTCTGGTCGGGCGGGGACAAAGACGTGGCTTGGCGTTCAATATGATTTAAAAAATCGGTTAGGGATTGATCCCCCATACGTCGGGCTTTTACATAACCCCCAAAACGGGAGCGGCCAAATACGAGAAACAGCGGTACCGCGACATAGGGCAAAGCCAACAGGCCGATAATCCAGGCAAGGGCTCCCTGAGCAGTTCGATAAGTGAGAAGAATACGGTAAATACAGGCTATAGATCCCAGGTAAAGCAGACCAATGGCGATTGCCAGCAAGGAGGTGTCAGGCATCACAGGCTTGCTTCCCGATTTAGATGTTGAGCGCGATACTGAGCGGGCGCCATGCCTGTCCAGCGTTTAAAGGCACGGCTGAATGCGCTTAGCTCAGAGAAACCAAGAAGAAAAGCGATCTCCCCCAGCGCATAATGATCTGAGGCTACATAGCGCAGGGCTTTGTCTTTACGCACCTGTTCCACAAGATCATGAAAACCAAGCCCCTCCTTTTTAAGCCTCCGATAAAGCGTTTGGCGGCTCATGTGGCACTGCCGGGCCAGAGTGTCCGCATCAATTTTGTCGGTAGACATTTGGCGCGATATTAACCTGTGGATTTTCCGACCAAATGAACGCCGTGTTTGCAGACGGGCCAGCAACCCGTTGACTTGACGCAGAACAGCAGAATATACATAAGGGTTGCGGTGCGGAATAGGGTGGCTCATGTGGCGGCTGTTGAACGCCAACCGTGTTGCGGACGCCCCAAAAGTTACGGGGCCTCCCAACAGTTTTTCATACTTGCTGGCGTAAGCTGGGCGCGGATGGGCAATTTCTGCCCATTCGGCCTGGATACCGGGGCAGATAAAATGCCGGGTTCGACACAAGGCCGCGGCCAGGGTGCGGTCCATGTCTTGACGACTATAGTGCTCTGGCGAATCTGCCTGCCAAGTCAGTATTGCCTGTTCACCCGTTTGCCCGAAGCTCAGATTTACCGATTCGTTGATCAAACTGTGCAGGCGCACATATTGGGTTACTGCTTCGCCCAGCGTGTCGCAATTAAAGAATACGTGCCCCACCAGGCCCATGCGCTCCGGGTCAATCACCTGGCCCGCGTTCAAGCCCACTGCAGTGTCTCCGGTAACCTGCTCTGCGTGCTCCCACAGCCGATAATGTGCCTCGGCGGGTACACGTCTGTCGGGGTCCTCGAGTTGCTTCAAGTCCAGGCCAATAAGCTGCTCAACCCGCAGGCGATCCAGAACGCCCTGGCGGTTTAAGTAATGCACCAGTGCCAGTGTGCTGGAGGCAGCAACATAGGGCGTGGTTGTGGTATCCGTAGGTGCAGAAGTCACGTTAGCCTGCTCATTAACGAGTTGTCATGGATGCTGATACAAAATGTCAAACGAGTGGGACAGTCTGTCAACCGCTTCTGTGTTGTACAACGATAGCATCAATTTAACAGGTTGAAGTAATGGAAAGGCCCATTGGGAGGTGCTTTATGACAAACGATATTTTTGTACCGCAGACTGAGTTTGAGCGCAAAAACGTAGCAGCACTGGCGGAGTATCTGCGCGGTATGTATTACTGCTAAGAGTACTGCAGTTGAGATTGCTACGTTTAAGTGTAGTACCGCTCAAAGCACAGAAAAAATTATGACCTTTAAGCCGGGCTCCGCCCGGTTTTTTTATGCCAAGAAACGCCCTTCTAGCCGCCTCCCCTTGCTCACCGAACTGGCAGTGTTAATGTATTCGCATCGATACATTGCGAACCTTAACGGAGACAGCCTGCCCATGAGCGCGACACTGAACCACAGAATTACCGGAGAAGGCGCCCCCCTGATACTGTTACATGGCTTGTTTGGGGCACAAGAAAATCTGGGTGCCATTGCTCGGCAATTCCAGAAAGAGCGTCAGGTTCACGCATTGGACCTGCGCAATCACGGTAGCTCGTTCCATGCCGATACAATGGATTATCCTTCCATGGCGGGGGATGTGCTTGCGTACATGGATGAACAAGGCCTCGACAAGGCCTCTCTTTTGGGGCACTCCATGGGAGGCAAGGTGGCGATGCAGGTCGCCTTGCAGGCACCGGAGCGAGTCGAAAAGCTGATTGTGGCCGACATTGCGCCGATTTCCTACAAGCCTGGGCACGACGCTATTTTGGAAGGCATGAAGCAGGTTGACCTTACCTGTGTACGCTCTCGCCGGGATGCCGATAAGCAGTTAGCAGAGTTTGTTGAAATACCTGGCGTTCGCCAGTTCTTGTTGATGAATCTTGAGCGTATTCCGCAAGAAGAACAGACACAGGGCGGCCCTGTGTACCGGTGGCGTCTGAACTTGAAAACAATTGATGCCTGTTATGACAACCTGGCCGCTGCACCAGAAGAGGGAGCCCCATACGCCGGCCCTGTGCTGTTTTTAAAAGGCGAGGAGTCGGCCTATATTCAGCAAAAACACCAGCCGGAAATTGATCGGTTATTTCCTGCCGCGCAGTTACAGGTTATTGAGGGCACAGGGCATTGGCTGCATGCTGAGAAAACAGATACCTTTGTAGCGTTGTGCCACACCTTTCTTAATGGTGAGGCTGGCGATTAAGTCCTTAAAACAATAAACAGGTAGGTTGATTGATGAAGTGGTTAATGGCCGGGTTGTTGGTTTTGTTTATTTTGCTGGGTGGGTTTTTGCTGGTGCCGGCGCCTATTGATGCCAAAGCATGGCAGCCACCGACGCCAAAACCTATAACGGATTTGTTAGCCCCGAATGAGCATTTGCGCCAGGCCGAATTGTTGGCAAAAGGGCAAATTTATGGCCCGGAAGACACGGTAGTTAATTCTGAAGGTGTGGTTTTTGCCGGCACCCAGGATGGCTATATTGTGCGAGTGTTTCCCGATGGCCGTGTTGAAAACTGGCTGTCTACCGGTGGCCGCCCGCTTGGGATGGTGTTTGATCAGCAAGGAAACCTGATTGTTGCAGATGCCTGGAAAGGCCTGCTCTCGATCACGCCAAAGGGCGACATTACTGTGCTCACCACAGAAGCCGAAGGAACCCCATTCCGGTTTACCGACGACGTAGATATCGCCGCCGATGGCCGCATTTATTTCACCGATGCCAGCTCCCGCTTCCATCAGCCGGATTATCAGCTCGATCTTCTTGAGATGCGCCCCCATGGCCGGTTTATGCGTTACTCCCCAAACACTGGCGAAACAGAGGTGTTACTAAGCGACTTAAACTTTGCTAACGGCGTGGCGGTGGCACCGGATGGTGATTCTGTACTGATCAACGAAACCTGGAAATACCGCATTCTGCGTTACTGGATAAATGGCCCCAAAGCCGGGCAATCTGAAGTCTTTGCAGACAATCTGCCGGGGTTTCCTGACAACCTCTCTGTGGATGACAAAGGGCGGTTCTGGGTGGCGCTTCCTACGCTTCGCAATGCGCAGATTGATAAGTTGCACCCCGCTCCCTGGCTAAAGGAAGTGGTGGCCAAGCTGCCGCGAAGTTTTCAACCAGCGCCTCAGGAGTATGGTCTGGTTATAGCGTTCGATTCTGACGGCAACGTGATTACCAGCCTTCACGACACCAGTGGTGCTCACTTACAGGAAATTACATCGGTGAAATCCCACGATGGTCACCTATACTTTGGTTCTCTTCACAATGACCGTATAGGGCGGTTACCGTTGCAGGCCATTCCACGCCTTGGGGAGCAGAAATGACTGATCAGAAGCCAATACAATGGGATCTTCCCAACCCTTTCACCTTTGAGATCCAAGTGGTCGAGGCCGATACAGACGAACTTGGACATGCCAACAATGTAATCTACGTGCGCTGGCTGGAGGATATCAGCTGGGCTCATGTTAATGAGCTGGGCATAAACTGGGAAATGCATGAGGCTACGGGTAAAGCCATGGCGATCACCCGCACAGAAATTGATTATCTGGCGTCTGCCAATGCTGGTGATCGGTTGCTGATGGGAACCTGGGTTACCGGCTTTGATGGCCGTTTTCGCTCCGCTCGCCAGTTTCAGCTGGTGCGCCTGACTGATCGCAAAACCCTGATGCGGGCGGTGTCGACCCACGCGTGTGTGGATATGAAAAGCCAGCGCCCCTCGCGGGTCCCCAAAGAATTTGCCGACATTATGAAAGCGGCTACGGTGACCGGGGGAAAGAGCCTGTAGCCCATCTGAGTCACTATTGTTGCCAACTTCTGGTAACCTGAATAAAGAACAGAAAACCTCCTCACGTCAGCCACTGGTTAATCAAAATCAGCGCCTTTTTTCGGAGATACCCATGGACACAGCTATTGAACAATCCTCCGAGTCTTCCATGAAAAAAGTGGTCTATCACCAGTTTGGTGAGCGCGATGTTCTGCAGCTGGCAAACTCGGATATTCCTTCGCCACAAACAGGGCAGGTGTTGATTCGCGTGCACGGCGCGGGGCTTAATCCCATTGACTGGAAAACGCGAAAAGGTCTGGGGTTTGTAGCAAAGCAAATTGAAAACACGCTGCCTTGGACGCCAGGCTACGATGTTGCGGGCGAAGTAGTTGCCATCGGCGACGCCGTAACCACTTTGGCGCCCGGGGATCGGGTTATGGGACTGGTTGGCTTTCCACTGAGTGGCGGGGGTTACGCGGAGTACGCCTTGGCAACGGCAGACGAGCTAGCTGTTGTGCCGGAGGAGCTTGATTTGGTGACGGCGGGGGCGTTGCCGTTGGCCGCGCTCACAGCCTGGCAAGCGCTATTCGAAGTTGCAGACCTTGACCCAGGCCAGAAAATTCTTGTGCATGCAGGCGCTGGCGGTGTAGGGCACCTTGCGGTGCAGTTCGCGTTGGCGCGGGGCGCCCATGTTATTGCCACAGCGTCTGCAGGTAATCGGGATTTTCTTTCGGAGCTGGGTGTGCACGAAGTGATTGATTACCATACCTCCGACTTTGCAGAAGAGTGCTTTGGGCTGGATGTTGTACTGGATTTGATTGGTGGCGAGACCGGCAAGCGATCTCTGCGTACCCTGGGCGATAAGGGCATGTTGGTAACCATTCCTACGGTTACGGCCGATGAGGTTGTCAGTGCCGCCGAAGCCGAAGGGTTGAGGGCTCACGGTATGACCGTGCGCCCGGATGTATTCCACTTGGATGAGATTGCCGAGCTGATTGAAGGCGGTGATGTGAAGGTGCACATCGAGAAAACGTTTGCGCTGGATGACGCGGTACAGGCCCACGAGCTTCTTGAGGGCGGGCATGTGCGCGGCAAACTTGTTTTGGACTGCCGTTGAATCTTAGCTTTCAGGCATTGAGCGTTCAGCTGTAGGCTCTTTGTCGCTCGCTGAGGGCTCTTTGCCCCCTGAAGACCGTTCCGCCGGCCCTTCGCCATTTTCTCTGTCTCTTTTTTCTTTGTGATTCTGTGGTGGCACCAGACTAATCAGTATCCAGTCGTCATCGGGCTTCAGGTCGTCCATGCTGCGCACCGGGTTAATCCGGCTCTTGCTGTCGAACACGAACAGCACCAGGGCCTGGCCCTGGTATTTTTCCAAAAAGTCGTTGTACTCAAACTCTTCGCTAAGCTGGGTGGTTTTTATCGAATAACCTTTGCTGGCCAGGCTCGCAAGTTCTGCATAACTCACGCCAGCGAATAAACCTCGGGTCATCTGGATTTTACCAGCCGTTTGATGTCGTGCCTTCTGGTCTTGATCGCCTTCCGAAAGGCTGTATACGCTGGTGTCGCCGAACCAGTCCAGAAAGTGGTAGGTCGCCAGAGAGTTCATGTGTTTGTAAGGGGAAACCACCAGCAGATTGCCAATCCCCGTAAGGTCCAGATGGCTTGAAGCATGCTCGGAAATTGGATTGCCGAAGTACACTTTCAAATCGTCCATGCGCGCCTTGCGTACGTTCTCCCAGTTGGTGTCTGCCAAGGCAACCGGAACGTCATGCTTCTTGAGCGCCTGCCCGATCATGCGGGCAACCGGGTTGGCACCGAGAATCAGAAAACCATATTCGGCAGGCTCCGTAACTTTCAGCAGCCGGGCGATGGGCCTTGCTGTTAGGCTTTGCAGGGTAACCGTCGCAATAATCAGCATGAACACCATGGGCACAAGAGCGGCAGCGCTTTCGTAGCCAAGGTTTAGCAATTGGAATGCGAACAGGGCAGACACCGCCGCCGCCACAATGCCCCTGGGCGCAATCCAGCTTAGAAACAGCTTTTCTCGCCAGTTCAGGTCGGTGCCTATGGCGGATAAAAACACACTGAGCGGCCGGGCAACCAGCATGAGCACAGCTAAAACGACGGCCAGCCCCCATCCCAAATCTGCAATCGCAGCAAATTCTACCCGGGCCGCCAGAATGATAAACAGTGCCGATATCAACAGAACACTCAGGGATTCTTTGAACTCAAGAATGCTGTCGACGGAGACCTGCTTCATGTTAGCCATCCAGATACCCATCACGGTGACCGTGAGTAGGCCGGATTCGTGGGCCATCTCGTTGGAGAACGCATAAACGCCAAGCATAAAAGTGAGTGTCGCGGCGTTGTGAAGGTATTGCGGCATAAGGTGTTTGCGCAACACCAAGCCGTTCAGATAACCGGCCAAGGCGCCAATTACAAAACCAATCAGCAGCGTTTTGCCAAAAATATACAACGAGTGACCAAACACGTTGCCCTGGCCCCAGGAAACAATGCCCTCAAATACCAGTACCGCCAACAAAGCGCCCACCGGATCGATAATAATGCCTTCCCAGCGCAGAACATTGGCCAGCTTTGCACTTGGACGCACTGAGCGCAGTAGGGGCGCGATAACGGTTGGGCCGGTGACAATCGAAATGGCACCGAAAAGCAGAGCCACGGCCCAGGAAATGTCCAGAACCCAGCGCGCGGCGAGTGTGCCAATAATACCGGTTACGACAGAACCTACAGGTATGAGGTGACGTGCCATTTTTCCGTGCCCGCGGATTTCATCAAACCGCAAGGTCAGGCTGCCTTCAAACAGTATGATGGCAACGGCCAGAGACACCATAGGAAACAGCAAGTCGCCGAAGACATCATCCGGGCTGAGGTAGCCCAGCACCGGACCTACAAGTATCCCGCCGGCAAGCAAAAACAGAATGGCCGGCACCCGCATGCGCCAGGCAAGCCACTGAAAAGAAAGTGAAAGGACACCAATGCTGGCAAGAATCAGGACTGTGCTGGCTGGCATAAAATGTTGGAATCCGTGTGATTATTGGTTGGTGCGTCGTGCAATGCGATTTAGCAGCCGTGAGGCTGCGAATAAGCCAAAGCTGGCAGTAACGGGGCAGGCCGCTCCAAACCCAGTGGCACAGTCAAGCCGCGAGGGGCCTGCGGTGGCCGGCTTTTGCAGGCAAACCTCGCCATCTTCGGCAGGGTACGTGAGCTGTTCTGTTGAGTATACGGCCTCAATGCCAAAGCGTCGCTTGGGATTGCGCGAGAAACCGTATTCCCGGCGCAGCAGGTTGCGCACCTTTGCCAGCAAAGGGTCCTGAGTCGTTTTGCTGAGATCAGTCACCAGGATTTTGGTGGGGTCTGTCTGGCCGCCCGCGCCGCCGGCACATATAACCGGAAGCTTTGCCCGCTGGCAGTGGGCAATTAACGCGGCTTTTGGTTTTACGCTGTCGATGGCATCAACCACGCCTGTTATTTCTGGCGTAATCAACTCGGTGAGGTTTTTCAGAGTAAGAAAACCAAAGTGAACCCGAATATCCGCATGGGGATTAATGGCTTTCAGTCGATCAGCCATGGCCTCGGTTTTGGTACGACCGTACTGACCCTCCAGAGCATGAAGCTGGCGGTTTGTATTGGACACACAAATATCATCCATATCGATCAGGGTGATGGTGCCAATACCACTGCGGGCCAAAGCTTCAGCCGCCCACGAGCCCACACCGCCCAAGCCGATAACAGCAATGTGGGCGTCACGAAACCCATGCAGGGCGCGGCGCCCGTACAAGCGTTCAATACCGCCAAAGCGGAAAGCGTAATCATCGCCGTTCATGGAGGCTCCGTTCAGATCCGGGCGCAAGCCGGCCACTGTCAAAGGGTGTGTTGAAGGGCGCAATTGTACCCCAGTGCCGGAGCAGACAGGAAATACCTGTAAACGCCCAGTACATCAAACAACAGAAAGCGAAGATCGTTTGCTGGAGCTTGGTATTACGGTCTGCTGTGCCAGACGGTCGTGGTGGGGCTTTGTCGTGATCCATCCCAGGTGCCAGAGCCACTTTGCAACCACAGCTGGCTGACATTGCTTGCCTGGGATGCGGAAGAAGATACGTCTTTGAAGGCCGTTGTCGGAGCACTTGAGAGGGGTTAGCATCGGAAAATAATGGCCACTTCCTGAGTTGGGACGGCTCTCAGCTACCTTGGTAGAAAGTGACCAATCGGGCATGAGTGTTAGCGGATAAACGGATTCAGCATACGGGTAAATGTCCCGGTCAGTTTAATGGGCGCACTCAATACAGACAGCGTAATACAGTCTTCACTACCTATCGCGACAGGTTTGTGCTCATCCTGGTCGGTAAGCACAACAAAATCCCATTGATTGAAAACACCGTTTTGGTCTGAAAAAGCCCCCTGCAGCACAATGGTTGTCTCATTGCCCTTATGTGTGTGAGTTGGAGCCTTGCCGCCGGCGTTCAGTTTTTGCAGGACAACCCGCTCATTCTGCCCCGGAAATTTTTCCGTGATATCCATTACGCTGACATCGCCCAACTGGTGTTTCCAGGGGAGGTCGTTGATGTCGTCTCCAAGCAGCTTTTGAAGAATACTGATTTTAGGCCCTGCCTGTGGTGTTCGCTGGGGGGCAGGAGACTCATCTATTTTTGCCAGAATGCTGTCAAACATCGATTCAGACACGCTGACCTTCGGCTGACGTTCCATCATCACTGCGCCAAGGCTATCGAGTGTTTCTGCGCGGCTGCGGCAAAGGGTGCACTTATCCAGGTGCAGGCGGATACAAAGGGCGTGAGGTTCACTCAGGTTGCCTGCGCTGAACTCCAGCAGGCTTAGGCTTTCGGGATGATGCCGTGTCATACGTTCTGATCCTGCAAAATCACTTTTAGCTTACCAAGTGCCAGGCGCACGCGGCTTTTTACTGTTCCCAGAGGGATGTTCAATTCGTTTGCGACCATCTGGTGCGATTTCTGCTCCATGTATACTTTAGCAATCACGGTAATCTGTTCTTCCGGCAAATGACTGAGGGAGTCTCTCACCCGGCGCTCGGACATCAGCCGATGCAACGATGTGACTGGCTGGTTCTCATCTTCGCCCGGTATCTGCCACAGATCCTCGGTTTCGACATGCATTTCCACACTGGCGCGGCGCATTTTGCGCAGCATATCGATGCGTTGATTACGGGCGATGGTGAAAATCCAGGTTGAGGCTGCAGCTTTTTGCCAGTCATAGAGGCAGGCTCGCCGCCAGATCGATACAAATACCTCTTGCACCAATTCTTCCGCGTGGCTGGCCATACCGTTTGCCATAGCGTAGTACTTGAGCTGAGGCGCAAAATGCTCAAACAACGAATGGTAAGCCCGGCGATCTTGGTGTTTTCCCACCTTCACCAACAGCTGGCTCCAGGGATCCTTCCGGCCCTCGGCACGCGCTGGTTTTTTATCCAGTGTCGTCACCGGACGCTCCTCGACTGTTGCATGATTTAAATTTGTTCTGCTGCTCATTCTATGCACTCGTCCCGGATTTGTCAGTGGGAGTATTTACGAGTTCGTTTTTTGCACGGATCAGAGGGCAGCGATAGTATTTTGTAACTGAACCGTTTTGTCAGCTTTTCAGAAAGTTCTAGTCTTCCAGGTAGGTGTAGCCCTCAAGCCCCGCAGCCAGTTCCTCCAGTAATGGTGCCTGCGCCTGTTCCGACAGGTTGCTTGCTGCAAACTTGTCCTGATAAGCGGCCAACAGGGCTTTGGGCTCGAAATTCACATATCGGAGCACCTGGGCAACCGTGTCGCCGGTAATGGGCGTGTTGGTATCAAAGTCACCGGAGTGATTCAGGCGCACATCCACAGAGTGAGTGTCACCGAACAGGTTGTGCATATCTCCCAGAATTTCCTGGTAAGCACCGGTCATAAAAAAGCCCATCAGCAAAGGTTCGCCGGGCCTGTCTTCAGGCATCGGGAGGGTGGCCTCTGTGCCTTGGCCGTCTACGTAGAGGTCAATGCGTCCGTCAGAATCGCAGGTGATATCCTGAACCACTGCGCGTCGGCTAAGCGGTCTGTTCAGGCCGTTTACAGGCATCACCGGGAAAATCTGATCGATACCCCAAACATCGGGCAATGACTGAAAAAGCGAAAAATTAACGAACAGCTTCGCCGCCAGTTTCTCGTTCAGCTCATCAATGATTTCACGGTGGGCCCGGCTGTTTTTGTCCAACTGGCTCTGCAGCAGACGACAGCACCGAGTGTATAACGCTTCTGAATCTGAGCGATCCCGCAGGGAAAGCAGACCGTGGGCGAACTGGCTGTGAACATCTGCCATGGCGTGCAGTACATCATGGTAAATTTCGACCAGTGAGCGTGGAGATTCCGGGTCCTCAAGACTTTCCAGGTCGCGCCAGAGTTCGTGCAGTGGTGCCGGGGCACTTTGCTCAGGCTGTTTGGTGGGCCGGTTTTCCGGTTCTTCGTGGTCAATCACGTTGGTTACCAGCACCGAGTGGTGAGCCGTCAGCGCCCGGCCGGACTCGCTGATCAGATCCGGATGAGGAAGGCCGTGGCGGTCGCATTCCACCTGCAGCACGTGTACCACATTGTGAGCATATTCTTGCATGCTGTAGTTCATCGAGCAGGCGCTACGGGAGCGGGTGCCTTCGTAATCGACACCCAGGCCGCCGCCAATATCCACTGTGTTCACTGGCGCGCCCATGTGCCGTAGCTCACTGTAAAACCGCGCGCATTCACGCAGGCCGGTCTGGATATCGCGAATGTTGGCGACTTGAGAACCCAGATGAAAATGCAGAAGCTGAAGGGTGTCCAGAGCGCCGGCTTTGTTTAATGTATTCACCACATCCAGCACCTGGCTGGCGGACAGCCCGAACTTGGATTTTTCCCCGCCGGTGTTTTGCCAATTGCCTTTGCCGATCGTTGCCAGGCGAACACGTACGCCAATAAGGGGAGAGACCTCAAGCTTGCCGGCTTCCTCCAGAATAAGCGGCAACTCCGATTGCTTTTCCACGACAATAAATACCCGGTGGCCCAGCTTTTGGCCGATTAATGCCAGGCGGATATACTCCCTGTCCTTGTAGCCGTTGCACACAATAACCGAACCTTGCTGCTGCGCCAGCGCGAGCACGGCCATTAATTCCGGCTTGCTGCCCGCTTCCAGCCCTATCTGGCCATTGCTGGCGGCTGGTTCTGCGGCGATCAGCTCTTCAACCACACGGCGTTGCTGGTTCACTTTGATCGGGTAAACGGCGGTGTACCGCCCTTCATAGTTTTGTTCGGTGGCGGCTGAATTGAATGCATTGCACAGTTGGTTCACCCGATCGTGCAAAATGTCTGTAAAGCGAATAAGCACGGGCAGCTGTAGCCCGGAATTCACCAACGAGCGAGTGAGCTCTGGTAAATTGATCTCCGCCCCGTTGCTGTCCCGGTCTGGCCGGATAACAACCTCGCCTGCAGAATTTACGCCGATGTAGCCATCGCTCCACTGGGCAATGTTATAAACCTTGTGGGCCGGAGAGGCGTGTGTATTGCTCATGGCTGCTATCCTTCAGGGAAAACGGGGCTGCGTAGGCTTGCTGAGTGGCTGATATTGTAGGGCTTAGCTTTTGTGCCTGAAACCCTCAGCCGCTGTTAGTGGCTCGGAAACATTATCAATATGAACAAATGCTTTGGCTGATCGTTGTGCGTCTCTACAATACGCGCTTTAACCAAGCACCCAGGGTTTGCAGGAGAGCACCATGACAACGTTGAGTAACAACTGGTTTACCGAGATATTCCAAGACCAGGGAACTGCATTTTCCCTGCAGGTAAAGAAAAAACTGCACGAAGAGCAAACGCCGTTTCAGAAGCTGGATATCTATGAAACCGAAACCTTTGGCAACCTGATGGTGTTGGATGGTTGCGTGATGTTAACCACCCGGGACAACTTTCTCTACCATGAGATGATGACTCATCCGGCAATACTTACCCACAAAAAACCGAAGAAAGTCGTGATTATTGGTGGCGGTGATTGCGGCACCCTGAAGGAAGTTCTGAAGCATCCTGATGTGGAAGAAGCCTGGCAGGTGGAGATCGACGAGCGTGTTACCCGGGTGTCTGAAACCTACTTCCCTGAACTGTGCGAATCCAATGACGACCCACGGGCCAACTTCTTCTTTGGCGATGGCATACAATGGATGCGGCAAGTAGATCCTGGCAGCATTGATATTCTGATTATCGACAGCACCGATCCCGTTGGCCCTGCCGAAGGCCTGTTCGCTCTGGATTTCTACCGCGATGCCATGCTGGCATTGGGAGAGGGCGGTATTGTCGTGCAGCAGAGTGAGTCTCCACTGTTGCACACTCACACCATCATCAAAGATATGCACAACGACATGCGCAAAGCCGGTTTCGACCATGTGCAAACACTGCCGTTCCCCCAGCCTGTTTACCCCACCGGCTGGTGGAGCTGCACCATGGCCAGCAAAGACAATCCGCTGAGATATTTCCGTGAAGATGACGCAAATAACCGCCCCTTCGTAACCTGCTATTATAATAGTGGCACCCACCATGGCGCGCTGGCCATGCCCCAGTTCATGATCGACGCTCTGGAAGACGAAACGCGACCGGAAGAGGGCTAGCTCCAGCGTTTACTCCACCACCCAGACCCGTTTCAGCGTGAGCTTGTCCGGATCGAACCTATACACACTGATACCGCCGCTTGATTGGTGCCCCATCGCCAGAATACCCGCCTCGGGTGAGGTGGCGATGGCGGTGTTTCGGGAGTACTGACTGCCGTAGGTTACAAGTTTGGGTGACTCGCCGAGATCAAAGTACTTCACGGGCCAGGGGCTGCCGGTTTTGAACAGAGCAGCGATGTGACTATTGTTGCCGAAGCGGAGGTAGTATTCGCTGTTGTGGATGAAGGCGACGGCGATGGTGAAATCGTTGAGGCCTGGTGGAGCATCGATCAGCTTGCTGGTGTCGTAGTAGTCGTTGTCGGGTAGCCCATCGGGGAGATTATCCTGGAATACACCACCATAAACTCTAGCTAGGCGATGCCGTACACTGGGGGCGTTGGTATTCCAGTAAAGTCCTATTCCCGCTTCATCACTACTGACTACCCATTGCCCATCTGGGCTGATCGTGGCGTGGGTTTTGGAGGAGTTGCCATCCAGTTTTGCAGTCGGTTTTCCGGCTTCGATGTTCCATAAAGCAACGCTGTACAGGTGCCGGTAGTCTGCCCCCTGATCCAGGACTTCTTGCAGTGATCGATAATAAGGGGGCTCAAATCCTTTGGGCTCGCCACTCCCTGCAGAAACCAGCCATTGCTCAGACTCGTCCATCGAGAGATTGAAGAGCTTGTGATAGCCAAGAAAAGCTCTGCCATCGGTTGCCTTCAGTGTCTTTGTAGATCCATCTTCCGATCGTCGAAATATGCCCCAGCCAATGTCAGAGTAGTAATAGGTGCTGAGATCCCGGGTCATAAGATGGCCATAGGTGGGCTTGTTTAGTTCAAAAACCGTTTGGACTTCGCCGTTTACCGATTGAGCGGTGACGGTATTGTCGAGATCCTGCCAGAGAAACGTGGGCTGTTTCTTGATGAAGTAGGCACTATAGATATTAGCTCTGCGGCTAATGATCTCACGACTGTGCTCTTTCAAATCCCAAAGAATCAGCTTCTGGTCTCGGTCGGCGGTGATAGCATATACCCCATTCGAGGAAACCGAGACGCTCATGGCTGGCCCGGGTGAGTTGTAGCCTTGCCATAGGCCATACCCTGCAAGCAGAGTAAGTGCCAGTAGCAAAAGCGTCCAAACTTTGAATTTGCTCATCAGTAACGTCCAAACTTTGAATTTTCCAACAATCGGTTCTGCATGATTTCTCGTTGATAGACTTCTTGGAACAACTCTGGAGTGGGGATCTTCATACCTGAGTGGCTGAATAACCATTTGGTTTGATCAATGGGTGCAAATGTACCTTGATCAAAATTACGCCCAACAAAGGCATCAAAGCCAGTTGAGTTCTTATCTAGTAACTCTTCAAACCCCACATACCCCAACGCAGGCCTCGGCGATTGCTCCGGAAACCAATGGTTCACCGCAAGCTTCTTCAAACGCAAAACATAATCCTTCGCCACTTGCGAACTTACGCTGGCCCGGTGGTTCAAGGGTGCCAGCAGAGTGTAATCCGGCGGCCGCTCGCCGTTGCGCAGGCAATCTTTACAGGGCTGCCAGAGAGCATTTGCTTCCGCAAGAATGTCTTGCTCCAGCCTGTTCCAGTTTGCTTTGACGGTTCGCTTGAGCGCTTCGGGCACGTGCTCAGATAGTTGAGGGTAGGCTGTCATTTGTGCTTTGAATGTTAGCGGTAAGTAGTCTTTGTAAAGCTCTTCGATGGCCGGCCCGAAACCGTTATCCAGAAAGCTTGGGAAGGTCCACCATTTTTTATCATAGGCTCCCCGAAAGTAACCGAGCACATCGTCCATGGCGTCTTCTGAGTTTGCGAGATTCGAGGCGGTCGTTGCAATCAGAGCCGCCGGGGAAGATCGCAACAAAGCTTTCTGCCACCAGGCGCTCTCTTTATCTTTACCGGCACCAAGAATGCCGTCGCCGCGGGAGTGCAGCACCACTATCTTGCGAACGGCGCTGTGGGCCGAAGGAAACACGCTCAGCCTCAAAGGGTGCACATCACGGCTACTATCGTTGGTAAGAGCATTATCGGCAACGGCGGGCTGCCAGAGAAACAGGTGGTCGACCAGATTGCTCCATGTTCCTTTCACTATTGGTCAGCGTCCGCGCCATTATTCCACTACCCAAACCCGATCCAGCGTCAGTTCGTCTGGGTCGAACTGATACACACTGATACCGCCGCTTGATTGGTGCCCCATCGCCAGAATACCCGTCTCGGGTGACGTGGCGATGGCGGTGTTTCGGGAGTACTGACTGCCGTAGGTGACCAATTTGGGCGATTCGCCCAGATCAAAGTACTTCACGGGCCAGGGGCTGCCGGTTTTGAATAGAGCGGCCATGTGGCTGTTGTTGCCGAAGCGGAGGTAGTATTCGCTGTTGTGGATGAAGGCGACGGCGATGGTGAAATCGTGGGCGCCGCGCGGAGCTTCGATCAGCCCGCTTTTGTCTCTATTTCGAGGGTCGCCTGTTTCAAAAGGCGTATCTTCAAGATAGATTCCGCTATGGTACCTTGCTAATCGGTGTCGGACATCCGGCCGATCAGTGTTCCAGAATAGCCCGATTCCGGCCTCATCAGCACTGACTACCCACTGCCCGTCTGGACTTATTGTGGCGTGGGTTTTGGAGGAGTTCCCCTGAAATTTGGCCACTGGTTTACCAGTATCCGTATTCCATAGGGTGACGCCGCTGTATCGTGAAAACCGGCGATCATCGTCGATCGGCGCATAGTCTTCTATGGGATCGTCGTCATCGCCGGAACCAGCGGTAATGAAATAACTCTTACCCTCTGCCATGGCGAGGTTTAGCAACTTACCAGAACCGGTAAAACTGGGACTGATCCCATCTTTGAGCACAGGCGTCTTATTGTCACCATAACCTGTGAACACATTCCACTCCTGATCTGCAGACACGTAAGTAGCCATGTCAGAGGACATTAGGTGTCCATAGGTTGGAAAGTGATTGAAGTTCAGAAGCTCTTCGCCAGTCACCGTTTGCACCTTTACTCGGTCATTCAGGTCCTGCCAAAGAAAAACGTCCCTGTCCGGAACAAAAGTGGCGCTGTAGATATTTGCTTTTCCGTTGAGGGTTTTCCATTTTTCTTCTTTAATATCCCAGAGGATCAGAGAGTTATCCCTATGTGCGGTAATGGCATAGCGACCGCTGTCCGATACACCTGCAGACATAATGGGGCCGGCCCAAAGCCAATGATTACAGAGCACCCAAGCAAACAAAGATAGAACAGTGAGCACAAGTAAGAGTAAGGCCCGGTTTTTTCCGCTAGTAACTCCCAAAACCAACTCCTTCTTTTAAAATAGGTTCCATGATTTCATCCACAAACGACCTCTTGAATACCTCTTCGCTGGGAACTCGCATCCCCGAGTGGCTAAAAAGCCATGTTGACTGGTCCACGGGAATAAACTTCCCGTCAGTCAAGGATCGATCGATAAATTCATCGAGTTCTGTCGCATGCTCACCCGTCACCTCATCAAATCCCACATGCCCCAACGCGGGCCGCGGGGGTTGCTCCGGCACCCAATCATTCACCGCAAGCTTTTTTAAACGCAAAACGTAATCCTTCGCTATATGCGGGCTCACGCTGGCTCGGTGGTTCAAGGGTGCCAGCAGAGTGTAATCCGGCGGCCGCTCGCTGTTGCGCAGACAGTCTATACAGGGCTGCCAGAGAGCATCTGCTTCGGCAAGAATGTCTTGTTCAAACCTGTCCCAATTTGCTTTGACGGTTCGCTTGAGCGCTTCGGGCACGTGCTCAGATAGTTGGGGGTAGGTTGTCATCTGTGCTTTGAATGTTAGCGGTAAGTAGTCTTTGTAAAGCTCTTCGATGGCCGGCCCGAAACCGTTATCCAGAAAGCTTGGGAAGGTCCACCATTTTTTATCATAGGCTCCCCGAAAGTAACCGAGCACATCGTCCATGGCGCCGCTTGCCCACTATCATTTAACCACCCAAACTCGCTCCAACGTCAACTCATCTGGATCAAATTGATACACGCTGATACCGCCGGTAGATTGATGCCCCATCGCCAGAATGCCCGATTCGGGTGAGGTGGCGATGGCGGTGTTGCGGGCGTAGTTGCTGCCGTAGGTTACAAGTTTGGGTGATTCACCCAGATCAAAGTACTTCACCGGCCAGGGGCTGCCGGTTTTGAACAGGGCGGCGAAATGGCTGTTGTTGCCGAAGCGGAGGTAGTATTCGCTGTTGTGGATGAAGGCGACGGCGATGGTGAATCTATGTGGGCCTTTGGGAAGGTCTATAAGCCCACTTTTATCATAATACTCAGAAGCCGGAAGATCGTCTGGAAGGCCTTCGATGAAAAGGCCCGAGTACCCTGCGTTGCGCATTCGTTTTTCGGGATTAGATGTGTTCCAAGCAAAGCTTTTACCATTTTCGTCTGCGCTAACCACCCACTGTCCATCCGGACTTATTGTGGCGTGGGTTTTGGAGGAGTTGCCACGGAGTTTGGCAACGGGTTGTTTTGTTTCAGCATCCCAAAGTGTCACGCCGCCATATTTTGAAAACCGTTGCCTGTTATTCAGTGGTGAGTGGTCTGCAATTTTTGAGCGATCATCATCGAATCCAGCTGTAATAAAGAAAGTGTTGTTTCGGTCTAGGGCAAGATTGAGGAGCTTGCCCGCTCCGATGAAACTGGGGACTACACCGTCTTTGAGAACAGGGCGTTTCGTGTCTCCATAGCCAGAAAATACATTCCAGTACTCATCAGATGACAAGTAGGTCTCAAAATCGCTACTGATAACGTGGCCATAGGTCGGAAAGTGTTGAAATTGTTTCCGAAGCTCTCCGTCAACTGTTTGTGCAGTAACGGTATTGTCTGTGTCCTGCCACAAAAAAACGTTTTGGTCCGGGACAAAATACGCGCTATAAAGGTTGGCTTCACCAGAAAGTTTGTCCCACTGTTTTTCTTGCAGGTCCCAGAGAATGAGCTTGTTGTCTCTGTGGGCACTGACGATATAGCGGCCAGACTGTGATACACCCATGGACATAACCGGTCCAGCCCAGACTCCCAAGAGGTTGGAGTTTAGCAAGATGCCAATAAGCGCAATGGCACCAAGTACTGTGCCTGCCCAGCGTATTTTTTTAGCGTTAGTAATGGCCAAAACCGCCTCCTTCACTCACGATACGGCGCATAATTGCTGCATCATAAGAACGATTAAACACTTCCTCGCTTGGAATTCGCATCCCCGAGTGACTAAATAACCATGCTGACTGGTTAACCTGATCAATCTCATTTTTATCGCGTAGGCCGCTGATAAACTGATCAAAGTCCGGTGACGCATTGTCTGTCACTTCCTCAAATCCCACATGCCCCAACGCAGGCCGCGGCGACCGCTCCGGCACCCAATCATTCACCGCAAGTTTTTTCAAACGCAAAACGTAATCCTTGGCAACCTGAGGACTTACGCTGGCCCGGTGGTTCAGCGGTGCCAGCAGGGTGTATTCTGGCGGCCGCTCCCCGTTACGCAGGCAATCTATACAGGGCTGCCAGAGAGCATCTGCTTCGGCAAGAATGTCTTGTTCAAGCCTGTCCCAATTTGCTTTGACGGTTCGCTTGAGCGCTTCGGGCACATATGAAGACAGTTGAGGGTAGGTTGTCATCTGTGCTTTGAATGTTAGTGGTAAGTAGTCTTTGTAAAGCTCTTCGATGGCCGGCCCGAAACCGTTAACCAGAAAGCTTGGGAAGGTCCACCATTTTTTATCATAGGCTCCCCGAAAGTAACCGAGCACATCGTCCTTGGCGTCTTCTGAGTTTGCGAGATTCCAGGCGGTTGTTGCGATAAGAGCCGCCGGGGAAGATCGCAACAAAGCTTTTTGCCACCAAGCGCTCTCTTCATCTTCCCCAGCACCAAGAATACCGTCGCCACGGGAGTGTAATACCACAATTTTGCGGGCCGAAGGAAACACGCCCAGCCCCAAGGGGTGTACATCACGACTGGTTTCGTTGGTCAGTGCGTTGTCTGCAACGGCGGGTTGCCTGAGAAACAGGTGGTCGACCAGATTGCTCTTTCCTGAGTTCATTTTGCCTCATGCTATTCCACCACCCAAACCCGCTCCAGCGTCAGCTCGACTGGGTCGAACCGATACACACTGATACCGCCGGTAGATTGATGCCCCATTGCCAGAACGCCTGCTTCTGGTGAGGTGGCGATGGCGGTGTTTCGTGAGTACTGGCTGCCGTAGGTGACTAGCCTGGGTGACTCGCCAAGATCAAAATACTTTACGGGCCAGGGGCTGCCGGTTTTGAACAGGGCGGCGAAGTGGCTGTTGTTCCCGAAGCGGAGGTAGTATTCGCTATTGTGGATGAAGGCAACGGCGATGGTGAAGTCATGGGCGCCGCGCGGAGCTTCTATAAGCCCGCTCTTATCAAAATAGTCGGAATCTTGGAGGTCGTCGGGAAGGCCATCAATATATAAGCCTGAATAGTAACGAGCGGCTCGCATTCTGTGCTCGGGACTGGATGTCTGCCAAGTAATGCTATTGCCAGCCTCATCTCCACTGACTACCCATTGACCATCTGGACTGATCGTGGCGTGGGTTTTGGAGGAGTTTCCCTGAAATTTGGCAACTGGCTTTCCAGTATCTGTATTCCACAGGGTGACACCGCTGTATTGTGAAAATCGCCGATCATCGTCGATCGGCGCATATTCTTCTATGGGGTCGTCGTCACCGCCGGAACCAGAGGTAATGAAATACCTCTTATCCTCTGCCATGGCGAGATTCAACAACTTACCAGAACCGGTAAAACTGGGACTGATCCCATCTTTGAGCACTGGCTTTCTGTTGTCACCATAACCTCTGAACACATTCCACTCCTGATCTGCAGAGAGGTAAGTGGTTAGGTCAGAGGATATTAGGTGTCCGTAGGTCGGAAAGTGATTGAAGTTCAGAAGCTCTTCGCCCGTTACCGTTTGCAGCTTTACCTCGTCATCCAGGTCCTGCCAGAGAAAAGCGTCCCTGTCGGGAACAAAAGTGGCGCTGTAGATATTTGCTTTTCCGTTGAGGGTTTTCCATTTTTCTTCTTTAATATCCCAGAGGATCAGAGAGTTATCCCTATGTGCGGTAATGGCATAGCGACCGCTGTCCGATACACCTGCAGACATAATGGGGCCGGCCCAAAGCCAATGATTACAGAGCACCCAAGCAAACAAAGATAGAACAGTGAGCACAAGTAAGAGTAAGGCCCGGTTTTTTCCGCTAGTAACTCCCAAAACCGACTCCTTCTTTTAAAATAGGTTCCATGATTTCATCCATAAAAGACCTCTTGAATACCTCGTGGCTGGGAATCCGCATCCCTGAATGGCTAAAAAGCCATTTGGATTGATCAACTTGTTCAACCTCATCTTTCCCGATCAGGCTGTTTATAAACTGATCAAAGTCGCGTGATTTACTATCCGCCACCTCATCAAACCCCACATACCCCAACGCCGGCCTGGGCGGCTGCTCCGGAAGCCAATCATTCACCGCAAGCTTCTTCAACCGAAAAACATAATCCTTCGCCACCTGCGGGCTAACACTGGCGCGGTGGTTCAAAGGAGCCAGCAGGGCGTATTCCGGCGGCCGTTCTCCGTTGCGCAAATAATCGACGCAGGGCTGCCAGAGGGCGCTTGCTTCCGCAAGAATGTCTTGTTCCAGCTTGTTCCAGTTGGCTTTAACGGTTTGTTTGAGTGCATCGGGCACGTAGGCAGAGCGTTGGGGATGGGTTGTTTTCCATGGGTCGAACGTGAGGGGCAAGTAGTCCTTGTAAAGCTCTTCGATTGCCGGCCCGAAACCGTTATCCAGAAAGCTCGGGAAGGTCCACCACTTTTTATCATAGGCTCCCCGAAAGTAACCGAGCACATCATCTTTGGCGTCTTCTGCGTTTGCGAGATTCTGCGCGGTTGCTGCAATCAGAGTCGCGGGGGAAGAACGCAACAAAGCTTTCTGCCACCAAGCACTTTCTTTATCTTCACCGGCGCCAAGAATCCCGTCACCACGGGAATGTAGCATCACAATTTTGCGGGCTGCGCTATGGGCGGAAGGAAACACGCTCAGCCCCAGAGGGTGTACGTCACGGCTGGTGTCGTTGGTCAGTGCGTTGTCTGCAACGGCGGGTTGCCAGAGAAACAGGTGGTCGACTAGATTGCTCCATGTTCTTTTCACTATTGGTCAACGTCCGCGCCATTACTCCACTACCCAAACCCGATCCAGCGTCAGTTCGTCTGGGTCGAACTGATACACACTGATACCGCCGCTTGATTGGTGCCCCATCGCCAGAATACCCGCCTCGGGTGAGGTGGCGATGGCGGTGTTTCGGGAGTACTGACTGCCGTAGGTTACAAGTTTGGGTGACTCGCCGAGATCAAAGTACTTCACGGGCCAGGGGCTGCCGGTTTTGTAAAGGGCGGTCTTATGGCTATTGTTGCCGAAGCGGAGGAAGTATTCGCTGTTGTGGATGAAGGCGACGGCGATGGTGAAAGTATGGAGACCAGACGGTGCATCGATTAGGCCGCTATCGTCCCAGTTGCGTGGATCCCCGGTCTCATACGGAGAATCATCGAGATAAACGCCACTGTGATAGGACGATAAGCGGTGCTTCATGTCTGGCTGATTAGTATTCCAGAACAAGCCGATTCCATTCTCATCGGCACTGACTATCCATTGCCCGTCTGGGCTGATAGTGGCATGGGTTTTGGAAGAGTTCCCCTGAAATTTGGCAACTGGTTTTCCGGTTTGTGTATTCCATAGGGTGACACCACTGTATCGTGAAAACCGACGGCCATCGTCGATCGGCGCATAGTCTTCTATGGGATCGTTGTCATCGCCGGAACCAGCGGTAATGAAATAACTCTTACCCTCTGCCATGGCGAGGTTCAGCAACTTACCAGAACCGATAAAACTGGGACTGATACCATCTTTGAGCACAGGCTTTCTATTGTCGCCATAACCTTTGAACACATTCCACTCTTGATCTGCAGACAAGTAAGTGGTCAGGTCTGTGGAGACCAAGTGTCCATAGGTCGGAAAGTGATTAAAATTCAGAAGCTCTTCGCCAGTCACCGTTTGCACCTTTACTTCGCCATTCAGGTCCTGCCAGAGAAAAGCGTCCCTGTCCGGAACAAAAGTGGCGCTGTAGACATTTGCTTTTCCGTTGAAGGTTTTCCATTTTTCTTCTTTAATGTCCCAGAGAATCAGAGAGTTATCCCTGTGTGCGGTAATGACATAGCGACCGCTGTCTGATACGCCGGCAGACATAATGGGACCGGCCCAAAGCCAATGATTACAGAGCACCCAGGCAGACAAAGATAAAACAATGAGCACAAGTAAGACGAGGGCTCGGTTTTTTCCACTAGTAACTCCCAAAACCGACTCCTTCTTTTAAAATAGGGTCCATGATTTCAGCCATAAAAGACCTCTTGAATATCTCGTGGCTGGGAATCCGCATCCCCGAGTGGCTAAAAAGCCATTCACTTTGATCTGTAGCTAGCCAGGACTCGTCAAGTAACTTGTTTTCAATAAAGCTATCTCGAAACGCTCCAGCCTGTTCACCAGACAATTCATCAAACCCCACATACCCCAACGCAGGCCTAGGCGGCTGCTCCGGCACCCAATCATTCACCGCAAGCTTCTTCAACCGCAAAACATAGTCCTTCGCCACTTGCGGGCTAACGCTAGCTCGGTGATTTAAGGGTGCCAGCAGGGTGTATTCTGGCGGCCGCTCTCCGTTACGCAGACAGTCTATGCAGGGCTGCCAGAGAGCATCTGCTTCCGCAAGAATGTCTTGCTCCAGCCTGTTCCAGTTTGCTTTGACGGTTCGCTTGAGCGCGTCGGGCACATGCTCAGATAGTTGGGGGTAGGTTGTCATCTGTGCTTTGAATGTTAGTGGTAAGTAGTCTTTGTAAAGCTCTTCGATGGCCGGCCCGAAACCGTTAACCAGAAAGCTTGGGAAGGTCCACCATTTTTTATCATAGGCTCCCCGAAAGTAACCGAGCACATCGTCCATGGCGTCTTCTGAGTTTGCGAGATTCGAGGCGGTCGTTGCAATCAGAGCCGCCGGGGAAGATCGCAACAAAGCTTTCTGCCACCAGGCGCTCTCTTTATCTTTACCGGCACCAAGAATGCCGTCGCCGCGGGAGTGCAGCACCACTATCTTGCGAACGGCGCTGTGGGCCGAAGGAAATACGCCCAGGCCCAGAGGGTGTACATCGCGGCTGCTGTCGTTGGTGAGTGCGTTGTCTGCAACGGCGGGTTGCCAGAGAAACAGGTGGTCGACCATGCTGGTTTTACCGATGGTGCCCAAAATGTTCAAGGCAGTGAGCGCAACCCGGGCACCCAGAGAATGGGAGATCAGGTTGATGGCAATGCCTACATCCGCCAGCTGCATCAGCAACGGGGCCAGCCGTCGCCCGCTTGTCATGGCGTTCAACTCGGCCTGCATGAAGTCGGTCGCGCCGGTATTCCCCGGCCAGGAAATGTTGATGATGCGGCTGTATGGTGTCCAGTCCTTGCCATCAAAACCCGCTGCCCGGTTCAACTGGTACTCCATGTGAATCGCCCAGCTGTGAGCGCCGGCGCCATTTACGTCTTCATCTTGCA